>JACKKG010000001.1:1622500-2222500 GCA_020637515.1 Rhodobacter sp. | reverse complement strand
GTGTTCTGCACGTTCTCGTCGAACAGCATGATGTTTCCCGCGGTCGCCGTTTCCAGCCCCATCAGCACCTTGGCAAAGGTGGACTTGCCGCAGCCAGACTCGCCGACGATGGCCAGCGTCTCGCCCTCGCGCGCGTCGAAGCTGAGGGTTTCATTGGCCTTCACCACCTTGGTGTCCCCGCCCGAGAACAGCGACGAGGCCGCGACCTCGTAGTATTTGCGCACGTCGTCCATCCGCAGCACGACCTCGCCGATGGTCGATGCGTCGTGCTGCACGGCGGCGGGCAGCGGCGCGTCCCAGTCGATCGCGTCGAACTTCAGGCAGCGGCTGTCGTGGCGGGTGTCGCCGGCGACCGGCGCCATGGCGATGTCGGTCGCGTCGCACTGCCCGGCCTGGAAATAATCGCAACGCGGACCAAAGTTGCAGCCGTTCGGCCGTTCATGCGGCAGCGGAAAGTTGCCGGGAATGGCGCGCAGCGGGCGCGTGGTCTTGTCGGCGCCGGGCAGCGGGATCGACCGGAACAGCGCCTGCGTATAGGGGTGGCGCATCTTGTCGAACACGTCCTTGATGTCGCCCGTTTCGACCGCCTCGCCGGAATACATCACGGTGATGCGGTCGCAGACCTCCATCACCAGGCCCAGGTTGTGCGAGATGAACAGCATCGAGGTGCCGTATTTCTCGGCCAGATCGTTGACCAGATCGACGATCCCGGCCTCGACCGTGACATCGAGCGCGGTGGTCGGCTCGTCGAGGATCAGAAGCGCCGGTTTGGACATCAGCGCCATGGCGATGACGATGCGCTGCTGCTGACCGCCCGACAACTGGTGCGGATAGGAATTGAGGATCCGGTCCGGGTCCGGCAGGCGCACGTCAGCCACCAGTTGCCGGGCCAGCGCCAGCGCGTCCGATCTGGACATGCCGCCGTGGATCATCGGCACCTCGGCCAGTTGCGCGCCGATCTTCATCGCCGGGTTCAGCGACGCCATGGGTTCCTGGTAGATCATGGCGATCTCGGACCCGCGCAGGCCGCGCAGGTCCTCTTGCGACATGTTTGTCAGGTCTCGGCCCTTGAACCGGATGCTGCCGCCGACGATCCGGCCGTTCACCCCAAGATCGCGCATCACCGCTAGCGCGACCGTGGACTTGCCGCAGCCCGATTCCCCCACCAGGCCCATCGCCTCGCCGGGCATGACGGTGCAGGAAAAATCCATCACCGCCGGGATCTCGCGCAGGCGGGTGAAGAAGCTGATCGAGAGGTTCTCGATTTCGAGGATCGGCTGGTCGGGGGTCCAGGTGGTCATCGGTCTCTCCTGTGTCGGTGGACGGGCCGGGGGTTCACACCCCCGGACCCCCGTGGAGTCATTGCGGCGAAATGAGGGGACGCGCCGCGGTCATCAGTCCCTGAGGCTTTCTTCCCTGAGCCCGTCGGCCAGCAGGTTCAGGCCCAGAACCAGGCTCATCAGGCTGATGGCCGGCACCAGCGCGGGGTGCGGGTAGACCGTCAGCAACCGACGCCCGGCGTTGATGGTCGAGCCCCAGTCCGGGCTTTCGGGACTGACGCCCAGGCCGAAGAAACCGAGCGTGCCCAAAAGGATCGTCGTATAGCCGATGCGCAGGCAGAAATCGACGATCAGCGGGCCGCGCGCGTTCGGCAGGATCTCCCACAGCATGATATACCAGGGGCCCTCGCCCCGGGTCTGGGCGGCGGCGACGTAATCGCGGGTCTTGATGTCCAGCGTGATGCCGCGCACGATGCGGAACACCGTCGGCGCGTTCACGAAGACCACCGCGACGAAGACGTTCAGCAGGTTGGGCGACATCGACCACAGGCCGACCGGATCGGCGTTGAACACCAGCCCCGCATAGGCCCAGGCCCCGACCAGCAGCACCACGCCAACATAGAGGTTGCGCTTTGGCGGCTGGGTGAAGAACCGGCTGTTCAGCAACACCGTGACGAACAGGATCGGGGCCAGGAACAGCACCCCGGCCATCACCTTGGGGATGATGGTCTGCTGGATCTCGGGCGCGACCAGCAGGAAGAACAGCAAGATCACCGGGAAGGCCAGCACCAGGTTGGCCAGAAAGGTCAACCCGGTGTCCAGCTTGCCGCCGAAATAGCCGGCGGGCAGGCCCAGCGAAATGCCGATCATGAAGCTGATCATCGCTGCGAAGGGGGCGATCCGCAGCACCTCGCGCGCGCCCATCACCATGCGCGAGAAGACGTCGCGCGCCAGGCTGTCCCCACCGAAAAGGTAATAGGGATAAAGATCCGTCGGCGCGCGCAGCGCCGAGCCCGGCGCGGCGTTCCTGAGCCCGCTGACCTGCGCCAGAGGGTCATGCGTGACGATCAGCCCGGCGAAGAGCGCGGTATACAGCCAGAACATCACGATGCCGAAACCGATCATGCCGATCGGGGAATCGAAAAGCTTGCCATACAGGCCCAGCCGCCGCCGGAAGCGGATCGACAGGGCAAAGGTCACGACCAGGGCGATCCAGACCGGCAGAAACTGCTGGGCGGCGCGGGCCAGGATATCGAACCAGCTGAGGGGGTCCATGCGCGCGTCTCCTTACGAAATCCGGATGCGGGGATTGAGGTAGACATAGCCGATATCCGAGATCAGCTGCGTCACCAGCACGACGACCACCGCCACCACCGACGAGGCCAGGAGCAGCTCGATGTCGTTGTTCACCGCCGCCTCGTAGAGGGTCCAGCCGAAGCCCGGGTAACTGAACAGCACCTCCGAGATCACCACCCCGTTCAGAAGCCACGGAATTTGCAGCATGATCACCGTAAAGGGCGCGATCAAGGCGTTCCTGAGCGCGTGCTTCACCACGATATTGGTGAAACTCACGCCCTTGAGCCGGGCGGTGCGGATGTATTGCTGGGTCATCACCTCGGTCATGGAAGCGCGGGTGATGCGCGCGACATAGCCCATGCCGTAAAGCGCGATGGTCAGCACCGGCAGGGTGAAGTTCGACAGCGTGATGTCATCCATTGCCGAACGCGCGTTGCCCTGGAACAGCACCCGCCCGTCGATCCATCCCCAACTGGCCAGCAGGGGCGACAGACCCACGGTCGAGGACGCCAGCAGCGCGATGAACAGCACCCCCGAAACGTATTCCGGTGTCGCGGTCGAGGCGATGGCAAAGGTCGATAGCGCCCGGTCGGTGCGCGACCCTTCGCGCATCCCGGCCAGCACGCCGACGATCAGCGCCATCGGCACCATGACGATCATGACCCACATCATCAGCAAGCCGGTCGCACCCACCCGGGCCGTGACGACGCTGGCGACGTTGTCCTGGAAGCGCGTGGAATAGCCCCAGTCGCCTTGCAGGATGCCGCAGCGGCTGCCCGCCAGCGATGCGTCCTGATGGCGATCCACGCAGCGGCCATGCACGGTGCCGTCGGCATCCGTGCGCACCCAGCCGGGGATAACGCCCAGCCATTCGCCGTAGCGTTGCAGCATGGGCGAACCATAGCCGTTTCGGTTGATCCAGCTCGCGACCTCGGCATCGGTCATGCGACTGCCGGCCTGCGTCTTGGCCAGGGTTTCCAATTTCGCGGGAAGGTTGGTCAGCGCGAAGACCACGAAGGTGAGGCAAAGCGCGGTGACCAGCATCATTCCGATGCGCCGGAGCAGGAAGAGCAGCATGGCGTCTCCTATGGCGGGCCGCGCCGGGATGATACGAAATCATCCCTTGCGCCGCGGCGGCGAAGGGGGCCCAAAGGGACCAAAGAACAGGCTAGGCAGCGGGGCGCCGGAAAGCAGCGCCCCGCCCGATCGGAAATCGCTTACGACTTCCAGTAGTTGACGTAGTCCACCACGAAGGTCGGGTGCATTTCGGCCCCGTGGACGTTTTCGGCCGCGTTGCGGAAGATCGAGCGCCAGTAGGGCTGGATCAGCACACCCTCGGTTTGCATGATCGTTTCGATCTGGCGCATCACCTCGCGGCGCGCGTCGGCATCGGCGATCCCGTTGGCCTGATCCAGAAGCGCGTCGAACTCGGCATTCGCAAAGGCCGATTCGTTCCACGGCACGCCCGAACGATAGGCCAGGTTCAGCACCTGCACGCCCAGGGGACGCATGTTCCATTCCGTCGCCGAGAACGGATACTTCGTCCAGTCGTTCCAGAAGGTCGCACCCGGCAGGATCGTCCGCTTGATGTTGATCCCGGCGTCACGGATCTGCGCGGCCACCGCGTCGCAGGTTTCCGCCTGCCAGGGCTCGTCGATCGAGATCAGCTCGAACTCGTAATCGCCGAAACCGGCAGCCTCGATCTCGGCCCGGGCGGCCGCACCATCGACCACCAGCGGCGCCAGTTCGGCGTATTCCGGATGAATCGGGCAGACGTGGTGGTTTTCGGCCACGGTCCCCAGGTCGTTGTAGCCCAGCTCCAGCACCACGGCGTTGTTCACGGCCTTTTGCAGGGCCCGGCGCACCGCGACGTTGTTGTAGGGCTCGCTGTCCTGGTTGAAGCGCACCGCGATGGTGGCGGCGGTGACGGCCTCGCTGCGCGGCATCCCGATCGAATCGAAGATGTCGATGATGTCGCCCTGCGCCTGATAGTTCAGATCGATCTCGCCTGCTTCGGCGGCGGCGACCCAGGCGGCCGGATCGGTGCCAAGGTCCACGAACTCGATCCGATCAAGCCAGGCGCCGTTGCCGGCATTCCACCAGGTGTGGTCGGTGTTGCGCTCGACCACGGCGCCGATGCCGGGCTCGTAGCTCACCGGGCGGTAGGGGCCGGTGCCGATCGGTTCGGCCACGGGATCGTTGCCGCTGAACGACGGGTGGACGACGGCCGCCGGATAGTCGGTCATCGACACGATCAGCGCGATGTCGGGCTGGTTCAGGTGCAGGCGGACGGTGTGGTCATCGACCACCTCGATGGCGCCGTCACGCGGGGCGTTGTTGTCCATCAGCGCGGCCATGCGGGTCGCCATCGAGTTGCCCTCGACCGAGCCGTCGCACCAGCGGTTGAGGTTGTGCGCGACGTCCTGCGCGGTGAAGGCATCGCCGTTGCTCCAGGTCACACCCTGGCGCACGTGCAAGGTGTAGACCTTGGCGTCCTCGCTGGCTTCCCAGCTTTCCAGCAGCACCGGCTTCAGCGTGCCGTCACGGTCGTAATCGACCAGGTATTCCAGCCAGCCGCGGCAGGCGTTGGCCAGTTCCGACCAGTCCCAGGTGCGCGGGTCGCGCTGCGCCTTGATCGACATCTGCATCTTCAGCGTGCCGCCCATGACCGGGGTCATGTCCTCGGCGCGGGCTTCCGGGGCGATCATGCCCAGCATCCCGTAGGCGGCGGTCGCGGCCACGCCCAGCGCGGTCGTGCGGGTCAGGAATTCGCGCCGGCTCAGCTTGCCGGCAGCATGGTCGCGCAGATAGATTTCGGCGGCAGGATGCACCCGGCCCAGCGCGGTTTCGGTAACGTCTTTCATTTGTGTTCTCCCTGTTGTCTCGGCTTGCGTTCCGCAAGGGAAACCATGACCGAGCTCCGTCCAAAGAGCGCCCCATGGGCCTTGCCAACGCCGTCTCATTTACGACCTGTCCCTATCCAAACGCGACAGGCCACGATTTTCAACCTGATTTTCCCCCTCCCCCCGGCTTAACCCGGATTTGTCGTCATGGATATGCGAGCGCACGCCGGGGATTCAGTCACGCGGCGCGCCCCCCTGAAACGCGTTCGCCACGGCATAGTCACAGGGCGCTTCCTGCATCTGCAAATGCAGGGCGTCGCCCGTGTAGGGATGCGCCCGCGCCAGGTCCTCGTCAAAATCGATGCCCAGGCCCGGCGCGGTCGGCACCGGGATATGGCCGTCCTCGACCCGCAGCGAATGGCGGATGAGCGGCAGGTGGAACGCGCCGCCGGTCTGGATCGTCTCGATCAACAGAAGGTTGGGCAAGGTCGCGCCCAACTGGATGTTCGCCGCCCATTCCACCGGGCCGGCGTAGAGATGCGGCGCCACCTGCGCGCCGAACGCCTCGGCCAGAGCGGCGATCTTCTTGGTCTCGAGGATACCGCCCGAGCGGCCCAGCGCCGGTTGCAGGATCGCCGCCCCGCCGGTGCGCAGAAGCGTGCCGAACTCGGCCTTGGTGGTCATCCGCTCGCCGGTGGCCAGCGGGATGCGGACCGCTTGCGCCACCTGGGCGAAATCCAGCAGGTTGTCGGGCGGGATCGGTTCCTCGAACCACAGCGGGCTGTAGGGTTCCAGCGCCTGCCCCAGCCGGATCGCGCCCGAGGGGGTGAACTGACCGTGGGTGCCGAACAGCAGATCGGCGCGATTGCCGACCGCCTTGCGGATCGCCGCGCACATCCGCACGCTGAGGTCGATGTCGTAAAGCGCGGGCTGGTGCCCGCCGTGAATGGTATAGGGCCCGGCCGGGTCGAACTTGATCGCGGTAAAGCCCTGGGCGACGGCGGCCTCGGCGGCCTCGGCCTGCATCTCGGGCGAGGTCCAGAAGGCCCGCGCATCCATACCGTCGAGCGGATAGAGATAGGTATAGGCCCGCAGCCGGTCGTTCATCCGCCCGCCCAGCAGCGCGTGCACCGGCCGGTCGTGCGCCTTGCCCAGGATGTCCCAGCAGGCCATCTCGAGGCCCGAGAACGCCCCCATCACCGTCAGATCCGGGCGCTGCGTGAACCCCGCGGAATAGGCCCGCCGGAACATCCGTTCGATGTTCTCGGGGTTCTCGCCCAGCATGTGGCGCTGGAACACGTCCTCGATCACCGCGACCATCGCTTTGGGCCCGACCGAGGCCGCGTAGACCTCGCCCCAGCCGACGAGGCCGTTGTCGGTGGTCAACCGGACGATCAGCCAGTATTGCCCGCCCCAGCCCGGGGGCGGCGTGCCGATGACCAGAACCTCGAGATCGCTGAGCTTCACCCACGTTTCTCCATGATGATGACGTTGCGCCGGACGTGGCCCTGACGGGCATCGGCGATGGCGTCGTTGATCTGATCGAACCGGTAGCGCGCGGTGATCAGCTCCTCCAGCTTCAGCCGGCCCTGGCGCCACATCGCCACCAGATAGGGCACGTCGCGCTGCACCACGCTCGCCCCCATGAAACTGCCTTTCAGCGTCTGCGCGGTGGCGGCCGCGATCACCGGCTCGATCTCCATCCGGGCGCCCGAGGGCGGCATCCCCACCATCACCACGGTGCCGCCCTTGCAGGCCAGCGACGACGCCTGATTATAAGCCGCGATCGCACCGACGGCGACCAGCACGTAATCCGCCCCCAGCCCGTCGGTCAGCCCCATCACGGCCCGGCGCAGTCCCTTCATGTCGGCGCGCAGCACGTCGGTCGCACCGAATTCGCGCGCGGCGTCCAGCTTTTCCGGCGCCAGGTCGATGGCGATGACGCGCGCGGCGCCCGCCAGACGCGCGCCCTGGATGGCATTCAGCCCCACGCCCCCCGCGCCGATCACCACGACCGTCGCACCCGGCTCGACCTTTGCGGTGTTGATGACGGCGCCGGCGCCGGTGATGACACCGCAGGCCAGCAACGCGCCCAGTTCCATCGGCAGATCGTCGGGAATCGGGGCGACCTGGCTGGCGTGCACCACGCATTCCTCGGCAAAGCCGCCGGTCGCCAGGCCGTGTTCGACCACGCTGCCGTCCGGCAGGCTGAGCACGCCGTTGCCGCGGTCATAGGGCGTGGCGCAGAGATAGGGCTTCCCGGTGCGGCAGGCGCGGCACTGACCGCAGGCGCGGATCATCGACACCACCACCGCGTCGCCGGGCGCGATCCCCTGCACACCGGCGCCCAGTTCCACGACGCGGCCGGCGGCCTCGTGCCCATAGACCGCCGGCAGCCGGCTGGCCCAAAGACCGTCAAGATAGCCGATGTCGGAATGGCAGATCGCCACCGCCTCGATGGCGACGCGCACCTCCCCGTGGCCCGGCGGACGCAGGACAACCTCTTCCAGGGTCAAGGGGGCGCCAAAGGCATGGCAGACAGCGGCTTTCATGGGCGATCTCCGAATGTGACGCCACCAGAAAACACGCGCCTGCGCAGCCGCGCAACCGCCGCGCTCTTTGTGCCGGAAATATCCTCCGGGCGGGACCGGGAGGGTGGACAACCCTCCCGGCGGGGACCGGGGCCGCCCCCGGGCGGGCCGAGGGGGCTCGATGCCCCCGAGGACCGCCACCCGGTGCTCACATCCGCATCCTCGCGCCCTCGGGATCGAAGGGCGGCTCCAGCGCGATGCGGGCCGCGCGCCGTTCGCCCATGATCTCGACCTGGAACAGCCCCTCGGCCCCCTCGCCGGCCAGCGCGGCGGGCAAATAGCCCTGCGCCATCGATGCCCCGACATAATGCGCGTATCCGCCCGAGGTCACCCAGCCCACGACCCGCCATTCGCCGTCGCGCGCGGGGTCGGGCTTGGCCAGTTCCTGGCCCGCGGCGTCGAAGCGGGGCGCGCCGTAGCCGTGCGGCTGTTCGATGGTGCCATAGTCGGTCTCGCCCACGCGCGCCCAGATCGGCTCGTCGCCCATCACATCGGCCGTGCCCGCGTCCACGATCAGCGAGACGCGGCGCAGCCGGGGCCCTTCGTCGCGTTCCTTCACCGCCGCCTCGCGACCGATGAAATCGGGCTTTTGCAGCTTGACGAAACGGTCCATCGCCCCCTCGAACGGGCCATAGATCGGCCTGAGTTCCGCGAACCAGGTCGGAAAGTTCTTTTCCAGCCGCATCGACAGAAGCGCGCGCATCCCGAAATCGACGATGCCCAGGTCCGCGCCCGCTTCCTTGATCGCCAGATAGACGCGCCGCTGGACGGCGGGTTTCATCCAGATCTCATAGCCCAGATCGCCCGAATAGGTGATGCGGTTGATCATGCAAGGCGCCGCCGCCACATCCATTTCGCGGAAATCCATGAAGCGGAAGGCCGCATTCGACACATCGGCGTCCACCAGCCTGGCCAGCACCTCGCGCGATTTCGGGCCGCAGATCGACAGGCCGACCAGGTCCATGTGGAACCGGTGCACCCGAACCGAGCCATCCTTGGGCAGGTGGCTTTCGAACCAGCGCATGTGATAGCGCGAGGCCCCCAGCGAGCCCCAGATCAGGAACCGCCCCTCGGCCGCCTTGGCGATGGTGAAGTCGCCGATCAGCTTGCCGCGCTCGTTCAGCATCGGCGTCAGCACGATGCGGCCGACCTTGGGCATGGTGTTGGTCATCAGGTGATCGAGCCAGGCCTCGGCCCCGGGGCCGGTCACCTCGTATTTGGCGAAGTTCGCGATCTCGGTCACGCCGACGCCCTCGCGGGTCGCCTTCACCTCGCGCGCGATATGCGCAAAATCGTTCGAGCGGTGGAAGCTGGGAATGTCGTGCGCCTCGGCCGCCGAGGGGGCGAACCACAGGGGTGCCTCGAGGCCCCAGCTGTCGCCCATCACCGCGTTGTTGTCGCGCACCATGATGTCATAGAGCGGCGTGGTTTCCTGCGGGCGGGCGGCGGGCAGTTCCTCGTTCGGGAAGCGGATCGAGAAGCGGCGCGAGTAATTCTCGCGCACCTTGGCATTGGTGTAGCGCAGCGTCGCCCATTCGCCATAGCGCGACACGTCCATGCCGAAGACGTCGTGGCCGGGATCGCCCTGGGTCATCCAGTTGGCCAGCACCAGGCCCACGCCGCCGCCCTGGCTGAAGCCCGCCATCACCGCGCAGGCCGACCAGTAGTTGGTCAGCCCGGGCACTGGCCCGACCAGCGGGTTGCCGTCCGGGGCAAAGGTGAAGGGGCCGTTGATGATCTGCTTGATCCCCGCGCGCTCGACGGCCGGAAAATGGCGGAAACCGATCTCCAGCGAGGGCGCGATGCGGTCCAGATCGGGGGCCAGCAGTTCGTGGCCGAAATCCCAGGGCGTGTTGACTGGCGACCAGGGCACACAGGCCTTTTCATAGGTGCCCAGCAAGATCCCCTGGCGTTCCTGCCGGGTGTAGATCTCGCCCTTGAAGTCCATGACACCGATCAGCTCGCGGCCGGTGGACTGGTTGAACTCGATCACCTCGGGCATGGAGTCGGTGAGCAGATACATGTGCTCCATCGCCAGCACCGGCAGTTCCAGCCCGACCATGCGCCCCACTTCGCGCGCCCAGAGGCCGCCGGCGTTGACGACATGTTCGCAGCGGATCGGCCCGTTGACGGTGTGCAGCGTCCACATGCCGTCGGGGTCCTGGGTGATGTCCTTGACCGGGTTTCGCAGCTCGATCTCGGCGCCCAGAACGCGGGCGGCCTTGGCATAGGCGTGGGTCGTTCCCGAGGGGTCGAGGTGCCCCTCGACCGGGTCCCACAGCGCGCCGACGAATTGCGTCTCGTCCATCAGCGGGAACATCGCCTTGGCCTCGGACGGGGTGATGAGTTCGGTTTCCATCCCCAAGGCGCGGCCCCGCGCCTGCACCATGCGCAGAAAGTTCATCCGCTCGGGGCTGTCGGCCATCATGACGCCGCCGGTCAGGTGCAGGCCGCAGGACTGGCCGCTGATGCGTTCGAGTTCCTCGTAGAGCGAGACGGTATAGGCCTGCAACTTGGCCACGTTCGGGTCACCGTTGAGGGTGTGGAACCCGCCCGCCGCGTGCCAGCTCGACCCTGAGGTCAGCTCGGACCGTTCGATCAGCAGAACGTCCTTCCACCCGGCCTTGGCCAGGTGGTAGAGCACCGAACACCCCACCACCCCGCCGCCAATCACCACGGCCCTGTATACGCGCGTCATGTCTCTCTCCCTTGGGGCAGCGGATGGCAGCCCAGTTCTCTCAATTGCGATTGCAGCGCAGCCGCCAGCGCCGGGTCGGTGGCGCGGCTGGTCACATAGGGCAGGCCCGGGCGCTCCGCCGTCCAGCCGACCACCACCAGATCCCGCGCCGCCGGTTCGAAACGGCGCGCCAGGTCCCAGCTGCGGCAGTCGATGGCGGCGATGTCCGCGCGCCCCTCGGCCACTGCCACGACCGATGCCCGGTGGCCGCCCGTCACGACGCAGTCGGCGGCGATGTCGCAGGGGTCCGCGCCCAGGTCGGCCTGGACCGACAGGAACCCTGACAGCGAATCGCGCCCGTTCAGCGCGAACCGCCGGCCGCGAAGGTCGGGCAATGCCGCGCAGGGGGTGTCCGGCACCGGACAGGCCAGGCCCGCGCGCGCGATCAGGGCGGACCGATACATCGGCCCCCTGCCCCCCGCAAACGCAGAATAATCGGGCTGTGCCAAAGGCTTGAGCCAGTCGATCAGACCCAGCGACAAAGGGCCCCAACAGCATTGGCTGAACACGAGGTCGGGATTGCGCCAATAGGCGTCGATCGCCGCCCAGTCCGGCGCGCTCAGATCCGGCAGGCCCGCGACCGCCGCGCGGATCTGCGCCCAGGTGGCGGCCGTCTCGTCCCGGGACTCGGGCCAGTCATACATCGGCAGGCTGGCAAGCCTCATGCCGCCGGCCCCGCCTCGCGGCGCAACGCCGGGTGGACCACCGGTTCCTTCACGCTGAGGCCCCATCGGCGCCACAGCGCCAGATAATTCGGGAACACGTAGCCGCCGTTCATCGCCTGCCATTCGCCACGCCGCTCACGATACAGGCGCGGCAGGTCATACCACGGTGCCGAGGGCAGCTTGTGATGGACGATGTGCAGGTTGTTGTAGAGAAACAGCCAGGCCAGCGGCGAGCGTTCGACGATGATCGTGCGACCCTCGGGCGTTTCGTGCCAGCGGTGTTCGGCAAAGGTGCGGATGGCGATCAGCGACAGGCCCGGCCAGCACACGCCCAGCAGATAAAGCCACAGCGGGATGCCCATCGCCCAGACCAGCGCGATCACCACCAAGGCCGCCGGCACATGCAGCGCCCAGGCCAGCCGGACGCCGTGCACATCGCGCCGCAACAACCCGGCCTCGCTGACGAAGAACGCCACCGCCACCAGCCAGGGCCCCAGCAGCACCCGGCCCAGGAGCGTGTTGTTCCAGCGCAGCAAGAGCTTGAGCCAGCGCGGCAGCGCCGCATACTGCCACTTCGCGCGATAGTAGCTTTCCGGGTCGTCGAACGGGTCGGTCAGCCGCTCGTCATGGTGGTGTTGCAAATGCGTGGCCTTGTAGCGCCGGAACGGATAGGCCAGCGACAGCGGCAGCGCAACCAGCGCCTCGTTCACGCGCCGCGAACGGGTCGGGTGGCCGTGCAGGCATTCGTGCACCAACGAGGAATGCAGCGCCGCCATCACCGCCATCACAGCCAGCGCCACCACCGGCGCGAGGGGCCACAGCCAGAACCCGGCCGCCGCCCAGGCGCCATAACACAGGGCTATCAATCCAAGGGTGGGCCATTCCAGACGCATGGGCGACTCCGCAGGCTTATCGGACACAAGTGTCCAGAAATCTGCTCGCAGAGCAAGAGGCATGTTCAAGGCACCCCTGTCGCGGATTGACGTTTTTGGTAACGCATGTTTACTGAACGCAACACTCAGGGACACCGATCATGGGCAAGCGCCAGACGGCCGAAATCTTCCGCAACCGGCTGACCCAGGTGCTGGCCCAGTCGGGCCTGTCCCAATCCGCCTTTGCCGGCGAGATCGCCATCGACCGCTCGGCGCTGTCGCAACTGATCTCGGGGCAGAACCCCCGCCTGCCCCGGGCCGAAACCCTGATCGCGCTGTCCGCACGCTTTCAGGTGGCGACCGACTGGCTGCTGGGGCTGACCGACGAACGCGGCAACGCCGCGCAGGTGCTGAACGCGGTCGAGACCGAGCAGGCGCTGGATGCCGAAAACCGCACCGCGATGGAACGCTGGCACCACGAGGCGACCGGTCAGAAAGTCCGCTACGTTCCGGCCTGGCTGCCCGACCTGATGCGCACACCCGCGGTGATCGCCTTCCAGGCGGCCTCGAACGACCAGGAACGCCGCCGCCTGCAACGTCAGACCGACCGCAGACTGCACGTCTCGCGCCTGCCGGAATCGGATATCGAGATGTGCATGCCCCTGCAAACGCTGGATATATTTGCCCAAGGCACCGGAAATTGGACCGGCCTTCCGGCCCGGGACCGGGCCGCGCAACTGCACCATATCGCGGACACGCTCGACGATCTCTACCCCGCGTTCCGCATGTATCTCTTCGATGGCCGGAAACGGTTTGCGCCGCCGATGACCATCTTCGGCTACCAGCGCGCCGCGGTCTACACGGGCGAAACCTACCTGCTGATCCGCTCGAAACCGCTGATCCGCGACCTCGCGCAGGGCTTCGACGCCCATATCCGCCACGCCGCCGTTCACGCCCACGAGGCCGCGGCCTGGGTCCGCCAACTCACCGTTCGCACGGATTGACGGCGCGCAGGCCCGCCAGCCCCCGCGTCGCGTGCCGGGACGTCACCGCGCGGGGCCCGTGACCCTCAAAGCACGGCGCGATCAGGAATGGCTTGACGCCCCCCACCCGTCCTTGTGCACGCAGAATCCTCCACGAGGGTCCGGGCGGGAGGGTCCGGGAGGGTGGAACACCCTCCCGGCGGGGGTGTGGGGGCCGCCCCCACCGGCGCGAGGGGGCTCGATGCCCCCGAGCGCCGCCTTCGCCCGACCCGAATGTTCACCAGACTCATCTGGACGCGCCCCCCGCGCCGATCCAAGGTCTGGCCACGAGTCATCAAGGAGACGGGCATGGGCGAGGACAACACGGCGCGGCGGCGGCGCGGCGGCGGTCGCGATGGCAACGCGCGCCGCGCGAGCGGCTTCCACCTGGACCAGATGCCCTGGCGCCTGCCCCGCAACCCCGACCGCCCGACCGAGCCCGTCGGCCCTGAGGGCGTGCAGGCCATCCACAAGGGCGCGATGCACATCCTGTCCGAGATCGGCATCGTGTTCCTCAACGACGAGGCCCTGGCCCTGTTCCGGCAGGCCGGTTGCCGGGTCGAGGGCGAGACTGTCCGCATGGACGAGGATTTCGTGATGGAGATGGTGCGCCGGGCGCCCCCATCCTTCACCATCACGCCGCGCAACCCCGAACGACAGGTGACCATCGGCGACGGCCACATGGTCTTTCTGAACGTGTCGAGCCCCCCCAATTCCTGGGATATCGTGCGCGGCAAGCGGCCTGGCGATTTCGCCACCTACCGCGAATTCCTCATGCTTTCGCAGGCGTTCAACTGCATCCACATGCTGGGCGGCTACCCGGTCGAGCCGGTGAATATCCACCCCTCCGTGCGCCATCTCGATTGCCTTTACGAGAAACTGACGCTGACCGACAAGGTCGCCCATGCCTACAGTCTGGGCCGCGAGCGGGTCGAGGACGTGATGGAGATGGTCCGCATCGCGGGCGGCCTGACGCACGCCGAATTCGACGCCTGCCCGCGGATGTTCACCAACATCAACTCGGTCAGTCCCCTGAAGCACGATTTCCCGATGATCGACGGCGCGCTGAGAATGGCGCGCCGGGGCCAGCCTGTGATCGTGACCCCCTTCACGCTGGCCGGGGCGATGGCGCCGGTAACCATGGCGGGCGCCGTCGCACTGTCCATCGCCGAAGGGCTGGCGGCGATCGCGTTGCTGCAATACGCCGCGCCAGGCTGCCCGGTCGGCATCGGCACCTTCACTTCGAACGTGGACATGCGCTCGGGCGCGCCGGCTTTCGGCACGCCCGAATACATGCGCGCGACGCAGATCACCGGGCAGCTTGCGCGGTTCTACGGCCTGCCGCTGCGCTCGTCCGGGGTCTGCACCGCGAACATCCCCGACGGCCAGTCGATCTGGGAAACCTCGAATTCGCTGTGGGCGGCGGTGCAGTCGGGATCGAACATGGTCTATCACGCCGCCGGCTGGCTCGAAGGCGGGCTGATCGCCAGCCCCGAGAAATTCGTCATGGATTGCGAGATGCTGCAAATGATCCAGCGATATTTCGAGCCCGCGACCTTTGCCACCACGCCCGAGGACATCGCCGTCGAGGCCGTCCGCGAGGTCGGCGCGGGCGGGCATTATTTCGGCTGCGCGCACACCCAGGCGCGCTATACGACCGCCTTCTACAACCCCATCGCCAGCGACTGGCGCAACTTCGAGGCCTGGGCCCAGGACGGCGCCATCGAGACCCCCGAACGCGCGCACCGCATCTATCGCGGCATCGTCGACTCGTTCGAGGCCCCGCCCATCGATCCGGCCATCCGCGAGGCGCTTCAGGACTTCGTCGCCCGCCGCAAGTCCGAGGGCGGCGCGCCGACCGATTTCTGAGGCCCGCTCAAAGCAGCCATTCCACGGGCAGGCGCTGCACCAACCCCAGCAAGGCCTGATCGAGCCAGCTTGCGCCGGGTTCCTGCTGCCAGGTGACGACCTGCCCGTCTGGGCGGGTCTCGTGCCAGACCATGCGGTCGTCGGCGGTGATCTCGGGGCGATAGCTGACCGCCGGGATCTGCTGGTCAAAGGCCGCGTGGACGCGTTCGGCCAAGGTAGGGCTCTCGATGACGAACCCCATTTCGCAGTTCAGCAGAGCCGAGCGCGGGTCGAAATTGAACGACCCCACAAAGACCAGCCGGTCGTCGATGGCAAAGGTCTTGGCGTGCAGGCTGCCGCCCGACAGCCCCAGCGGCGCGATCCGGGGCGTGGCCTGAACGGACCGGGGACCGGCGCCGCGCAGGTTCATTTCGAACAGCTCCACGCCCGCGCTCAGCAGCGCGCGGCGATAGCGCGCATAGCCGGCGTGCACCATCAGCACGTCGGTGGTGTCCATCGCATTGGTCAACACGCGCACCGCGCGCCCCTGCGCCGCCAGCGCGCTCAGGGCCTCGGTCCCGACCTCGCCGGGAATGAAATAGGCCGACACCAGATCGAACCGCCGCTGCGTGCCCGCGATCACCGGCGCCAGACGGGCCAGCATCAGCTGATCGCGCGGCGCCTGCCCCAGACCCTTTGCCGGATCGTCGGCGAACAGGCGGACCTGGGTCCATTCCAGCGGCACCGCGCGCGCCAGATAGGCGCTGACGCTGTCCGCCATCCGGGCGCCGAGGTCTTGTGCCAAGGGGTCGGCCCGCATCGCCGCGACCCGGGCCGCAAAGCCGTCCGCGTCGCCCGGTCCGCCGACCAGGCTGTCCAGCGCAAAGACCGAGGCGCTGTTCCAGTAGGCATCGAAGCTTGCCGCGACCTCGGGCACGACGGTCCCTAGCGCCAGCACATCCATATCGACGAAATAGTCCTGGCTGATCTGAAAATACTCGTCCCCGATGTTGCGTCCGCCCAGGATCGCGGCGGCGCCATCGACGATCAGCGCCTTGTTGTGCATCCGCCGGTTCAGCCGCAGGAAATCCAGCGCGTAGCCCAGTAGCTTGGGGCGGCGCACGGTCGAGGGGTTGAACAGGCGGATCGACAGGCCCGGTTCGGCATCGAGCGCGGCCAGGATCGGGTCCAGCCCGGGGATGCCGTTGTCGTCCAGCAGCAGCCGCACCCGCACCCCGCGCCGCGCCGCGCGTTGCAGCGCGTCGAGCATCATCACCCCCGCGGTATCGGCGTGCCAGATATAGTATTGCACGTCGATCGAGGCCTGCGCCTGGTCGATCAGCGCAAGCCGGCTGGCCAGCGCGTCGTGGCCGTCGGCCAGGGGCAGGATGCCGCTCTGCCCGGGATGATCGCGCATCCCGTCGCTCATGGCGCGGCCCAGACGGGTCTCTGCGCTGGCCGCAATCGCCATCTCGGGCGGGCGGCCGGTCAGGTCCGGCAGGGGAAACATCCAGCGCCCGATCATCACCGCCGCCGCGGCCAGAACGACCAGCGCCACGAGCCCTTTCAAAAGCCTGAGCATTCCGCACCCTTTGACCTGTCACGAACGCGCCAGCGTGTCATGCCGCGACGCGGGGCGCAATGCGGCCGCTCGAACCCGCCACGAGTCGCGTCGATCACGGCATGGCGACCGGGTCCGGCGAATGGGAAAAGGGAACTGGCGCACCCAAGAGGATTCGAACCTCTGACCTTTGCCTTCGGAGGGCAACGCTCTATCCAGCTGAGCTATGGGTGCGGCGTGTGACGTCTATAGCCGCCACGCAACGGGGCTGCAACGGGCAAAACCACCTAGCCGAAAAGCTGGTGGCAGAATTCCAGCGCATCGACCAGCGCGTCAACCTCGGCCTCGGTGTTGTAGAGCGCAAAGGACGCGCGGCACGAGGCATGAATGCCCAGATGTTCCATCAGGGGCCCGGTGCAATGCTGGCCGGCCCGCACGGCAACCCCCTTTTTGTCGAGAATCGTTGACATGTCATGAGGATGCGCGCCGTTGTTCATGGTGAAGCTGAAGATCGCGCCCTTGCCCGGGGCATCGCCCTGAACGGTCAGCCAGTTCAATCCCTTGAGCCGCTCGCGCGCATAGGATGCCAGCGCGCGCTCATGCGCGGCGATCTGGTCCATGCCCAGCCCCAGCATATACTCGATCGCCACCCCAAGACCGATTTGCTGAACGATTCCAGGGGTTCCCGCTTCGAACTTGTGGGGCGGGTCGTTGTAGATCACGTCGTCGCGCGTGACCTCGCGGATCATGTCGCCGCCGCCGATGAAGGGGCGCATCTCGGCCTGACGCTCGCGCCGGACGTAGATCGCGCCGGACCCCGAGGGGCCATACAGCTTGTGCCCGGTGATCGGGTAGAAATCGACCCCCAGCGCCTGCACATCGACCGGCAGGTGGACCGCCGCCTGCGATCCGTCCGCCAGAACCGGCACGCCCCGCGCATGCGCGCCCTCGACGATGGTCTTGATGTCAACCACCGTGCCCAGCACGTTCGACATATGCGTCACGGCGACCAGACGGGTGCGGGGCGTGATCGCCTCGAGCACGCGCCGCGGATCCAGCGACCCGTCGGGCTCGGGCTCGACCCAGACCAGGCGCACGCCTTGGCGTTCGCGCAGAAAATGCCAGGGCACGATGTTGGCGTGATGCTCCATCACCGACAGGACGATCTCGTCCCCGGCCTGCATCCGCGGCGCGGCCCAGCCGTAAGATACCAGGTTGATCCCCTCGGTCGCGCCCGAGGTGAAGAGGATCTCGTCCTCGTGCCCGGCGTTCAGGAAACGTCTGACAATTCCGCGCACCGATTCGTAGTGGTCCGTCGCCAGGTTGGACAGCGTGTGCAGGCCGCGATGGACGTTCGCATATTCCATGGAATAGGCGTGGTTCATCGCATCGATGACCACCCTAGGCTTCTGTGCCGACGCTCCATTGTCCAGATAGACCAAGGGCTTGCCATTGACCTGCCGGGACAGGATGGGAAAGTCGCGGCGCACCGCGTGAACGTCATACATTACTCAACCCCGCGGGTTCGTAGCCCAGCGCCAGCAAGACCAGCGACAACACATAACTGGCCATCAGAAACACCATCAGCCCGGTCGTCAGCACCATGATCCGCGAGCGGAATCCGTGCAGCGCGCAGATGAAACCGACCAGCAGCCACAGCGAGACCGCGACCGAGGCCACGAACACCGGCACGTTCAGCAACGGCAGCGCGATCAGGACCACGATCTGCACCACGAGCAGCAGCGCCGTGATCGCCTGCATCCAGCCGACCAGCCACAGCGCATCCAGGAACGCCCCGGTGCCGCCGAACAGCCGTCCGACATGGGTGATGAGCGCGACGACCACCACGTTCAGCGCGACCTGCGCGGCGGTGAACACAAAGGGCGACGGCAGGTCCTCGGCCTGGCCCAGGGCGGCGGGCACCAGATAGACGCCGATCACCGACACCAGGATCGCCGCCGCCAGCAGCATCCAGCGCACCGGCACCGGCGGTTGCAGCGCCAGGATCGCCTTTCCGCCCTGAACGGGATCGGACAGCGCCTGCAAGACAAGGGTTCGTATCGCGGTCATGTCCGTTCCCTATGCGTCCGCGACCGGCGCTTCAAGCGCCACGCGCAGCCCTGCGACAAGAAGGACGGAAAAGGTCGCCACCACCAGCGCGCCGGTGAGGGTGGCCTCGATGCCGGGCCCGATGAATCCCAGGACCAACCCGTAAAGCAGCGCGGGGATGCTGGCGACCAGCAGGGCCCAGAATAGCGCCAGGCGGACGGCGAACCCTTCGACCCCGGAGCGGGCGATCCGCAGCACCAGGGTCAGCAGGCCGCCCAGCCCGTAGAACGCCAGCGGCGCGACGAACAGCCAGGCGAACAGCGCGCCCGACATCAGGGCGTCCAGCGGCACCGCGTCGGACAGATGCGCCTCACGCGCGAGGCGCGGCCATTGCGCGACAAAGATCAGCGCGCAGGCGGCCATCAGATAGACCAGGATGCGTGCTTCGCGCCGGTCACCCAGAAGGCCCCGGACAACCGCGCGCGGGGCGCGAAAGCTGCGCAGGATATCGCTGGAAACCGCCATTTCGCCCCCTTGGCGCCGTCAGTGGCTGTGCCGCTCCAGCCAACCGCGCAGCCGCAGCTGCATGTCCTCGACCAATTCGCCGCGCTCGATCTCGTCCAGAGCCTCGGCCAGGAAGGCCAGCACCAGCAAGAGCTTGGCCTCGTCCTCGGGGATGCCACGGGCGCGCAGATAGAACAGGTGATCCGCGTCGATCTCGCCCGAGGTCGAGCCGTGCGAGCACTTCACGTCGTCGGCATAGATCTCGAGCTCGGGTTTGGCAAGGAACTGGCTGCGCTCGTCCAGCAGCAGCGCCTGGCTGATCTGGTAGCCGTCGGTCAGTTGCGCCGTGCGCTCGACCAGGATCTTGCCCTGGAACACGCCGATCGCGTGCTTGCGCAGCACCTTCTTGAAGACCTGCCGGCTTTCACAGCCCGGCGCGCGGTGCGCGATGAACACCGTGTCGTCATGGTGGAAGGCACCCTCGCCCAGCGCGGCGCCGGCGACATGGGCCACACCGCCCTTGCCGTCAAGCCACAGCATCGCCTCGTTGCGCACCAGCGCACCGTTCATCGACAAGGTGAAGCTTTTCAACCGCGACGCGCTGCCCAGACGCGCGAACAGATGGGTGACGGAAACCCGCTCGTGGTCGCGCCCCATCGTGCGGATGTGGTGCAGCACCGCGCCGTCGGCCAGGTCGGCCTCGATCACGATCGAGGACCGCGCCGCCACCGGGCCGTTTTCCAAAAGCGTGAGTTCGGCGCCCTCTTCCAGCCGCAGCAGATGATGCAGCGTGGCCTGGGCCCGGGGATCGGTCCGCCGGTAGATGACCGAGACCGGGCGACTGACGACGCCGGTCACGCGGATCAGCACGCCATCCGTCGCGGTGGCGCTGTTCAACGCCGCCAGCGGGCGCGCGACGGGGACCTGCGCGCGTGCCTCGAGCGTGCCGTAGAGGTCCCGCGCCCAGGGCGCGCCATCGCTGTCGGCCAGGCGGGCGATCTCGATCCCCTCGCCCGCGAACGGATCCGAGGCCGCCGCATCGAACACGCCATCTGTGAAGACCAGTTTCAGCCGGTCCACGCCCTCGTACATCGCCGGTTCGTCGGTGATGCGGAACACGTCGGCCGGGCTGTCCTCGGCGGCGGTCAACCGGGCGGGATCGGTATAGCGCCAGTATTCGTCACGCTTTTCCGGCAGGCCCAGCGCGGCCAGACGCGCGAACGCGGCGGCGCGCAGGGGCGCGGCCCAGGCGGGGGCGGCCGGCGGCGTCATCGTGTCGATGCGCGCCTGCGTTGCGGCGCGCCGCGCCGCCAGACGCTGCGCGCGGGGACTTTGCGCGTTCATGCGCCCACCTCGGCCAGGATGTCGGCGTAGCCGTTCTGCTCGACCTCGAGCGCCAGTTCCGGGCCGCCGGTCTTGACGATGCGCCCGGCCGCCATGATGTGCACGACATCGGGTTTGATATGGTCCAGAAGCCGCTGATAATGCGTGATGACCAGGAACGCCCGATCGGCGTCGCGCAGCGCGTTCACGCCCTCGGACACCAGCTTCATCGCGTCCACATCCAGGCCCGAGTCCGTCTCGTCGAGGATGCACATGCGCGGTTGCAGCATCGCCATCTGCAAGATTTCGTTGCGCTTCTTTTCGCCGCCCGAGAAGCCCACGTTGACCGGCCGTTTCAGCATCTCGGCGTCGATCTTGAGATCCTTGGCCTTGCCACGCACCAGCTTCAGGAAATCGCCGGCGCTGACCTCGGGCTCGCCGCGGGCCTTGCGCTGGGCGTTCAGCGCGGTGCGCAGAAAGGTCATGTTGCCGACGCCCGGAATTTCGACCGGATACTGGAACGCCAGGAACAGGCCGGCGGCGGCGCGGTCCTCGGGCTCCATCGCCAGAAGATCCTCGCCGTCCAGCGTGGCGCTGCCGTCGGTGACGGTATAGCCGTCGCGGCCCGACAGCACATAGCTGAGCGTCGATTTGCCCGATCCGTTGGGCCCCATGATCGCGTGCACCGATCCGGCCTCGACGCTGAGCGTCAGACCCTTGAGGATCTGCTTGTCCTCGTCTTCCAGCTTGACGTGCAGGTTGTTGATTTCCAGCATCATGTCCTCTTTCACTTCCGGTCCCGCGGGGTCAGCAGGATGTTCGTCGTCTTCGCCTCGCGGCTCAGGATTTCGGGGTCATAGCGGTGATCGGCGGCCCATTGGGCAAAGCCGCCGGCATTGTCTTCGTGCACCTCGAGGAAGAGCGTCGGACGGGCGCGGGCGATCAGCGCCTCGAGCCCACGCAGCACGGGCAGTTCCATGCCCTCGACGTCGATCTTGACCAGCGCGGGGTCGAGGTCGGGAAACGCGTGGTCGCCCTTGCGCACCACCAGATCGCCCTGCCCCGCGGCCATCTTCGTCGCGCCCAGGTTGCGGTCGTGCTTCTTCATGCCCCAGCCGGTGCTGTCGGCCTCGCCCAGGCCAAAGCCCAGATGATCGAGGTCGATCAACCCCTGCATCCGGTTCGCCAGCACATTCGCCACCAGGGGCTCCAGCGCCAGCGGGTTGGGTTCGACCACCACCACCCGCTGGGCGCCGGTGAACATCGCCAGAAACAGCGCGTGGTTGCCCACATTCGCGCCGACATCCAGCACCGTCGCGCCGGGCGGCACCAGCGCCGCCACCCGCGCCAGATCGGCCGCCTCGTAAAAGCGGCCCTGGCGATGGGCGTTCTGGATCGGGTCGTCGGCCATGTTCAGACAGAAGGCCACCGGCCGGCGCCGGATGGTGGCGTGCACCACCTCCATCGGCGCCAGCCTGAGCGGCGCGCCGCCCTTCCAGGCCGCCAGGCGCTCGGTCATCGGCTCGGGCCGGATGACGGGCACGCCGCGTTCTGTCAGCATCTGGATCATCGGTTCAACGGCGCATCACGAATTTCGCGGACAAATGGCTGAGGACCACCGCCGCCACCGCGACGAACACCGCCATGCCCCGCCCGCCCTGCTGCCAGATCGGATAGGTCAGGGTCATCATCAGCATGACCCCGATCGCCACCAGCAGCACGTAGCGCGGGCGCGGCTCGCTCGCGGTGAGCAGCCATTTCCAGTTCATCGCGGCCTCCTCAGCTCAGCGTCACGGCGGTGCCCGAGGCCGAGACCATCAGCATCGAGTTTCCCACCACCTCGTAATCCAGATCGACGCCCACGACGGCGGTTGCGCCCAGTCGGGCGGCCTGGTCCTGCATCTCGCGCAGGGCGGTCTCGCGGGCATCCTGAAGCTTGCTTTCATACGCGCCCGAACGTCCGCCGACGATGTCGGTGACCGAGGCGAAGAAATCGCGCACGACATTCGCGCCCATGATCGCCTCGCCCGTGACGATGCCGTGGTAGGTGCGGATCGGGCGGCCTTCGATGGTGGGGGTGGTGGTGACGATCATGACGCTTTCCTCATCTTCAGCCAGGCGTTCACCGCGGCATAGGCGACCGAGGCAAGGGCGGCCACGATCAGCCGCGCGCCCCAGTCCACGGGCGCGCGGTAAACCAGCGCGTCCAGGGCCACACCGACGACCAGAAACACCGCGAAAAACACCCACAGCGTCCGGATCTCGGCCTTGAGAAAGGCGCCGTAGCTCACCCCACGCTCCCTTCCAGCGAGATCGCGACCAGGGCCTGGGCCTCCATCGCGAACTCCATCGGCAGGGCTTGCAGGACTTCCTTGGCGAAGCCGTTGACGATCAGGGCGATCGCCTCTTCCTCGCCCATGCCGCGCTGGCGGCAGTAGAACAGCTGATCGTCGTCCACCTTGGAGGTCGTCGCCTCGTGCTCGACCCGCGACGAGGCGTTGCGCACCTCGATATAGGGCACGGTATGCGCGCCGCAGCGATCCCCGATCAGCAGGCTGTCGCATTGCGTGTAGTTGCGCGAATGCGTGGCGCGCGGGTGCATCGACACCTGCCCGCGATAGGTGTTCTGCGCCCGCCCGGCGCTGATCCCCTTGGACACGATGCGCGAGCGCGTGTTCTTGCCCAGGTGGATCATCTTGGTGCCGGTGTCGGCCTGCTGAAAGTTGTTGGTGATGGCGATCGAGTAGAACTCGCCCTGCGAGGCCTCGCCGCGCAGCACGCAGGACGGGTATTTCCACGTCACCGCGCTGCCCGTTTCGACCTGGGTCCACATCACCTTGGCGCGGTCCTCGCGGCAATCGGCGCGTTTGGTGACGAAGTTGTAGATCCCGCCGCGGCCTTCCTCGTCGCCGGGATACCAGTTCTGCACGGTCGAATACTTGACCTCGGCATCCTCGAGCACGACGATCTCGACCACAGCCGCGTGCAACTGGTTGGTGTCGCGCTTGGGCGCGGTGCAACCCTCGAGGTAGCTGACATAGCTGCCCCTGTCGGCGATGATGAGCGTGCGCTCGAACTGGCCCGTGTTCTCGGCGTTGATGCGGAAATAGGTGGACAGCTCCATCGGGCATTTCACGCCCTTGGGGACATAGACGAACGAGCCGTCGGAAAACACCGCCGAATTCAGCGTCGCAAAGAAGTTGTCGGTCACCGGCACGACCGAGCCGAGATACTGCCTCACCAGGTCGGGGTATTCGCGGATCGCTTCCGAGATCGGCATGAAGATGACGCCGGCCTTTTTCAGCTCTTCCTTGAAGGTGGTGCCGACGCTGACGGAATCGAACACCGCATCGACCGCGACCTTGCGCTGGGGCACGGCGTCCTCGGCCCCCTCGACCCCGGCGAGGATCAGTTGTTCCTTCAGCGGAATGCCCAGCTTTTCATAGGTGGCCAGCAGCTTGGGGTCCACGTCGTCCAGCGATTTCGGCTTTTCGGCCATGCTCTTGGGCTTGGCATAGTAATACTGGTCCTGGTAGTCGATCGCGGGGATGTCCAGCATCGCCCATTCGGGCTGTTCCATCTGCTGCCAGCGCCGGAAGGCATCGAGCCGCCAGTCGGTCATCCACTGGGGTTCGCCGTTCTTCTGCGAGATCAGGCGCACGATGTCCTCGTTCAGGCCCTTGGGCGCGAACTCCATCTCGATCTCGGTTTCCCAGCCATATTTGTATTTGCCGGCCATCGACTGGACGGTTTCCACCGTCTCGCGGTCCACGCCGTCGCGAACCTCGGTCGAATTGTCCATAGCCGTCATCGGTCTCTTCCCGTTCACCCTTGCGAAGGCGCCCTCAACCAAGGGCCGCACCCGCCTGTTTCATCCGTTCGCCCGCACGCTTCCACGCCCGCGCATAAGCCGCGACAAAGCGCAGCGCGTCTTCTCGCCCGACCCCGGGCCCGATCGACAGCCTGAGCGCGCAGCCGGCCTCGGACTCGGTCCGGCCCATGGCGCGCACGACCTTGCTGATCGAGACCTTGCCCGACGAGCACGCAGACCCCGCCGAAACGGCGAAACCCTGCAAATCCATGGCCATGACCTGCGTTTCGCCCTTCCAGCCCGGTGCGATCAGATGCACCGTGTTGGGCAGGCGCGGCAGGCCCCTGGCGGTCAAGATAATCCCCGGGCAGGCGTCTTCCAGAGCCTGCTCAAGGGTATTTCGCACCTCGGCCACCTGGTCCCAGACACCGCGGGCCAGGTCGCGCGCCGCGGCCTCGGCGGCGGCACCGAAACCGGCGATGCCGATCACGTTCTCGGTGCCCGCGCGGCGGCCCATCTCCTGCCCGCCGCCCCGAATCCCCGCGGTCACGTCCAGCCCGCGCTTCAGCGCCAGCGCGCCGATGCCCTTGGGTCCGCCCAGCTTGTGCGCGGACACAAGCCCCATGTCGCAGCCCAACCAGTTGAATGCCATGGGGATCTTGCCAAAGGCCTGGGTCAGGTCGCTGACCGCCAAGCCCTCGGGCAGGTCCTGCACAATGCCGGTTTCCGAATTCGCCAATTGCAGGGTCGCGCGCGGGGGGTCGGTCACGCGGACCTGCCCGTCGGCATCCACCGGCAGATCGGCCCGGCACCAGGCCGCCACCGCGTCGTGTTCGATGCCCGCCGCGGACAGATCGCGCCCCGCCAACGCCAGCGCCGCCGCCTCGGTCGCGCCCGAGGTGAACACGAGGTCCGCCCCCTCGGCACCCAGTGCCTGCGACACTTGCGCACGGGCCGCTTCGATCAGACCGCGCACCGCGCGCCCCTCGGCGTGGATGGAACTGGCGTTGCCCACCAGATCCATCGCCGCGATCATCGCCGCGCGCGCCTCGGGGCGCAGCGGCGTCGCCGCGTTCCAGTCCAGATAGAGCCGCCCGTTCATGCCGTGACCCGAAACAGGCTGGGCACCGCCGGGCAGGGTTTCAACCCGTTGCCGGCGACATCGGCCAGCGTGGTCTGGTGAAGAAAGACATAGACCTGCGCCGACAGGCTTTCCCACAGCCGGTTGGTCATGGATTGCGCCTGGCTGCCCGACACCCCGCCCGAGGCCCCCGCGCCCAGTTCCAGCGCATTGACCGTCTCTTCGACCGCTTCCAGAACCTCGGCCACGCGGATGTCGGCCGGCTCGCGCGCCAGCCGGTAGCCGCCACCCGGGCCGCGCACCGATTCGACCAGTCCGGCGCGGCGCAGCTTGACGAACAACTGTTCCAGATAGGCCTGGCTGACGTCCTGGCGCCGCGCGATTTCGGCCAGCGAGACATGGCGCAGCCCGGTGCCGCGCTGCAAGATGGCCAGATCGACCATCGCCACCATCGCATAGCGTCCCTTGGTCGACAGCTTCATGCCTGAACCCCTGCCCCTGCCGCGCCGTCAGGCAAGGGCAAAAGGCGCAAAAACATTGACGTAAGACCCGGCCTTGCTTAACTGCTACCCTGCCGAACCCGACTCCGCCCGCGCGAGCCGGGACAGAGTTTAGAACCGTTCTAGGTATGCTGACTTCTTTTGTCAACAAAGGAAGCGCGCGCCGGAACCCCGTATGAGCGAGCACAAGGTCCGCGGATGCCCGAAGTCATTTTTGCCGGTCCCGATGGCCGCCTCGAAGGCCGTTACCACCCCCAGCCCAACCGCGACGCCCCCATCGCCATCGTCCTGCACCCCCATCCGCAGTTCGGCGGGACGATGAACAACAAGGTCGTCTACAACCTGCACTATGCCTTTCATTCGCTGGGCTTCTCGGTTCTGCGGTTCAACTTCCGCGGGGTCGGGCGGTCGCAGGGCGAATACGATCAGGGCATTGGCGAGCTCAGCGATGCGGCTGCCGCGCTGGACTATTTGCAAAGCATGAACCAGAACACCCGGCACTGTTGGGTCGCGGGGTTCAGCTTTGGCGCCTGGATCGGGATGCAGCTTTTGATGCGCAGGCCGGACATCACCGGCTTCGTCTCGGTCGCGCCGCCCGCGAATCTCTATGATTTCAGCTTCCTGGCGCCCTGCCCGGCCTCGGGGCTGATCATCAACGGGTCGGCCGACCGGGTCGCGCCCCCCAAGGATGTCGCCAATCTGGTCGCCAAGCTGCACGAACAGAAGGGCATCACCATCACGCATTCGGAAATCGAAGGCGCGGACCACTTCTTCCGCGACGACGAGGCGCATATGCAACCGATGCTGGATACGGTGAAAACCTACGTCAAGCGCCGCCTGTCCGAGGTGACGCGCTGACCGCGCAGCCGCCCCGAATGTGAACAATCCGGCCGGCGGCTGCAAATTTACCCTGCTTTTGTCCACAAACCAGTCCATCCCCGCCCCGATTTGGCCCGTTTCCCCGGCAAATTGGCAGCATGGGCACTCACCATGCGGGTGCCGGTCAACAGGACCGCATGGCGGCACAGGAAGCAGGAGCAGGACATGAGAACCACCCGTTCGATGACGTTCGACAAGGGCACCAGCAGCCTCAGCGGCTGGCTGCCGACAGCGATCAGCAAGGACATGTTGCCGATGAACGCCAACGATTTGCGTGAAGCGATCCTCAAGCATCTGGAATTCTCGATGGGCAAGGACCTGGCGCACGCCAGTGTCTACGACATGCGCATGGCGCTGACGCTGGCGATCCGCGACAAGGTTGTGGAACCCTGGTTCCGCGCCACCCGCGCCACCTATGCCGCGCAGGCCAAGCGCGTCTATTACCTGTCGATGGAATTCCTGATCGGCCGTCTGCTGGAAGACGCGATCATGAACATCGGCCTGACCGAAGCCGCGCGCGAAGCCGTGCAAGGGCTGGGCCATGATTTCCGCACCCTTCTGGACGACGAGCCGGACGCGGCGCTGGGCAATGGCGGCCTGGGACGGTTGGCGGCGTGTTTCCTGGATTCCATGTCCACCCTGGGCTGCCCGGCCTATGGCTACGGCATCCGCTACGAACACGGTCTCTTCCGCCAGAGCTTTGGCCCGGATGGTCGCCAGGTCGAAACCGCCGAGGACTGGCTGCGCCAATCGCACGGCTGGGAATTCGAACGCCCCGAGGCCGCCTTCCGCATCGGCTTTGGCGGGGCGGTGGCGGAAAACGGCCGCGCCGCCGTCTGGACGCCCGAGGACGCCGTCATCGCCAAGGCCTATGACACGCCGGTCATCGGCTGGCAGGGCAAATGGGCCAACACGCTGCGCCTGTGGGGGGCGGAACCGCTGTCCGCCTTTGACCTGGCGGCCTTCAACAAGGGCGATTTCCAGGGTGCCGCCGCGCCCGAGGCCCTGGCCCGCACGATCAGCCGCGTGCTCTATCCCGACGACACCACCGCTCCGGGCAAGGAACTGCGCCTGAAGCAGGAATTCTTCTTCACCGCCGCCTCGCTCAGGGACATCCTGCGCCGGTTCTCGGCCGAGCACAGCGAACTCTCGGCCCTGCCGTCGCGCGTCGCGATCCAGATGAACGACACGCACCCCGCCATCGCCGGGCCGGAACTGGTGCGCCTGTTGCACGATGAACGCGGCATGGCGTTCGAACAGGCCGTGGATACCGCGCGCGCCTGTCTTGGCTACACCAACCACACGCTGCTGCCCGAGGCACTGGAACGCTGGTCCGAAAGCCTGATGGCGCAGGTCCTGCCGCGTCACATGCAGATCATCGAACGCATCGACGACCTGCATGCCCGCCAGTTCCCGGCGCGCAAGTCGCGCATCCTCGAGGGTGGCGAGGTCAAGATGGGCGAGTTGAGCTTCATCATGGCGAACCGCGTCAACGGCGTTTCGGCGCTGCACACCGAGCTGGTGAAATCGACCGTCTTTGCCGATTTGAACGCGCTGCATCCCGGGCGCATCGTCAACGAAACCAACGGCGTCACCCCGCGCCGCTGGCTCAAGGGCGCGAACCCGGGCCTGTCGGCCCTGATCACCGAAACCATCGGCGCGGGCTGGGAGGCCAATCTCGACCGTCTGCGCGCGCTGGAACCCGCGATCGAGACCCGCGCCTTCCGCGACGCCTTTGGCGCCGTCAAGGCCGAGAACAAGGCCCACCTGGCCGAATGGATCGGTCGCGAAATGGGGATCTCGGTCGATCCGCGCGCCATGTTCGACGTGCAGGTCAAACGCTTCCACGAATACAAGCGCCAGCACCTGAACATCCTGGAAACCATCGCGTTGTGGCAAGCGATCCGCGCCAATCCGAATGCCGGCTGGGCGCCGCGCGTCAAGATCTTCGGCGGCAAGGCGGCGCCGGGCTATGTCATGGCGAAAGAGATCATCCACCTGATCAACAACGTCGCCCGGGTCATCAACGCCGACAAGGTGACGCGCGATCTGTTGAGCGTGGTCTACCCGCCCAACTACAACGTCACCATGGCCGAGCGCCTGATCCCGGCCGCTGACCTCAGCGAGCAGATCTCGACCGCCGGCAAGGAGGCCTCAGGCACCGGCAACATGAAGTTCAGCCTGAACGGCGCGCTGACCATCGGCACGCTGGACGGGGCGAACGTCGAAATCCGCGAACTGGTGGGGCCCGAGAATTTCTTCCTCTTCGGCATGACCGCCGACGAGGTGGTCGAGCGCCGCAAGGACCCGCGCCACGCGGCCCACGCGATCGACGCCAGCCCGCGCCTGCAACAGGCCATCGCGGCGATCGACGCGGGCCAGTTCTCTCACGGGGACCCGCAGACCTACCGCGCCCTGACCGACAATCTGCGCGACCACGATTACTTCACCGTCTGCGCCGATTTCGACGCCTACTGGGCCGCGCAGCGGCAGGTGGACGCGGCCTGGTTCGACGCCGACCGCTGGACCCACATGGCCGCGCTGAACACCGCACGGTCGGGCTGGTTCAGCAGCGACCGCACGATCCAGGGCTACATGCGCGATGTCTGGGCAATCCGACCGATGATCTGACGCGCTCGCGCAAAAGGTTAACAAATCCCGTTGTAAATCGCCCGGGCCTGCGCCACAAATTGCGCATGACCCGGGCGAACACATCTACATCCTGTGACATCTCTTCGGCTGACGTGGCGGCGATCCTGTCCGGGCACGTCGCTGATCCTTTTGCGGTTTTTGGCCCCAGGCACCGCGGGCGAACCGGCGCGTTGGTGGTTTTCGATCCCCACGCCACCGCGATGGTGGCGCTGACCGCGTCGAAACCGATTGCCCTGGAACCGCGCGGCGACGGGGTTTTCGTGGGCGACCTCGGCCGGCGGCGACGCTACCGGCTCAGTGCGACCGACGGCACCCGCCGGTGGGAGTTCGAGGACCCCTACCGCTTTGGTCCGGTGCTGGGCGCCCTGGACCTGCACCTGATCGCCGAGGGCACGCATCGCCGCCTGTGGCAGGCCCTGGGCGCCCATCCGATGGTGCACGAGGGCACCGACGGCGTGCATTTCGCCGTCTGGGCGCCGAACGCGCGGCGGGTGTCGGTGGTCGGGCCGTTCAACGCCTGGGACGGGCGGCGTGCGCCGATGCGGCGATGCGGCGCCGGCGTGTGGGAGATCTTCCTGCCCGGGCTGCGCGCCGGCGAGGCCTACAAGTTCGAGATCCTGCCCCAGGATGGCCCCGCCCTGCTCAAGGCCGATCCGCTGGCACGGATGGCCGAACTGCCGCCCGCGACGGCCTCGATCGTCGCGCCACCCCCGGCCCACGACTGGCAAGACGACGAATGGATGCGCCAGCGGCTGGGCCGCAACGCACGCGAGGCGCCGATTTCCATCTACGAGGTTCATCTGGGAAGCTGGCGCCACCGCGACGGGCGCGCGCTCGGCTACCGCGAGGCGGCCGAGGACCTGGTCGCCTATGCCGCCGACATGGGCTTCACCCATATCGAGCTGATGCCGCTGGCCGAATACCCGTTCGGCGGCTCGTGGGGGTATCAGCCGACGGGCCTCTATGCACCGACCAGCCGCCACGGCGACCCCGATGCCCTGCGCGCGCTGATCGACGCCGCGCACCGGCGCAAGATCGGCGTGCTCATGGACTGGGTGCCCGCGCATTTCCCCAACGATCCGCACGGCCTGGCCCAGTTCGACGGCACGCATCTCTACGAGCATTCCGACCCGCGCGAGGGGTTCCACCCCGACTGGAATACGCTGATCTACAACTTTGGCCGGACCGAGGTGCGCAACTTCCTGACCGCCAACGCGACCTACTGGCTGAACGCGTTCCACCTGGACGGGCTGCGGGTGGATGCGGTGGCCTCGATGCTGTATCGCGACTATTCGCGCGGGCCCGGCGCCTGGGTGCCCAACAAGGACGGCGGGCGCGAGAACTACGAGGCGATCGACTTTCTCAAGACGATGAACACGCTCGCCTATGGCGAGGGGCCGCCCGGCCTGATGACCGTGGCCGAGGAAAGCACCGCCTGGCCCGGCGTCACCACGCCGGTGCACGCGGGCGGGCTGGGCTTTGGCTACAAGTGGAACATGGGGTGGATGAACGACACCCTGCGCTACATCGAACACGACCCGATCCACCGCCGCCACCACCACGATCTGATGACCTTTGGCCTGGTCTACGGGTTCAGCGAAAATTACGTCCTGCCGATCAGCCATGACGAGGTGGTGCACGGCAAGGGGTCGATGTTGCAGAAAATGCCGGGTGATCCGGCAACGAAACTGGCCAATCTGCGCGCCTATTACGGCTTCATGTGGGGGCACCCGGGCAAGAAGCTGCTGTTCATGGGGTGTGAATTCGCCCAGGGGCAGGAATGGAACCACGACCAGCCGCTGGACTGGGGCGCGCTCGAGGTGCCGGGTCACGCCGGGCTGCAACGCCTGGTGCGCGACCTGAACACGCTGTATCGCGCCCATCCCGCGCTGCATGTCCGCGATGCCGAGCCGGCGGGTTTCGCCTGGATCGACCGCGAGGCGCGGGCGGAATCGGTGTTCTCGTGGCTGCGGCTGGGCGAGGACGGCCACCCGCCTGTCGCGGTGGTGGCGAACTTTACGCCGGTGGAACGGCGCTGGACGCTGGGCCTGCCCCGCCCCGGCCGCTGGACCGAATCCCTGAACACCGACGCCGCGCTCTATGGCGGGGGCAACCGCGGCAACCTGGGCGCGGTCGTCGCCGACGGCCCGGCCCATGCCGGCCAGCCGCACAGCGCCGACGTGGTGCTGCCGCCCCTTTCCACCCTGTTCCTGACCCCCGAGGTTCCCCGATGACCCCGTCGAGCAATCGCTTGTCCAGCCGGACCATGGCCTTCATTCTGGCCGGCGGTCGCGGCAGCCGTCTGAAGGAGCTGACCGACCACCGCGCCAAACCGGCGGTCTATTTCGGCGGCAAGACGCGGATCATCGATTTCGCCCTGTCGAACGCGCTGAACTCGGGCATCCGGAAGATGGCCGTGGCCACGCAATACAAGGCCCATTCGCTGATCCGCCACTGCCAGCGCGGCTGGAACTTCTTTCGCGCGGAACGCAATGAATACCTGGACATCCTGCCGGCCTCGCAGCGGGTGGACGAAACCAACTGGTACATGGGCACCGCCGACGCGGTCTATCAGAACATCGACATCGTTGACAGCTATGACATTGATTACGTTGTCATTCTGGCAGGCGATCACATCTACAAGATGGACTACGAGGTGATGATCCGCGAGCATGTCGAGAACGGCGCCGACGTCACCGTGGGCTGCCTGACCGTGCCGCGCGCGGACGCCCATGCCTTTGGCGTGATGACGGTGGACCATTCGGGCCGGATCACCGATTTCGTCGAAAAGCCCAAGAACCCGCCGGGCCTGCCGGACGATCCGCGCCATGCGCTGGCGTCGATGGGGATCTATGTCTTCCGCTGGAAGTTCCTGCGCCAGTTGCTGATGGACGACGCCCACGACAAGACCTCGAGCCGGGATTTCGGCGGCGACATCATTCCGACCGTGGTTCGAAACGGCAAGGCGATGGCCCACCGCTTCGAGGACAGTTGCGTGCGCCACCGCAGCGACGCGATCGCCTATTGGCGCGACGTCGGCACCGTCGATGCCTTCTGGAAGGCGAACCTCGACCTGACCGATTTCGACCCCGAGCTGGACCTGTGGGATCGCAACTGGCCGATCTGGACCTATTCCGAAAGCGTCCCGCCGGCCAAGTTCATCCATAACGAGGAAAGCCGCCGAGGCACGGCGCTGTCGTCGCTGGTCTCGGGCGGGTGCATCATCTCGGGGACCGAGGTGCGCAACTCGCTGCTGTTCACGGGCGTGCATTCGAATTCCTGGTCGTCGCTGGATCAGGCGGTGGTGCTGCCCTATGCGACGATCCAGCGCCACGCGCGCCTGACCCGGGTGGTGATCGACCGCGGCGTCGAGATCCCCGAGGGGCTGGTCGTGGGCGAAGATCCCGACGAGGACCGCAAATGGTTCCGCGTCACCGACTCGGGCGTCACGCTGATCACCCAGGCCATGCTGGACCGCCGCGAGGGCCTGGCATGAGCGCCGCCGCGCGCCCGGTTCTGGCGGTCGCGTCGGAATGCGCGCCGCTGGTCAAGACCGGGGGCCTGGCGGATGTCGTGGGCGCCCTGCCCGCGGCGCTGGCCTCGCGGGGCTGGGCGATCCGCACCCTGTTGCCGGGGTATCGCGGCGTGATGAAGGCGCTGAAACGGCCCAGGGTGGCGGCGGAGCTGCCCGACCTTCTGGGCACGCCGGTGCGGCTGCTGGCGGCGACGGCGGGGGGGCTGGACCTGCTGATCCTGGATGCGCCGGCACTCTATGACCGCGACGGCTCGCCCTATCTGGACGCGCAAGGCAACGACTGGCCCGACAACGACCTGCGCTTTGCGGTGCTGAACCTGGCGGCGGCGCTGATCGCGGCCGACGGCATCAAGGGCTGGCGCCCCGAGGTGGTGCATCTGCACGACTGGCAGGCCGGGCTGACCCCTCTCTACATGGCCAGCGCGGGCGCGGCGCAACCGTGCGTGATGACGATCCACAACATTGCCTTTCACGGCCTGACCGGCGCCGAGCGGCTGAAAGCCCTGGGTCTGCCGGCCGAGGGGTTCACGCTGGACGGGTTCGAATACTACGGCCATATCTCGGCGCTGAAGGCCGGGCTGACGGGCGCGCAGGCGATCACCACGGTCAGCCCGACCTATGCCCAGGAGCTGGCGACCGAGGATTTCGGCATGGGTCTGGACGGCGTGATCCGGGCGCGGGCGCATGACCTGACGGGGATCCTCAACGGCATCGATACCGACGCCTGGGACCCGACGCGGGACCCCGTCATTCGCCGCTTTTCCGCGCCGGGCGGCAAGGCGGCGAACAAGCGCGCGCTCAGGGCCGAATTCGGCCTGGCACCGGCCGAGGGGCCGCTGTGCGTGGTCGTGTCGCGGTTGTCGGATCAAAAGGGGCTGGACCTGCTGCTGACGGCCCTGCCCGCGCTGACCGAACGCGGCGGGCAACTGGCGCTGCTGGGATCGGGCGACCGCCGCCTCGAGAACGCCTGGCTGAACGTCGCGGCCGCCAATCCCGGGCATGTCGGCGTGCGGATCGGCTATGACGAGGGGTTGAGCCACCGCATGTTCGCCGGCGCCGACGCGGTGTTGGTGCCCTCGCGCTTCGAACCATGCGGGCTGACGCAGATGTATGGGCTGCGATACGGCGCGGTGCCGGTGGTGGCGCGCACCGGCGGGTTGGCGGACACCGTGATCCACGCCAACGCCGCCGCGCTTGCCGTCGGCTGCGCCACCGGCATCACCCACCGGCCGAACGACCCTCGGGCGTTGGCGCAGGCGTTGAGCCAACTCGCCGCGCTCTGGTCCGACCGGCGCGCCTATCGGCGGATGCAGCGCAACGCGATGAAACACCCGGTCGGCTGGGAGGCCAGCGCACCCCGCTACGCCGCCCTCTACGACCGGCTAGCACGGGAACGGATGGAGACCCGATGACCCTGACCATCGAACGCGGGCGCCACGACAGGATCGGCGCCACCTTCGACGGCGACGGCGTGAATTTCGCGCTGTTCTCGGAACATGCAACCGCGGTCGAGCTGTGCCTCTTCAGCCCCGACGGGATGCGCGAGACCCACCGCCTGCGCCTGCCCGAGCGCACCGGCTGGGTCTGGCATGGCCGGGTGCCCGGCCTGTGTCCCGGGCAGCAATACGGCTACCGCGTGCACGGCCCCTATGCCCCCGAGGACGGCCACCGCTTCAACCCCAACAAATTGCTGATCGACCCCTATGCAAAGCGCATCACCGGGCATCCGCGCTGGTCGGACGCCCTGTTCGGCTACAACCCGGGCTCAAAGACGCTGGACCTGACGTTTTCCACCCGCGATTCGGCGCGCTTCATGCCCAAATGCGTGGTCGAGGACCCCAGCTTTTACTGGGGCAACGACCGCCCGCCCGTGGTTCCCGCCAATGAGAGCGTGATCTACGAGGCGCATGTGAAGGGGCTGACCCATCTGGCCAACGTGCCGAACGCGGGCAAGTTTCTGGGGCTGGCCTCGGACCGGATGCTGGACCATCTGACGACGCTGGGCATCACCGCGGTCGAACTGCTGCCGGTGCAGAGCTTTCTCAACGACCGCTGGCTGATCGAGAAGAAGCTGACGAACTACTGGGGCTATCAGACGCTCAACTTCTTCGCCCCCGAACCGCGCTATCTGACCAACGGCCAGATCAACGAATTCCAGCACATGGTCGCGCGCCTGCATTCGGCCGGGATCGAGGTGATCCTGGATGTCGTCTACAACCACACCTGCGAGGGCTCGGAACTGGGCCCGACGCTGAGCTTTCGCGGCATCGACAACCGCAGCTACTACCGGCTGGCCCCCTATCCGCGCCACTACATCAACGACACGGGCTGCGGCAACACGCTGAACCTGGACCACCCGATGGTGCTGCGCATGGTGATGGACAGCTTGCGCTACTGGGTCGAAGTGATGCGCGTGGACGGGTTCCGCTTCGACCTGGCCTCGACGCTGGCGCGCGACGAGGGCGGGTTCCAGCCCAACGCCGCCTTTTTCGCCGCGATCCGGCAAGACCCCGTCCTGAACCGCGTCAAGCTGATCGCCGAGCCCTGGGACATCGGCCCGGGCGGCTATCAGCTGGGTGCCTTTCCGCACCCGTTCCACGAATGGAACGACAAGTTCCGCGACGGCGTGCGCCGGTTCTGGCGGCGCGACCATCGCCCGGCGCCAGAGCTGGCCGCGCGGATCACCGGATCGGCGATCCAGTTCGACCACTCGGGCCGGTCGGCCACAGCCAGCATCAATTTCATCTCGGCGCATGACGGGTTCAACCTGATGGACCTGGTCAGCTATTCGCAGAAGAACAACCTGGCCAACGGCGAGAACAACCGCGACGGCCATTCCGAGAACTACTCGGACAACATGGGCCACGAGGGGCCCACCGACGAGCCGCAGGTGATTCAGGCCCGCGCGCTGAGACGGCGCAACCTGATGGCAACGCTGCTGATGAGCCAGGGCACGCCGATGATCCTGGCCGGCGACGAGATCGGCCATTCCCAGCAGGGCAACAACAACGCCTATTGCCAGGACAGCCCGATCTCCTGGCTGGACTGGTCGGACGTGGATCACGCGATGCTGGCCTTCACTCGCCGGCTGATCGCCTTCCGCAAGAACCACCCGATCCTGCGCCAGAAGCTGTTCCTGCATTCCAAGGCGCGCACTTCGGACGGCAAGTCCGATGTGCTGTGGTGGCACCCGGACGGCCGCCGCATGACCCCGGCCGACTGGGAGGACCCGGCGCTGAGCTTTGTCTGCGTCGAATTGCGCACCGCCTCGGGGACGCCCGCCTATGCCGATCTCGAGGACGCGGTGTTCCTGATCTTCAACGCGGGCGGGGCGCTGGACGTGACCCTGACCCCCACCCCCGACGGCAAGATCTGGTCGCGCCGGATCAACACCTATGCCCCCGACGCCCCCCCCGAACGCATCGCCTATGGCAAGCTGTCGGTGCCGGCGCATTCGGTCTCGGCCCTGGTTCTGGAAGACAGTTGATGAGCGACTTCGACGACACTTGCCGCCGCGCGGGTCTGACCTGGGTCTACCGCGACGGCGCGGGCCGGATGCAGGAGGCGCCCGTGGAAAGCCGCCGCGCAGTCCTGGCGGCGCTCAGCGCGCTGCCCGACGGGCTGCGGCAGGCGACAAGCCTGGCCATCGCCGCCGGCCAGCCCAAGGACTGGGGCCCCGGCCCCTGGGTGCTGACCACCGAGGACGGCGCGGAACTCCGGGGCGAGGGGACGCTGCCGCCCTTGCCCGTGGGCTACCACCGCATACGCCACAACGGCTGGCTTGTGCACCTGCTGGCCGCGCCGCCGCGCCTGCCCGCCCCGTCCCGCCGCTGGGGCCTGACCGTGCCGCTGTTCGCGCTGTGGCAGGGCGAACGCGCCGGCATGGGCCGTTATCCCCAACTGGGCACCCTGGCCGAAGGGTTGGCCCGCCACGGCGCCGCCTTCGTGGGGATCAACCCCATTCACGCGGGCTTTCCCACCGATGCCAACAGTTTCAGCCCCTATGCGCCGTCGCACCGCCGGCGGCTGAACACGCTGCATATCGACACCGGCACGCCGCTGCCGGAAACCGGCGAATTGATCGACTATCCGCGCACGATCCGCGCCCAGCGGGCCGCGCTCGAGGATGCGTTTGCCGCCTTTACCGGCAGCGCCGCCTTCGAGGCCTGGCGCGGCGACGGCGGCGCGGCGCTGGAGGAATTCGTCACCCACCAGGCCTTGAGCGAGGTTCAGGGCGGCTATTGGGGCGCCTGGCCCCTGCCCTATCAGGACCCCAAAAGCCCCGAGGTTCAACGCTTTGCGCGCGAACGCGCGCAACGGTTGCGGTTCCACGCCTGGGCCCAGTGGATGGCCGAAACGCAACTGTTCGACAGCCAGACCCGGGCGAAGACGGCGGGAATGCCCTTTGGGCTGTATCTCGACATCGCGGTCGGCACCCATCCCCACGGGGCCGAAACCTGGGCCGAGCGCGACCTCTTTGCGCAGGGCGTGAGCCTGGGCGCGCCGCCCGATCTGCTGGGCCCCTCGGGGCAGCGCTGGGGCTTGGCGCCGATGCGCCCCGACGTGCTGCGCGCCACCGGCTATGCCGCCTTTGCCCAGACCCTCAGGGCGCAGTTGCGGTTCTGCGGGCTGCTCAGAATCGACCACATCCTGGGGCTCGAACGCAGTTTCTGGCTGCCCGACGGGTTGCCCGGGCTCTACGTCACCATGCCGCGCGACGAATTGCTGGCGGTGCTGCGGATCGAGGCCACGCGCGCGGGCGCCGCGATCATCGGCGAGGACCTGGGCACCATCCCCGACGGGCTGCGCGACGCGCTCGATGCTTCGGGCGTGATGGGCTGCCGGGTGGCCATGTTCGAACGCGACTGGCAGGGGACCGGCGCCTTTCTGACGCCCGACGCCTATACGCCGACGGCCCTGGCCAGTTGGGGCACCCACGACCTGCCGACCTGGCTGGGCTGGCGTCAGGGGCGCGATCTCGATTGGCGCGCCGAACTGGGCGAACTCGCCGATCCGGCCGCTGCCAGAACCGCCCGCCAGGCCGAGGTCGCCGCCTTTGACGCGGTGGCGGGCGGCGGAGACCTGACCGGCCTGCACCGCTTTCTGTCGCGCGCCGCCAGCACGCTGGTCGCCGTCCAGGGCGAGGATCTGGCCGGCGCGATCGAGCAATGCAACCTGCCCGGCACCCTGCATGAGCACCCGAACTGGCGTCGGCGCCTGCCTTTGCCGCTGTCGGGCCTCATTTCCGCCCCAACGCTGGAGCACACGGGCCGCATCATGCAAGACGCCGGAAGAAACGGATAGACCATGCCCCTGCACCGCATCCCCACCCAACCGATCGCCGGTCAGAAGCCCGGCACATCGGGCCTGCGCAAGAAAACCCGCGTGTTCATGCAACCCGGGTATCTGGAGAATTTCGTGCAGGCGATCTGGAACGGGATCGGCGGGATCGAGGGGCAGACCCTGGTCCTGGGCGGCGACGGGCGGTTCTTCAACGACCGCGCGGTGCAGATCATCCTGAAAATGGCCGCGGCCTCGGGCGCGGCGCGGGTGATCGTCGGGCAGAACGGGTTCCTGTCCACGCCGGCGGCCTCGAACCTGATCCGGGTCCGGGGCGCGGACGGCGGGGTGATCCTGTCGGCCAGCCACAACCCGGGCGGCCCGGACGAGGATTTCGGCATCAAATACAATATGGCGAACGGCGGACCGGCGACCGAAACCGTCACCGCCAAGATCCATGCCGCCAGCGAAACGATCCAGGAGTATCGCATCCTCGATGCGTCGGACATCGACCTGGCCACGCTGGGCGAAGCCCCGCTCGGCGCGATGACGGTCGAGGTCGTGGACCCCGTGGACGCCTATGCGGCGCTCATGGAAACGCTTTTCGATTTCAAGGCGATCCGCGCACTTTTGCAAGGCGGGTTCCGGCTGCGGTTCGACGCGATGCACGCCATCACCGGCCCCTATGCGGTGGAAATCCTGGAACGCCGGCTGGGCGCCGCGCCGGGCTCGGTGGTCCATGCCACCCCCTCGCCGGATTTCGGCGGAGGCCATCCCGATCCGAACCCGGTCTGGGCCAGGGATCTGATGGACACGATGCACGGCGCCGATGCCCCCGATTTCGGCGCAGCCTCGGACGGCGACGGCGACCGCAACATGATCGTCGGTAGGGACTGCTATGTGACCCCGTCCGATTCGCTGGCCGTGCTGGCCGCCAACGCGCATCTGGCGCCGGGCTATGCGGGCGGGCTGAAGGGCGTCGCGCGGTCGATGCCGACCTCTTGCGCGGTGGACCGCGTCGCGGCGGCGCGCGGCCTGCCGTGCTACGCCACGCCGACGGGCTGGAAATTCTTTGGCAACCTGCTGGACGCGGGACTGGCAACGCTGTGCGGCGAGGAATCGGCCGGCACCGGGTCCGACCATGTCCGCGAGAAGGACGGGCTCTGGGCGGTGCTGCTGTGGCTGAACATCCTGGCCGTCCGACGCCAGTCTGTCGCCGGGGTCATGGCCGACCACTGGGCCGAATTCGGCCGCACCTACTACTCGCGCCACGACTACGAGGCCATTGCCAGCGATGTCGCAAACGCGCTGATGGCCGACCTGCGCGCGGCCCTGCCCGCGATGGCCGGGCGACAAGCCGGCGCACTGATTGTCGAAAGCGCCGAGGATTTCGCCTATACGGACCCCGTGGACGGATCGGTCGCGACCGCGCAGGGCGTGCAGATCCGCTTTCACGGCGGGGCTCGGGCGGTGCTGCGGCTTTCCGGCACCGGAACCGAGGGCGCGACGCTGCGCGTCTACCTGGAACGCTTCGACGGCACCGATTTCGGCCAGGACCCGCAAGCCGCCCTGGCCCCCGTGATCGCCGCGGTCGAAGCCCTGGCCGGTATCGCGGCACGGACCGGACGCGCCGAACCCGACGTCATCACCTGAGCGCAGCCGCACCGGACCCAAATGACGACCGGCGCCCCTTGGGAGAGCGCCGGTTTTCCGTATTCCCGGATCGGTGAGGGCGCTTTTGCGGCCCCTGGGCCTATTCGAACGGGACCTTGAGCACGAGCCCGTCGAGGGCGTCGGACATCTCGATCTGGCACGACAGGCGCGAGGCTTCGGTGCGCGGTCCTTCGACGATGTCGAGCATCGCATCCTCGAAATCGGACGGGCCGCCGACCTTGTCGCGCCAGCCGTCCGTCACATGCACGTGGCAAGTGGCGCAGCTCATCGTGCCGCCGCACTCGCCGATGATGCCGGGAATGCTTGCGGACACGGCCGCCTCCATCAGGGAATGGCCGGCGGGCACCTCGGCGGTAATCTCGCGGCCGTCGGGCAGGATCCAGGTGGCTTTCATCGGTGTCTCCTCATACGAACCAGATCGAGAAATCGCGGGCCTGTTCCGGGGTCATGTCCTTGGTCTTGTCGATTTCCACCCGCTTCATGTGCACGTGATGGGCGCAGTATTCGGCCCCCATGGCCGCGACCAGAGCGGTGTCGGCCTCGAGATCGTCCAGCGCGCCGGCCAGGGACTCGGCCGTGCCATAGGCGGCTTTCTGCCCCATGAAGCAATCCTCGGTCTCGGCCTCGGGCAGGTCGTATCGGCCCTCGTAACCCAACCGCGCCGCTTGCAGCACCGCGGCGACCGCCGCATAGGGGTTCGCGGCCGCGTCGGCCATCCGGTGTTCCAGGCGCGCCTTCTTGCCGCCCTCGCCCGAGACGCGGGCGGTGACGCCACGGTGATCCTCGCCCCAGTTGCACCAATAGCCCGACATCGACGCCGGTTGCAGCCGCGCATAGGAATTGACGCTGGGCGAAACCAGACCGGCGAGCCCCTTGTGGTGACGCATCCAGCCCGCCAGACAGCCGCGCCCCAGATCGTTCAGCCCGGCAATCCCGCCGATCGGCCCCGCGCTGAGCGCATTGGCGCCGGTCGCATCGGCAAAGGACAGGTTGACATGCATCCCCGATCCGCCCCGGTCGAACAGGGGCTTGGGCAGGAAACTGAGGATGACCCCCTTGCGATAGGCGACCTCGCGCGCGAGCTGGCGGAACATCACGGCCTCGTCCACGGCCTTGAGCGCCTCGTCGAAGGTCAGCGTGAACTCATACTGCGGGGTGTCGTATTCGGTCGTCACCAGATCCAGCCTGAAACCCGCGTCCTCGGCGGCCTCCCACACCGCGTCGGTAAAGCCGAGCGGGTCGTTGAACGGCCCGCCGCCGTAAACATGCCCGCCCGGCACGTCATAGGGTTGCAGGCTGCCGTCCTCGGCGCGGGTAAAGGCGAAAGCCTCGAACTCGATCCCGACCTTGGGGGTCAGCCCGTGTTTCGCCCAGTCCGCCAGCGCCTGTTTCAGCGCCGCGCGCCCGGCGATGGGGATCAGCCGGCCCGCCCGGTCATACAGGTCGCCCGTCACCATATGCACGCCCGGCTCCCATCCGGCGCGGATATCGGCGGCGTCCCAGCGCAATTCCATGTCCGGCAGCCCCTCGAGGCAGGCGGTGCCGGGGGCATCGACGATCAGGTCCTTGTCGTAATGCACCGCAAAACAGGGCTGGGCAAAGCGCGTGCCCCCCGAGCCGATCTTTTCCTGTGGCAGGTATTTTCCGCGCAGAATGGACAGGTGGTCACACCAGACGGGTCTCAGTCGGTCGCGCATTCTTCATTGTCTCCCTTGTCGTGTTCTGGTCCGGTCAGGCGAGCGTCACCCGCACCGGAAGTTCCTTGATACCGCCAACGAAGTTCGAGCGCAGGAATTTCTGCTCGCCCGCCGGTTCGATGGCCTTGATCCGCTTGACCAGTTCCTGAAACAGCAGCTTCACCTCGAGCCGCGCCAGATGCATCCCCAGGCACAGATGCGGCCCCCCCTGGCCAAAGGCGATGTGCCGGTTCGGATTGCGCGCCAGATCGACGCGGAAAGGCTGGTCGATGACCGCCTCGTCGCGGTTGGCCGAGGCCAGCCAGTAAAGCACCTTGTCGCCCGCCTTGATCTGCTTGCCGTGCATCTCGAAGTCACGCGTCGCGGTGCGGCGGAAATAGCTGGTGGGCGAGGCCCAGCGGATGATCTCGTCGGGCGCGGTGTCCCAGACCGCGCCGGCCTGCATCTGCTCCAACAGGCCCGGCTGATTGGCCAGCGCCTGAATGCCGGCCGCGATCGAATAGCGGGTGGTGTCGTTGCCGGCGGCGACCAGCAGGCAAAAGAAGTTGCGGAATTCGGTTTCCGAGATGACCGACCCATCGGGCCCGGGCTGCAAGATCAGGTGCAGGACGCCGTTGGTATCCCCGCGCGCGGCCTTGTCCGCCATCAATTGCTTTGCATAATCATAGAGTTCCGCACCGGCCGGCGAATTGAACGGCATCAGCCGGTATTCATCGGTCGTCATCTTGTCGAGGACATGATCGGTGAAATCCGGGTCGGTGTTGGCGATCAGCGCGTCACCCTTTGCGACCAGCCAGGGCAGGTCTTCGTCCGGGGTGCCCAGGATGCGGCCCAGCATCCGCATCGGCAGTTCCCGGGCGATCTGTTTGGTCGCGTCAAAGGTGCCCATCGGCAGCGCGCGATCCAGGATCTCGTCGCACAATTCGCGGATCGCACCGTCGAACCCCGCGACCACGGGTTTCGAGAACGCCTTGGCCACCTTGACGCGGGTCATGGTGTGTTCCGGCGGGTCGGTTTCCTGAAAGGTGCGCCGCGCCAGATATTCCTCGTAGGTCTGGTCCTCCATGCGGATGCCACGCGCCGAGGACAGCAGGTCAGGCTGCTTGTTCAGCGCCAGGATGTCCAGGTTGCGCGTGACGGACCAGAAGCCCTGCCCCGCGTCCCAGTCGGTCCAGTGCATCGGATCGTCACGGCGCAGGCGCGAAAACGTGTTGTGTGGCGGGCCGGACAGGAAGGTATCGTGCGAGGTCAGATCCGCGTGTCCGTCGTCGGTCGGAGTCCAGAGTGTCATGCGCCGCTCCCTTGCCAGTCATCATTTGATATGTATATTATTGCCTTTGCAACGTATGCAAATGGAAAATACATGCATATCGCCGTTCTCGACGCCAACACCGACCGTTCTGCCCTGGCCGCCCGGAATGTCAGCGAAATGGAGAAATTTCGCGCGCTTCTGGCGCCGACCGCGCCCGACTGGACCTTTGCCGCGTTCAAGGTGGACGAGGGCGTGTTTCCCGACACCCTCGCCGGGTTCGACGGGATCATCATCTCGGGCAGCCCGGCCTCGGCGCGGGACAGCGACCCCTGGGTCGGCCAGTTGCAGGCGTTGATCCGCGACGCGGTGGCGCAGGACATTCCGGTGTTCGGCGCCTGTTTCGGCCATCAGGTGATCGCCGCCGCCCTGGGCGGCGAGATCGGCTACAACCCGCACGGCTGGGAACTGGGCCGCGTGGAAACCCGGACCCATTCGCCCGCGCCCTGGATGGACGCCGACTGCCCCGTCGTCGCCCTGCACGCGGCGCACAAGGAACAGGTTACCGTCCTGCCGCCGGGGGCGCGCGTGCTGGGCGGCACCGACCTGGTGCCGCACGGCCACCTGGCGATCGGCGATCGCATCTTTACTACCCAGTATCACCCCGAGATCACCACCGCCTTCATGGCCGAACTGATCGAGGAAATGGATGGAACCGTCGAATCCACGGTCACCGACCGCGCCCGCCAGGGCCTTCCGCAGGACGTGAACGACGCCGCCATGGCCCGCTGGATCGCAAATTTCTTTAATCAGACCAAGGGCTAACTGAGAGCGGCCAGCAGGTCCATCGCGGTCACCTGATCGAAATGGACATGCTTGCGCATGGTGGCCTCGGCCCTTTCGCTGTCGCGCGCGACGATCAGCCGGGTGATTTCGCGATGCTCACGCGCCGAGGATTCGATCACCCCCGCATAATGATAGCGCGCCCGGTAATACGCCATCAGCTTGCGCGCGTTGGTCTTGATCAGGTCCACCAGGAACGGGTTGCCCGAGGCCTCGGCCACGGTGCCGTGAAAGCGGATGTTGAGCTGGTAATAGGCCGCGCCCTCGGTCTCGCCCAGGGTCTCCAGATGCCGTTCGCAGGCCGCCGTCGCCGCCTCGAGCGCAACCAGCCCCGAGGCCGAGATGCGCCGCGCCGCCAGTCCCGCGGCCTGCCCTTCGAGCTTGGCATGCACCTCGAGGATCGCCAGGAATTCGGCCAGTGTCGGCTTGAAGACCATGGCGCCCTTGCGCGGCAGGCGCTTGACCAGGCCCGTCGCCTCGACCTGCATCAACGCCTCGCGCACCGGTGTCCGCGAGACGCCGAACTGCTGGACCAGCGCGGCCTCCTCGATCTCGTCGCCGGGATTGAGCCGGCCGGAATCGATCCAGGCAAACAGGGTCGTGACGATGGTTTCGGTCTGATTGGCCAAGGCATGCCTCCTGCGTATTTTCTGTATACACAGCCGCCCCCCCCGCGTGCAATCCACCCCGCCCATCCCCTCTTGCACCACCCCCCCGACCCGCGCTATTGCTGCGCCCACGGAGAGGTGGCCGAGTGGTCGAAGGCGCACGCCTGGAAAGTGTGTAGGCGGGGAACCGTCTCGCGGGTTCGAATCCCGCTCTCTCCGCCACTTGCACAGTGCAAACCCGAAAACAGGTCCCTCGCGGGGCCTTTTTCTTTATGTGCCAAAGGGGTTTGCAGGGACCATCCGCCCTTCGGAGACGGCCCAGCCGCGCGAGATCGGTCTCCGAGCGCCCACCGTCTCTTTCCACCCGCCCTGCGCTCTCGGCGAGACGGGTTCAAAACATCCATGCATTTCAAGGAACTGGCGGCATCGCGTTGCGCCCCTGTTTCGCTGGTTCCGGCTTGTCTCAACGCGGATGGCGACGCAACACGGGCGGCGTGGTGTTTGGTATGTTTTGGGAGTTTTGCGTGAAGTCTTTGGCGTTGCAGCACATCGTGGCCGTCACAAAGGAACAGGCCCGGCGCCCCGAAATTTCCTGAAAGCCTATTCAGTGCCTTCGGGTTTGCCGGTCAGAACGGTGTTGATGATTGCGACGTAGCGGTCCGCGAGGTTGCGAACGTCCTGGTGCGCGAGTTCGATGATGGCCCGCAGCTGAGCGTGGTCCCCTAGTGGTTCGTAGCCGTGCGAGGTCATGTGGTCCTCGATAGTCGCGACCCTGATCGGATCATCGGCCAGGAACTCGCGAAAGTCCCGCTCTGCCTTTCGCGCATTGCAGGCGCGACAGCTGGGGACCAGATTGCCAAGCCGATGCTCGCCGAGGGCTTGCTTATTGATGGGCACGACGTGATCCATGACCAACTCACTTTCGGCACCGCAATAGGCGCAAGCGCGGCCGAATGCGTCCACCACCGCCTGCCACTGCAGCGCGTTGAACTGCTCATCGCCGAGGCGGCTCAGAATGTTTCGTACCAGATAATTCTGCGCGTTCCCGATGGCATTTCCCTTGTAACGCCCGCGGGCAGCACGGATGGCATCGTCCGGCGACGGGGCATCGGATGTCGATGGGTCAGGATGAAAAACTGAGGCGAGCCCCTTGCTGGCCAGGTAGCGCCGCAAAAGGGGAAGGCTCTTGCTATACCAGTCGTTCGTCACGCGTACTGGAATGCCACTAACCACATATTCGCCCGTCCAATATCTCCCCCGATCAGATGACCCTATCTGAGCCACCTGCCGACAGAACGGATAATTGATATTGAAGGCTTCTTTGGAATATCGCGGGTCTTGCAGACGCGCGAATTCTTCAGGCTCGGTTTCTTCGCAGTATTTGAAGATTGCCGGAGCGCTGCTTTTGACGATTTGACCGATCTTCATGACCCCCCCGCGATGCTTGCAAAGGCAGCATACCCGCGGGGCTATCCGGCGACGACCATCATTTCACGCATAAGCTGATTTCCATCACCGAAACGCCCGCTCAGCCTGCTCCTGCCATGTCTCCCCCGCGAGAAAGCACAGGTCGTACAGGCTGACCGCCGATGCCTCGCGGCCGCAGGTCAGGCGTTTGAGGACCTCTGGCGCCAGATAGGCGAGGCGCAACTGGCGGCTGACGTGGCGTTCGGCCAAGCCGACGGCCTCGGCCAGTTCCTGGATCGTGGCGAACTCACCTGCCTCCATGCGCCGCCGCCAGCCCCATGCCCGGCCGATGGCGCGCAGGATGTGCGGGTCCTGCGTCTGATCCTCGCTAGGGCTGTAATCGGCGGGCGGCATGATCTTGGGCCGACCGTTCTTCTTGCGCAGCTTCAGGGGGATCAGCACGCTGATCGTGTCATTGCCCCGGGTCATTCGGCGGCCTCCATGTCGCGTGGGGCGATCATCTCGCGGATGACGCCCGCGACGCCTTCGCGCCGAATGTCGACCTCGAGCCCGGCGGCGGTAACAGTGACGCGCCGGACCAGAAGCTGGATGATCCGCGCCTGTTCGAGCGGAAACAGCTGCGCCCAGAGCGTGTTGAAATCATGCAGCGCCGCGATGGCCTCGGCCTCGGACACCTCGCGCTTCAGCGCCGCCAGTACCTGCGTGACGACCTCGGGTGTCTGCAGGATGCGCCGGACCTCGGTGACGATGGCGTCCTCGACCATGCCCGCAGGCAGGCGGGTCGGCGCGAGGTCGCCACCGCTGTCGTCCTCCGTCGTGCGGTTCTTGATCACGTCCATCGAGACGTAATAGCGGTAGAGCTTGCCGCGCTTCTTGGTCGCGGTCGGGGTCATTGCTGCGCCGGTATCGGTGAAGATCAGGCCCTTCAGCGGCGCGGGCGTCTGCATGCGGCTGTTGCTGGACCGAGCATGGCGGTTGCCCTGCAGAATGGCATCGACCTGATCCCAGACCTTGTCGGTGACGATGGCCGAAGCCTGAGCCCGAGGTGGTGGAGTCGCGGATCAAGGCCGTCGACGCCATGTCCGATGACGAAAAGCAGCGCGTCGTTCTCGATGCGGCCCGCGTGGCGGCGCTGTCCGATGAGCCCGGCCAGAATGCGTTGCAGAACGTCGTCGTGAACCGCGCGGTCTTCGATACGCTCGAGGGGGCCAACAACCGCTCGCTCTGGGTTTTCCTCAACGAGAACGACCGGTTCCGCCTGGCCGAAGAGGTGCGCTACAATGACGAGCGCCGCCGGGGGCGGTCGTGGAGCGGGTTCGGCGTCGATCCCGATCTCGCGGTGAAGAAAGACCCGGTCTCGCTCGCCGCGTTTAGCGGGCCGTTCGTCCGCCCTGCCCCGCGGCCTGATGGGCTTTGCGCCGGTGTCCTCAGGTCACGGCCTCGGCGCTCAGGCGCGGAAGGGCAATATCCGCCAGAGTCGAGCGGTCCAGATCGTCCAGAAACACCGCTTCCGCAGCGTGCAACCGCGCTTTCAGCCGGCAATGGCCGTCGAGCGTGCAGGTCTGGGTCCCGGCGGGGAAACATTCGACCAAGGGCTGCCCCGCTTCCAGCAGGCGCACCACCGCGCCCAGGCGAATGTCTTGCGGGTGCCTGGCCAGTGTCGCACCGCCGCCACCGCCCCGGCGGGTTTCCACGATGCCACCGTGGGACAGGCGTTGCAGGATCTTGCTGAGGTGATTGCGCGAAAGGCCGAATTCCTCGGCCAGGGCCGCCGTGGAATAGGACAGCTCCGGTGCGCTCGCCATCCGCATCAACATGCGAAGCCCGTAATCCGTGAACGATGTCAGGCGCACGATACCCTCCCTTGATTGAATTGGTGTTTACAATACCTATTAGCAGGTTTACGCAGGGATGCAACGCGCATAGCCTCTGGAGACCGGCCATGACCGAAGCCCCCGCGCCCCAAAGCCCCGCCGACCTGACCGTGCCCGAGGGTGCCTGCGGAACCCGGGCCGCGCTCCATGCCGGCCTCGCCGAATTCCTGGACGACCTGGACGCGCATTGGCACCCGGAAAACGACGGGCCGTTCCCGCAGTTCGCGCCCGCCTGAAGGAGCCCGCACAATGATTGCTGCACAGGCCAACGACCGTTTCATCCCGTCACCACCGCGCATCGCGGGCGCGATGGCGCCGAACGCCGTGGTTCCGCTGGCTGTCCCGCCCGGTCCGGCGCGCCCGGTTTCGCGGGGCGCGCCATGAGCACCACGGCAGAACGAATGCGCGCCTGGACCGGACCCGCAATTCTTGCCTTTGGTTTCCGCCCGTTCTTTCTGGGGGCCGGGGTCTGGGCGATCGGGATGATGGGGCTTTGGCTGGTCATGCTGTCCGGCGCAACGCCGCTGAGGACGGCCTTTGACCCGGTGTCCTGGCATGCCCACGAATTCCTGTTTGGATACCTGTCCGCCGTGGTCGCCGGGTTTCTGCTGACGGCGGTGCCGAACTGGACGGGACGGCTGCCGATCGTCGGCTGGCCGCTCGGCGGACTGTTCGCGCTGTGGGTCCTGGGGCGGGTCGCGGTCGGCATGTCGCTCGTGCTGCCGCCGTTCGTGGTCGCGGTCGCGGACCTCGCCATGCCGGCCGCCCTCGGGCTTGTGCTGGGGCGCGAGATCGTCGCGGGCAAGAACTGGCGCAACCTGGTCGTCCTGGCCCTGCTGTCCGTATTCGCCCTCGCCAACGGCCTGTTTCATTGGGAGGCCGCCCACGGGCGCTATGCCGCCCAGGGCTATGGCCTGCGCCTGGGCCTGGCGGCGGGGCTGATGATGATCGCCGTGATCGGCGGGCGCGTGGTGCCGTCCTTCACCCGCAACTGGCTGGTCCGACGCGCGCCGGGGCGCTTGCCGACGCCGCCGATGCAGACCTTCGACAAGGCGGCGCTGATCGTCCTGCTGGTGGCGCTGGGGTTGTGGGTGGCCGTGCCGCAAGCGGCGCTGACCGGGGCGGCGCTGGGCGTGGCCGGGATGGTGCACCTGATCCGTCTGGGCCGCTGGGCCGGGCACCGGACGCTCGATGAGCCATTGGTGACGGTGCTGCACGTGGGCTATGCGTTCCTGCCGCTGGGGGCCCTGGCGCTGTCTGTCGAGAGCCTCGTGCCGGGAACCTTCGGCGGGGCGGCGGCTCAGCATCTGTGGATGGCGGGCGCCATCGGGTTGATGACGCTGGCGGTGATGACGCGGGCGACGCTGGGGCACACCGGGCAGGCCCTGACGGCTGGCCCGGGCACGGTCGCGATTTACGCGGCGCTGGTCGTGTCGGTCCTGGCACGGGTTGCGGCCGGGTGCTGGCCCGCGACGGCGCCCGCGATGCAGACCCTGGCGGGGCTTGGTTGGATCGCGGCATTCGGCGGGTTCGCGCTGCTCTATGGCCCGCGTCTGCTGCGCCTGCCGCCGGGCAAGCGCCTGTGACACGACAGGGCCTGCCAGGGTAACGCGCGCACCCTGCCCGCGGTTCCCGGCGCGCCGCCCGGTCACGAGGTGAAATCGTCAATCAAGGGATTGGGTTTCGCAAAGCGTGCCAGGTCCCCCTGGTCGTCGATGGTGATCCGGGTGCCGGCCACGCTCACGCCAAAGGGTTGCAGGCCCTTGAAAGCGCGGCTGAGGTTTTCGGGGGTCATGCCCAGCACCGAGGCCAGGCGGCGCTTCTCATAGGCCAGATCGAACGACGCCCCGCCGCCGGCATTGCGTTGTTGCCTGAGCAGATAATTCGCAAGACGTTCGAGCGAGGTCCTGAGCTTGAGATCCTTCTGCGCCTTGATGACCGAGCGATAGCATTGCGCCAGTTCGGTCACGATCGCCCGCGCAAAGTCGCTGTCGGCGTCGAAGATCGCGCGCACGTCCTGGCTGGGGATCAGCGCGATCCGGCTCTTTTCGAGCGTGCGCGCAGACATCAGATAGGGCGCATCCTTGATCGTCGCGGCCAGAATGAAGGTCGCGATGGGCCGGATCGTTGCCATGCTCGTTTCCCGGCCATTCCAGGTCGAAAACATGTCAACCGAGCCGGAAATGACGATGTGCAGAAAGTCGCTCGGCTCTCCTTCCGTTATCAATTCGATCTGGGCGGGGAAATTCTGCACATAGGCGCCGCGCATCAAGGCCGCAAAATGGTCGTCGGCCATACGCGAAAACAGGTCCAGTTTTCGAATGTCCCGGTATTCGGAATCGGGCATGCCGCTCTCCCCGCTTCAACGCACTTAACAATAGTCATCAGATGGGTTGATAAATGTCAATCCGGCATTTGACCGCAGTCAGATCGCGCCTTGATCTAGACCCGCCAACGGGATGACATATTTCTGTAAGTCATTTATTTTGTTGCATTTTTTGCGGTTTCATGATCTGAATCAAGTCCTCTGCGGCGCGTCGGCCTCAGGTCTGGCAAGGAACCCCACGCCGGGGTGACAGCGCTATTCCAGCCGGAGACCTGCCATGCAGACTGTCACGACCTCCCCACCCGCCGATCAGACTCGGGCGCTGAGCCTGAGCACGATCGCCTTCACCGCGTGTTTCGCGGTCTGGACGATCTTTTCGATCATCGGCGTCGCCATCAAGGCCGAGCTCGACCTCAGCGATACCCAATTCGGCCTGCTGGTCGCCACGCCGATCCTGACCGGGTCGATCACCCGCCTGTTCCTCGGCGTCTGGACCGAGCGATACGGTGGGCGACTGGTCTTCTCTGCGCAGATGATCCTGACCGCCATCGCGACCTATCTTCTGACCCTGGCCGACAGCTACGTCATGTATCTGATCGCGGCATTGGGCATCGGGCTTGCCGGCGGGTCGTTCATCATCGGCGTCGCCTATGTCAGCCGCTGGTATGACGCGGGCCGGCAGGGCACGGCGCTGGGCATCTTCGGCGCGGGCAACGTGGGCGCGGCGGTCACCAAGTTCGTGGCCCCTTTCGTCATGGTCGCCTATGGCTGGCACGGTGTGGCCTATGTCTGGGCCGCGGGGCTGGCCATCATCGGCGTGCTCTTTTTCCTGCTGGCCAAGGATGACCCCGAACTGGTCGAACGCCGCCGGACGGGGGCCAAGGCCCCGACCCTGGCCGAACAGTTCGCGCCGCTGCGCAACCTCCAGGTCTGGCGCTTCTCGCTGTATTATTTCTTCGTGTTCGGGGCGTTCGTGGCGCTGGCGCTGTGGATGCCGCACTACCTGATCGACGTCTACGGCGCGGATGTCGAGACGGCGGGCATGGCCGCGGCCTCGTTCAGCCTGTCCGCGTCGTTGTTTCGGGCCTATGGCGGACACCTGAGCGACAAGTTCGGCGCGCGGCAGGTCCTGTACTGGACCTTTGGCTTCTCGCTCGTGCTGCTGTTCATGCTGTCCTATCCGCCCACCGATTACGTCGTGCAGGGCAAGGGCGGCCCGATCGCCTTTTCGACCTCGATGGGGTTCTGGCCCTTCGTCGCCGTGCTGTTCGCGCTGGGGTTCTTCATGAGCCTGGGCAAGGCGGCGGTGTTCAAGCATATCCCCGTCTACTATCCCAAGCATGTCGGCGCGGTCGGCGGCCTGGTGGGCATGATCGGCGGTCTTGGCGGATTTGTCCTGCCGATCGTCTTTGGCGCCACGCTTGACCTGACCGGCATCTACACCTCGTGCTTTGCGATCCTCTTCGTCCTGGTCGGGATCGCGGTCACCTGGATGCACCTGTCGATCCGCGCCATGGAGCGCGCGGCCCACGGAACGGCGCTGGACGATCTGCCGAGCCTGCCGGAAATGCAGGCCATCCACGTGCCCGGCAAGACCGTCATGCCGCGGGTGTTGCAGGACTGGCGCCCCGAGGACACCGAGTTCTGGAACGCGAAAGGCCGGGCGATCGCGCGCCGGAACCTCTGGATCTCGATCCCGGCGCTGCTGCTGGCCTTTTCGGTGTGGATGGTCTGGTCGGTCGTGGTGGCGCGCCTGCCGGCCATCGGCTTCGACTTCACGCCCGGCCAGTTGTTCTGGCTGGCGGCCCTGCCGGGCCTGTCCGGCGCGACGCTGCGGATCTTCTACAGCTTCCTGGTGCCGATCTTCGGCGGGCGGCTGTGGACGACGCTGTCCACCGCCTCGCTGCTGCTGCCCGCCATGGGCATCGGCTACGCGGTGCAGAACCCCGGAACGCCCTACCTGATCTTCCTTGTGCTGGCGCTGCTGTGCGGCTTTGGCGGCGGCAACTTCGCCTCGAGCATGGCCAATATCGGCTACTTCTTTCCCAAGGCCGAAAAGGGCAACGCGCTGGCGCTGAACGCGGGGCTGGGCAACCTGGGCGTCTCGGTCATGCAGTTCCTTGTGCCCATCGTCATCACCGCCGGCGTGTTCGGCGCGCTGGGCGGACAGCCGCAGACCATGTCCGACGGCGGGCAGCTCTGGATGCAGAACGCAGGCTTTGTCTGGGTGCCCTTCATCCTGGCGGCCACCGTCGCCGCCTGGCTGGGCATGAACGACATCGCCGACGCGCGGGCCAGTTTCGCCAACCAGGCGATCATCTTCAGCCGCAAGCACAACTGGCTGATGTGCATTCTCTATACCGGCACCTTCGGCAGCTTCATCGGCTATTCGGCGGGCTTCCCGCTGCTGACGCGGCTGGCCTTTCCCGAAGTGCACGCGCTGAGCTACGTGTTCCTCGGGCCGTTGGTCGGCGCATTGAGCCGCGCCGGAACCGGCTGGGTCAGCGACCGCTTCGGCGGGGGCCGGGTGACGCTGTGGACCTTTGCGGCGATGATCGCGGCAACCTTTGGCGTGATCGCCTTCCTGTGGACGGGTTCGTTCATCGGTTTCTTCGCCTGCTTCATGGCGCTGTTCTTCCTGACCGGCGTGGGCAACGCGTCCACCTTCCAGATGATCCCGGTCATCATGAGCCGTGAAGTGCCGCGCCTGATGCCGAACCTCGGCAGCGACGAGAGCAAGCGGCAGATCGCCATGGAGTCCGGCGCGATCGTGGCCTTCACCTCGGCCATCGCGGCCTATGGCGCCTTCTTCATCCCGAAGGCCTATGGCACCTCGATCGCGATGACCGGCTCGGCCATGGGCGCGCTGTGGTGCTTCCTGATCTTCTACGTGCTTTGCGTGGCGATCACCTGGGCCTTCTACACGCGCCGCGGCGGCCTGCTGCACGACATCGAACAGGGGCGCCGCACCGCCGGCACCGCGCCCCTGCCCGCGCAATGACACACCCCGATGCGCGGGGCGGCTGGCGCCGATCGCCGCCCCGCGCCCCGATACCCGAAAGGACCGCACAATGAGCCATCTGCTCGACAGACTGAACTTCCTTCAGCGCAAGGAGCTGGAACCCTTCTCGGGCGGTTGGGGCCAGACCACCCGCGAGAACCGCGACTGGGAGGACACCTACAGAAACCGCTGGCGCCACGACAAGATCGTCCGCTCGACCCATGGGGTGAACTGCACCGGGTCCTGTTCGTGGAAGATCTATGTCAAGTCCGGCGTCGTCACCTGGGAAACCCAGCAGACCGACTATCCGCGCACCCGGGCGGGCCTGCCCAACCACGAGCCGCGCGGCTGCGCGCGAGGTGCGTCCTACAGCTGGTATCTGTATTCCGCGAACCGGGTGAAGAACCCGCTGATCCGGGGCAGCCTGATGCGCGCCTGGCGCACGATGCGCGCGACGATGACGCCGGTCGCCGCCTGGGCCGCGATCCAGAACGACCCGGTGCTGCGCGCGTCCTACACCAAGACCCGCGGCAAGGGCGGGTTCGTCCGGGCCAGTTGGGACGAAGCGACCGAGATCGTCGCCGCCGCCAACGCCTACACGGCGAAGACCTGGGGCCCTGACCGGGTGTTCGGCTTTTCGCCGATCCCGGCGATGTCGATGGTCAGCTACGCCGCCGGGTCGCGCTACCTGAGCCTGCTGGGCGGCACCTGCATGTCGTTCTACGACTGGTATTGCGACTTGCCGCCGGCCAGCCCGCAGACCTGGGGCGAACAGACCGACGTGCCGGAATCGGCCGACTGGTACAACGCGGGCTTCCTGATGCTCTGGGGGTCGAACGTGCCACAGACCCGCACCCCCGACGCCCATTTCTACACCGAGGTGCGCTATCGCGGCACCAAATCGGCCGTCGTCAGCCCCGACTATTCCGAGGCCGCCAAATTCGGCGACATCTGGCTGAACCCGCAGGCCGGCACCGACGCGGCGCTGGCGATGGCGCTGGGCCATGTGATCCTGCGCGAGTATCACCTCGACCGGCAGGCCGCCTATTTCGAGGACTACGCCCGCAAATACACCGACATGCCGATGCTGGTGCGGCTGGACGAAACGGCGGGGCGCCTGGTCCCGGGGCGGATGCTGCGTGCCGACGATTTCGACGACAAGCTGGGCGAGGCCAACAACCCCGACTGGAAAACCGTCGCCTATGACGAGACCTCGGGCCGGATCGTGGCGCCCAACGGGTCCATCGGCTTTCGCTGGGGCGAAGCGGGCCGGTGGAACCTCGAGGAACGGGCCGGGGGCGCCGAAGCCAGACTGCGGCTGAGCCAGATTCTGGACGCCGACCACGACACCGTGGTGGGGGTCGATTTCCCCTATTTCGGCGGCGCCGCCACGGGCGATTTCGTGAAATGCGCCCATCCCGAGGTTCTGACCCGCAACATCCCCGCGCGCCGCGTGACGCTGGCCGACGGGCAAACGGTGCTGGTCGCGACGGTGTTCGACCTGCTCTGCGCGAATTACGGCCTCGATCGCGGTCTGGGCGGCGACTGGGTGTCCGGGGATTTCGACGACGACCTGCCCTATACCCCCGCCTGGGCCGAAAAGATCACCGGCGTGGACCGCGAAAAGATCATCGCGGTGGCGCGCGAATTCGCGGGCAACGCGGAAAAGACCCGCGGCAAGTCGATGGTCATCCTGGGGGCCGGTCTGAACCACTGGTATCACATGGACATGGCCTATCGCGGCATCATCAACATGCTGGTGATGTGCGGCTGCATCGGTCAGGAGGGCGGCGGCTGGTCCCACTATGTGGGCCAGGAGAAGCTGCGCCCGCAGACCGGCTGGCAGCCCCTGGCCTTCGCGCTGGACTGGAGCCGCCCGCCGCGTCACATGAACTCGACCTCGTGCTGGTATGCCCACACCGATCAGTGGCGCTACGAGACCCTGCGCGCGGGCGACATCGTATCGCCGACCGCGCCCGAGGGCGACTGGGACATCAGCCTGATCGACTACAACATCCGTGCCGAACGGATGGGCTGGCTGCCCTCGGCGCCGCAGTTGAAGACCAATCCGCTGGAGGTGTCGAAAGCCGCAAGGGCCGCCGGCCAGGAGGTCCGCGATTTCGTGGCCGAACGGCTGAAATCCGGCGAGCTGGAAATGTCCTGCCAGGACCCGGACGCGCCCCAGAACTGGCCGCGCAACCTGTTCGTCTGGCGCTCGAACCTGCTGGGTTCCAGCGGCAAGGGGCACGAATACTTCCTCAAGCACCTGCTGGGCACCGATCACGGCGTGTTGGGCAAGGATCTGGGCGAGGAAGGCGGCGTCATGCCGAAAGAGGCCGTCTGGCATGACCAGGCCCCGAAGGGCAAGCTGGACCTGCTGGTGACCATCGACTTCCGCATGTCCACGACCGCCGTCTATTCCGACATCGTCCTGCCCACGGCCAGCTGGTATGAAAAGGACGACCTGAACACCTCGGACATGCACCCGTTCATCCACCCGCTGCAAGCGGCGGTGGACCCGGCCTACGAAAGCCGGTCCGACTGGGAGATCTTCAAGTCGATCGCGCGCAAGTTCAGCGAGGTCGCGCCCGAGGTGCTGGGGGTCGAAACCGACATCGTCCAGCTTCCCCTGTTGCACGACACCGCCGCCGAGTTGGCGCAGGCGCATGTGAAGGACTGGAAAAAGGGCGAATGCGACCTGATCCCGGGCAAGACCGCGCCGAACTACATCGCGGTCGAACGGGATTATCCGAACCTCTACAAGAAGTTCACCTCGGTCGGTCCGCTGCTCGAGAAACTCGGGAACGGCGGCAAGGGCATCACCTGGGACACCAGGGTCGAGGTCGGGCATCTGCGCGACCTGAACGGCACGGTGCTGGACGCGGGGGTGTCGCAGGGCCAGCCCAAGCTGGAAACCGCCATCGACGCCGCCGAGATGATCCTGATGCTGGCCCCCGAAACCAACGGCGACGTGGCCGTCAAGGCGTGGCACGAGCTTGAGAAACCCACCGGCCGGCACCACGCGCATCTCGCCGAGGGCGCGCATCACACCAAGATCCGGTTCCGCGACATCGCCGCGCAACCGCGCAAGATCATCTCCAGCCCCACATGGTCGGGGATCGAAAGCGACGAGGTCTGCTACAACGCGGGCTATACCAACGTCCACGAACTGATCCCGTGGCGGACCCTGACGGGGCGCCAGCAACTTTACCAGGATCACGAATGGATGCGCGTCTTTGGCGAGGGTTTCGTCAGCTACCGCCCTCCGGTCGATCTGAAGACCATCACCGCGGCCGTCAACAACGACGCGGCCGAGGGCAACCCGCATGTCGTGCTGAACTTCATCACGCCGCACCAGAAATGGGGCATCCACAGCACCTATTCCGACAACCTGCTGATGCTGACGCTGAACCGGGGCGGGCCGGTCGTCTGGATGTCCGAGGTGGACGCGCAGACCGCGGGTCTGGTCGATAACGACTGGGTCGAGGCCTACAACGTCAACGGCGCCCTGACCGCGCGCGTGGTGGTGTCCCAGCGGATCAAGCAGGGCACGCTGTTCATGTATCACGCACAGGAAAAGATCGTGAACACGCCCGGCTCGGAAAAGACCGGCAATCGCGGCGGGATCCACAACTCGGTCACGCGCACGACCCTGAAACCCACGCACATGATCGGCGGCTATGCGCAATTGTCCTACGGTTTCAACTATTACGGCACCGTCGGCAGCAACCGCGACGAATTCGTGATCGTGCGCAAGATGAAAACGATCGACTGGCTCGACACCCCAGCCAGCCAGTCTGCAAAGCCAAACGTGGAGGCCGCGGAATGAGAGTGCGCGCACAAATCGGCAAGGTCCTGAACCTTGACAAATGCATCGGGTGTCACACCTGTTCGGTCACCTGCAAGAACGTCTGGACGACGCGCGAAGGGGTCGAATACGCCTGGTTCAACAACGTCGAAACCAAACCGGGCACCGGCTATCCGACGGATTGGGAAAACCAGAAACGCTGGAACGGCGGCTGGGCGCGGTCGGCCAGCGGGAAACTGCATCCCAGGCAGGGGGCCAAATGGCGGATCCTGGCGAACATCTTTGCCAACCCCTCGATGCCCGAGATCGACGACTACTACGAGCCCTTCGATTTCGACCATGACCACCTGAAATCGGCGCCCGAGATGACCGCCTTTCCGACCGCGCGCCCCCGCTCCAGGATTACCGGCGCGCGGATGGAGAAGATCGAAAAGGGCCCGAACTGGGAGGAAATCCTGGGCGGCGAATTCTCGAAACGGTCCCAGGACTACAACTTCGAAAATGTGCAGAAGGACATCTACGGGGCGTATGAAAACACCTTCATGATGTATCTGCCGCGACTGTGCGAGCATTGCCTCAACCCGACCTGCGCGGCGTCGTGCCCCTCGGGCGCGATCTACAAGCGCGAGGAAGATGGCATCGTCCTGATCGACCAGGAGAAATGCCGCGGCTGGCGGATGTGCATCACGGGCTGCCCCTACAAGAAGGTCTACTACAACTGGGACACCGGCAAATCCGAGAAATGCACCTTCTGCTATCCGCGCATCGAAAGCGGCCAGCCGACGGTCTGTTCGGAAACCTGCGTCGGCCGCATCCGCTATCTGGGCGTCATCCTCTATGACGCCGACAAGATCGAAGCCGCCGCCAGCGCCGAGCGCGAGACCGATCTCTACGGCGCGCAGCTCGACGTGTTCCTCGACCCGAACGATCCCGCGGTGATCGCCGCCGCGCGGCGCGACGGCGTGCCCGAGGACTGGATCGAGGCCGCCAAGGTCAGCCCGGTCTGGAAGATGGCGATGGACTGGAAGGTCGCCTTTCCGCTGCACCCCGAATACCGGACGCTGCCGATGGTGTGGTATATTCCGCCGCTGTCGCCGATCCAGAACGCGGCGCAGGCGGGCCAGATCGCGATGAGCGACCAGATGCCCGATGTGCGCTCGCTGCGCATCCCCGTGCGATACCTGGCCAACATGCTGACGGCGGGCGACGACGAGCCCATCGTTCAGGCCCTCGAACGCATGTCCGCGATGCGGCTCTACATGCGCGCGCTCAGCGTGGACGGGGTCCGCGACGAAGCGATCGCGGCCCGTGTCGGCCTGTCTGGCCGGATGATCGAGGACATGTACAAGATCATGGCGATCGCCGACTACGAGGACCGTTTCGCGATCCCCACGGCGCACCGCGAACAGAACGAGCAGGCCGCCGACATCCGGGCCGGCTGCGGCTTTACCGACGGCAACGGCTGTTCCACGGGCGAGGCCGGCAAGACGACCCTGTTCGGCGGCAAGAAAAAGAAATTCGCCCTTCCGCAGGAGACGTTCTGATGCTGGACCGCACCTACAAGGCCCTGTCGCTGATGCTGAGCTATCCCGCGCCGGACTGGCAGGCGGTGATGCCTGAAATCGCGGGCGTCATCGACGCCGACCTCCGCATCGCCGCCGAAACACGGGCTGCGCTGCGCAGGCTGGCCGACGGCTTTGCGACCGCGGATCTCTACGATCTGCAAGAAAGCTACGTGATGCTCTTCGACCGCTCGCGGACCCTATCGCTCAATCTCTTCGAGCACGTTCACGGCGAAAGCCGGGACCGGGGCGGCGCCATGGTCAGTCTGATCGAGACCTACCGCGCGGGCGGTTTCGAACCCGCCACCTCGGAACTGCCGGACCACCTGCCGGTGCTGCTGGAATTCCTGGCGACGCGACCCACACGCGAAGCACGGGATACACTGGCGGACGCGGCGCATATCCTCGACGCACTCGCAACCCGGCTGGTCCGGCGCGAGAGCGGATATGCGGCCGCGTTCGCCGCCCTTTTGCAGCTATCCGGGTCCCAGGCCGACGCCGAGGCGGTCGCCGAGATGCTGGCCCGCCCCGACGACGATCCGACCGACCTCAGGGCGCTCGACGCCGTCTGGGCGGAAACCGAGGTCACCTTCGGGCCGGACCCGAACGCCGGCTGCCCCCAGGTCCGCGACATGCTCGCGGCAATGGACACCCCAGCCCCCAGACCCATGAACAGGAGCGCGTGACATGTTCGGCGACTTCGACATCAATTTCGTCATCTTCGGGATCATGCCCTATGTCGCGCTGACGGTGTTCCTGCTGGGATCCATCGCGCGCTATGAACGCGACCCCTTCACCTGGAAAAGCGCGTCGAGCCAGTTGTTGCGCCGCAAGCAGTTGATCTGGGGCTCGATCCTGTTCCACGTCGGTATCCTGACCGTGTTCTTCGGTCACCTCGTAGGGCTGTTCACGCCGATCTGGGTGCTCGACACGCTGGGCATTCCCTACGGCCTGAAGCAGTGGATGGCGGTCCTGATCGGTGGGCCGGCGGGCCTTGCGGCCTTTGTCGGCGGCACCATGCTGCTGCACCGCCGCCTGTTCGACCCGCGCATCCGCGTCACGTCGAGCTTTGCCGACATCCTGATCCTGGTGCTGGTCTGGTTGCAGCTGGCCATCGGCCTGCTGACCATCACCCAGTCTCTGCAACACATGGACGGGGCGGAAATGGTCCGGTTCATGACCTGGTCGCAAAGCGTGGTCACCTGGAACATCAACGCCTGGGTCACCGTTGTGGACGTGCACTGGCTGTTCAAGCTGCACATCTTCCTGGGCCTCGTCATCACGATGCTCTTTCCGTTCACACGGCTGGTGCACATCTGGTCGGGATTTGCCGCGCCGATCCGCTACCTGCTGACGCGGCGGGGCTACCAGATCGTCCGCTCGCGCCGCCAGCGCCCCCTGGACGACCGCCGCCGCGCCTATGACCGGATGCAAGCCGGGCGCGGCGCTTCGGTCACCGCCCCGACGGAGCGCGCGCGATGACCATGGCCCTGTTCCCCGATGTCGTCGTGAACGGCGAAACCATCCCCTCGGCGGCCATCGCCGCCGAGGCCCAGAACCATGGCGCGCCAAGGGACAAGCCGGGCATCGCCTGGCGCAAGGCGGCGCAGGCCCTGACGATCCGCGCGCTGCTGTTGCAGGAGGCGCGCGCGCGCGGGCTGACCCCGGACCCTCTCGAACTGGCCCCCGGCCGGTTCGAGACCGAGGACGAGGCCCTGATCCGGGCCCTTCTGGACGCGGCGCTGACAATCGCGCCCGTCACCGACGAGGCTGTGCGGGCGCAGTGGGCCAGCGACCCCGGGCGCTACCGCTCGGCGCCCCTGTGGGACGTGTCGCACATCCTGTGCGCCTGCGATCCGCGCGATCCGGACGCGCGCGCGGCGGCCGAGTCCCGGGCCCGCGCGCTGATGGCGCGGCTCGATGGCGACGCCAAGGGGTTCGCCGCCACCGCCGCGCGCGACAGCGATTGCGGTTCAAAATCCGCGGGCGGTCATCTGGGGCAGATCGGCCCCGGCGACACCGTGCCCGAGTTCGAGGCGGCGCTGAGGACCCTGTCCGAAGGCGCCATGACGCCCGCGCCCGTCCTGTCGCGGCACGGCTGGCACATCATCCGGCTGAACGCCACCGCACCGGGGCAGGTGCTGCCGTATGACACCGTGCGCCCCAGGATCGCGCAGGCGCTGGAAAAGGCCGCCTGGGCCCAGGCCTCGCGCGCGTTCGTCGAAAGCCTCGCAAACCGGGCGACGATCCTTGGCGCCAGCCTCGCGCCGATCTGAACCTTGCGAAAGGACGCAGGATGAACCCGTCAGAGCCAGCGCGACGTGGCAGCGGCGACCGACCGACCCGCGCGATACTGCTTGCCGATCCTCTGGATTTTCTCAGCGAGGATCACATGCGCGAACGCCAGATCTGCGCCACGATCGACACGCTGGCCCTGACCGAGGCTTTTGACCGTCCGGCCGCCATGCGCGTCCTGCGCTTTCTGAACGAGGAACTGAACGTCCACCTGCGCGACGAGACCGAGGACCTGTTCCCGCTTCTTGCCCGGCGCTGCACGGCCGAGGATGCGATCGAGGGCGCGATCGCCCGGGTCACGGCCGACCAGATTGCGGCGACGCGCCTGCTGCCGCGGGTGCGGGCGATGCTGACCCGTTGTCTGGATCGCGGAGACGAGCTGACCGCCACCGAGCGCGCTGGCCTTGCGAAATTCGCCGCGCACATGCGGCGCCACCTGGTTGCCGAGAACGCGATCCTGCTGCCGATTGCCCGCGCCCGTCTCACGCGGGCCGACCTGAAGTTGCTGACGAAACGGATGCGGTCGCGGCGCGGTCTGCCGCACGGGCCCGAGGCCGCCGATGCGGATTGACCGAATGGCGCAAACACGAGGCCACAGCATGACGATCCAACCCGCCATCGCGTCCCCGGGCTGCGGCTGTGACCGGTCGGACCCTCTTTCCACGCTGATCGGCATCGACGAGGCCCTCGCCCGGATCGTGGCACAGGCTTCGCCGGTCGTAAGACCCGAGACCGTGCCGCTCGAGCGCGCCCATGGCCGCGTTCTGGCGGCGCCGGTCCGATCCCGGCGCGCGGCGCCGCCCTTCGACAATGCGGCCATGGATGGCTACGCGATCTCGACCCTGACGCTGACGGGCCCCGGGCCCTGGGACCTGCGGGTGGTGGCGCGCGTTGCCGCCGGGCAACCGGCGACAACCGCGGTGGCGCCGGGCACGGCGGCACGGATCTTCACCGGGGCGCCGATCCCGGTCGGCGCGGACGCCGTGGTCATGCAGGAAGACACCTGGCGCGACGGGGATGTCCTGCGCCTGAGCCACCGGGCCGCGCCGGGCCAGAACATACGCCGCGCGGGCAGCGACATGGCCCAGGGGGCGGCGGTTCTGGACCCGGGCCGCAAACTGGGGCCGCGGGACCTGGCCGCCTGTGCCGCGGCCGGCGCGGGCACCTTGCCCGTTCGCGGCAGACCGCGGGCCGCCCTGCTGGTCACAGGCGACGAGCTGCGCCGCGCCGGTGGGGCGCGCGCGGCCGCGCAGATCTGGGACGTGAACACGCCGATGCTGACCGCCTGCCTCGCGGCGGCGGGCGTGGACCTGATCGCCACGGCGCACGCCGCGGACAGTCTTGCGGGCCTGATCGGTCAGATGGGCGATCTGGCGGCGCAGGCCGATCTTGTCGTCACCACCGGCGGCATCTCGGTGGGCGAAGAGGATCACGTGAGCCCGGCAGTTCTGGCATTGGGCGGCGAAATCTGGGTCAACGGCGTCGCGATCAAGCCGGGCAAGCCGGTGACGGTCGGTCGGATCGGGACCGCGCACTGGCTGGGATTGCCGGGCAACCCGGTGTCGGCTTTCGTCACCTGGCAGGTGTTCGGTCAGGCCCTGTTGCGCGGACTGACCGGCCAGACCGGCGGCGCCCTGCCCCGCCGCCACGTCGTGACCGCACGGGAAATCCGCCGCAAACCCGGCCGCTGCGAGCTGCGCCCCGCGACGCTGGCGGGCTTTGACGCCCTGGGCCGCGAGGTCGTGCAGTTCGACGAGGCCACGCATTCGGCCCGCGTCAATCGGCTTGCGCTGGCGGACGGGTTGATGGTCCTGCCCGCCGAGACCGCGCATCTGCCCGCCGGCGCACTGGTCGAATTCCAGCCCTTTTGCGAAGCTTGAGGAGACGCGACATGAAACTGGCCTATACCATGGCCCCGGGGCGCGGCGACACGGATCTGGTGCTCGAACGGGTGGCCATCGCCCTTGCTGCGCAAGGTCTTCGATGCTGCGGCACCGTCCAGATCAACAGCGCGCGCGCCGATGCGGGCCCTTGCGACATGGATGTGCGGGTGTTGCCCGACGGCGCCGTGCTGCGCATCAGCCAGGATCTCGGCCCCGAGTCCCGGGGGTGCCGGCTGGATCCGGCCGCCCTCGAGACCGCGGTGGGGCTGGTCGAACCGCGACTGAAAGCGGGGGCGGATCTTCTGATCGTCAACAAGTTCGGCAAACACGAGGCCGAGGGCCGGGGGTTTCGCACGCTGATTGCCGAAGCGGTCGCGATGGACGTGGCCGTGCTCGTCGGCCTGAACGCGCGGAACCTGGCCGCGTTCGAGGCGTTCTCAGGGGGGCTGGCGGTCCGATTGCCACCGGATGTCACCGCCCTGACAGACTGGGGCCGCGAAGCGGCGCTCAAGCCGGCGCCGGCGCCGTGACGGCGAGGGGTCGCGCCAGCAGACGCAGGCAGAACGCGGCCTCGGCCAGGATCGTGATCGCATAGGCGGGCGCAAAGGCCGCCGCCCAGTCGGGCGCGAAGAAGCGCAGTCCCGAGCCGATCAGATAGACCAGCCCGGCCAGCGCGAGTCCGGCGCCGAACAGCCGCGCAATCACGCCCGAGCGCGACACGAGCCACCCCATGAGCAGGCTATTCACGCCGAAAAAGACCAGCCCCAGATCATAGCCGTGGCCGTGCAGGTCCAGAAACACCAGCGCCAGGGCCGGGGCACCGGCCAGGCTGTCGGCGCGGGTCAGCACCAGCCAGGCGGTCACCAGCGCCAAAAGGTTCGCCGCGATCAGCACCGTCTGGATCAGCCGGAACACCATCGCCGCCAGCGCAAGCCCCGGCGCCACCGCGCGGAAGATCAGATACAGCAGGATCGCAAGGCCCGCGTCGCACAGCGCCATCGCCAGATCGGCGGCAAGGGCCAGGCGGAACGTGCCGGGCGCCGCGCGGATATGGGCGGCCGTCGCCTCGGCATCGCCAAGGTCGATCAGCGGCCCCCTCAGCGCCAATTCGGCCCCGAGTCCGGTCACGATGACCACAAGGTAGAGCAGCCCGGCAAGGCGCGCCATGCGCTGGGTGTCCGGGGCGGGTGTCAGCGGTGTCATGCGAAGACTCCTTTTGGCAAACGGGGTCAGGCGGCGCGCGTCGGCGCCTTGGCGGGGGCGCGGTTCGCCTGCTGCCCCGCCCAGACCGCCCCCAGGACGATCGCCGCGCCGAGGCCCTGCAACGGCGACAGCGCCTGGCCCAGCACCACCCATCCGAGCGCCACGGCGGTGATCGGGCTGGTCATGCCCAGCATCGCGACCGCGCCCGGCTCGATCCGGGCAACGCCCCGGAACCACACCGCATAGGACGCCGCCGCCCCGACCAGTCCCAGCCAGGCCAGCCCGGCAAGGTTCGTCGCCGTCAGTGGCGGCAGCGCGGGTTCCAGGATCAGCGCCAGCGGCAGCAGGATCAGCCCTCCGGCCGTCAACTGCCAGGCCGTGACGCCCAGCGCCGAGACCGGCGGCTGCCATTTCCGGCTGAGGACCGTTCCTGCGGCCATCGACGCCGCGCCCCCCAGACCGGCCGCGACCCCGACGGGATCGAGCGCGGCCCCGGGGCCAATCAGCAACAGCGCGACGCCCAGCGCGCCGGTCGCTGCGGCGGCCACGGCCCCCGCGCGGATCGGCGTGCCAAGCCAGCCGCGCGCCATCGCGATCACCATCATCGGCTGCAACGCGCCCAGCGTCGCCGCGACACCGCCGGGCAGGCGATAGGCGGCCACGAACAAGAGCACCCAGAACAGCGCGAAATTGAGCGTGCCCAGCACGAAGACGCGCCCCAGCCAGGCCCGCGGCGGCAGGCACCGCGTGAGCGCGAGCAGGAGCAGCCCGGCCGGCAAGGCGCGCAGCGCCGCCAGCGTGACGGGGTAACCGGCGGGCAAGGCCTCGGTCGTGACAAGATAGGTGCTGCCCCAGACAGCCGGGGCGAGCGCGGTCAGAAGAATGTCGGTGGTGCGCGACATGGCGTGTCTCGTTTCTGGAGGATGGGAAAAGGAGGGCGGGCATTGCGGGCACCGCATGGGCAGGTCACCAGAGCGGGGGGACAGACGCGGGCGCGCGGTCCCGCCAGGGATCGAGGCCGATGTCGCGCATCCGGTGCGGGGACAGGTCGCGGGGCACGCGGCGCGAAATGCGCCGGGGGGACCGGGCGCCTGTGCCAAGGAACGCGAGGGTCATGGCCTTGCCTTTTCGACACCGCGATCGAGGGCGGCGCGCAGTTGCGCCGCCAGATCCTCGCGCGATCCGTTGACGAGGCGGGCGCCGGTTTCGCGGACGATCAGGGCCGGGATGGACCGGACCTGGTTGGCGCGGGCGTGTTGCCGGTCGGCCTCGACAGCGCGGAGGGTGGCGGGATCGTCGAAAACCTCGGCAAAGGCCGTCGCTTCAAAGCCGAGGTCCCGGGCGATGCGCAGCACCGTGCCAGGATCGGCAACGTTTCGCGCCTCGCCAAGATGGGCGCGCTGGAGGCGGTCGAACATGTCCCAGTGGGCGGCCTGTCCGCCCAGCCTCTCGGCCGCCTTGCACCCCAGCGCGGCCGTCATCCCGTGGGGATAGTCGAAGCGCGCCGCGCGCATGGCGTCGATGTCGATGCGTTCCGGCCGGTCGCTGACCCCCCGGCACCCCGCCCAATGGCCGAGGATGATCGCGCGGGCGCCCTCGGGGCTGCCCCAACGCGCAGCCATTTCGGCGGGGCTTGCCTGAAGCACAAAGGTGCGGTGCCGGACGTCCAGGTCGAATTCGGCCGCCAGATCGCGCAGCCGCGACGAGATGTTGAAGCACCAGCAGCAGACCACGTCGTGGAAAAAGTCGATGGTCAGGGACGGCATCACGCAGCCTCCTCGGCGCGGTCGGCCCGGGTCAGCCGTGCGGCGATCCGTGCGACATGCGCGCCCTGGAACCGTGCGCCGGCCAGGTCCGTGGCGGTGGGCGCGCGGGACCCGTCGGCGCCGGCGATCGTGCCCGCGCCATAGGGCGCGCCGCCGACGATGCCCTCGGCCGTCGTCTGGCCGGCAAAGGTGTAGGGCATGCCCACGATCAACATGCCGAAATGCTGAAGCGGAATCTGAAGTGTCAGCAGCGTCGCCTCGTGCCCGCCGTGCTGCGATCCGGTCGAGGCAAAGACGCCCGCCACCTTGCCGACCAGCGCGTTGCGCGCCCAGAGGCCGCCGGCCTGATCCAGGAACGATTTCATCTGACCGGCCATCGTGCCGAAAAGCGTGGGCGTGCCGAACAGGATCGCATCATAGGATTCCAGGTCCGGCGGGCTGGCCGTGGGGGTGTCGTCGATGACGAAGCCCGCCTTGGCGCGGATCGCCTCGGGGACGGTTTCGGGCACGCGGCGCACATCGACATGGGTGCCGGACACGCTGCGGGCGCCTTCGGCCTCGGCCTCGGCAAGCGCGCGCACATGGCCATAGCTGGAGTAATAGAGAACGAGAACGCGGGTCATGGGATCCTCTCGGGGCTGTCGGTTTCGATGCCCGGCAGGATCGCCCGGTCTCTGACCCGGAAAAACCGTCCCGCTGTCAGGACATTCTTCAACCGGGTTGAAGAATGTCAGGTCCGCAGCGCGGCGCGCAGATGGTCGAGGAAGGCGGTCACCCTGGCGTCCATCCCCAGCCGCGAGGCCGTGACGGCGAAGATTTCGGGCGCGGGAAGCTCCCATTCGGGCAGCACCCGCACCAGCGCGCCCCGCGCCTCGGCCTCGTTCGAAACGAAGTCGGGCAAGGTGCCGATGCCCTGCCCCGCGATCAGCAGGTCGCGCAGCACCAGGCTGTTGCCGACGCGCACCGGAGGATCAAGATCCAGCACCACGGTTGCCCCGGCGGGGCCGTGCAGGGTCCAGGTCGTCAGGTGATCGGCCAGCAGGAAACCGACGACACGGTGCTGCCCGATGTCCTGCGGAACCTCAGGCCGGCCGACCGACCGCAGATAGGCCGGCGCGGCAAAGATCCGTTGCCGCATGGTGCCGATCCGGCGCGCCACCAACGCCGAATCCGGCAAGGTCGGCCGGATCCGGACCGAGACATCGAACCCGCCCTCGACCATGTCCACGACCCGGTCGTCCAGGGACAGCGAAAGCCGCAGGTCGGGGTAGGCGTCCAGAAACCCGGGCAGCATGGGGGCCAGCACCATCTGCCCGAACGAACTCGACGCGTTGACCTTCAGATGGCCGCGCACGGCGCCCGCACCGTCGCGGATGCGCGTTTCGACCCGCGTCACCGCATCCAGGATGCCGCCGGCCTCGTCGTAGAACAGCCGCCCGGCGTCGGTCAGCGACATCGCGCGGGTCGTGCGGGTCAACAACGTGGTGCCGAGGCTTTCCTCCAGCAGCTTGATCTCGCGGCTCAGCAGCGCGGGCGACACGCCGAGATCCGCCGCCGCCCGGGCGAAACTGCCGCGCTCGACGATGCGGCGAAAGGCTTGCATGACGGAAAGCTTGTCCATCGCGGGACCCCTGGGTCGGAACGGTGGCGGACGGCGTGCCGGCGGTCTTTCGGGCCGCCGGCACGCCCAGGGAAACACCGACCATGCCACAAAACCGCGCCCGGCGCGAATCCCGGCGACGACCCCGGCACGCGGTTCAGCGGGTCCAGCCCAGCAGGGCCTCGAAGGTCTGGCCGGTGTGGCGCTCGGCGTGCAGGACGACCTCGGCGGCGGCGCGTGCGTCTTCGCCCGCGTCGTGGTGATTGAAGCAGAGGTCCAGCCGCTCTTTCAGATGCGCCAGCCCGTGGCCGCCACAGCCGCGAAACTCGGGCCAGGCGCGGCGCGCGATCCGCACGCTGTCACCCCAGCGCCACGCCGGGGCCGGACGGCCGAGCGCGGCGCAGGCGCCCGCAATGGCGCGCTGGTCGAAACTGCTGTGCTGGATGACCGGTTGACCGGCCAGAAGCCGCTCGATCGGCGCCAGTGCGCGGGCGAAATCGGGCGCGTCGGCGACATGGTCGGGGCCGATCCCGTGCACCCGGATGTTGAAGGGCGAGAACGCCACGCGCGGATTGACATAGCTCACCCAGGTCTGGATGCGGTTGTCGAACCCCACCAGCGCGACGCCGATCTGGCAGATGCTGTCGGCGGCGCTGTTGGCGGTCTCGACGTCGAGCGCGGCAAAGCGCCAGGGTCCCGTCGGCTCGATCGGCTGCATTCCGTCCCCTTTCTGCTGGACCCGGCTTGCCACAGCCGCGCCCCGGGTTCAACGCCTTGCGCCCGGGTGCGGGCTGGCCTATGGGATCGGCCCTGCCCTGCCCGAGGCCCCCATGCCCACGCTTGCCATCGATTTCGGAACCTCGAATTCGGCCGTTGCTCTGGCCCATCCGGGCGGTGTCTGGCGCCTGCCGATCGAGGGGCACGACACGGTGCCGACCGCCGTGTTCTTTCCCGAGCAAGGCGGCGCCATGCGGATTGGCAACGCCGCCGCGCGGGCGCTCGCCGCCGGCGACGAGGGGCGCTACATGCGCGCGCTGAAAAGCGTTCTGGGCCTGCCCCTGCTGCATGAACCGCGCCTGATCGCCGGGCGCCGCCGCACCCTGGCCGAGGTCGTCACCGCCTTTCTGGCCACCCTGCGCACGTCGGCCACGGCGGCCACAGGCCAGACCTTTACCCGCGTGCTGTCGGGCCGTCCCGTGCATTTCCACGACCAACCCGAACGCGATGCCCGCGCCGAGGCAGACCTCAGGGCCTGCTACCAGGCCGCCGGCTTCACCGAGATCGCCTTTCTGCCCGAGCCCGAGGCCGCCATGCTGGCCTGCCACCATGCCGGCGGCGGGCTGGGGCTGGTGGTGGACATCGGCGGCGGAACATCGGATTTCACGCTGTTCCGCCATCAGGCCCCCCGCCCCCGGATCCTGGCCAGCCACGGCATCCGGCTGGGTGGCACCGACTTCGACACCGCGCTGTCGCTGGCCCATGCGATGCCGCTGCTGGGCTTGGGCGGGGCGCTCAGGCGCGAGATGGGCAGCGCGCTATTGCCGGTGCCGCGCGCGCTGTATGTCGATCTGGCCACCTGGGCGCGGATTCCGTTTCTCTATGCGCCCGAACCGCGCCGTCAGGCGGCCGCGATGGCCCGCCTGGCCGTCGATGGGCGGGCCATGGCCCGGCTGTGCACGGTGCTCGAGGACGAGTTGGGCCACACCCTCGCCTTCGCGGTCGAGGCCGCAAAGATCGCCGCGAACGACGCCGGCGCCGGGACCATCGCGATGGCCACGATCGAGCCCGGCCTGGGCATCGCGATCCGCCGCGCCGATATCGACGACGTGCTCGCCAGCCAGTGCGCGGCCTTGCAGGCGGCCGCGGCCGAGACCCTGGCACGGGCCGGGGTCCGCGCCGACGCGGTGGACGAGGTGATCCTGGTCGGCGGCTCCAGCCGGATGCGTATGGTCGGCGCGGCGATGCGCGCGCTGTGCCCCACCGCCAGCCTGCGCGGCGTCGATGCCCTCACCGCCGTCGTGGACGGGCTGGCCATCGCCGCCGCGCGGGGCTGAGCGCGGGTTGCCAGCCCTCTGCGCCGCGCCCATAGTGCGGCCCGACACAACCGCGAGGGGGCGCGCGATGACAGGCCTGGGGCTGCATGTGGAACGGGGGGGAACCGGCGCCGATCTGGTCGTGCTGCTGCACGGGCTGGGCGCGACCGGGGCGGTCTGGCACCGGCTCGCCCGGGCGATCGAGGCCCGGGGCCGGCGCTGGATCGCGCCCGACCTGCGCGGGCACGGGCGCTCGCCTTCGGCGGGGCCCTTCGGCTTCGGACTCCACGCCGCCGACGTCGCCACCCTGCTGCGCGACGAGGACCCCGCGCGGGTCACGCTGCTGGGACATTCCTTTGGCGGCGTCGTCGGTGCGTTGCTGGCGGGCGGGCTGTTCGGCCCCCTGCCCGCGCGGCTGGTGACGCTGGGGGTCAAGCTGACCTGGTCCGAGGCCGATCTGGCCGGCGCCCGGGCTGCCGCGCAGCGCCCCGCCAGGGTCTTTGCCACACGCGACGACGCGCAGGAGCGATACGCCAGGATCGCCGGTCTGCACGGGCTGGTGGCCCCGGAGGCGCCCGAAATGGCCGGCGGCGTCACGGCGGTCGAGGGCGGCTATGCGCTGGCGATGAATCCGGGCGTCTTTTCCGCCGCCGATGCCAGCGTGCCCGACCTTTTGCGTCGGGTGCGGGTGCCCCTGCGGATGGCCGCGGGCGCCGAGGACCCGATGGTCACCCTGGCGGAAATGACCGCCATCGCCCCCGCCGCGCGTCTGCTGCCCGGCCAGCTCCACAACGCCCAGATCACCGCGCCCGAGGCCGTTCTGGCGCTGCTGGACCCGTGACCCTGCACCCGCCGACCCAACGTCCTGGCCCCGGCCCGGGCGCTGAACCCGGCGCCCGGGGCGCACATGATCTGAATCAAGGCGCCCTTGCCGGACGCGGGCCAAGGTGTCACACATCCGTGACCCAGCCCGCTGGGTCCCATGGCCAAAGGATCCACAGGACCGATGCGGTTGACCTTGCGAACCAATCTGGCGATGCGCACGCTGATGCACTGCGCGGTGCGCGCGCCGGACAGCCTGCGCACGGCGGATGTGGCGCGGGCGTGCAATGCCTCGTTCCATCATGTGGCGCAGGTGGTGAACCAGCTCGAGGGCGCGGGCTTCCTGCACACCTCGCGCGGGCGGGGGGGCGGCATCGCGCTGGCCAGACCGGCCGAATCGATCCGCGTCGGCACCGTGGTGCGCCTGTTCGAGGCCGATCTGCCCTTTGCCGAATGCATGGACGCGGATCGCAACACCTGTCCCTTGTGCTTCGACTGTCGCCTGAAGGGCATGTTGAGCGAGGGGCTGGACGCATTCTATGCCACGCTCGACCGCTACACGGTGCACGATCTGGTCCGCGACAACGCCGGACTGGCGCAGATCTTTGCGCCCGACGCCGCCACCGCGACGGGCCCCGTGCACGCCGGCTGAACCGCGCCGGCGGACCGCCTGTCACCGGTATTTCACAAATTAAACGCTCGGCCACCCTTGATCCGGGTCCGCAACTGGGACTATCTCAGCCAACCGTTCGCGCGGCCGCCCTGCCGGCGCCGCCGGGCCTGCCCGTCCCATCCGCCAGAACCGAGCGCCCCCATGTCCGCACCCAAAACCCCGACCGCCGCCCCCCTCCCCGAGACCGAGCACCCCGCCCACAACGGATCGGTCCGGCTGGTCATCGCCTCTGTCGCGACATTGCTGCTGCTGGCGGCGCTGGACCAGACCGTGGTTTCGACCGCGCTGCCGACGATCGTTGCCGATCTGGGCGGGATCGAGCACCTGTCCTGGGTGGTGACGGCCTATATCCTGGCCTCGACCGTGGCGGCGCCGCTCTATGGCAAGCTGGGCGATCTCTACGGGCGGCGGGCGATGGTGTTCGTGTCGGTGGGTCTGTTCCTGCTGGGGTCGCTGCTGTGCGGGATCGCGGACAGCATGACCTTCCTGATCGTCGCCCGCGCCGTGCAGGGCCTGGGCGGCGGCGGCCTTTTCGTGCTGGCGCTGTCGGTGGTGGGCGACGTGCTGTCCGCCGCCGAACGCGGCAAGGTTCAGGGGATGTTCGCGGCCGTGTTCTCGGTGTCCTCGATGATCGGGCCGCTGATCGGCGGCTGGTTCGTGGAACAGTTCAGCTGGCACTGGATCTTCCTCATCAACGTGCCGCTGGGCATCCTGGCGGTGATCGGCTTCGCCGCCAGCTTCCCGGCGCATGTCGTCACCCACAAGCACCGCATCGACTGGGCCGGGGCGGCGATGCTGTCGATCTCGCTGGCGGCGCTGACCTTGCTGACGGCGCTGGGCGGGCGCAGCTTTGCCTGGACCTCGATCGAGGCCTACGGCCTGGGCGCGACATCGGCGCTGGCGCTGCTGGCCTTTGTCGCCATCGAACGGCGCGTGGCGGAACCGATCCTGCCGCTCGACCTGTTCCGCGAGAACGTGTTCCGCAACACATCGGCGCTGTCGATGCTGACCGGCGCTGCGATGCTGGGGGCGGTCACCTTTCTGCCGATCTACCTGCAAATCGCGCGCGGCGTGACGCCGATGATCTCGGGGCTGCTGCTGGCGCCGATGACGGTGGGCATCATCGGCGCGACGACGGTCGCGGGCCGCTACATGCGGGGCACCGGGCGCTACCGGGTGTTGCCGCTGGCCGGCATGGCCTTTGTCGCGCTGGGTGCGGCGCTGCTGGCGCAGATCGCGGCCGACACGTCGATCTGGGTTTTCTCGGGGATGATCGTCGTCTTCGGCTTTGGCATGGGGCTGTGCTTTCCGGTGCTGACCACGGCCGTGCAGAACGCGGTCCCGCGCAAGATCCTGGGCACGGCGACGGCCTCGGGCGTGATGTTCCGCCAGATCGGCGGGTCGCTGGCTGTTGCGGTCTTTGGCGCGATGATGACGGCGCGGCTGTCGTCGGGCTTTGGCGGAATGCCCGTCTCGGCCGAGTTGGGGCCGCAGGCCATCGCCCACATGCCCCCCGAGGCGCGCGCGATGATCGCCGGCCATGTGGTGGACGCGATTGCGCCGATCTATTGGGTCGTGGCGGGGCTGGCGGTGCTGGGGGTCGGGTTCGCGGTCTTCCTGAAGGAAATCCCGCTGGGCCGCCACACCCGCCCCGCGCCGACGGCCGAGTGATCAGGGCGCGTTCGGGCAGCGCCCAGGCTTGATGTCGATCAGGGGCGTGCCGTCCAGCGCCTCGAGCCCGCGCACGATCAACCGGTTGCCGTGACGGGCGACCAGCGCGACCGTCGTCACGGCGATCGGATTGGGCCGCACGGGCGCGCGCAAGGCGAACACGCCGCGCGGCCCACCCCCGTGCGCAGGGTCGATCACCAGCAGGTCGCGCCGCGCCCGGTGGAACCAGAGGAACAGCTCGAGAAAATCGAACCCCTCGACCCCGTCGAGCGCGCGGTCCCAGGGCGCGGCCAGCACCACGGTGCTCTCGGGCCCGTCCAGCGGCGCGCGCTTGGGGCAGTCCCGCAGCGTCTTCCAGGGCGTTTCGACATGGCCGATGAAGCCCAGCGTGGCATCGGCGCCCAAGGGCACCTCGGTGGCGATCTCATTCGGTTTCAGGGGTTTGTCCGGCATGTCAGGTCTCATCCGCCAGGAAATCGGGCACCAACCCGGTCGCGTCGATATAGGGCTGCGGGTCTTGCCCGGCAAAGAACCCGTGCCCCGTGACCAGCACCGTGAAACACCCCGCCGCGCGGCCGCCCAGAACATCGGTGTGCAGCGTGTCGCCCACCATTGCGACGCGGTTCGCCGGCAGGTCCAGCGCCGCGAGCGCGGCCGCGAAGGCGCCGCCAAAGGGCTTGCCGTGGAACTCTACCGGCACCGGCAGGGCAAAGGCGTAGTGCCCCGGCTCCCAGGTGAAGCCGCCCTCGCGGGGGGCGACGATATCGGGATTGGCGCAGATCACGGGGCGCGGCCGGGCCCTCAGCGCCGCGACCAGCGCGGCCTGTTTCGCGTCGTCCCAACCCTGGGACCCCAGAAACAGGAACCCGTCGGCGCGCGCCAGCAGATCGTCGTCCAACGCGCGGACATCCCCCGGTAGATCGTCGAACCCCGAACCCAAAGGCGCGATCGCCGCCCAGCGCCCGCCGCGACCGGCCAGCGCCCGGGCCGCCAGGTCACGGCTGGCGATCACCTCGGTGTCGCCAAAATCAAAGCCCCAGGCGCGGTATTTTTCAAGCGCGCGGGACCGCGGGACCGCGGCGCCGTTGGTCAGCACGACCACGCGCTTGCCCGCGGCCCGCATTTGCTGCACCCGCTCGATTGCTTGCGGCAGCACCCCCTCGCCGATGTTGAGCACGCCAAAGGCATCCAGGATGAAACCGTCATGGCGCGCAATCACCCCGGTCAGATCGGGCAGGCGATAGCTGAAAGGCGCAAAGCCGCGCTCGACACGGGGCAGGTGATGGGCGATGGCGCGGTATCGGGCAAAGGCCCAACGGGCGTTCGGTTGCATCGGGGACTCGGGCGTTCGGAACCGGGCCATGCTGGCAAATCCCGGCGGTGGGCGAAAGCGCGTTCTGCGCCGCCCACCATCCGGGCCAGCGGCCCATCTTTTCCATTTCGCCGCTTGTTTCATCGTTTTGCCCATTTTTTCGCCGCGCCGCACCGCCCGAGGCCCGATCGCCCGGGACGCGGCGGTGCCATCCCTTGTCAGGGCGCGGGGCGGGGCGTCCTTTGGGCGCGATGACCCTGCTTGCCGCCCCTCTGCCCGCGCTTCAGCGCAGCCAAGGCACCGCCGATGTCGCGTTGAGCGGCGGCGCGGTGCGGCGGCTCTTTACCCGGGGTTCGGCCAAGGCGGTCTGCCTGCCGGGCGAGGTGGTGTTCCTGAACACCGCCGGCGGGCTGACCGGGGGCGACCGGCTGACCTATCGGCTGGAGACTGACGGACCCGTGACCGCCACCACCCAGACCGCCGAGCGCGCCTATCGCGCCAACGACGGGCACGCCCGTGTGACTGTGGACCTGTCCATCGACCGGGGCCGGCTGGACTGGCTGCCGCAAGAGACGATCCTGTTCGACCGTTCGGCGCTGGCGCGGCACACGCGCATCGCGCTGTCGCCCCGGGCCGAGGTCCTGGCCCTGGAGGCCGTGGTGCTGGGCCGCGCGGCGATGGGCGAAACCGTCACGACGCTGGCGTTCGAGGACCGGCGCGAGATCACGCGCGCCGGCCGCCCCGTGCTGCTGGAGCCCCTGCGCCTGACCCCGGAGGCGCTGACCGGCCCCGCGACGCTGCGGGGCGCGCGCGCCTTTGCCTCGGTCGCGCTGGTGGCGCGGGGGGCCGAGGACGCCTTGGCGGCGGTGCGCCGGGTGCTGGACGAACCGGGCGTGCGCGGCGCGGCCTCGGCCTTTGACGGAAAGCTGACAGCCCGACTGACGGCCGCCGACGGCTGGCCGCTGCGCCGCCAGATCGCCCGGTTGCTGGCGGTGTTGCGGCCCCGGCCCCTGCCCCGGGTCTGGCAGCTCTAGGAGAATGCAATGAACCTGACCCCCCGCGAAAAGGACAAGCTTCTGGTCAGCCTGGCGGCGATGGTCGCGCGCGGGCGGCTGGCGCGCGGCGTCAGGCTGAACCACCCCGAGGCGGTCGCCCTGATCACGGATTTCGTTGTCGAGGGGGCGCGCGACGGCCGGTCCGTCGCCGACCTGATGGAGGCCGGCGCGCATGTCGTGACCCGCGACCAATGCATGGAGGGCATCGCCGAGATGATCCCCTCGGTCCAGGTCGAGGCCACCTTTCCCGACGGCACCAAGCTCGTCACCGTTCACCATCCGATCCGCTGAGAGGTTCCCATGCGCGCGCTTCCCCCCGCTCTTGCCCTTGCCCTGCTGTTGCAGCCCTCGCTGGCGCTGGCCCACGGCCTGCACGACAGCCGCACCTTTCTGGGCGGCGCCGCCCACCCGCTGAGCGGCGCCGACCATGTCCTTGCGATGGTGGCCGTGGGTCTGCTGGCCGCACAGACCGGCGGGCGGGCGCTGTGGGCGATGCCGCTGGGCTTTGTCGTGGCAATGCTGGCGGGCGGCGCGCTGGGCGCGTCCGCGCCCGGGCTGCCGGTCATCGAGCCGATGATCCTGGCCTCGGTCATCGTGCTGGGCGCGCTGATTGCGATGAGCGTGCGCCTGCCGCCGGGCCTGGCGCTGTCCCTGATCGCGCTGTTCGGCGCCGCGCACGGCTGGGCGCACGGCGCCGAGGGGCCGCAAACCGGCCAGGCGTTTTTTGCCGCCGGGTTCGCGCTGGTCACGGCCTTGTTGCACCTGAGCGGGATCGCGCTGGGGCGTGGATTGGGCGCTGTGGCCTTGCGCGGGGCTGGGGCTGGCGCGGCCCTCGCCGGCCTGGCGCTGGCGGTTGCCTGACATGATCCCGGGCGAGATCTTCCCCGCCGCGGGCGACATCGTGCTGAACGCCGGCGCCCCGGTCACCGAGCTGACCGTGGCCAACACCGGCGACCGCCCCGTGCAGGTGGGATCGCACTACCACTTTGCCGAGGCCAACCCGGGCCTGGCGTTCGACCGGGCCGCGGCGCGCGGGCTCAGGCTGGACATCCCCGCCGGAACCGCCGTCCGTTTCGAACCTGGCCAGACCCGCAGCGTTCGGCTGGTGCCGCTGGGCGGCGCGCGGCGCGTCTTTGGCTTCAACGGCCAGGTGATGGGGGACCTCTGAATGGCCTACACGCTTTCCCGCGCCCAATACGCCGAGATGTTCGGCCCCACCACCGGCGACCGGGTGCGCCTGGGCGACACCGACCTGGTGATCGAGGTCGAGCGCGACCTGACCGTCTACGGCGACGAGGTCAAGTTCGGCGGCGGCAAGGTGATCCGCGACGGCATGGGCCAGTCCCAGGTGACCCGTGCCGAGGGCGCCATGGATACCGTCATCACCAACGCCCTGATCCTGGACCATCGCGGCATCACCAAGGCCGACGTGGGCCTGCGCGACGGCCGCATCGCCGCCATCGGCAAGGCGGGCAACCCCGACACCCAGCCCGGCGTCACCGTCATCATCGGCCCCGGAACCGAGATCATCGCAGGCGAGGGGCGCATCCTGACCCCCGGAGGGTTCGACGCGCATATCCACTTCATCTGCCCGCAGCAGGTCGAGGACGCGTTGCACTCGGGCCTGACGACGATGCTGGGCGGCGGCACCGGCCCCGCGCATGGCACGCTGGCCACCACCTGCACCCCCGGCCCCTGGCACATCGGGCGGATGTTGCAGGCCGTGGACGGGTTGCCGATGAACATCGGCCTGGCGGGCAAGGGCAACGCCTCGCAGCCCGCGGCGCTTGAGGAAATGGTCAACGCCGGGGCCTGCGCGCTGAAGCTGCACGAGGATTGGGGCACGACCCCCGCCGCCATCGACTGCTGCCTGGGCGTGGCCGACCGGATGGACGTGCAGGTCATGATCCACACCGACACGCTGAACGAATCCGGCTTTGTCGAGAACACGCTGGCCGCGATCAAGGGCCGCACGATCCACGCCTTCCACACCGAAGGCGCCGGCGGCGGGCACGCGCCCGATATCATCAAGGTCGTGTCCTCGCAGAACGTCATCCCGTCCTCGACCAACCCGACGATGCCCTACACCGTCAACACGATCGAAGAGCACCTCGACATGCTGATGGTCTGCCACCACCTGTCGCGCGCGGTCCCCGAGGACGTGGCCTTTGCCGAATCCCGCATCCGCCGCGAGACCATCGCCGCCGAGGACATCCTGCACGACTTGGGCGCGTTCTCGATCCTGTCGTCGGACAGCCAGGCGATGGGCCGGGTCGGCGAGGTCATCACCCGCACCTGGCAGACCGCCCACAAGATGAAGCGCCAGCGCGGTCCCCTGCCCGAGGAAACCGGCGACAACGACAATTTCCGCGTCCGCCGTTATGTGGCGAAATACACCATCAACCCGGCCATCGTGCACGGGCTGGCGCATGAGATCGGCTCGGTCGAGGTCGGCAAGCGCGCCGATCTGGTGCTGTGGTCGCCCGCCTTTTTCGGCGCCAAGCCCGAAATGGTGTTGCTGGGCGGCATGATCGCGGTGGCGCAGATGGGCGATCCGAATGCGTCGATTCCGACGCCGCAGCCGGTCTATTCGCGGCCGATGTTCGGCGCGTTGGGCCGCGCGGTGGAACGCGCGGCGGTGACGTTTGTCAGCCAGGCGGCGCGCGACGCGGGGGTCGGCACGGCGCTGGGATTGCGCAAGGACCTGGTCGCCGTGCGCGGCTGCCGGGGGGTGACCAAAGCCGACATGCAACTGAACGACGCAACGCCCAGGATCGAGGTGGACCCCGAAACCTACGAGGTGCGCGCGGACGGCGTGTTGCTGACCTGCGAACCGGCGGCGGAGCTGCCCCTTGCCCAGCGCTATTTCCTGTTCTGACGGGCCGCGCGCCGGGGCCCGCCCCCGTGCCCCCCGTGCCCCCGGTGCACTCGGGCCCCCGGGCCAGCCCGTTGCCGGCCGCCAGGCGCCAGGCGCACCCTCATTGCAGGGCCAGTCCCGATCCGTCGCCGCGGACCAGGGGCGACCGCACGGGTTTCGGGCCGGCGGGCGGCATCCGGCCGTCCAGCGGCAGGCAGCGCAGTTCCGTGAGGTGGCGACTGCTCCAGAACACGGGGTCCTGGCGCACGGCCTCGGGCAACAGCCGGTGGTCGAACACCCTGAGCACGCGCTCGGCCACCTCGACCCGCGTCCAGAGGCCCTGCCGCCCCTCGGCCGGTGCGGCGATCAACGCCGCGCAAAGCGCCCGTTCGCGCTGCCTGAGCGTTTCGATCTGTGCGCGGACGGCGGCCAGCTCATCCGCGGCGGCCAGTGGTGCCATGCGACTCTCCTGCGTCTCTTGCGGGCGAAGTCTGCCTCTGCGAGGGTTAACATCCCGTTTCACAGGACCCGATCATGACCGATTTCCCCCCCGTTTCGCGGCTTCTGAGCCAGGCACCGGCCCGCGTGGACGACCGCGTGATCCTGACCTATGACGAACGCCTGATGCGCCGAAAACGGCTGGTAACCGAGGGCGACATCGGCTTTCTCGTGGACCTGCCCTCGGTCACCAACCTGGACGACCACTGGGGGTTCGAGCTGGACGACGGCACCACGATCGCCATCGTTCCGGCCGATGAGGAGGTGCTGGTCGTCACCGGCGACCTGCCGCGCCTGTGCTGGCACATCGGCAATCGGCACACGCCCTGTCAGATCGCGCCGGGACATCTGGTGATCCGCGACGATGCGGTGCTGGAACGGATGCTGCGCGGCCTGGGCGCCGAGATCCGGCGCGCGCGTGGCCCGTTCACGCCCGAGAGCGGCGCCTACGGAACCGGCCGTACGATGGGCCATGACCACGGCCCGGCGCAGGGCCACGACCACGCGCACGACCACCCGCACGACCACCCGCACGGGGCCGTGCACCACCACGGCTCGCACGCCCACATCGCGCCCGAGGACGACGCCACATGACCCTGTTTCACCCGGAAAACCGCACCCGGTCCAGCCGCCACGCGCGGGTCTGGGCGGCCTATGAGATCGCCTATACCTTTGTCGATTTCAGCGCGGCGGGGCTGTTCGTCGTGGGATCGATCCTGTTCCTCAGCCCGGCGACGACCTATGCCGCGACCTGGCTGTTCATCGTCGGATCGGTGTTCTTCGGCCTGAAACCCACGATCCGGCTGATCCGCGAACTGAAACTGGTCTCGTTGGGCGAGGACGACCAGGTGGCCCGGCGTCTCGATGGTTGAACCCGCCCTGCTCGCGCTGACGCAATGGCTGTCGCCGGCCTTCCCGACTGGCGCCTTTGCCTGCTCGCACGGGCTTGAGCGGGTCGTCGCCCTCGCCGAGGTCACCGACGCGGCAACGCTTGAAGCCTGGCTCGCGGATGTGCTGCGCCACGGCGCGGGCTGGCAGGACGCGGTCTTGCTGGCGCAGGCGCTGAAGCCCGGCGCGGACCACGATCTGCTGGACGCGACCGCGCGCGCGCTGGCCCCGTCGGCCGAGCGCCTCGGCGAGACGCTGGACCAGGGCGCGGCGCTGGCGCGCACGCTCGCCGGGATCACCGACCGGCCCCTGCCCGCCCGCGCGTTGCCGGTTGCCCTGGGCGAGGCCGCGCGCCCCCTGGGCGTGCCGGCCGCGACGGTCATTGCGCTGTATCTCCAGGCCTTTGCGGGCAACCTGGTGACCATCGCCGTGCGCCATATGCCGTTGGGCCAGACCGACGGGCAGCGCGTTCTGGCCCGGCTGGCGCCGGTGGTCGCCACGCTGGCCGCGCGCGCGGCCGACTCGGGGCTGGAGGATCTGGGCGGGGCAGCGCTGTCCGGGGACCTGGCCGCCATGGAACACGAAACGCAGGATGTAAGGATCTTCCGCACATGAGCAACAACGGCCCCCTCAAGGTGGGAATCGGCGGCCCGGTGGGCTGCGGCAAGACCACGCTGACCGAACAACTCGCCCGTGCGCTGGCGTCGCGTTGTTCGATGGCGGTCATCACCAACGACATCTACACGCGCGAGGATGCGGATTTCCTGGTCCGGGCACAGGTCCTGCCCGAGGCGCGCATCAAGGGCGTGGAAACCGGCGGTTGCCCGCACACAGCGATCCGCGAGGATGCCTCGATCAACCTGGCCGCGATCGCCGAACTGCGCGCCGCGATCCCCGACCTGGACCTGATCTTGATCGAATCGGGCGGCGACAATCTGGCCGCGACGTTTTCGCCGGAACTGGCGGACCTGACGATCTACGTCATCGACACGGCCGCCGGGCAGGACATCCCGCGCAAACGCGGCCCCGGCGTGACGAAATCGGATCTGTTGGTGGTCAACAAGACCGATCTCGCGCCCTATGTGGGCGTGGATCTGGCGTTGCTCGAGGCCGACACGCGACGCGCGCGCGGGCGCAAGCCCTATGTGCTGGCGCAGATGCGCCACGGACAGGGGGTCGGCGCGGTGGTCAGCTTTCTGGAACACGAGGGCGGCCTGCGCCTGGCCTGAACCGCGCCGGAATCCATCGGGACGGGATCCGCGCGCTCGATGCGCCGATCACCAGCGCCAGCCCGGCAAAGGCCAGAAGCGGCAGCCGCTCGTCCAGAAAGATCATGCCGAAGACCACGCTGAACCCCGGCATCAGGAACATCGCCAGCGCCGCCTTGTTGGCGCCGGCCTGCTGCACCAGCGCATAATTCAGCAGGTTCGGCGCCACCGTGGCCAGCACCACCAGCGCGATCAGGATGCCGATCGCATAGCCCGAGGGCACGACCTGCGGGGTTCCGTCGATCAGCAGGGCCAGCGGCCAGACGCTGAGCGCGCCGACCAGGAACATGCCCGCCGACAGCATCAGCGGCGCCATCTTGCGCCGGCGCCGGAACCAGACGTTGCCGGCGGCATAGCTCAACGGCGAGATCAGCGTCAGCGCCGTGCCCAGCCCCGCCTGGCCCAGCCCGTCCGCGACCAGCCCGGGCCCGGCGATCAGCAGCACGCCGCCGATGCCGACGGCGATGCGCAGCGCCTGTTCCAGGGTCGCCGGCTCGTCCCTGAGAAACAGCGCCGCCAGCGCCAGCGTGAACAACGGCATCGTCGCATACAGCATCCCGCCCATGCCCGACGGGATATACTGCATCCCCGCCGCCATGCTGACGAAAGGGATCGACACCGTCAGGATCCCCCCGACCAACGCGGTCAGCGCGTCATGGGCATCCGGGCGGCGTTGCGCCCCCATCATCCCGGCGGCGATGATCAGCAGCGGCAGACCCAGCGCCGCGCGCAGCGCGCCCAGCGTCCAGGGCGGAAAGGCGCCGACATTCAACACGATCAGCAGCGGCGAGGCACCAAAGCCGGCGGCGGACAGGATCAAGAGCAGGGGCGTGGGCATGGCGAGGCGTGTCCAAGGGTCCCGCGTTTCGACCACAGCGGCGCCCCTGGTGCAAGGGCTCGCGCGACCATCGGGCCGGGCCCGGGCCGCCGCCCGCGCGGATGTGCCCACTCGACCCTGGGGGCCGCGACTGCTAGGCCTTGGGCGTCGACCCGAAAGGCCCCCCGCGATGACCGCCACCGACACCCCGCGTTATACCCCCCTGCCGCTGCCAGACCGGGTGCAACAGCCCGACGACCAGGCGCTGACCCAGGCCGAGGCTTTTCTGGCCTACATGCGCAAGCGTCACTCGGTGCGCGATTTCGACACCCGCCCAGTCCCCGAGGCGATCCTGGCCCGCTGCATCGAGGCCGCCGGCACCGCGCCGTCCGGGGCGAACAACCAGCCCTGGCATTTCGTGGCCATTTCGGACCCGGCGATGAAGGCCCGCATCCGCGCCGCCGCCGAGGAGGAAGAGCGCGCCTTCTATGCCGGGGGCGCGGGCGACGAATGGCTGGCGGCGCTGGAGCCGATCGGCACCGGCGCGTCGAAACCCCATCTGACCGATGCGCCCTGGCTGATCGTCGTCTTCGCGCAACGCTGGGGCACGCGGCCCACGGGGGAACGGTTCAAGAATTACTACGTCCCCGAAAGCGTGGGCATCGCCACCGGGTTCCTGATCGCCGCGCTGCATCACGCCGGGCTGGTCTGTCTGGAACACACGCCCAACCCGATGAAATTCCTCAACGAATTGTGCGGACGTCCGGCCTCGGAAAAGCCGGTGATGATCCTGCCCGTGGGCTATCCGGCGGCCGGGGCGACGGTCCCGGCGCACGCCAAGCAGAAGAAACCGCCGGCCGAGATCCTCAGCATATTCGCGCGCTGAGCAAAGAGGCGGCCTGGCTGCACCGCCAAATGGCGACGCCGGGCCCGCGCCTCAGTTCCCCCGCCCCGAGGCCCGTTGCAGGTGCACATAGGTCTCGTTGAAGCGCCGTTGCAGGTGATCGACCGCGCGGATCGTTTCGCCGGACCCGGGCGGCGCCACGTTCACCTCGGGCGAGGGGTTGAAGAACAGGGGCACCGACAACCGGTCCGCCGCGCCGCCGATCACGCGATGCGGCGTCGCGCGCACCCGTCCGCCAGACCACATCTCCAGCATCTCGCCGAAATTGATGACGAAGGCGCCCGGCCCGGCCTCGACCGGCAGCCAGTGGCCCGAGCCGAGCCGCACCTCAAGCCCTGGCACGCCGTCCGTGGCCAGCAGGGTCAGGCAGCCGTAATCGGTATGGGCACCGATGCCGAAATCGCGCGCGCCGGCCCAGTCGGGCCGGGGCGGATAGAAATTCCCGCGCAGCAGGGCCATCGGGGCGTGGAACTTGTCATCGAAAAAGCCGGTATCCGGCCCCAGCACCCCGGCGATTTCCCGCAAGAGGCGCAGCGACAGCGACCGGGCTTCGGCGTAATACCCCTCGAGCGTGGCGCGGAATCCCGCCGGGCGCGCGGGCCAGAGGTTCGGCGCGTGCACCGCCAGGGGCGACCCCGGAACCTCGAACCCCATGTCGAAGACTTCCTTGTAATCGGGGTTCGCCGCCGGATCGACCTGTTCGCTGCGTGGCCCGCCCCAGCCCCGGTTGGACCCCGTGCGCGCCATGTCCACCGCGGCCTTCTCGGCCTCGGGCAGGGCGAAAAAGCCGCGATACGCATCAAGAACGCCCTGCACCCGGGCGGCACCGATCGGCGTGTCATGCACCACCAGAAAACCGACCTCGGTCACGCCCCGGCGCAGCGCGGACCGCGCTGCGATGTCCCCCGCGAACAGGGCGCGCAGGTCGATCCGGGGAATCGCGGTGCCCTGCGTCATCGGCCCCGTTCAGCCGGCGCCCAGGATGATGCGCACGTATTCCGTCGTTTCGGCGTAGGGCGGCACGCCATTGTGCTGTTCGACCGCACCGGGCCCGGCGTTATACGCCGCCAGCGCCAGCCGCCAGTCGCCGAAGCGTTCATACATCATGCGCAGGTAGCGCGCGCCGCCTTCCAGGTTCTGGCGCGGATCGTCGGGGTTCACCCCCAGGCGGGCGGCCGTGTCCGGCATCAGTTGCGCCAATCCGCGCGCCCCCGCGGGCGAGACCGCCTGCGGGTTCCAGCGGCTTTCCTGGTGGACCAGCCGCAGGAACAGCTCTTCGGGCACGTTGTGATGCCGCGCGGCTTCGCGCGCGAGGGTCAGGTATTCGCCTTGGTAGCGCCCCGAATAGGTGACCGCCGGCGCCGCACTGTCCGGGCTCGAGGCCGAATATTGCCGGGCCGCGCGGGTGTCGAGCAGCCGGGTCGCGGCCGAGAACCTGTCCCCGTGCGCGCCGGCACCCCCACCGCCCAGCCTGAGGCCGTTGGCCTCGGCTCCGCTCGCCGTCAGCATCAGGCTGACCGCCACCACCACCTTCAGCATCCGTTGTCCCATCTATCCCCAAGCAGGTCGCACTATACGCCCGAATCGCGCGCAGGCCAAGAAGCGCCCACGCCCGCGCCGGGCCCCGGGGAGGGCTTTGGCGCCGATCCGCCCAGCGCGCCCTGCCGTTAACCATTTCCAAACACGGATGAGGTGGTGTAACCCTGCAAGCCAACAGATTCGAGACACACGGACGCAGGGGGCACCGATGGCAGGTTCGGTCAACAAGGTCATTCTGATCGGCAATCTCGGCCGCGACCCCGAGGTGCGCAGCTTCCAGAACGGCGGCAAGGTGGTCAACCTGCGCATCGCCACATCGGAAACCTGGCGCGACAAGGCCTCGGGCGAGCGGCGCGAACGGACCGAGTGGCACTCGGTCGCGATCTTCAGCGAACCGCTGGCCAAGATCGCCGAGCAGTATCTGCGCAAGGGGTCGAAGGTCTATATCGAGGGCCAGCTGGAAACCCGCAAATGGCAGGACCAGTCCGGCCAGGATCGCTATTCGACCGAGGTCGTCCTGCGCCCCTTCACCGGCAACCTCACGCTGCTCGACGGTCGCGGCGGCGAGAGCGGCAGCGCCGGCGGCTATGACGACGGCATGAGCGGCGGCTACAGCGGCGGAAGCGGCGGGGCTGGCGGCCGGGGCGGTCCCTCGGGCGGCGGCTTTGGTGGCGGGTCCGGCGGCGGCTCGCGCGGGGGATCGGGCGGCGGCTTCGGCGGCGGCTCGGACATGGACGACGACATCCCGTTCTGAGCGCCGCGCACCGCTCTTGACGTGCCTGACAGGCGCGGATAGATCGGGCGACAGCGGCGGGTATGATGTAATGGTAGCCTGTCAGCTTCCCAAGCTGAACGCGCGGGTTCGATTCCCGCTACCCGCTCCAGAGTTTCGGCCCCAGGGGCCCTGCCCCCCGGATTCCCCGCGAATCCGGGGGGTTTTCCTGTCTGCCGCGCCCCCTCGGGCCCGATCCGGCCTGCCGCGAGAAAACAGTTGACATGGCAACCCCGGATTTGCAGAAATTCGGACAGTTGACATGGCAACGCATTCCGCAGGACCCCGACCAAAGCGCAGGGCGTTCCCTTCCCCACAGGACATCGCATGACCCCGTCGCAGCCGAAAACACTCAGCGATCTGATGGCCCAGGTGCCGAATGTCACCGATCATCTGTTCCGCAACGCCCCCAAGGCAGCCCTGACCATCTACACGCAGATGATGCCCGGCGAGGGGGTGCGCCCCGAATTCACCACATGGCGCGACGAACAATGGGCCTGGCGCAACACGATCGCGGTGCACGACCAGTCCTATCACATGATGTCGCTGCACGTGCGCGGCCCCGACGCGCTGGCCTTCACGCAATTCCTGTCGGTCAACAGCTTCCGGACCTTCGGGATCGGCGCGGCCAAGCAACTGGTCTGCTGCTCGCCCGAGGGGAACCTGATCGGCGACGCGATCCTCTACCGCATGGACGAAGACGACTATCTGGTGGTCGGCAATCCGGCGACGACCGAGTGGGTGGAATACAACGCCCAGGCGCTGGCCTATGACGTCACCACCGAACTCGATCCGATGTGGACGCTCAATCCGAAGAAGGCGCGCGAATTCTACCGGTTCCAGGTCGAAGGCCCCAAGGCCTGGGCGCTGCTGGAAGAGCTCAACGGCGGCCCGCTGCCCGAAATCGGGTTCTTCAAGTCCGAGATCCTCTGCCTGGGACCCCACAAGGTGCGCGGAATGCGCCATTCGATGGGCGGCATGCCGGGGCTGGAACTGTCGGGTCCCTGGGCCGACTACCAGGCGGTCAAGGACCTGCTGCGAACGGCGGGGCGGCCCTACGGGCTGCGCATGGTGGGATCGATCGCCTATTTCACCACGGTGATCGAAAGCGGCTGGTGGGCGGTTCCGGTGTCGGGCGTCTATACCGGCGCGGGGACCAAGGGCTATCGCGACTGGTGCTCGGCCAGGCACGCCTCGATGCGGATGTCGCTGGGCGGCAGCCTGTATTCGCCGAATATCGCGGATTACTACGTCACCCCCTATGACGTGAACTACGGCCATATCGTCAAGTTCGACCACGACTTCATCGGCCGCGCCGCGCTGGAGACGATGCAGGACCGCCCCCACCGCCGAAAGGTGACGCTGGTGTGGAATGCCGACGACGTGCTCGCGGTCATGGCTGCCCAGTTCGAGGGCGGCGAACCACAGGACAAACCGCTGCCGATCACCCTGCCCCTGGCCGCAATCGGGCGAATGCATTATGACAAGGTGACGGACCAGGACGGCGCGATGATCGGCCTGGCCACCTATCCCGCCTATACTGCAAACGAACGCGCGATGATGTCGCTGGCCTCGATCGATGCCGCCCATGCCGAACCCGGCACCGAGGTGGTGCTCTTGTGGGGCGAGGACGGCGGCGGGCAGCGCAGCGCGGGCACCATCGAGCCGCACCGGCAGGTGCGGATCCGCGCCACCGTCGCGCCCAGCCCGATCTCGAAAGCCGCGCAAGGCTACCGCAGCGATATCGGCATCAAGCGCGGCTCGCGGCAGGACATCTGAGACGACACAAGCCCGGTCCAAGCGCCTCGGACCGGGTTTCCGGATGGGCGTGCCCGCCGGGATCGCCGGCATCCCCCACAGGGCCACGCCGGTCCCCGGCGGCAGCGGGGCGCGCAAATCCGACGTCCCTGAGCGCAACGAGCGAGGAAAACCATGTCCCATCCGTCATCCCGGGCCGACGCGACCCGCACCGCCTGGAAATCGGTTCTGGCGACCCACCACGAAGACCGCGGCGCGCCCGTCAGCGCCGATTACTGGTCGGACAAGGACACCTGGTCACGCGACCGGATCCGTGCGGTTCAGGACGAAAAGATTGCCGCCGTCGCGCCGTTTCTCTATGAGAACAGCGCCTTTTACCGTCGCCGGTTCGACCGGCTGGGTGTCGCGCCCACCGACCTGGATTCGGTGGAGACGATGCTGGCGAACTGGCCCGTCGTCACCAAGCACGAGATGATGGAGGACGCCACCGCACACCCCCCGTATGGCACCTACACCACCTGCGGCACGGCGGAATGGGGCGATCGCGGCTGGATGCTGTTTTCGTCCTCGGGGTCCACGGGTGTGCCGCGCGTCTTCCGCTACACCCATTTCGACCGCCAATACTGGGAACAGGCCAACGCGCGTGCGCTCTATTCGGGCGGGTTGCGCAAGGGCGACAGCGGCCTGCCGATGACCGGATTCGGCCCGCATGTCTTTGCCTGGGGCGTGCAATACACGCTGGCGCGCATGGGTCTGCCGGTGATCCCGGGCGGCGGTATGGACGGGCCCGCGCGCGCCGCGCTGATCGAACGGTTCAAGCCGACCACGCTGATCTGCACGCCCTCATACCTGCTGTATCTGGGGCGCACGATGCAGGACATGGGCCAGGATCCGGCCCGAACCTCGGTCCGGTGGCTGGTGACGGGGGGCGAACCGTTTTCGGGCGTCGAGGGCACGCTCGCGCGCATCCAGGACCTTTGGGGGGCGAAGTCGCTCGAATTCTACGGCTGCACCGAGGCCTCGCCCCATTGCGGCGGCTACTCGTGCCCCGAATACCAGGAAGGCGACACGCCCTTCATCCACCTGATGGAGGATATCCAGGTCTGGGAAACCGTCGATCCCGACACCCTGACACCGGTGCCCGATGGCGCGCGCGGATTGACCGTCTGCACCAACCTGAACAGCGAAAGCTCGGCGCAACTGCGGTTCCTGGTCGGCGACTACACCCGGCTGTCGCGCGCCCCGTGCGCCTGCGGTCGCAACCACGTCAAGGCGATGGGCTGCCTGACCGGGCGCTCGGACGACCTGATCAACCTGCGCGGAATCAAGTTCTTCCCTGTCCAGATCGAGGAAGCCGTGCGCGCGATCGCGGGCACCGGCGACGAATTCCAGATCCGCCTGTCCACCCGGGACGACGGGCTGGACGTGATGACCGTCGTGGTCGAACATACCGACGCCGGCGTGGCCGACGCGGTCACGCGCGAGATCCGCAGCCGCTGCGAAGTGCGCTGCACGGTCGCCGTGGTCGCGCCCGACACGCTGCCGAAAACCGAAATGAAGGCCCGGCGCGTGTTCGATCAAAGGGGCCAGCGATGCTGTCCAACACCCTGACCCGCCGTGTCGAATGGGGCGATTGCGACCCCGCCGGGATCGTCTTCAACCCGCAGGTCTTTCGCTGGTTCGACCACGGCACGACGATGCTGTACGAGGCCGCGGGCTGGCCCAAGCAACAGATGCTGGTCCATTTCGGGGCCGCCGGTTGCCCGCTGGTCGATACCCGCGCAAGCTTCAAGGCTCCGGTGCGTTATGGCGACGACGTGGCCATCACATCCGAGATCGCCGCGCTGAAAACGCGCAGCTTCGACATCCGCCACAGGCTGATCCATGACGGCCGCCTGTGCGTCGAGGGGTTCGAAACCCGCGTCTGGACCGTCAAGGATGGCGCGCGCGGGCTGATCGCGGCCCCGATCCCCGATGATTTGCGCGCGCGCTTTCTGGGACAGGCGCCATGACCGGCCCCACAGCCGGGCCGCGCCACCGGCCACCGGGCGCCGAGCCGGTCAGAAATCCTCGGAGTCGATGGCCAGCAGGTCGGGAATGCGGCGATGCAGGCGGCGCAGCAGCTCCGCCAGCGTCGCCACCTCGTCGCGGCTGAGGTCGGCCAGCATCAGCGCCTCGCGCCGCCGCGCGGTCTGGATGATGCGGTCGTGCAGCGCCCAGCCGTCCGGCGTGAGTTCCGACAGCTTGCGGTGGTTCTGCGGGTCCTGCTGCCAGCTCCGCACCAGCCCGCGCCCCTCGAGCGCCTTCAACGCGCGGCTGGCGGCGGCCTTGTCCAGACCGATCACCTGACAGGTGCGATAGGCGGTGATGCGCGGTTCGATCGCCAACATGGCAATGATCCGCCATTCGGTGACACCGACGCCGAATTCCTTCAGATACAGGCTCGATGAACTGCGCGACCACTTGTTGCCGATGGCGCTGATGAGGAACGGAATATAGCCGTCCAGGTCCAGCACCGCATGGCCGTCGCGGTCCAGCGCGGGCAGGTTCGTGCTGTCGGTTCGCTGGGCGTCGGTGTCGGCGCGTTCGGGCATCGGGGCGTCCCTTTTGGGCGGATGGCGCCCTTTTACGGGCCCATTCGGCCGATTGCCATCGGCGATTGCGCGCCCGTCCGCGGCCTAGCGCGGCGGATGGCTGCGCAGCATCTCGCGCACCACGCCGGCCAGATAGTCGGGGTCGTCCACCCCTTGCGGGTCGCGGCAGGCGCGGTAGCCGATGGCCTCGGCCTCGGCATAGGAATAGCCATAGGCGACCAGGGCGTCAGTGAAGCGCACCTCGGGGCGGTCCCAGATGATCTCGTGCCAGGGGCCGCGGAAACAGGCGACGGGGATCGTCACCCGTTGCGCCGCGGCCGCGCCGCGCGACGCGTGCGCCGACGCGAGCGAGGGGACGGCAGACAGGCAAAGGGCGGCCAGGGCAAGTCGGAACGCAAGGGTCATGGGCGACGTCCTTTCGGAAAGGGGCGGAGGCGCGCGCAACGCCAGAGTTTGCGGCAGGCACGGCGCGCCATGATCGCCCGTCAGGGGCCGGTTTGGCAAGACAGGGAAATCGCAACAAGCGGGGCGTCAAGGCGGGATTGTTTCCAATACATGGCCAATGCCGAGGCAGACCGCCCGGTGGGCGCGGCGGGGAGGCATGGCGGACCGGGGATGGATCCGGGGCATTAGAGCGCCTCGCCCGCCAACTGTCCCGCCCGGCGGCACGCCGGGCCGCGCCCGACCTCCCCCCGGAGGGCGCGTTGGCGATGTCGGACGGACCGGGAGCGTCCTCGGGGCTTTGGCGTGCGGCGCGGATCAACCGGCGTGCGCCCTCAAGGTTGCTTTGCGGTGTGCTCATTGATCAGCTTTTCCACCCAAGCCTCGTTGTAAGTATAGTCTCCGTGCGCCTTATGATACATGCAATATTTGGAATTCGTTTTCTTCGAGTCCGGCTCGCCAGTCTTCGGTCGAACTTTGTGTTTCTTCCAAGCATTGGTATGATCAGTCATTGAGAATTTCTTGCCTATTGCGTTGCTCACTTTAGCAATGACATCTTTAGGCTTAAAAGGATACATTTCATCCCCAGCCTTGTGTTTAACCAAGACATTGGAAATTTCTTTGCCTTCAGCGGAATCCGGGCAGACAAATTGAAAATGAGACTTAGCCTTCGACGACGGAACCATCGTGTAAATGACTGAAAATTCATAATCTGCACTATCAACGACATCTGTCGAATGCTCGGCCTTCAGCGATGCATTGAACGCAGATATATCTGGCGCGACGTCCCATTTCGCTAGTTGGGAAAGTTGTTCAATGTTGGCGCGTGAGAACTGAAGGCTGAATGAAAGCTCAGATCGTAATGAAAGTCGATCTCCGAACCACTCACACATGACTTTATCAAAATTGAGACAATTTGCTTGGAAAAGCCCTCTCCATAGGTCGTCGCTCCGTCCGAGCAAGCTATGCTCCGCCTTGTCTCGAAGTTTTTTGATATCTAATATATTCGCTTTCACGGGCTCGCTAAGAGCCAAAGATGACTTGCCGACCATTGTGCTGAGCTGAATGTGTTTTCCGTCCGAGTTGGTAATAGCCTCCTTTTCTCTAATGAGCTTCTCATGGCAAAGGTAAGTCCAAGCTATATTGGACAAGATAGAGAAAATTTCGCTCTTGAAATTAATTAGCGGGCTATTAAACAAATGGACAGCCATTAGCATTGCTTCGCGAGCCTTACACAATCGCTCATCCAAGTAGGGATTGAGGCCAGTTTTTAAATCGAATGCATACTTAATGGCGAGGAATCTCTGAAGTGCCTCGTCCGAACAGATTGTTTGTTTGGAATCTTTTTTTACGCCGGTAATGCGTCCGCTGTTTGTGGTGTGTCGCCGACCAATGTTGATGAGAGCCAAAATATCTTGGCCTCGCCAGCCTATTTCAAGCAACTTCTTTACGACTGCTTTTTCTTCTTTTGTGAGTGAACCCTCTTTGAATTTCGCAACCAACTATTCACCCCCACACTTCACTAAACTCCCGCCACTCCCCCTTGCTCATGCCCGAGGTCTCCTGCGTGACCTCTTCACCTTTAAGCATCCGTTTCAACACGTCAATCGCCTTGGACGAGAGTGTGACGCCGCCCATGCGGTAGTCCTCGAAGGCGGCGAAGGCCGCCGGGACCCAGTCGCGGACCATCTCGGCGATGGCCTCGGCATAGACGCGGATCTCGTATTGGGCGTGGCTGTCGGCGCGCAGGCGCAGGAAGTGGAAGAGGTTGTGCAGGTCGGTCTTCCAGTACCACTGGGTATAGATGTTCATCGGCAGGTTCATCCGCGCCAGTTCCCGCGCCAGCCCCTGCTGGCCGTCCTGGGACAGCATGTCCTCGTAATGGTCGTAGCACTGCGCGGCGTCGGATTTGAGCAGCGCCAGCACGCGCGCGGCCTCGGCCCCCTCGAGCACCGCGCCCCGGCCCTGATTGTTGACGGTCGATTGGGCCGCCAGTTGCGCGGGCTCGGGGATGTAGAACTCGCGGTCCAGGATCGAATAGCGGGCCGAGTATTCGTTGACGTTGGCGGTGCGGTGGCGGATCCACTGGCGTGCGACGAAGACCGGCAGCTTCACGTGCAGCTTCAGTTCGCACATCTCGAAGGGCGTCGAGTGCCAGTGCCGCATGAGGTAGCGGATCAGCCCCTCGTCGTTCTGGACGTGCCTGGTGCCGGCGCCGTAACTGACCCGCGCGGCCTGCACGATGGCCGCATCGTCGCCCATATAGTCGATGGCGCGCACGAATCCGTGGTCCAGCACCGGTTGCGCGGTATAGAGGTGCCTTTCCATCCCCGGCGCCACTGACCGCAATGTGAGTTGCGGATTGGCCCGCGATGCGGTGATTTCGGCCAATTGTTCGTCGCTCAGCGGCATGATCTTGCTCTTTCTGTCCCGGGATTCGTCTTGACTATATATTGCATCAATGCGGGGTTTGACCGCAAGAAGATGGGGTGCCCACGATGAAGGAACGCGGCACCCCGGCGCTGGAGCGCCGCCTGGGCGATTGGGCCCGGGCCCGGATGAGCCGCCACGCCGCGGCCTTTGTGATGTTCGTGCTGAAACAGGGATGGGCGGCGCTGTTCGGCGGGCTCTTTCTGATCGCGATCGTGCTGACCCGCGCGATCTGGCGCCCCGACTGGGCGCTCAGCCGCTATGACGCGCTGTTTCTCTTCGCGGTCGGCACCCAGGCGCTGTTCCTGTGGCTCAGGCTCGAGGATTGGGCCGAGGCCAAGGTCATCGCCCTGTTCCACCTGACCGGCACCGCGATGGAGGTGTTCAAGCTTGCGCAAGGGTCCTGGGACTATCCGGAAAGCGGCCTCTTCGAGATCGCCGGGGTGCCGCTGTTCTCGGGCTTCATGTATGCCAGCGTCGGCAGCTACATGGCGCGCGTGATCCGCATCTTTCACATGCGCTTCGCCCCCTTTCCGCGGTTCCCGGCCACGGTGCTGCTGGCGGCGGCGATCTATGCGAATTTCTTCACGCACCACTGGCTGCCCGACCTGCGGCTGGGCCTGTTCGCCGCGACCGTGCTGCTTTACGGGCGCACGCGCATCTGGTTCTTTCCGGGCGACCACGCCTATTGGATGCCCCTGCCCCTGGCCGCCTTTCTGTCCGCCTTTTTCCTGTGGATCGCCGAGAATGTCGGCACCGTCACCCGCACCTGGGTCTACGCCGGCCAGGGCCATTTCGATCTGGTGAGCTGGGGCAAGTTCGGCTCGTGGTATCTGCTGCTCTACGTCAGCTTCACCACCGTGACCCTGGTGCTGCGGGGCGCGTTGCACCGCGAACCGCTGGAGCCGGCGGAAATTTCGCGTCTGGCCCCCAAGACATCGGGGTAAAGGCGGATTACCTTAGCCCCCTCACGTTTGCCCCCACAGGATTGCCAAGGACGCAACGCATGACGATCAAATACCTGCACACCATGGTCCGCGTGCTGGACCTCGAGGCCTCGATGGCCTTTTATCGGCTGCTGGGGCTGGAACAGACCCGGCGCTACGACAATGACCAGGGCCGGTTCTCGCTGGTGTTCATGGCGCCCCCCGGGCAGCCCGAATGCCCGGTCGAGCTGACATGGAACTGGGACGGGGACGACGGCCTGCCGTCGGACAGCCGGCATTTCGGTCACCTGGCCTACGAGGTGGACGATATCTACGCCACCTGCCAGCACCTGATCGACAATGGCGTCACCCTGAACCGGCCGCCGCGCGACGGGCGCATGGCCTTCGTGCGCAGCCCCGACAACGTGTCGATCGAACTGCTGCAAAAAGGCGAGGCCAAGACCCCGGTCGAGCCCTGGACCTCGCTGCCCAACATCGGGCACTGGTAGGCGTCAGCGCGGCCCCGACAGGGCGAAATACCCGCCCTGCGGATCGATCGCCTGCACGATCCAGGCGCCGCCCGGCACCTGCATCGGGCCATGAACGATCGCGCCGCCGTTGCCGGTGATCGCGGCCATGGCGGCGTCGATGCTCGGGGAATTGAAATAGGCCAGCCACGTCGGCGGCATCGACGGCATCGGCAGATCCATCATGCCGCCGATGTCGGCGCCGGCCCGGCGCACCAGTTGATAGACGTTGGTCGCATCCAGCGACACCGCCTCTCCCGGTTCCCAGCCGAAATGCTTGGAATAAAAGGCAAAACCCGCCACGGGATCGGAGGTCATCAACTCATTCCAGCAGCCGTGCCCCGGTTTCGTCGGGTCCAGCCCCGACCCGTCGCCATCCAGCGGCCGCAGGATGCCGAACGCCGCGCCCTGCGGATCGGTGAGGATGGCAAAGCGCCCGGTGCCGGGAATGTCCATCGGCGCCACGATCTGCGTGCCGCCGTCCGCGACGATGGCGGCCGCAGTGGCGTCGCAATCGCTGACCGCGAAATAGATCAGCCAATGCGTCGGAACCCCTGCCGCCATGGGTCTGGACAGGCCTGCGACCATCGCCGCGCCGGCCTTGGCGATGTGATAGTCGAAACCGGGAACACCGGCATCGACCAGATCCCAACCGAGTACCGCCGCATAGAACCGCCCGTCGGCCAGGGGATCGGGCGTGGTCAGTTCATACCAGCAGGGGCTGCCGTGATAAATCTCGGTCATGATGTCCTTCTCTCTCGTTGAACGGGGTCCCCGGGGGCGAAATGGGATGAGGGCAGCGTAAGACAGGTTGCTTGTTTTTTGCAAGTGTCATATTTCTTCATGCAAGAAATCGGGGGTGCGATGGCACGCAAGGGCTATAACGAGGGTTGTCTGGCCGCGCACGCGCTGGACCTGATCGGCGACCGCTGGGCGCTGCTGGTCCTGCGCGAGCTGATGCTGGGCCCAAAACGATTCGGCGCGTTGCAGGCCGGCTTGCCGGGGATTGCCACCAACGTGCTGACGCAACGCCTGGCCGATCTCGAACGCACGGGCCTGCTGACGCGGCGCACCTTGCCGCCACCGGCGTCGGTCCAGGTCTATGACCTGACACCGGCCGGGCGTGACACCCGCGGCATCATCGACGCGCTGTGTGTCTGGGGCGTGCGTCAGCCCGGCCATGACCCGCGCAAGTTCATCAGCCCGACCGCGCTGCTGCTGTCGATGGCCGTGATGGTCGCCCCACCCGCCCAGAGCGAAACCCGGGTGGCGATGGTCATGGGGCCCGACTGCTTCCTGACGCGGCTGTCGCCGGCGGGGTTTGTCCCCCGCCCCTGCGCCGACGGGCCACCCGCGGGCACCTTGACGCTGGTCGCCCCGAACGCGAACGCCATGGCCGCCACCGTCTACGGCCCCGCCCCGCTGGCGCAGTCGATCAACGAGGGGCGGGTCACCCTCGACGGCGATCCCGACCATGCGCAACGGTTCCTCGATGCCTTCGCCTTGCGCCGATAACCCGCTTGCAGCCCCGGCCGCGGAATGCTATCCGGCGGGCATCGAGCGGGCGTAGCTCAGGGGTAGAGCATAACCTTGCCAAGGTTAGGGTCGTGAGTTCGAATCTCATCGCCCGCTCCATGAACAAAGGGCCGGACCCGCGGGGACCGGCCCTTTCTTTTCGCGCTCGCCGGCCGATCGCGATCAGTCGCCAACCGCCTCGCGCCAGTGTTTGCGGCAGAGCGACACATAGGTCTCGTTGCCGCCGATCTGCACCTGCGCGCCCTCTTTCAACGCGCGCCCCTCGGCGTCCTGGCGGATCACCATGGTCGCCTTCTTGCCGCAGTGACAGATCGTGCGCACCTCGCGCATCTCGTCGGCCAGCGCCAGCAGCGCCGACGAACCCGGAAACAGCGCGCCCCGGAAATCGACCCGCAGCCCGTAGCACATGACCGGCACGCCCAGGTCATCCACCGCGCGCGCCAGCTGCCAGACCTGCCCGGGCGACAGGAACTGCGCCTCGTCCACAAAGACGCAGGCGCATGGGCCCTGCGCCATCCGGGTCGCGATCTTGGCAAACAGGTCCTCGCCCGGGGCAAAGGTATCCGCCGGTTCGTCGATGCCGATGCGCGATGCGATGCGCCCCTCGCCCGCGCGATTGTCGAATTGCGCGGTCAACAGATAGGTCAGCATCCCGCGCTCGCGGTAATTGTGCGACGCCTGCAACAGGATCGTCGACTTGCCCGCGTTCATGGTCGAGTAATGAAAATAGAGCTTGGCCATGCCCGGGTCTTAGCGCGGCGCGCGCGGGCAGAAAACCCGCTTTCGCGCCGCGCCGCGAACCGGGTCAACGGATGGCGACGATCTCGACGGCAAAGGTCAGATCCTTGCCGGCCAACGGGTGGTTCGCGTCCAGCACCACCTCGTCCTCGTTGGCCTCGACCACGACGACGGGAATGGTCTGGCCCTGCGGCGTCTGCATCTGCAAGGCAGTGCCGGGCTCGGTCGGGATATGCGGCGGGATCTGCGCGCGCGGAATGGCCTGACGCGCCGCCGGATCGGCCTCGCCATAGGCATCGGCGGCCGGGATCGTCACGGTCGCGGCCTCGCCCACCGCCATGCCGGCGATCGCCGCGTCCAGCCCGCGAATGATCTGCCCCGAGCCCAGGGTAAAGGACAGGGGCTCGCGCCCCTCGGAACTGTCGAACACGCTGCCGTCGGCCAGCGTGCCGGTGTAATGGAAATGCACGGTGTCACCCGCTTGGGCCTGCCTGGCGCCCTGGGTCATGAGACCTCCTGTCCGTCGGAGATGAATGGCGGAGCCCGGCTCCGATGAACCGCCAGCCTAGCAGCGCGACGGCCGGAACGAAACCGCCCCCGCCCCGTCTTTGTGCCCGAAATATCCTCCGGGTGGGTCCGGGCGGGTGGAAAACCCGCCCGGCTGGGGTGTGGGGGCAGCCCCCACCCGGTGCGTGGGGGCTCGATGCCCCCGCGCGCCGGACGCCCCTGCGAAGGGTCAGTCGGCGACCCCGATCTGCGCGGGGTCGAAGGGCGTGCTCTGGTAGATCTCGTTCAGCCAGTTGCCGTAAAGCAGATGCGCATGGCTGCGCCAGCGGTTGAGCGGCGCCTTCGTCGGGTCGTCGCCCGGATAGTAGTTGACCGGCACGTTGATCCCCTTCCCCGCGGCGACATCGCGGTCGTATTCCTCTTTCAGCGTGCCCGAGTCGTATTCGAAATGGTTGAAGATGTAGAGCGCGCGGTGCGCGGGATCTTCGATCAGGCAGGGGCCCACCTCCGGGGATCCCAGCAAGGTCGTCAGCCCCGGGACCGCGTCCACCTCGGCCTGGCGCACTTCGGTCCAGCGACTGACGGGGATCAGCACATCATCCGAGAATCCGCGCAGATAGGGCGAGGCCGGCGCCAGATTGCGGTGCCGGAAGCAGCCAAAGGCCTTGTGGTCCAGGATATGCTTGGGCACGCCGTGGAAATGGTTGATCATCGCCATGCCGCCCCAGCACACGCCAAAAGTGGACTGCACATGCGTCTGCGTCCAGGCGAAGACCTCGCACAACTCGTCCCAATAGGTGACCTCTTCAAAGGGCAGGTGTTCGATCGGCGCGCCGGTGATGATGAGACCGTCGAACTTCTCGTCCTTCACCTCCTGAAAGGGCTTGTAGAAGGCCTCCATATGCTCGGCGGCGGTGTTCTTCGTCTGATGCTCGCTCATGCGGATCAGGCGAAAGTCGATCTGCAACGGCGTCGCGCCGATCAGCCGGGCGAACTGGTTTTCCGTCTGGATCTTCTTGGGCATCAGGTTGAGCAGCCCGATCTTCAGCGGGCGGATGTCCTGACGGGCGGCACGGGTGTCCGACATGACCATCACCCCCTCGCGCGAAAGCACGTCAAAGGCGGGCAGGTTGGCGGGCAAGGTGATCGGCATGGTCGTCTTCCGTTGTTCCGGGGGGGTCTGAGGCGCGGGTCCTCAGGCTGCCCGGGACCCGCGCTTGGCAAGCGCCTCGGTGATCAGGGCGGTGAAATCCGCCGGCGTGTTCACCTGGGCGACCTCGTCGGCGGCAACCCTGAGCCCCCAGTGCGCTGCCATGGCCGCGTATCGAGGCTGGCGATGCGCCAGCGCGCGGGCATAGGTCCAGCGGACGAAGGCGTCCGGGTCCACCGCCCCGGGCATTCGGCCCGTTTCCGCCAGATAGGCCGACCAGCACTCCATCAGGAATTCCGGCCGGTAATACATGGGTTTGGGCGCGCGGTCGAAGCGTTCGATCAGCGCCTGGGTGTGATCCTCGCTGCCCTCGATCCAGACCAGGGCCAGGTGGCGCGACAGCACGCTCAACACCGGGTCCACGCGGTTCTCGGGGTTCACCACCTCGCAGATGGAGCCGCTGGTGTCGCAGACGAAGTTCCGGTAGCCATAAATATCCAGCGCCCGGTTCACGAATTTCGGCGTGTCCAGCAGCGCGTCGATCTCGGCCTCGCGGTGCTGGGCCTGGCGGCGGCGATATTCCTCGAACGGCAGACCGCCCAGCGCGGGATCGCCGGGCTTGCCCAGATAGGTGCTGAGCGGCGCCAGGTTGTCGAAGGTGATGTTCGAGGCGATGCGCACCGAGTCCGAAAGCAGCAATTCGCGCAGCAAGGGGATTTTCATCGCCTCGCGTTTGAAATTGTCGGCGATCGCCTCGCCCATGTAGCGGGTGCCGATCCGGTAATCGACCGAATAGTGGAACCACCCCCCGTCCCGCAGAATCGAGGAAATGCGGGTCTTTCCAAGACCGGACATGCCGAACAGCAGCACGCGCTTGTGCGCGGCATCGGTCCATTCGGCGGGCGTTTCGTAGATCATCGGCACACTCGGCAACGCTATGCAAAACGGGAATATGCGCCCCTCAGGGGCGAGGTTCAAGTCGGGTCACACCGACCCCGCCGGCGCGCGCCAGATCGGGGTCCAGCGTCATCGGGATATATTCGCCCCGCCGCCACAACACCCCGAGGTCGTCGTAATGGCGGCTGAGCGGGTGCCCCGATTCGCCGGTGGAAATGATGAACACGCTCGCCTCGGGGTCGGCCATGTCGTAGACGCCCCGGTATCCTGCGCCGTGAACGTTAAGAAACGGTTCCGCCGCGCCGGGCGGGCCGCCCTGGGTGCGGCCGCGCATCAGCGTGTTGTCGCCGCCGCTGGTCGATTGGCGGATGTTCACGAAATGCCGCAGGATCGGCACGTCACCCAGCACCGGGTGGTCGTGCGCGGCCTGGTGGGCGTCGCCCCAGCGCCAGCTTTCGATGGCCGGGCCATAGTGCTGTTCCAGGTCCAGCAGCGCCGCGTCCAGCGCCGTGCGCGCGATATCGACGCAGGTTTCCACCACCGCCGACTGCACCACGTCGCACCAGACACTCGCGCCGTCGGTGTTGTTGAACACGCGTTCGATGAATTCGGGTTCGAGATGGGTGAACATGTCGGCGGTCGGCCCCAGCTCGTCGCGGATCAGGCGAAACTGCAACTCGCGCATCCAGGCGGCGTAGATCAGCGGTTCGGGCAGATGCTCGGACATCTCGCCGTTCCAGTCGGCCAGCAGTTGCAGGGCGATCTGGCGTTGCGCCTCGGGGGTGCCGGGCTCGGCGGGGGCGCCCTGGAACCACAGCTCGGCCCCGACCAGCGGCAACAGCGTGCGCGCGGCCTGGCTGACGGTGTCGAGCTGCGCCTCGATGAAGCTTTCGCGCGTGTGGACGCTGCGCTGGCGCATCAGCCGCACCCACCGCTGGATGCGCATCGTGTCGCCCCAGTCGAAACTGACGTGCAGCGGAAAGGGACGATCCAGGGGTTTGTTGTTGGTGTTGCCGATCAACCCGGTCGGCGGATCGTAGAACCGCGGGTTCGAGCTGTAGGGGAAACTCCCCTGCCAGCGCGCCGCCGGGTCCCAGCCCGGCGCCGGCATCCTGCCTTGGGTGGGGCTGGCGGCGTCGCGGCGCGGCATCCGGCCGATCAGTTGCATCGCGATATGGTCGTGGTCGATCACCGTCAGGTTCTGCGCCGGCGCGACATAGCGTTCGCCCGCCGCCAGCGCCTGATCGACGCTTTGCGCGCGCATGATGCCGATCGCCGCGCTCATCGAGGTGTCGTCGCCGGTCAGCGCCGTCCAGGACAACGCCGCCACATGGCCGGGCGGCGTGACCGAGGCCAGCGAGAAATGGCTGCCCGGCAGGATCGGCCCGTTCTGCGACCAGCGCAGCGTCACCGTCACCGGATCGGCATCCGCGACCTGGATGATCGAGCGGCGGGTCTCGAAGCTGGCCCAGCCGTCGGCGGTGCGGTAGCGGGTCGAATCGTCGGGGTCCAGCTCCTCCATGAACAGGTCCTGGTCGTCCAGATAGGACGAGGTCAGCGCCCAGCCCAGCGCCTCGGACCGGCCGACCAGCACCGCCGGAATGCCCGGTATGGTGCCCCCCGTGACCGCCCCGGAGCTGAGATTCAGCCGCGCCAGATACCAGATCGACGGCGCGGTAAAGCCCAGATGCGGGTCGTTCGCCAGCAGCGTGCCGCCATTGGCGGACCGGGTCGGCGCCGCCGCCCAGGCGTTCGACGCGCCCGCCATCGCAAAGGGGCGGAACGGCGACAGCGCCCCGCCCGGCAGGTCGATGGGCTCGACCGGGGCCATGGCCAGCTGAGTGCGCGTCACGGTCGGGAACAGGCTGGCGAAATCGGGCAAGGCCGCCAGACCCTGCGAGCTGTCCTCGGGCATCAGGTCGCGGGTGCGGGCGTCGCCGATCAGCGCCGACAGGCGCGCGCGGCGCACCTCGTTCTCGAGCTGCCCCGAAAGCTGCACCGCCATCAGCTTGATGAGAGCGATGGAATCGGCCGGCTGCCACAGCGACACCTCGCCCGGGAACAGGAAGAATTCGGGCGCCCCCCGCCCCAGCGCGCGGTCGTTGACCAGCGTGATCCAGGCATTCACCCCGCGCGCATAGGCATCGAGCGCGGCCAGCGTGTCGTCATCCTGGGCGGCGACCGAATCCTGCGCCAGGTGATACAGGTCCAGCCGGCGCATCAACTCGTCGGTGCGCAGGGTGCGTTCGCCGAAAATCTCGCTCAGCCGGCCCTGCGCGGTGCGCCGCAGCAAGGTCATCTGCCACAGCCGATCCTGCGCATGGGCAAAGCCCAGGCCGTAGAACACATCCGCGTCCGACTGGCCAAAGATATGCGGCACCGCCCAGGTGTTGCGCGCGATCTCGACCTCGGCCGAAATGCCGCGCACGCGCCAGGTGGTGTCGTAGTCGGGCAACGAGCGCGACAGGAAATAATAGACCCCGACCACGACCACGACCGCCAGAACCACCAGCGCCGTTGCGATGCGAAACAGCCAGCGGAAGGTGGAAAGCATTGCGGACAGCCTCGTCGTGTTGACCTCGGAACGTGGTTCGTTTCCTATGGCCTCGGGCGCTCGAGCGCAATTCAAACCATCGACAGAGAGGGGAACGCATGGCCAAGGTGGCATTTCTGGGGCTGGGGGTCATGGGCTACCCGATGGCCGGGCATCTGGCCCGCGCGGGGCACACGGTGACCGTCTACAATCGCACGGGCGCCAAGGCGGACCGTTGGGCGGCCGAACACGGCGCCGCCGCCGCCCCCACGCCGCGCGACGCCGCCCGTGGCGCGGCGTTCGTCATGGCCTGTGTCGGCAATGACGACGATCTGGCCCAGGTCTGCCGGGGCGCGGACGGCGCCTTTGCCGGCATGGACGCGGGCGCGGTCTTCGTGGATCACACCACCGTCTCGGCCGCCATCACCCGCGCGCTGGACGCCGAGGCCCGCGCGGCCGGCATCGGTTTCGTGGACGCGCCGGTGTCGGGCGGCCAGGCGGGGGCGGAAAACGGCGTGCTCTCGATCATGTGCGGCGGAACCGAGGGGGACTACACCCGCGCCGAGCCCGTCATGCAGGCCTATGGCCGCACCGTGAAGCGGCTGGGCGAGTCGGGCGCGGGCCAGATCGCCAAGATGATGAACCAGATCTGCATCGCCGGGCTGGTGCAGGGCCTGGCCGAGGCGCTGCGATTCGGCGAGAAGGCCGGCATGGACGGCAAGGCCGTGATCGAGGTGATCCAGGGCGGCGCCGCCGGATCGTGGCAGATGGTCAACCGCCACGCGACGATGCTGGACGGCAAGTTCGACTATGGCTTTGCCGTGGACTGGATGCGCAAGGACCTGGGCATCTGCCTGCAAACCGGCAACGAGATCGGCGCGCCCCTGCCGATGACCGCGCTGGTCGATCAGTTCTACAAGGACATCCAGCAGATGGGCGGCGGGCGCTGGGACACCTCCAGCCTGATCGAGCGCCTGCGGAGGCTGTCGTCATGACCCTGCAAACCCGCATCGCGCAGGGGCGCGGCGACGAACCCGCGGATCTGGTGCTGAGGGGCGGCACCGTCTGGGACATGGTGACGGGCGCGATGATCCCGGGCGACGTGGCGATTTGCGGCGACCGGATCGTCGGCATCGGCGCCAGCTACGAGGGGACGCGCATCATCGATGTCAGCGGCAAGGTGCTGGTGCCGGGCTTCATCGACACGCATCTGCATATCGAAAGCTCCTGCATCACGCCCTTCGAATTCGACCGGTGCGTGCTGCCCCGGGGCGTCACCACCGCGATCTGCGACCCGCACGAGATCGCCAATGTCGCGGGCCTGACCGGCATCCGCTATTTCCTGGACGCCTCGGCACGCACGGTGATGGATATCCGCGTCAACCTGTCGTCCTGCGTGCCCTCGACGCATATGGAAACCGCCGGTGCCGAGCTGACGGCGGACGACCTGGCGCCGCTGGCCGACCACCCCCGCGTGATCGGCCTGGCCGAGTTCATGAACTATCCCGGCGTGATCCACCGCGATCCGGGCTGCATGGCCAAGCTGACGGCCTTCGAGGGGCGTCACATCGACGGCCATTCGCCCCTGCTGGGCGGCAAGGACCTGAACGCCTATATCAGCGCCGGCATCCGAACCGAACACGAGGCGACCTCGGCCGCCGAGGCCACGGAGAAGTTGCAAAAGGGAATGCGCGTGCTGATCCGCGAGGGATCGGTCAGCAAGGACCTCGAGGCGCTGGCCGAGGTGCTGACACCCGTGACGTCGGCCTATCTGTGCCTGTGCACCGATGACCGCAACCCGCTGGACATCGCCGAACACGGACATCTGGACTACATGATCCGGCGGCTCATCGCCAAGGGCCGCGATCCGCTGTCGGTCTACCGCGCGGCGTCGCTTTCCGCGGCCGAGGCCTTTGGCCTGAAGGATCGCGGCCAGATCGCACCGGGCAAACGCGCCGATATCGTCGTGCTGGACGACCCGGCGACCTGCCACGCGAGCATGGTGTTCTGCGGCGGGGTGCTGGCCGATGACGCGGCCTTTGCCGCGCGCGACGTGATCGCGCCGGTCGCCCGCCAGTCGGTCCATGTGCCGCCGATCCGGCCCGAAAGCTTCCGCTACGCCGGCAACAACCCCGAAACGCCGGTCATCGGCATCTGGCCCGGCAAGATCCTGACCGAACACCTGCGCCTGTCGATCCCCGCGACCGACGGCGACAAGCGGCCCGACCCGTCGCAGGACCTGGCGCGCATCACGGTGATCGAACGCCACGGAAAGAACGGCAACATCGCCAACGGCTTCGTGCGGGGCTTCGCGCTGAAGGCCGGGGCGATCGCCTCGACCGTGTGCCACGACCACCACAACATCGCGGTGGTCGGCGCGGATTACGCCGACATGGCGCTGGCCGCGAAACGGCTGGGCGAGATCGAGGGCGGGTTCGTCGTGGTGCGCGACGGCGCGGTGCTGGCCGAACTGGCGCTGCCGGTGGCGGGGCTGATGTCGCTGGAGCCGTTCGAAACCGTGCGCGACGGGTTGGTGGCGCTGCGCGCGGCGGCGCGGACCCTGGGGGTCGAATTGGAGGAACCCTTCCTGCAACTCGCCTTTCTGGCGCTGCCGGTGATCCCGCATCTGAAGATCACCGACCACGGCATGGTCGATGTGGACCGCTTCGAGGTGATCCGCTGAGCCCTAGCCGGGCAGCGCGCCGTCCCAGTCGGCCAGGCCGCGCTGCCCTTCGGGCGTCAGGTCGTAGACGCCCTTTTCCCGGCGCCGGAACCATCCGTAATGGTTGTCGGCCATGATCCGCGTGGCCCCGGGGACGCCGGTGTCGCGCGCCACTGCGGCGCCTCGCGCGGCGCCGTATTCCGCCAGATAGGCCGCGCAGCGCAGCGCGTCCTGCCGGTAGCCCGTGACCAGGCCGTGGCGCGTGGCCCCGCCCGCGTTCGGGTCGCCCTGACGGCGCGCGAACTCGGCCTCGATGCGCGCGCGCCGGACCTTGGAGACGCGCGGCGCATAGGGGCCCGGCTCGGCCAGGACGGCGACGAAACCGTCCCGCGCGCGCACCGTCAGCAACCCCAGCCCGAGCCGCCGGCTGAGCGCGGTGTTCTCGCGGATCATCCGGCGCGCCGCCGGCCCTTCGGGGTGCGGCACCGCCAGATAGACCTGGGGCGTCACCGACAGCCGGGCGATGGCCTGGTGGTAGAGCGCCAGCGAGAATTTCAGCTTCATCTCGACGATGACCGGATCCGGCCCGCCCATCGCCACCAGATCGGCGGCGCCGATCTCGCCCTTGACGATCAGGCCGCGGGATTCGAAATGCGCCTTCAGGGGCGGGTAGAGATCGGCTTCGCGCTGCATGGCGGCACGTTAGCGGCGGACAGGCCCCGCGTGCAAGCGGCGCCCCCTTTCCCTGCGCGCGGCCCTTGCCTATAACGCGCCCGAACCCTTCCCAGTGCACGGACCCCGCCCATGACCACGCTCGTTCTCGGCCACAAATCGCCCGATACCGACTCGACCGGATCGCCCATCGCCTGGGCCTGGTATCTGACCCACTCGGGCACGCCCGCGAAGCCCGTGCTGCTGGGCGAACCCAACACCGAGGCCGCCTTCGTGCTGACGCACTGGGGGCTGGACAAGCCCGAGATCGTGTCGGGCGTGGCGGCCGGCACGCCGGTGGTGATCGTGGACACGAACAACCCCGCCGAACTGCCCGACGGCATCAATGCCGCCGACATCCGCCAGATCATCGACCACCACAAGCTGGTCGGCGGGCTGGAAACCAAGGGCCCGATCGACATCACCATCCGCCCGCTGGCCTGCACGGCCACGATCCTTTACGACCTGATGGGCCAGGAGGCGCTGGCCGCCGCTCCGCGCGGCATCAAGGGCGCGATGCTGTCGTGCATCCTGTCGGACACGCTGGAATTCCGCAGCCCCACCACCACCCCCCACGACCGCGCCGTGGCCGAGGCCCTGGCGGCCGACCTGGGCGTGGCGATCCCCGAACTGGCGACCGCGCTGTTCGAGGCGAAGTCCGACATCTCGGCGTTTTCGGACGCCGCGCTGCTGCGCATGGACAGCAAGGAATACACCGTCGCCGGCAAGGAATTGCGCGTCTCGGTGCTGGAAACCACCGCACCGAAGCTGGTTCTGGATCGCAAGGACAGCCTGATGGCGGCGATGGAGGCGGTCGCGCGAGAGGATGGCGCCGACCAGGTGCTGCTGTTCGTGGTAGATATCCTGAACGAGGAGGCGACGCTGCTGGTGCCGAACGATCTGGTGAAGACCATGGCCGAAAAGAGCTTTGGCGCGACGGTGTCGGGCGACACGGTGCTGCTGCCCGGGATCATGAGCCGCAAGAAGCAGATCATTCCCGCGCTGACGCTGTAAGGCGGGCGGCGGGGGCTGCCGCCCCCGCACCCCCGCCTCAGGGGGGAGCACGGCTCCCCCCTGAGAACCCCCCCGTGCGTATTTGCGACAAGATGATGAGGGCGCCGTCGCGGGCGTCCTTTTCGGTTTGGGAGGGGGGGCGGGCATTGCGCCTGCGGGTTGGGTTCGGCTATAAGACAGCCAACAAAATCTTGTGGAAAAGACGCGCGAGGCCCCGGTGAGCGACGAGATCGAAAACCCGACGGAAACCGGCGGCAAGAGCCCCGCGCAGCCCGGTGTCTCCATCGTTCAGGAGATGCGCACCGCGTATCTGGATTACGCGATGAGCGTGATCGTCAGCCGCGCGATTCCCGATCTGCGCGACGGGTTGAAGCCTGTGCACCGGCGCATCCTTTTCGCCATGCACGAGGTCGGCAACACCTTTGACAAGCCCTATCGAAAATCCTCGCGCCCGGTGGCGGACGCGATGGGCAAGTATCACCCGCATGGCGACGCGGCGATCTATGACGCGCTGGTGCGGATGGCGCAGGGGTTTTCGATGTCCCTGCCCTTGCTGGACGGGCAGGGCAACTTTGGCTCGATGGACGGAGACAAGGCGGCGGCGTTTCGCTACACCGAGGTGCGGATGGCGAAGTCGGCGAACTACATGCTGGCCGATATCGACAAGGACACGGTCGATTTCCAGGACAATTACGACGGCAAGGACCAGGAACCCACGGTCCTGCCCGCGCGGTTCCCGAACATGCTGGTCAACGGCGCGGGCGGCATCGCCGTCGGCATGGCGACCAACATCCCGCCGCACAACCTGGGCGAGGTGATCGACGCGACCAAGGCCTTGATCGAGAACCCCGATCTGACCTCGGAAGACCTGATGCAGTATGTGCCGGCCCCGGACTTTCCCACCGGCGCGCAGATCATGGGCCGGGGCGGTGCGCGAAAGGCGTATCTCGAGGGGCGCGGTTCCGTCATCGTGCGCGCCAAGACCCGGGTCGAGGAAATCCGCAAGGACCGCTATGCGATCGTCGTGGACGAGATCCCCTATCAGGTGAACAAGGCGCAGATGGTCGAGAAGATCGCCGAAGCGGTGCGTGACAAGCGCATCGACGGCATCGCCCATGTCGCCGACGAATCCGACCGGATCGGCGTGCGCGTGGTCGTCGAGCTGAAGCGCGACGCGACGCCGGACGTGGTGTTGAACCAGCTTTTCCGCTTCACGCCGATGCAGACCTCGTTCGGCTGCAACATGCTGGCGCTGAACGGCGGCCGGCCCGAGCAGCTGACGCTCAGGGATTTCCTGTGGCATTTCATCGCGTTCCGCGAGGAAGTGGTGACCCGCCGAACGGCCTATGAGTTGAACAAGGCGCGCGAGCGCAGCCATGTGCTGTGCGGCCTGGCGGTCGCGGTGTCGAATGTCGACGAGGTGGTGGCGACGATCCGCGCCTCGGCCGATCCGGCGGATGCGCGCGAGAAGCTGATGTCGCGCCGCTGGCCGGCTGCCGATATTGCCGCCTACATCCGGCTGATCGACGATCCCAGCCATACCCTGAACGACGACGGCACCTACAACCTGAGCGAAATCCAGGCCCGCGCCATTCTGGAACTGCGGCTGCAACGTCTGACCGCGCTGGGCGTCAAGGAGGTCACCGACGAGCTGGAGGACCTGGCCGTCAAGATCAAGGATTACCTCGACATCCTGCGCTCGCGGGCGCGGATCCTGGCCATCATCACCGCAGAACTCGACGAGGTGCGCAGCCTGTTCGCCGTGCCGCGACGGACCGAGATCATCGACTGGGCGGGCGACCTGGACGACGAAGACCTGATCGAACGCGAGGACATGGTCGTCACCATCACCTCGGGCGGGTATATCAAGCGCACGCCGCTGGTCGAATTCCGGTCGCAGAACCGGGGCGGCAAGGGCCTGTCCAGCATGGCGACCAAGGAAGACGACGTGGTGACCACGCTGTTCGTCGCCAACACGCACACGCATCTGCTGTTCTTCACCACCGACGGCATGGTCTACAAGCTGAAGTGCTGGCGCTTGCCGATGGCGGGACGCTCGGCGCGGGGCAAGGCGATCGTCAACATCCTGCCGATCCCGCCCGGCGTGTCGATCGCCGCCATCATGCCCGTGGACGCGCCCGAAACCGAATGGGACGATCTCCAGATCGTCTTTGCCACCTCGGACGGGGACGTGCGGCGCAACGCGCTGAGCGATTTCACCAACGTGATGCGCAACGGCAAGATCGCGATGAAGCTGCCCGAAGGGGTCAGTCTGGTGAACGCCCGCATCGCCGACGAAAACGACGACGTGATGCTGGTCACCGCGATGGGCCGGGCGATCCGCTTCCCGACGACCGATGTGCGCGTCTTCAAGGGCCGCGATTCGACCGGTGTGCGCGGCATCCGGCTGGCCACGGGCGACACCGTCGTCTCGATGTCGGTGATCCGCCACTTCGAGGCCACGCCCGAGGAACGCGCGGCCTATCTGAAGCAACGCCGCCTGATGGCCGGTGCCACCGACGAGCCCGAGGCCGACGACGACGACACGGGCGTCGAGGCCGGGCAACTCAGCACCGACCGCTACGCCGAAATGTCGGCGCGCGAGGACCTGATCCTGACCGTGACCCAATCGGGCGCCGGCAAGCTGTCGTCGTCGCACGACTATCCGGTGCGCGGGCGCGGCGGCCAGGGCGTCATGGCGATGGACAAGGCGATGCGCGGGGGCGCCCTGGTGGCGAGCTTCCCGGTCGATCCGGGCGACCAGATCATGCTGGCGACCTCGACCGGGCAGTCGATCCGGGTGCCGGTGGACCAGGTCAGCTTCCGGTCGCGCTCGGCCGGGGGGGTGCGGGTGTTCAACACCGCCAAGGGCGAAGAGGTCGTATCGGTCGCGCGCGTTGTCGAACAGGGCGACGACGCGTAACGGCTTGTTCACGGTTTGATGCTGTAGTGGCCGGGTCTCCAGGGGGCCCGGCCATGAACATTTACCACTGCATGATCGACCTGAAATCCGACACCAAGGCGCTGGTGTTCGCCCATGCGCTGGAAGCATGGCTTTCGCTCTTGCGCGATGACGGTCGAATCGAGGGGTGGCGCCTGATGCGGCGCAAGCTGAACCTGGGCGGCGACGATTGCGCCGACTTCCTGCTGGAGATCGAGGTGCGCGATCTTGCCCAGCTCGACGCCGCGTTCCGCTTTTTGGGCAAGGGCGGGGATGAGGCGACGCATCGCTACGACCAGATGCATCAACACATCGCGCGGGTGGATTTCGGTCTCTATCGTCCGTTCCCCGATCCGGAACGGGTAGAGCGCCTGGCGCTGCTTTAGCGCCAGCCGCGCGCCCCGCCCGGAATGGCCCGCTCGCGGCCCCTTCCCTTCGCGCCCCGCCGCAGCTACATCTCGGCCATGACCGAAGAACTCCACATCGTCGGCGGCGGCATGGCCGGATCCGAAGCCGCATGGCAAGCCGCCGAGGCCGGCGTGCCCGTCGTGCTGCACGAAATGCGCCCCGTGATCGGCACCTTTGCCCACCAGACCGGCGATTTCGCGGAAATGGTCTGTTCGAACTCGTTCCGCTCGGACGATGACGAACAGAACGCCGTGGGCCTTTTGCATTGGGAAATGCGCGCGGCCGGCGGGTTGGTGATGGCCATGGCCGACCGCCACGCGTTGCCCGCCGGCGGCGCCCTCGCCGTGGACCGCGAGGCCTTTTCGCGCGCCGTGACCGAACGGCTGCGCGCCCATCCCCTGATCCGAACCGAACCCGGCGAGATCACCACCCTGCCGACCGACGGTCACTGGATCCTGGCCACGGGGCCGCTGACCTCGGACGCGCTGGCCCAGGCGATCCGCACCGAAACCGGGACCGACTCGCTGGCGTTCTTCGATGCGATCGCGCCGATCGTCCATTTCGACACGGTGGACCTGTCCAAGGCCTGGTTCCAGTCGCGCTATGACAAGGGCGAGACCGAGGAAGAGCGCAAGGCCTATCTCAACTGCCCGATGACCCGCGAACAATACGAGGCCTTCATCGACGCCATCCTCGCAGCCCCCAAGGCCGAGTTTCACGAGGGCGAGACCGCCGGCTATTTCGACGGCTGCCTGCCCATCGAGGTCATGGCCGAACGCGGGCGCGACACGCTCAGGCACGGGCCGATGAAGCCGGTCGGCCTGACCAACGCCAACGATCCGGCGAACAAACCCTACGCGGTCGTGCAGCTCAGGCGCGACAACGCTTTGGGAACGCTCTATAATATCGTGGGCTTTCAGACAAAGATGAAGCACGGCGCCCAGACCGAGGTGTTCCGCATGATCCCCGGGCTGGAACAGGCCGGATTCGCGCGGCTCGGCGGGATTCATCGCAATACGTTTCTCAACGCGCCCAGGCTGCTCGACGCGCAGATGCGCCTGCGCCAACGCCCGAACCTGCGCTTTGCCGGACAAATCACCGGGGTCGAGGGGTATGTGGAATCCGCCGCGATGGGGCTGGTCGCCGGTCGTCTCGCCGCCGCCGAGATCCAGGGTCGCGCGCTGCGGCCCCCACCCCGCGAAACCGCGATGGGGGCGCTGATCGCGCATATCACCGGCGACGCCGATGCCCGAACCTTTCAGCCGATGAACGTGAACTTCGGCCTGTTCCCGCCGATCGACATGCGCGGCGGTCGCAAGGGCAGAAAGGACCGCTACAAGGCCTATACCGACCGCGCGAAAGAGGCCTTTCAGGCGTGGCTGGCCTGATTACCCGGTTCGCGCCCTCGCCCACCGGGCCCTTGCATCTGGGGCACGCCTTTTCCGCACTGACCGCCGCCCATCTGGCCGAAACGGCACAGGGTCAGATGTTGCTGCGCATCGAAGACATCGACACGGCGCGTTGCAAACCCTTGTTCGAACAGCAGATCTATGACGATCTGCACTGGCTCGGCCTGGACTGGCCGGTTCCGGTGATGCGTCAGTCGGACCGCCGGCCGGCCTATCGCGCCGCGCTGTCCCGGTTGGCCGCGCTGGGCGTCACCTATCGCTGCACCTGCACCCGGGGCGACATCCGCGCCGCCCTCAGCGCCCCGCAGGAAGGGGCGCCGAGGATCGGCCCGGATGGTCCCGTCTATCCCGGCACCTGTCGCGAGGCGGGACACCAGGACCCCGGTGCCGCCATTCGGCTGAACATGGACCGGGCGGTCGCGCTGGTCGGCCCTGTCAGGTTTCGGGAAACCGGCCCGTTGCGGCCAGGCTGGCATCCGTATTCGCCCGAATGGCTGGTGCGGAATGTCGGTGACATCGTGCTGGCACGGCGGGATCTTGGAACCTCCTATCATCTCGCCGTGACGGTCGACGACGCGGCGCAGGGCATCACGCTGGTCACGCGCGGCGCCGATCTGTTCGACGCGACCCCGATTCATGTCCTGCTGCAACGCCTTCTCGACCTGCCGACGCCCGCGTATCACCACCACCGCCTGATCCGCGACGCACAAGGCAAACGTCTGGCCAAACGCGACGATGCCCGCGCCCTGGGCCTGTTTCGGGCCGAGGGCGCGACGCCGGCCGACATCCGCGCCATGATCGGCCTGTGATGCCATGCGGCCCCGACCGTCCGGACGGGGGCGCCTACCCCTCGGGCCGCATCAGTTCCACTTCGTCATCGCCCCGCACGGCGGTGTAGAAGCACGTTCTGCGCAGCGTGTGGCAGGCCGGGCCGGTCTGTTCGACCAGCACCAGCAGGCAATCCCGGTCGCAATCGACGCGGAAATCGACCAGTCGCTGCACATGCCCGGAACTCTCGCCCTTGATCCAGAAGGCCTGACGCGACCGAGACCAATAGGTGACGCGCCCGCTCGCCAGGGTCTGCGCGACGGCTTCGGCATTCATCCAGGCCATCATCAGGACCTCGCCGCTGGCATGGTCCTGGGCAATGGCCGGAATCAAGCCATTGGCATCGTAACGCAGGGATTGCGGATCGAAGGGCATGGCCTATATCCTTTCACGGCATTGGAGCGATTTGAAGTGTCCGAAACCCCTGACCTGATCAAGCTGTATTCCACCCGAATCCTGGCATTGGCGGCCGAAATCCCGCATCTCGGCCGGTTGAAGGACCCGCAGGCAAGCGTTCGCCTGCGCTCGCCGCTCTGCGGATCGACGGTGACCGTGGACCTGTCGATGCAGTACGGCCGGGTCTCGCGCTTTGCGCAAGAGGTCAAGGCCTGTGCGTTGGGCCAGGCCGCGGCGGCCGTGCTGGGATCGGCCGCCCTGGGGCGCTCCGCCGACGAGTTGCAAACCGCGGCACGGCAGCTCGAGGCCATGCTGAAATCGGACGGTCCGGTGCCCGACGCGCCGTTCGACGGTTTCGAAGCCCTGCTGCCGGCCCGAGACTTCAAGAATCGCCATGCCTCGATCCTTTTGGCGGTGCAGGCCACGGCCGAAGCCGCCCGCCAGGCAACACTCTGACCTGATTCGCTGAACATCCGGTTAAAAAAAAACGCCGCGCTGAGCGCGGCGTTGAGTGGCGTGTCTGGGACTGGGGCGCCGGGACAGAGGCGCCTGGCCAGACCGCAAGGCAGTCGGCGAAAGATCAGGACATCAGGGGCAAGTGCAGCACGGCCAGCAGCAAGATGAAAAGGCCGATCGCGCCCGCCGCGTCGCCCAGCATCGCAAGGCGTTCATCGCGTGGCTGGTGTATCTGACGAAGGAAACGTTTCATCGGCCCTCTCCCCTTTTGTTAACTCTTTGTTCTCATTTTCCCCCGCATGATGCAAGAACTTTTTGTGAACAAAAGGGGTCAACCAATCCGAATCAGTCGAATCGCACGGTCCTGTTCCATCAGCCACAGCAGAATCCGCGCCGCCTGCCCGCGCGCAGATTCGAGATCGGAGTCATCGGCCAACAGTTTGCGCGCATCGCTTTGTGCAATGGCCATCAGCGCGGCCTGGCGCTCCAGATCCGCCAACCGGAACCTGGGAAGGCCGGATTGCGCGGTGCCGATGACGTCGCCAGCGCCCCGCATGGCGAGATCCTCGTCGCTCAGGCGAAAGCCATCTTCGGTATCGCGCATCAGCTTCAGCCGACGCGCGGCCGTTTCCCCCAATGGAGGATCGTAAAGCAACAGACAGGTCGATGCCCCCGCGCCGCGCCCGACCCGGCCACGCAACTGGTGCAACTGCGCCAGACCGAAACTTTCCGCGCGCTCGATCACCATGATCGTGGCATTGGGAACGTTGACGCCGACCTCGATAACCGTGGTCGCGACCAGAACCTGCGTTTCGCCGGCAACGAATCGGGCCATCGCCGCGTCCTTGTCCAGGGGCGACATCTGGCCGTGCACCAGGCCGACCGTATCGCCCAACACGGCGCGCAGGCTTTCGAACCGCGACTGCGCGGCGGTCAGGTTGACGGTTTCGCTTTCCTCGACCAGCGGACAGACCCAATAGGCCTGACGCCCTTCGGCCAGGGCCTGCGCGAGATGGGCCACGACCTCGTCCAGCCGCTCGGTCGAGGCAAGCGAGGTCACGATCGGTTTGCGCCCCGGCGGTTTCTCGTCCAAAAGGGACAGATCCATATCGCCATATTGTGCCAGCGCCAGGCTGCGCGGAATGGGTGTCGCGGTCATGACCAGACTGTCGACCCGGTCCCCTTTTTCCCCCAGGGCCATGCGCTGGGCCACGCCGAAACGGTGCTGTTCGTCGATAACGGCAAGCCGCAGATCGGCAAACGTCACATCGTTCTGAAACAACGCATGGGTGCCGATCAGGATCTGGGTGCGCCCTTCGGCAAGATCGCGAAGCTTGCGAACGCGGTCCCGACCCTTGTCGCGCCCGGTCAGCAGATCCATCCGGACCTGTGCGACCTCGACCATCGGGGAAAGACTGGCGAGATGCTGGCGCGCCAGAATTTCCGTCGGTGCCATCAGCGCGCCCTGACCGCCGGCCTCGACCGCAGTCAGCAATCCGGCGAGGGCCACCAGGGTCTTGCCGGCCCCGACATCGCCTTGGAGCAACCGGTTCATCCGCATGTCCGAGGCCATGTCGTCGGTGATTTCGGCGATCGCGCGTCGTTGAGCCCCCGTCGGGGCATAGGGCAAGGCGTCGAGGACCCGCGCGACCAGATGCCCATCGCCCCGGGTCGCGATGCCGCCGGAACGCCGGCGCGACGATCGCGCAATTGCCAGCGTCAACTGGTGGGCCAGCAGTTCATCATAGGCCAGCCGCTGCCGCGCCGGATCCGTCGGGGCCAGATCGGCGGCGGTGTTCGGGGCGTGAACGGACTGTATCGCCGCGCGCCAATCCGGCCACCCCATCTTGGCCTTCAGCGCCGGGTCGATCCACTCGCTCAGGTCCGGCGCCCGCTCGAGCGCCGACGCGAGGGCGCGCCGGATCATCTTTTGCGTCAATCCACCCGCGAGCGGATAGACCGGCTCGTACAACGGCATTTCGTCCCTGTCGGCCAAGGTCAGGATATGATCGGGATGCGCCATCTGGTAGACGCCGTCAAAGGTCTCAACCCGCCCGGACACCAGCCGACGCTGGCCGGTCGGCAAGATCCGTTGCAGATACTCGGCCCGAGGGTGGAAAAAGACCAGAAAGAATTCCTGCCGCTCGTCGCGCACGATCACCCGGTAGGGGCGGCCACGACTGCGGGCCGGAAGGTGATTGCCGACCTCGACCTCGACGGTGACGACACTGGGCACCGGGCCGTCACGCACCGACGCCAACGGGCGCCGATCAATGCCCGATTGCGGCAACAGGAACAGCAGGTCCCTGGGCGTTTCGACGCCTAGCGCATTGAAAAACTTTGATGTCTTGGGGCCGACGCCATCGAGCCCCTCCAATGTGCCAAACAGCGGAAAGAGGCTCTCGGGCCGGCCGGTCATCCGCCGCTCATCGCCAACCAGGCGTCCTCGTCAATCACCGTGACCCCCAGGGCTTCGGCCTTGGCTGCCTTCGACCCCGCCCCCTCGCCCGCGATCAGGAAATCCGTCCGGGCAGAGACCGAACCGGCCACCTTCGCACCCAGGGATTCGGCCCGAACCTTGGCCTCGGCCCGGGTCATTCGGGTCAGGGTTCCGGTGAACACCACGGTCTTTCCGGCCAGCGCGCCGGCCTCGGTCCGGATTTCGGGTGGCGTGATCTCGACCAACTGCGCCACCAACCGGTCGATCGACTCGCGCTCTCTTGGTTGCGCGAGGGTGGTCAGAAGGGATGCGGCCAACACCGCGCCCACCCCCTCGATTCCGACGAGGTCGTCCCACGCCGCGCGTGCCGACGGATCAAGGGACTGCCAGGCGGCATCGCGTGCCTTCTTGACTTCAGGCCGGCGCCCTTCCTCGGCCGCGCGGGTCCGCTCAGACAATTCGGCGGCGTCCGCGGCAATCTGGCATTCGGCAGCCGGGGCCGCCAGATCGGCGGCAGCGGCGAGATCCGGCCAGCGGCCAAAATGTCTGGCAAGATCGCCTGCGGCCACTTCGCCAAGATGGCGGATGCCCAGCGCGAACAGGAAGCGGGGCAGCGAGATGACTCGGCGGGCCTCGATCGCTTCGAAAAGCTTCGCGGCGCTGCGGTCACCAAAGCCGTCGCGGTTCTTCAATTTCGCCAGATTGGCCGCGTCGCGGACGGCCAGCGTAAAGATGTCGGCGGGTTCACGCACGGCGAGCAGTTCGTCAGCAAAGAACATCTCGATCTGTTTCGCACCGAGCCCGTCGATGTCAAATGCGCCACGGCTCACAAAATGCTTCAACTTCTCGATGGCTTGGGCGGGGCAGATCAACCCGCCCGAGCACCGATGCGTGGAATCTCCCGGTTCGCGCACCGCGGTCGAGCCGCACTCGGGGCAATGGTCTGGAAAGCGGAAGGGCTGCGCATCGGCCGGGCGTCGCGCCAGATCGACATCGGCGATCTTGGGAATGACATCGCCTGCGCGATAGACCTGCACCCAATCGCCGACGCGAATGTCGCGCCCGTCGCGAATTGCTTCGCCCTGAGAATTGCGACCGGCGATATAGTCCTCGTTGTGGAGGGTCGCGTTCGAAACCAGGACCCCGCCCACGTTCACAGGCGCAAGCCGCGCAACCGGGCTGAGTGCCCCCGTCCGCCCGACCTGAATGTCGATCGCTTCGAGCCGGGTCCAGGCGGTTTCGGCGGGAAACTTGTGGGCGATGGCCCAGCGCGGCGTGGTCGAGCGAAAGCCCAGTCGCTCTTGCAAGGCCAGGTCGTCCAGCTTGTAGACGACGCCGTCGATATCGTAGCCCAGATCCGGGCGGGCCTCTTCGATCCGACGATACTGTGCCAGCAGTTCCCGCGCACCGTGACACTTTCTGGTCAACGGATTGACGGAAAAACCGAGCGATTTCAGCTTTTCCAAGCTGTCCCACTGGGTCGCGCCAAGCGGTGCGGACAGGACACCCCAGGCATAGGCGAAAAAGCTCAGCGGACGCGCGCGGGTGATTTCCGGATCGAGCTGCCTCAGCGACCCGGCGGCGGCGTTGCGCGGATTGGCAAAGTTGCGGCCCCCGGTCGCGTTGAGGGCGGTAAAATCGCGGTGCGTCATGTAGACCTCGCCGCGCACCTCCAACAGATCGGGCGCATCGTCCAGGGACTGCGGAATGTCGGCGATGGTGCGTGCGTTTGCCGTCACATCCTCGCCCGTCTCGCCATCGCCGCGCGTGGCCGCATAGATCAACTGACCCCGTTCATACCGCAACGACAGCGACAGGCCGTCGATCTTGGGCTCGGCCGTATACGTCAGCGTGGTCTGATCGTCGAGCGCGAGATATCGGCGGATCCGCGCGTCGAAATCGGTCACGTCCTGTTCGTCAAAGGCGTTGGCCAGGGACAGCATCCGAACAGCATGACGGATCTTTCCAAATCCCTCGGCCGGTGCGGCGCCAACTTGATCCGAGGGGCTGTCCGCGCGCTTCAGATCGGGAAACCGGGCCTCGATCGCCGCGTTGCGCCGTTTCAGGGCGTCGTATTCGGCATCGGAGAGCTCGGGCGCATCCTTTTGATGATACGCGCGATTGGCGTCGTCGATCCTTTGAGCCAACCACGCCAGTTCCGCGATGGCCTGATCTTCCGTCAGGGATTCGACCGGTGTCTCATGCGGCATTCGATACTCCCGCGCTTTTCCCCGTGATAGGGGCGTCGCGCGGAATTTTCCAGAGCTATGCGCTGATCGCCCGCGGCGCCCGACCGCCGCTGCGCACCGGATCGCGCAGGACATAGCCGCGGCCCCAGACCGTCTCGATGTAGTTTTCGCCGCCGGTCGCCTCGGCCAACTTCTTGCGCAGCTTGCAGATGAACACGTCGATGATCTTCAGTTCCGGTTCGTCCATGCCGCCGTAGAGGTGGTTCAGGAACATCTCCTTGGTCAGCGTCGTCCCCTTGCGCAGGCTCAACAGCTCGAGCATCTGATATTCCTTGCCCGTGAGATGCACCGCCTCGCCATCGGCTTCGACCGTCTTGGCGTCCAGGTTGACGGAAATGCGCCCGGTATGAATGATCGCCTGCGCGTGGCCCTGGCTGCGGCGAATGATCGCGTGAATGCGGGCAACCAGTTCGTCGCGATGAAAAGGCTTCGTCATGTAGTCGTCGGCGCCATGGCCGAAGCCCTTCAGCTTCACGTCGGTGCTTTCTTCGCCGGTCAGAATCAGGATCGGCGTGTTGACGCGTGCCAAGCGGATCTGCCGCAACACATCGAGCCCGGCCATGTCGGGAAGATTGAGATCCAGCAGGATCAGATCGTAATCATAGAGTTTCCCCAACTCGACCGCTTCTTCCCCCAGGTCGGTGCAGTAGACATTGAAATTGGCATGCGTGAGCATCAACTCGATGCTGCGCGACGTGGTGGGATCGTCTTCGACGAGAAGGACTCGCATGGCTCGGACTCCGCATTAACCCTGGACTGCCCCGACTGTGGGCAAAAATCGTTAACGCACGGTTACCGTGACCTGCATCCAAGCACACTATCGCTAAAGTTGTCTATACTTCTGCAAAGCGGTGACCTTCAGCGCGTCGATTCCGTGGTTGGCGACCGCGCGGGTCCAGGATTCGAACTCCTCATCGCTGAGGTCATAGCGGTCCAGCGCGTCATCGCGCGCGATCAGCCCATGGGCCACGGCGCGCACGACCACCGCCTTGCGGCTGGCAACCCATCGCCGGGTCGAGGCCGGCGGGAGATCGGCCCGGCTCAAGATCGTTCCATCCGGCAAGGTCACCGCCCGCGGCCCGTCAATTCGTTTCAGATACATGGAATTCACCCTTTCCTTCATCCCGGGCCCACGGTGACAAGTCAGCCTTAAGGACCCGTTGAAGCGGCGGGGCGGCAGGGGTTGAGAGTGCCGCGCATTTTCCTATATTTCGCGCGAACCGTCTTAACGCTTCCGCAAGATCTCGGAGACATCATGACACGCGACACGGGCGTGAACTCATTGGGCTTTGCCAAGGCCCCGCAAGACACGCGCGTCGTGGTCGCCATGTCCGGCGGGGTCGACAGTTCCGTGGTCGCCGCCCAACTGAAAGCGGAGGGTTACGATGTCATCGGCGTGACGCTGCAACTTTATGACCACGGGGCGGCCTTGGCCAAATCCGGCGCCTGTTGCGCCGGGCGCGACATTCATGACGCGCGGCGCGTGGCGGAAACGCTGGGCTTTCCGCATTACGTCCTCGATTACGAGAACACGTTCCGCGAGGCCGTGATCGAGGAATTTGCCGATTCCTACCTTGCCGGCGCAACGCCCGTGCCCTGCATCCGGTGCAACGAACGGGTGAAGTTCCGCGATCTGCTGGAAACCGCGCGCGATCTTGACGCGGACTGCATGGCGACGGGACACTACATTCAGCGCCACATGGGCCCGAACCGGGCCGAGTTGCACATGGCCGCCGATGCGGCGCGGGACCAGTCCTATTTCCTGTTCTCGACAACGCAAGAGCAACTGGACTACCTGCGCTTCCCGCTGGGGCATCTGACCTCGAAAGCCGAGACCCGCGCGCTGGCCGCCCGGCATGGTCTGGCGGTCGCAGACAAGCCGGACAGCCAGGACATCTGCTTTGTTCCCAACGGAAACTACGCGGCGGTGATCGAAAAGTTGCGCCCCGGCGCGGCGGATCCGGGTGAGATCGTGGATCTGGACGGCCAGGTCCTGGGTCAGCATCGGGGCGTGATCCACTACACCATCGGTCAGCGGCGCGGGCTGGGGATCGGTGGGCTGAGCGAACCGCTCTTTGTCGTCGGGCTCGATGCAGAGCGCAAGCAGGTCGTTGTCGGCCCCAAAGAGGCCCTTGCCACGCGCAAGGTTCCGGTGCGCGAGATCAACTGGCTTGGCGATCAACCCTTTGATTCAATATCCGAAATATCCATGCGGGTGCGAATCCGTTCGACCCGTCCGCCGACCGAGGCGATCGTCAGGCCCACCGGCCCCACCACCGCCGAGGTGGAGTTGCTGACACCCGAGGAAGGCGTGAGCCCGGGACAGGCCTGCGTCTTTTACACGCCCGAGGGCGGCCGTGTCCTGGGCGGTGGCTGGATCTGGCGGGGCGCCTGATCGCCGCAGCCCGGGCCCGGGTCAGGCGCGTCTCAGGCCCGGCCGCGCGTGACCGCCGAAAGAACCGACCGCGCCGCGCGCAGACCGGGAGCCTCGCCGCCGCGACCCAGCCGGTCCATGGTGGCCTCCATCGCGGCGAGCTGCGCCGCGCGGCCGGCACCCAGAAGCGTCTCGATCGCCGGCGCGATCGCCTCGGCCCGGCAGTCGGGACCGATGAATTCGGGCACCGCGCGGGTCTCGCTGACCAGGTTCACCAGCGTCACGCTGTCCACCCGCAACAGACGCGCGATGATCGCCTGGCTGATCGCGTTCATGCGATAGGCGATCACCATCGGCGTGCCGGCCGCCGCCAGTTCCAGCGACACCGTGCCCGAAGCCGCCAGCGCCACATCCGCCGCGCGGAAGGCCGCGCGTTTCTGGCGCGCGTAGGCGGCGGGCGGGGCAAGGGTCGGATCCAGGACGATGACCCCCCGCCAACCCGCCGTCATGCTGCGGACCAGCGCGGTCACGTTCGGCGTGGTCGGGATCACGATACGCGCGCCGCGATGGCCGGCAACAACCCGTTCGAGCGCGTCGCGAAACACGGGCAACAGGCGCGAGACCTCGCCCCGGCGCGACCCGGGCAGGCACAAAATCAACGGCGTGCCCTCGCGGACCTGGGCCCCCGCGCGAAAGATCGTGGCCTCGTCGGCGCTGGCCTGTGGCTGGGCGACGACCGGATGGCCGACGAAATCGCAGCTCATGCCGGCTTGGGTCATATAGGGCGGCTCGAACGGCAACAGCGCCAGCACATGGTCCACGACGCGCGCCATTTTCGCCGCCCGTCCCGGCCGCCATGCCCAGACCGAGGGCGCGACATAGTGGATGGTCCGCAACCGCGGGTTCGCGGCCCGCGCCAGCGCCAGCACCCGCAGGCAGAAATCCGGGCTGTCGACGGTCACGACCGCGTCGGGGGCCTCGTGCGCGATCGCGTTGGCGGTTTCGCGAATGCGGCGCTTGAGCTGGCGGTATTTCGGCAGCACCTCGGCCAGGCCCATGACCGACAGTTCGGCCATGGGGAACAGGCTGCGCAGGCCCTCGGCCTCCATCAACGGGCCGCCGACACCGACAAAGGCGATGCCGGGCGCGAGGGTCCTGAGGCCTGCCATCAGCGCCCCCCCCAGCGCATCGCCCGAGGGCTCGCCCGCGATCACGAACAGCTTCACGGCGCCCCCCAGATCGCGACTCCGGCCTCGTCGGCCAGGGCCAAGGTTTGCGCTCGCTCCAGCACCAGCACATGGCCGGCCTGCACCGCGATCCCGGTCAACCCGGCCGCCCGAACGGCAGAGACGGTCGCGGGGCCGATGGTCGGCAGATCCGCGCGCAGGTCCTGCCGGTCCTTGCTGCGCTTGATGAAAACGCCACCAAGTCGCGGTTCGCGCAGGGCGCGGTGACGGGCGATGTCGTCCAGCAGCGCGTCGGTGCCGAACAGCACCTCGATCCCCAGGCAGAGACCCTCGACCACCGCGCAGCCCTGCCCCACGTCGGCCGGCGCCAGCGCGGCAAGCACCGCGCGCCCACGCTCGGCGTCGCGCAATTCCTGGGCGGTGGGCGCGCGCGAGGTCAAGGCGCCCTCGCCCGCCAGAAGCTGGGGGGCCAGGTCGGCGATCCCCAGAACCGACAGGTCGAACGATTCGATCAAAGCGATCAGAAAGCGCAGCGCCGCATCATCCCCGCCCTGCATCGCCGCCAGAAGATCGGGCACCAGGGCGGCCGTATCGCGATCGAACAAGGCCGGGTCCAGCCGAGGCCGGTGCACCGCCCCGGCCAGCACCACCCGATCGACGCCCCGCGCGCCAAGCGCGCGCAGGAAGGGCACCAGGCGTTCAAAGTGAAAGACGACCTCGACCGCCACGCCATCGGGTGTAACGCCGGCCGGCGCGCAAACCACGGGCGCATCGAGAACGGCCGCGATTTCGGCCGGCAAGCGCCCGGCACCGGCGATCAGCGCGACCCGGCTCATTTCGGGGTCAGAAAGGACCGGTCGGTCGCGCCCAGGATGAAATCGGTGATCTCGCGCACATGCACGCTTTCCGTTTCGTCCGCCAGGCGCCGGGTCCGGTCCAGGAAGGTCCCCTCGCCCTGCGCCAGCATCTGATAGGCGGCGCGCAGGGCGGTGATCTCGGCCCTGTCCACGCCGCGCCGCTTCAGGCCGACCAGGTTCAACCCCTCGAGTTCGCCGCGCGGGGCCTGCACCAGGCCGTAGGGCATGACATCGTTGGTGACCATCGTCACCGCGCCGATGATCGCGCCCTTGCCGATCCGCACCCATTGGTGGATACCCGACAGTCCGCCCACGATCACGTCGTCACCCAGCACGCAGTGGCCGGCGACGGCGACCTGGTTGACCAGGATCACCCGGTCGCCGATCTGGGCGTCGTGGCCGACATGCGCCCCGGTCATCAGCAGGCAATCGTCGCCCACGCGTGTCACCCCGCCGCCGCCCTCGGTCCCGGTGCTGAGCGTCGCACCCTCGCGGATGCGATTGCGCTTTCCGACGATCAGCCGCGTGCGCTCGCCCCTGTATTTCAGGTCCTGCGGCACCTCTCCCACGGTGGCAAAGGGAAAGATCACCGTCTCATCCCCGATCTCGGTCCAGCCGGTGACGACCGCGTGCGATTTCAGCACCACGCCCCGGCCCAGGGTGACATCGGCGCCAACCACGCAGAACGGTCCGATGCGGCACTCGGGGCCGATGACCGCGCCCTCTTCCACCACCGCCGAGGGGTGGATCTGTGCCGATGCGTCGATGCCCATGTCAGCCCCGCTTCGTCAGGTCGATCATCGCCATGAACTCGGCCTCGGCGGCCATCTCGCCGTTGACCGAGGCGCGGCCTTCGAATTTCCAGATCTTCGACGAGCCGCGCAGCACCTTGACGTGGAGGTCCAGAACGTCGCCGGGCACCACCTTGCGGCGGAACTTGGCTTTGTCGATGGACATGAAATAGACCAGCGGCTCCTTGTCCACCAGGTCCAGCGTCAGCCCCACCAGCACCGCCGAGGTCTGCGCCAGCGCCTCGATGATGGTGACGCCGGGCATGATCGGCGCGCCGGGGAAATGACCCTGAAAATGCGGTTCGTTGAAGGTGACATTCTTGACACCGGTTGCGGTCTCGCCCGCCACGATATCGCGCACCTTGTCGATCAGAAGGAACGGGTAGCGATGGGGAATGATGCGCATGATCAGCGCCAGGTCGGCCTCGGTGGTGGTGGACCAGTCGCGCGTTTGGGCGGTATCGGGCATCGGGCACTCCGCAGGAAACAGGGCACCGGGCCGCAGGCGGCCCGGTTCATCGCAAAGACCTATCAACTTCGCCTTGCGCCCACAAGCGCGCGGCGGTCAGTCCTGGGGGGGCGACGGCGTGTCGGGTGCGGGCGTGTCGGGTGCGGGCGTGTCGGGTGCGGGTGCGGTGCCATCGCCCGTGGCGGCTGGCTGCGGCCCCTCGGGCATCGTCGCGTCCAGCCGGGCGATCATCTCGTCGGTGATGTCCATCGCGTCGGCGCGCACCAGCAGGGCCTCGGGCCGCAACAGCGCCGCGACCCCCTCGTCGGCCATGAAGCGGGCCAGCACCGGCAGAACCGCGTCGAAGAACCGCTGCTCGGCGGCCTGCTGATGCTGCGCCAGTTCCTGCGCGCGTTGTGCCCGTTCAGAGCGGATCGTTTCGACCCGCGTGTTGAAGGCATCGGCGCGGGCCCGGAAATCCTCGGGTGTCAGGGTCGGGCGGGCGTCGGTCAGGGCCCGTTCCTCGGCCGAAAGCTGGTCGAACAGGGTCTGGTTCTCGGCCTCGAGCGCCTGCCGCTCGGCGTCGATCCCGGCCAGGATCTGTTGCCCCATGCGCGATTCCCTGAGCAGCCGCTCCTGATCCAGCACGCGAAACGGAAGGCTGCTCAGGCCCTGGACCGTGGGACTGTCCGGCGCGGCGGGGGTCTGCGCCAATGCGACAACGGGGGCGCCGATCAGCGCCCCCGCCAGAAGGATCGTCAACCCGTGCCGAAGCATCAGAACTGCGAGGCGATGGTCAGGTCGAAGCGCCGCACCTGGTCATAGGACGCACGCCGCAGCGGAACCGCGAAGTTGAATCGCAGCAAGCCCATGGGCGAGCCCCAGAACACCGCCACACCCGCCGCCGCCCGCAGCGACTGGTCGTCGATGTAGCAGTTCGGCGCCGCCACATTGCCCGGGCAGGCTGCCATCGCCGGGCTGTCAACGCCCCAGATCGAGCCCACATCCAGGAACAGGCCACCGCGCACGTTGTATTCCGACGGCAGACCCAGCGGGAAGCGGGCCTCGAACCGGGCGACGGCAAAGAAGTTGCCGCCCAGACCGTTGCGGTCGGTTGCCGCGGCGCCATAGGCGACCGGCCCAAGACCGAAGCTGTCGAAGCCGCGCATCTGGTCGCTGTTAAGCCCGAAGCGTTCGTTGATGCGGCTGGGGCCGGACTGGTGCGCGATCGCGCCGGCCTCGAATTCGGCGCTCAAGGTCACCGCACCGTCCATCACCTGCTGGCGATAGCCCGCCAGAACGGTCGAGCGCGCCCAACGACGATCGCCGCCCAGACCCGCGACATCGCCCGCGAAGCGGAACACAAAGCCACGGTCGGGGTTCGGGCCGTTGACGCGGGTGTCATAGGTGTAGGTGAAGCCCACCGACGAGGTCAGCGCCCGGCCGGCGTCCGCGCTTACACGGGTCGCGATGTTGGCGGCATAGGCGGCCGGCACGGTGATCTCGGTCTGGCTCAACGAGTAGCGGACGCTCATCCGGCCATAGTCGCTGACCGGGAAGGTCAGCGACGGAGAGAAACTCAGCGACCGCGAATCGAAGAAGGTCGATGCCCCGTTAGCCGAGCTGGAGGTCAGACCCATGTTCAGGCCGAACGCCAGGTCGCGGCCCAGCAGCGCGGGCTCGCTGAAGTCCACCGAAAACGCCTGCTGGTTGGGCACCGTCGAAAACGTCAGGTTCAGACGCTGGCCACGCCCCAGGAAGTTGGTCTCGTTGTAGCTGACGTTGCCGCCAACGCCGTTGGACCCATAGGTCAGACCGAACCCGAGCGAGCCGGTGCTGGTCTCTTCGACCTGCACATCGACAACCGCCTGCTCGGCGCTGGACCCCTGCGTCGGGTTGACTTGCACGTCCGAGAAATAGCCCAGGTCGCGGATCCGCGAGGCCGCCTCGCGCAGTTCGCGGGGGTTCAGCGGGTCGCCTTCGGCCACGGCGAACTGGCGGCGGATCACCTGATCCTGCGTCGTCGCGTTGCCCTGGATGTCGATGCGTTCGATGAACACCCGCTCGCCGCGCACAAGGGCCAGTTCCACGTCGATGGTGCCGTCGCGCTCGTTGCGGTGCAGGCGGGTATCGGCGCGGACAAAACGCTGCCCGCTCTCATAGCCGACGCGCTCGACCTGCTGGATCATGGTCTCCATGACCGTCGGCGTGAACAATTGGCCGGTGCGGTCGGTCAGCGCAGCTTGATAGGCGGCCGGGTCGATGCCGTCGATCTCGGACACGACGGTAACGTGACCGACGCGATACTGCTGCCCTTCGCGGATGGTGAAGGTGACATAGGCGCCGTCGCGTTCGCGCGACAGTTCGGTCACGCCCGACAGCACCTGCGCGTCGATGAAGCCGCGCGACAGGTAGAAGTCCTGCAACGTCTGGCGGTCCTGCGCGATGCGCTGCGCGTTGTAATTGTCGGCGCGGAACAGCGTGCTCAGCCGCCCGGCCTGGTTGGTCGAGATCGCATTGCGCAGGCGACGCTCGGTAAAGGTCCGGTTGCCGACGAACGAAATGCGCTCGATCTCGACGACCTGCCCCTCGGCCACTTCGAACACCAGGTCCACGCGGCCACCCGCGCGCTCGATCAACCGCGGCGTCACGGTCGCCGACAGGCGCCCCGCGTCGGCATAGGCCTGCGCCATCGCGTTGGCGTCGGCTTCGGCCTGCGCGGGCGAATAGACACCGCCCGCCCGCGATTGCGCGACGGCCGACAGGCGCTCGTCGTTGAGCCTGCGGTTGCCCTCGATCGCGACGCGGTTGATGACCGGGTATTCCTCGACCGAAATGACCAGACGGTTGCCCGCGGGGCGGAAATCGACGCTGCGGAAAAAGCCGGTGCCCGCGACTCGCTGATAGGCGGCGTTGAGTTCCGCGCCGCTCATGCTGCGGTTGCGAGCGATTCTCGCGAATCCGACGATCGTGTCGTCGTCAATCAGCGCGTTGCCTTCGACCGAAACCGACGAGAATCGATAGGTCTGCGCCCCTGCCATCGAGGAGGCGCCGAAAGAAACCACTGAAACGAAAAGGAAAATCGCTGCAAAACCCGACAACGGGCGCATGGCCCGCAGAAGGACGCGCGCAAGAATTTTCACGTGTGAGACGCGCATTCCCAAGCCCCGTGTTACCGCCGTTTGTTTTGTTCTGACTAGCGAGACGGGCCGGCAATGTCAAAGCGTTGCGTCGCCCCACCCGCACTTTCGCAAGATGGTGGGGATTCAATGCATCGTCGCAAGTCGGGAATCGGCGAAACGGGGCGATCCGATCAGAACGCCGGCAATCCCTGTGGGGCGTGCGCCAGAATCGCCTCGATCAGTTCGCCGGCCAGCACGAGGCCGACCAGAACCGCCAGCCCGAACCACAGCCGTTCGGACGAGACCGCGTAAATCGCGCGCAAGCTGCGGGGGGCGTGAGAGGGCAAGAACATGAGGCGAACCCGTTTTCTGGTCCCCCCAGCCTGACGGCGGAATGCGGCGGAAACGGGGCGTCTTCGGGGCGGTTTCGCGTCAGCAGAACAGGTCGTTGCCCAGCGCGAACAGCATCATCGCCCCCAGGATCACCAGGCCCAAGCTCATCAGCAGGTTGAGCACGCGCTCGTTCGGTGGCCGGCCGGCCAGGGCCTCGTAGGCATGAAAGACCAGGTGCCCGCCGTCCAGGATCGGAATCGGGAACAGGTTCAGCAATCCGACCGCCGTGGACAGCACCGCCAGGAACCAGATGAAGCTGCCCAACCCGTCCGCCGCCATCTCGCCCGAGGTGGTGGCGATGCCGACCGGCCCCGACAGGTTGCAGGTCGAAATGGCGCCGGTGACCATGTGGTAGAGGCCCGAGATCGAATTCGACACGATGCCGCCGATCTGCCCCGCGGCCAGAGGCAGGGCCTCGATCGGACCCACGGCGCGGGTGGGATGGTCAAAGAAGGTCCCCGATTGAAGGCCGATCAGCCAGCGGGTTTCGAATCCGCCATCGGGCAGCGGCAGGTCGGTGCGCCGCGGGGTCAGGCTCAGGTCCAGCGTCGCGCCGTCGCGCCAGATGCCCAGCGCGACCGGCGCCCCCTCGGCCGCGGCGACCAGGGGCGGCAGTTCGCTGAAGGCGGTGACCGGCGCCCCGTCCACCGTCTGCACCACGTCGCCCACCTGCATCCCCGCGTCGCGCGCGGCCGACGCCAGCGCGATCCCGGCGGCACGGGGCGGAATCGGGTGCGGCCCCTGCACGGTCATCGCCTGACCGTCGCGCTCGATGGCGTAGCGGGTGACGGCCTCGGGCGGGATCGCGTCGGCGACCCGGTAGAAGGCGCGCAGATCGGGCACCGGCTGGTCGTCGATCGCGGTGATCAGATCGCCCTGGCGCAGCTCCATCACGCCCGGCATCGGATGCACCGCGCCCACGCGCGGGGTGTCCGCCGGCAGCCCCTGCACCCACAGGAACCCCGCGAACACGGCGATGGAAAAGAGGAAATTGAACGCCGGCCCGGCAAAGATCGTCGCCGCCCGCGCCCAGAGCGGCGCGCCGTGCATGGTGCGCCGACGCTGGCCCGCGTCGAGATGCGACATCACCGCCTCGTCCGCACCGGCCGAGGCCGCGTCAGCATCGCCCAGGAATTTCACATAGCCGCCAAAGGGCAGCGCGGCGACCTGCCAGCGCGTGCCGCGCCGGTCCACCCGGCTCAGCAGCACGGGACCGAAACCCAGGCTGAAGACCTCGGCGTGGATGCCACACCAGCGGCCGACAATGTAGTGCCCGTATTCGTGCACCGTGACGATGATCGACAGCGCGACGATGAACGCGCCCAGGGTGAAGAACAGATTGCCGAACTCGGGCAGCAGACCCATGGTGAACGTCCTTTGTTGTCGTCAGGCCGCGCGACGGGCCGCGGCGGCGGCGCCCGCAAGGCGGCGCGCCTCGGTGTCGATGGCCAGAACCTCGGCCAGAGAGCGCGGCGCGGCGCCGAGATCGGCCAGATCCGCGAACCGCGCCAGCGTCGATTCGACGACCGGGGCCATGTCCAGAAACCCGATGTTTCTGGCAATAAAATGGTCGAGCGCGATTTCCTTGGCGGCGTTGAACACCGCCCCGGCCGCACCGCCCGCGCGCATCACCTGCCACGCCAGCGCCAGCGCCGGATAGCGCGCCAGGTCGGGTTCGGCGAAATCGAGACGCCCGGCGCGGGCCAGATCCAGCCGCGCCACCGGCAGCGCCGCGCGCTGCGGCCAGTTCAGCGCGTAGCCGATCGGATGGCGCATGTCGGGCGCGCCCAGGTGCCCCATCACCGCGCCGTCGCGAAAGGCGACCAGCGCGTGGACCAGCGATTGCGGATGGATCAGCACGGCGATCTGGTCGGGCGTCAGGGCAAAGAACTCATGCGCCTCGATCACCTCCATCGCCTTGTTGAACATCGACGCCGAATCGATGGTGATGCGTTGGCCCATGTCCCAGTTGGGATGGCGGCCCGCGTCCTCGGGGGTGGCCAGCTTGAGCCGCTCCAGCGGCCAGTCGCGCAACCCGCCCCCCGAGGCGGTCAGCGTGACCGTCTCGACCGCGGCGATATCCTCGCCGGCCAGCGCCTGGAACACCGCCGAATGTTCGCTGTCCACCGGCAGGATCGTCGCGCCATGGGCGCGCGCCTCGGCCAGCAGCAGGGGGCCCGCGGTCACCAGCGATTCCTTGTTGGCCAGCGCCACCGTCCGGCCCTGGCTGAGGGCGGCAAAGCCGGGCGCCAGCCCCGCCGCGCCGACGATCGCCGACATCACCCAGTCGGCCGGGCGATAGGCGGCCTCGACCACCGCGCCGGGCCCGCCCGCCACCGCGATACCGGTGCCCGCAAGCGCCTCCTTGAGGGGTTTGTAGCAGTCTTCGTGCGCCGTGACCGCCAGTTCGGCCCGGTGCGCCACCGCCTGCCGGGCCAATAGCGCCACGTTGCGCCCGCCGGTCAGGGCCGCGACCCGAAGATCGTCGCGCCGCGCCAGCAGATCCAGCGTGCTGACCCCGACCGACCCCGTGGACCCGAAGACCGTGACCCGCCGCATCAGCCGTGCAACCCCGAAAAGGCCCCCGCCAGCGCCAGGATCAGCGCCAGCGCGGCGACCGCGATCATCGCGTCAAAGCGGTCGAGAACCCCGCCGTGCCCGGGGATCAGGGCCGACGAATCCTTGACCCCCGTGCGCCGCTTGATCGCGCTTTCGGCGATGTCGCCCATCTGCCCGGCAAAGGCCAGCAGCGCGGACAGCGGCACCAGCACCCAACCGAGGTTCAGCGCCGCGGCAAATCCCCAGCCGACCAGCGCCGCCAGCAGCCAGCCCGCGACCGTGCCCGACCAGGTCTTTTTCGGGCTGATCCGCGGCCAGAACTTGGGCCCGCCCAGGATGCGGCCCGCGAAATACCCCGCCACGTCCGAGGCGATGACGATCAGCAGCAGCCACAGCAGGAAGGTCAGGCCCAGACCCTCGCGCAGCAGGATGAACCCGTGCGCCGCCCACAGGATCAGCCCGTAATACAGGCCGAAGATCCCCTTGTCGCGCGGCATCCGACCGGCCATCACCAGCGCCCCCAGCGCCAGCCCCCCAAGGCCGATCCAGCCCGGTTGATACAGCGTGAAGATCGCCACCAGCAGCGCCGCGACGAGGCCCGCGGCCTCGGCCCGACCAAAGGGATCGGCCGGCGCCATCATGCGCCACAGCTCCCAGCCCATCAGCCCCGCCAGCAGCACGGCCAGCGCGGCAAAGACCCAGCCGCCGGCCCAGACCGCGCCCGCGCCGACCGCGACCATGACGACGGCCGACACCACCCGGGCCCTCAGATCGGTGAAATCGCTCATCAACTCACCCCTCCGAACCGGCGTTCGCGCGTGGCATAACGGTGCAGGATATCGGCCAGGGTCTCGGGCGTGAAATCGGGCCACAGCACCGGGGTGAACTCGTATTCCGCATAAGCGGCCTGCCACAGCAGGAAATTCGACACCCGCGTCTCGCCCGAGGTGCGGATCACCAGGTCGGGGTCGGGCATGTCGGCGGTGTCCAGCGCCTGATCGAGCGCGGTCTCGTCCAGCGCCTCGGGGTCCAGGTCGCCAGCCGCGACGCGGCGGGCCAGACGCCGCGCGGCGCGGGTCAGTTCGTCGCGGCCGCCGTAATTGATGGCGACGGTCAGGTTCAGCCGCGTGTTGCGGATCGTCCGTGCCTCGATCCAGGCCATGAGGTCCTGAAGCTTGGGCTCCAGCCGGCGGCGGTCACCGATGAAACGCAGCCGCACCCCCTCGGCCGAGAGCGCCTCGGCCTCGCGCTGGATATAGCGCTGGAACAGCCGCATCAGACCGAGCACTTCCTCGGTCGAGCGTTTCCAGTTCTCGGTCGAGAACGCGTAGACGGTCAGCCATTCAATCCCCAGCCCGGGCGCCGCGCGGACGATCTCCTTGACGCGCTCGGACCCTTTCCGGTGCCCGACCAGGCGCGGCCACCCCTTGTTGACCGCCCAGCGCCCATTGCCGTCCATGATGATGGCGACATGGCGCGGAATGCGGCGTGGCGTGCCGGACTCGCTGGGCATGGAAACTCCAAGGATTGAAACGCGACGCGGTCCCGGCAGCGCGGGCGGCACTCAGACTTGCATGATCTCTTCTTGTTTCGATTCAAGCGCCTTGTCGACCAGCGCGATGTGCTTGTCGGTCAGTTCCTGCACCTCGGATTCCCAAAGTTTCTGGTCATCCTCGGACATGCCGGCGTTCTTGGCCTTCTTGATCTGGTCCATGCCGTCGCGGCGCACGTTGCGAACGGCGACGCGCGCGTGCTCGGCATAGGCGCCCGCGACCTTGGTCAGCTCGCGGCGACGTTCCTCGTTCAACTCGGGGATCGGCAGCATGATGATGGTGCCGTTGAGCTGCGGGTTGATGCCCAGGCCGCTTTCGCGGATGGCCTTCTCGACCTTGTTCACCATGCCCTTGTCCCAGACGTTGATCGTCACCATCCGGGGTTCGGGCACGTTCACCGTGCCAAGCTGGTTGATCGGCGTCATCTGGCCATAGGCATCGACCTGGATCGGTTCCAGCATCGACCCCGAGGCCCGCCCGGTGCGCAGGCTTGCGAATTCGGTGCGCAGCGAGGCCAGCGCCCCGTCCATGCGGCGGCTGAGGTCGTCGATGTCGATTTCGATCTCGTCGGACATGCTTTCTTCCTGTCTCGGGCCGGGCCCGCCGGATGGGGCGGGGGTCGGCGTCATGATCTACCCCGGCGGGGCTGAAAAAGAAACACCCAAGCGTGTGAGCGCCGCGTCAGCCCTGCACGCGCGTATAGGTTCCCCGACCGCCGAGGATCGTGCGGAAGCCGCCCGGCTCGTCCAGCGAGAAGACGATGATCGGCAGCTTGTTGTCACGCGCCAGCGCGATCGCCGTCGCATCCATCACGCCCAGGTTCTTTTCCAGCGCCTCGTCGTAGCTGACGGTCTGGTAGCGTTTGGCGTCGGGGAATTTCTTGGGGTCCTTGTCGTAGACCCCGTCCACCTTGGTGCCCTTGAACACGCCCTCGCAGCCCATTTCGCTGGCGCGCAGCGTCGCGGCGGTGTCGGTGGTGAAATACGGGTTTCCGGTGCCTGCGGCAAAGATGCAGACGCGCTTTTTCTCAAGGTGGCGCACGGCTCGGCGGCGGATATAGGGTTCGCAGACCTGGTCCATCGGAATGGCGCTGATGACGCGGGTGTGGATGCCCAGCTGCTCCAGCGCCGATTGCATCCCCAGCGCGTTCATCACCGTCGCCAGCATCCCCATGTAGTCGGCCGTCGTCCGCTCCATCCCCTGGGCCGAACCCGAGAGCCCGCGAAAGATGTTGCCGCCGCCGATCACCATGCAGACCTCGACCCCGTCGTCATGCACCGCCTTCACCTCGTGCGCGATGCGCTGAACGGTGGGCGGATGCAGGCCGAACCCCTGGTCGCCCATCAGGGCCTCGCCCGAGATCTTCAGCATGACGCGGCGATAGGACGGGGGGGCGGATGTGCTCATCGGGGGCCTTTCCTTGCCCGGCGCCAGCGCCGGAACGGCGGGGCGGCAATCGGGTGGTTTCAATCGCGCGCAAAATGTCGGAAAACCCCGGCAGGATCAACGACAAACCCGCCAACCCGCCGATGTTCGCCGACCTGCCCCTGCCCGACCCGGACAAGCCCGTGCTGATCGCCGGGCCGACCGCCAGCGGCAAGTCCGCGCTGGCCCTGGCCATCGCCGAGGCGCAGGGCCGCACCGTGGTGAACGCCGACGCGTTGCAGGTGCACGATGCCTGGCGCGTCCTGTCGGCGCGCCCCTCGGCCCGCGACGAGGCCCGCGTGCCGCATCGGCTGTATGGGCATGTGCCCAGGGGCGCCGACTATTCGGTGGGCCACTGGCTGCGCGAGGTGGCGCCGTTTCTGCCCGCAAATCCGGTGATCGTGGGCGGAACCGGGCTTTACCTGACCGCCCTGACCGAGGGGCTGGCCGAGATTCCGCCAACCCCGCCCGCGATCCGCGCCGAGGCCGATGCGATCCTGCGCGACCGGGGGATCGGCGCGCTGCTGGCCGATCTGGACCCCTCGACCTTGCAGCGGATCGACCGCCGGAACCCGGCCCGCGTGCAACGCGCCTGGGAGGTCCTGCGCGCCACTGGCCGGGGCCTGGCAGACTGGCAGGCCGAAACCGGCACGCCGGCGCTGCCGCTGGCGCATGCCACCGCCTGGGTGCTGCGGCCCGACAAGGACTGGCTCAACGACCGAATCGCCCGCCGCTTTGCGCAGATGCTGGACCAGGGCGCCCTGGACGAAGCCCGCGCCGCCCTGCCCCACTGGCCCGCCGACGGCGGCCAGCCGGCGTCGGCGCTGTGGACAAAAGCCATCGGCGCACCCGAACTGACCGCCCATCTCAAGGGCCACATCTCGTTGCCAGAGGCCGTCGATGCCGCAACATTGGCCACGCGCCAGTTCGCGAAGCGTCAACGCAGCTGGTTTCGCAACCGCATGACGGGCTGGATCCACAGGGTTATCCCCTGACTTGTCCAGAGTCACCGTTTTGCAACGCCTGCCGCGGGGTGTTCACGGGCGCGTGTGATTCTCCTTGGGTTGCACGGGGCGCGGCCCCTAGGGTTGTCGCACGCCGCTGCCACGGACCGATGATGACCATCATTCCCGATACCCCGTCGTCCCTGAGACTGACGCCCATCTCACGATTGGCCGCGGCCGGCCGCTGGCGTGTCGAGGCCATGCGCGCCCTGCGCGAGCCGGTCCTGTTGTGGTTCACCCAGGGACAGGGGCGCATCACCGTCGCCGGATCGACCCGCGGCTATGGGCCCAACAACGCGGTCTTCATTCCGCCGGGCACGATGTATGGGTTCGAGATGGCGGCGCGGGTGCAGGGAAGCTCGGTCTTCTTCGGGCGCAACCACGGGCTCGACCTGCCGCGAACGCCGCATTTCCTGCGCCCGCGCGATCCGATCTCGCAAAAGGAACTGGTGGCGATCCTCGAGGCCATCCAGCGCGAACTGGAAAGCGCGCGCTCGGGGTCGCAAAAGGCCGCCCAGCACCATCTGGGGCTGCTGGGCGTCTGGATGGACCGCCAGCTGGAACGCGAGCGCGCGCTGGAAACGATGCCCCAGCGCCCGGCCGCCGCGCAGCAACTGGTGGCGCGCTATTCGTCGCTTCTGGAGCGCGATTTCCGCTCGAACCGGGCGGTGGCCGATTACGCCGAGGCCCTGGGCGTCACGCCGACCCACCTGACCCGGGTGTGCCGCGCCTCGTGCGGCAAGAGCGCGCATCAACTGCTGGACGACCGGCTGCATTTCGAGGCCCGCCGCCTGCTGACCGAGACGCGGATGCCGATCAAGCACGTCGCCGAGATGCTCGGCTTCAACTCGCCGGGCTATTTCACCCGCGCCTTCCAGAAGAACGCGGGCATGACGCCCAGCGCGTTCCGCAAGAAGCCCGCGGGGCCGGTGGTGCCCCGGGCCTGACCGCGCGCCGGTGTCGCGCGCGGGGGCGCCGCCCCCGCACCCCCGGCGTATTTTCGACAAGATGATCGGGCCGGATCAGGCGCCGGGCGGCGTCCAGGCCCTGGGCGCGCGCAGATAGGCCTCGACCGAATCGAGGGTTTCGGCGTCGAAATCGCCGCGCGCGCGGGCCTCGGCCAGGACGTCCCACCAGGTGCAGAGGTAGTGCAGGCTGACCCCGTGGTCGCCCAGCCGGGTCACGGTTTCCGGGTAGATGTCATAGTAGAAGATCACCGCGGTATGGGCGCAGCTGGCGCCGGTCTCGCGGATCGCATCGACGAAGCTCAGCTTGGAGCCGCCGTCGGTGGTCATGTCCTCGACCAGAAGGACGCGCTGACCTTCGGTCATCACCCCCTCGATCCGGGCGTTGCGACCGTAGCCCTTGGGCTTCTTGCGCACATAGGTCATCGGCAGCGCCAGGCGTTCAGCGATCAGCGCGGCGAAGGGGATGCCCGCGGTCTCGCCGCCGGCGATGTTGTCGAAGGCCTCGAATCCGGCGGCGGCCATCACCTTGGCGGCCAGGAAATCCATCAGCGTGGCGCGGATGCGCGGGAAACTGATGAGCTTGCGGCAATCCACATAGGTCGGCGCCTTGTTGCCCGAGGCGTGGGTGAAGGGCTCGCGCGCGTTGAAATGCACCGCGCCGACGTCCAGAAGCATCCGGGCGGTCAGTCGGGCCATCTGGGCCGGGTCGATATGCGGCGTCGGGATCATCGGGGGCTCCTGCGGGTGGGGACGGGCCGCACTTAGCGCCAAAGCGGCGGGCTGGCAATCGGCGGCACGGAATTCGCGCCCCTTCCCGTGGCTGGAAGGCTTGACAGCCCCGGTCGCCAGGGGTTTCGTCGCCAGACAAGCAGGAGGCCCCGATGAGCGACACCTTCACCCTTTCGGTTCCCGACATGAGCTGCGGGCATTGCCGCGCCTCGATCACCGCCGCGCTCGAACCTCTGGGCGGGGCCGCGGTCTTTGACATGGACAGCCGCCAGGTGACCGTCAGCGGCCCGCTGGAGCCGGCCGCCGCGATCGCGGCGCTGGACCGCATCGGTTTCCCGGCCGCCCCGGCCCCGGCCTGAGCGCGTGTTCCGGGCGCTGATCCTGGCCCGGCGGCTGGCCGGGCAGCTCTGGCTCAGGGTCGCGATGTTCGCGCTGCTGGCGATCCTGGTGGTCGCCGGCGCGCATCTGGCCGCGCCGCTGGTGCCCGAGGCGCTGGGCGGCCGTTTCGGCGCCCAGGCCGTGGTGCCGGTGCTGAGCATCCTGGCGTCGTCCATGCTGGCGGTCTCGACCTTTTCGCTGGGCACCATGGTGTCCGTGCATCGGGGCGCGGCGGGCACGGCGACGCCCCGGGTCCTGCAACTGATGATCGCGGACGGCACCACGCAGACGGTTCTGGCGGTGTTCATCGGCGCCTTTGTCTATGCGCTGACCGCGCTGATCCTGTTCCACGCCGGCTTTGACGGGGGCGCGCCCCTGGTTCTGGGGGTCACGCTGCTGGTGGTGGCGGGCGTCGTCGTCGCGCTGATCCGCTGGATCGACCACCTGACGACGCTGGGCACGCTGGGCGACGCGCTGTCCCGGGCCGAGGCGCAGGCCTCGGCCTCGTTGCGGCACTTGCGCCGCCAGCCGGCCCTGGGCGCCAGTCCGATGACCGCCACAACGGTGATCGCCGAGGGCGCGCGCGACCTGCCCGCGCCGGTGTCGGGGGTGATCCAGGCGATCGACGTGGCCGGCCTGGCGGCCTGTTCGCAAGGGCCGGTCTGGGTGCTGAACCGTCCGGGCGAGGTGGTGCTGAAGGGGGCCCCCATCGCGCGCGTCGGCGGCGTGGCCGATGACGCCGCGCTGGCGCGCTGCTTCGTCATCGGCAAGCGGCGCAGTTACGAACAAGACCCGGGCCTGGGTCTGACCGTGCTGTCCGAGATCGCCTCGCGCGCGCTGTCGCCCGCGGTGAACGATCCCGGCACGGCGATCGAGGTGATCGGCACGCTGGTGCGCCTGCTCTGGGACTGGGGCCGGGTCGAACCGGACGACGGCCTGAGCCAGCCGCGCGTGTTCGTGCCGGCCCTGGCGGCCGCCGATCTGGTCGAAGCGGGCTTTGCGCCCATCGCGCGCGACGGGGCGGCCATGATCGAGGTGGTGCGCCCGCTGCTGGCGGCGCTGACGGCGTTGACGCGAAGCCCCGACGCCGAACTGGCCGAGGCCGCGGCCGCGCTGGCCGTCCGGGCGCGCGCCCATGCCGAGGCGGCGCTGCGGCTCGCGGACGAACGCGCGCTGCTCGACGCCTGAGGTCAGGCGAACAGCGCCTCAAGGCGCGCGGCCTCGTCGGCCAGCCCCCAGGGCGGGTTCACGACGAACAGGCCCGATCCGACCATGCGATGCCCCGGACGGGCGGGCGGAAAGCGGACCTCGTGGCGCAGCGCGCCGGGGTGGGCAGCGTCCAGCGCCGCCAGCATGGCATCGTGGCGCGCATCCGTCAGGATCGGATACCACAGTGCGATCACCCCCACGTTCCATTTGCGCGCGACCTGGCCGATGAACCGGGGCATTCCCTCGTAGTCGGCGGCGGTTTCGAAACTGGGGTCGATCAGCAACAGGCCGCGCCGGGGCGTCGGCGGGGTCAGTTCCTGCATCTTGGCAAAGCCGTCGGCCTGGTGCACGCGCACCGCAAAGGGCAGCATCGCCTGCACGAGGGCGGCGTGTTCCCGGGGGTGGCGTTCCGCCAGGTGCACGCTGTCAGTGTCACGCAACAGCATCGCCGCGATCAGCGCCGATCCGGCATAGGCCGAGGGGCCATGCGCAGCCCGCACCCGTGCCAGCACCCGCGCATAGGGATGGTCGGGCGCGATGCGTTCCACCAGCCGGCCGATGCCCTGCGCGGCCTCGCCGGTCTTCACGGCCTCGGGCGCGGACAGGTCGTAAAGCCCCCGCCCCGCGTGGCTTTCCAGATAGGTAAGCGGCTTGTCCTTGGCGGTCAGGTAGTCCAGCGTCCAGGCCAGAAGCGCGTGCTTGTGCACATCCGCGAGGTTCCCGGCGTGATAAAGGTGCTGATAGGACAGCATTCAGCGACAGCGGCGCAGGCGGATGACGACATCGACGCGCGACACCTCGCAACCCTCGGGGGCCTGCGGCAGGCGCAGGATCTTCAGGTCCTCGGCCGGAGCATCGGTCAGCGCCTGGCTGTCCTCCCAGAAGAAATGCGGGTGATCGTCGGTGCGGGTGTCGAAATAGCTGCGCGTCGCATCGACGGTGATCTCGGCCAGAAGCCCGGCCTCGCAGAATGCCCTGAGCGTGTTGTAGACCGTCGCCTGCGACACGCCCGCGCCGCGCGCACGGGCGGCGGCGAACAGGCTCTCGGCGGTGACATGGCGGTTCTCGCCGTCGCCGACCAGCAACGCGGCCAGCGCCTGGCGCTGGCGCGTCGGGCGCAGGCCCGCAAGACCGAGCCAGCGCGCGGCGCGTTCCTGGGCCTGAGGACCCGGCGGGGCAAAATCATGCGTCATGGCCCTGTCTTAAGCCGCGCGGGCGCCGGATTCAATGCCCCTGCCCCGCCCTGCCCCCCCGCGTCGCCGTCCGGACCACCCTTCGCCTTGTCAGGGCGGAAACAAGGGTGCTAGACGGGGAAAACCCTGCCAACGAGGATCGACGAATGCCGCAATACCCGACCCGGTTCGACAAGGACGCCCTGCTGGCCTGCGCCCGAGGCGAACTGTTCGGCCCCGGCAATGCGCAATTGCCCGCCCCGCCGATGCTGATGATGGACCGGATCACCGATATTTCGGGGGACGGCGGGCTGCATGGCAAGGGCCATGTCGTGGCCGAATTCGACATCACCCCGTCGCTGTGGTTCTTCGACTGTCACTTTCCCGGCAACCCGATCATGCCGGGGTGCCTGGGCCTGGACGGCCTGTGGCAGTTGACCGGCTTCAATCTGGGCTGGCGCGGCTGGCTTGGACGCGGCTATGCCCTGGGCGTGGGCGAGGTCAAGCTGACCGGCATGGTGCGCCCCGACCGCAAGATGCTGACCTACAAGGTCGATTTCACCAAGGCCATCCAGACCCGCCGGCTGACCATGGGCGTGGCCGACGGCATCGTCGAGGCCGACGGCGAGGTGATCTATGTCGTCAAGGACATGAAGGTCGCGCTTTCGGAAAGCTGACCGGCGCCCGATCCCCCCGCGGCGGGGCCCGGTCAGCGCGGCCGGCGTCAATTCGGGCGCGGGGTCGCCGGGGCCATGGGCAGCGCGGCGAATATGCGGTAGCATTTTCCCAGCAGGGTGAGTAAACCCCTGACGCAAACCAACAGGGAGTCCCCATGCGCCGCGTCGTCATCACCGGGATCGGCATCATCTCACCCATCGGCAACTCCGCCGCCGAGGTCGAGGCCAGTTTGCGCGCCGGGCGCTCGGGCATCGTCTTTGCGCCGGACTATGCTGAACACGGGTTCCGCAGCCAGGTCCAGGGCGCGCCGCAGATCGTTCTGGAAGACCACATCGACAAGCGCGACCTGCGCTTCATGGGGCCTGGCGCGGCCTACAACTTTCTGTCCATGCAGCAGGCCATCGCCGATGCCGGCCTGTCGGAAAGCGACGTCTCGAACGAACGCACGGGGCTGGTCATGGGCTCGGGCGGGCCGTCCACCTCGAACCTGTTCGTCGCGCACAAGACGGTGATCGAAAAGGGCGCACCCAAGCGGATGGGCCCGTTCATGGTGACGCGCTGCATGTCGTCCACGAACTCGGCGTGCCTGGCGACGCCGTTCAAGATCAAGGGCGTGAACTATTCGATCACCTCGGCCTGCTCGACCAGCGCGCATTGTATCGGCAACGGAACCGAACTGATCCAGATGGGCAAGCAGGACATCGTCTTTGCCGGCGGCGGCGAGGAACTGGACTGGACGCTGAGCTGCCTGTTCGACGCGATGGGCGCCATGTCGTCCAAATACAACGATACCCCCACCAGCGCCTCGCGCCCCTTCGACGCCACCCGCGACGGCTTCGTCATCGCCGGCGGCGGCGGGGTCGTGGTGCTTGAGGAACTGGAACACGCGAAGGCCCGCGGCGCAAGGATCTATGCCGAGGTCACAGGCTACGGCGCCACCTCGGACGGGCACGACATGGTGGCCCCCTCGGGCGAGGGTGGCGAGCGGTCGATGAAGCTGGCGCTCTCGACGCTGCCGCGAGACCGCACGATCACTTACATCAACGCGCACGGCACCTCGACACCGGCGGGCGACGTGACCGAGGTGCAGGCGATCCGCCGCGTCTTTGGCGACGGCCAGGTGCCGCCCATCGCCTCGACCAAGTCGATGACCGGGCATTCCCTGGGCGCGACCGGCGTGCACGAGGCGATCTATTCGCTGATCATGATGCAAGGCGGGTTCATCGCGCCCTCGATCAACGTGACCGATCTGGACCCCGCGGTGAAGCCCGAAGAAATCGCCACCACCCTGCGCGAGGGCGTCGATCACGATTCGATCCTGTCGAACAGCTTTGGCTTCGGGGGCACCAACGCCACGCTGGTGATGTCGAAACTCAGGGAGTGACGGCCATGGCCGATCTGATGAAGGGCAAGCGCGGGCTGGTGATGGGCGTGGCGAATGAACGCTCCATCGCCTGGGGGATCGCCAGCGCGCTGGCGGCCGAGGGCGCGGACCTGGCCTTCAGCTATCAGGGCGAGGCCTTTGGCAAGCGCGTCGAACCGCTGGCGGCCTCGGTCGGGTCGGATTTCCTGGTCGATGTCGATGTCACCGACGACGCCTCGCTCGATGCGGCCTTTGCCCGGATCCAGGACCACTGGGGCACCATCGATTTCCTGATCCACGCCATCGCCTATTCGGACAAGACCGAATTGACCGGCCGGTTCATCAACACGTCGCGCGGGAATTTCAAGCACTCGCTCGACATCTCGTGTTTCTCGCTGATCGACGTGTCGCGCCGCGCGGCCGAACTGATGCCCGACGGCGGATCGATCGTTACGCTGACCTATGGCGGCTCGAACCGGGTGACGCCCTATTACAACGTCATGGGCGTGGCCAAGGCCGCGCTCGAAGCCTCGGTGCGGTATCTGGCGAACGATCTGGGACCGCAGGCGATCCGCGTGAACGCAATCTCGCCGGGGCCGATGAAGACGCTGGCAGGGGCGGCCATCGGCGGCGCGCGCAAGACCTTCCGCCATACCGAGGCGAATGCGCCCCTGCGCCACAACGCGACGCTGGAAAGCGTCGGCGGGGCGGCGGTGTTCCTGTGCTCGGGCTATGGCGCCTGCACCACCGGCGACATCCTCATGGTCGATTCCGGCTATCACGTGCTGGGGATGCCCCAGCCCGACAACCTGTGACAGCGGGCCGGGGGCAGCGCGCGGCGACGCCCCCGGCCGCGCCGCCCGCCGGCACCGCGCCCCTGCCGCCGCGCTTTCTGGTGCGCCGCCTGTTGGCCTTTGCCCTCGACCATACGCTGGCGGTGATCCTGGTGGGGCTGGCCACCCTGCCCTTTGTCGACCAGGGCCTGCGCCTGCCACAACCGCTGCTGCATCTGCGCACCGTCACCTGCAACGATCTGGCGCAGCCGCCCGACGGGGTGCTCGACCACCCCGAGACCGCCCAGTTCACCGTGCTGCGCCTGTGCGAAAGTCGCCTCTACGGCCTGCCCAACGGGCGCGAGATCGTTGCCGTCTACAGCCACACCGACGCCGACACCGCGCGGCGCCTGACCCGGATGGTGCGCGTGCCGGTGGACCCTGCGCTGCGCCCCCGCCGCGTCCCCGACCTGTCGGCGGCGATCGTGTTCGTGGTGATGGGCGCGCTCGGCGCCGGGTTGACCGCGCGCGCAAGCCGCAGCGCCGGCATGGCGCTGCTGGGCCTCAGGCTGACCGGCCCGGGCCACCCGATCCGCCGCGAGGTGCTGCGGCTGGGGCCCCTGACCCTGCTGGCGCTGGCCTCGGCGCTGAACCCGGTTCCGGTGCTGCTGTGGCCCTTTGCCGCGGTGGTGGGCGCGGTCGCGGCCACGGTCGCGCTGCTGTTGGGCTATTACGTCTGGCCGCTCTGGCGCTGGCGCGGGCAAATGCCCTGGGACCGCTGGTCCGGACACACCCTGACGGCAAGCTGAAGACCCGCGTCGCCCCGCCCCCTTGCACCCGCCAACCCCATGCCTAGACTGGCCAAAACCCAGGAGAGAGGCCCATGATCCCAGGCTCTGGCAACCGCCGCCGCTTTCGCGACCTCAGCGAACAGGAAATCCTCGCGCTCGCCATTTCCTCGGAAGAAGACGACGCGCGCATCTACCGCACCTATGCCGAGCGCCTGCGCGCCGACTACCCCGCCTCGGCCGCCGTCTTCGACGGCATGGCCGAGGAAGAGGACCGCCACCGCCAACGCCTGATCGACATCCACCGCAAACGCTTTGGCGAGGTGATCCCGCTGTTGCGGCGCGAACATGTGGCCGGGTTCTACGCGCGCAAACCCGTCTGGCTGCTACAGACCATGACGCTGGACCAGATCCGCGGCGAGGCCGAGGCGATGGAACGCCAGGCCGCCAGCTTCTACGAGGTCGCCGCCCAGCGCACCACCGACGCGGCCACCCGCAAACTGCTGGGCGACCTCGCCGCGGCCGAGGCCGCGCACGAAAACTCGGCCCAACGGCTCGAGGACCAGCACCTTGGCGACGACGCCCGCACCGCCGAGGATGATGCGGCGAAACGCCAGTTCCTGCTGACCTGGGTCCAGCCGGGACTGGCCGGGCTGATGGATGGCTCGGTCTCGACCCTTGCACCGATCTTCGCCACCGCCTTTGCAACCGAGAACACGCACACCACCTTCCTGGTCGGCCTGGCCGCGTCGGTCGGTGCCGGCATCTCGATGGGCTTCACCGAGGCCGCCTCGGACGACGGCCAGCTGTCCGGCCGGGGCTCGCCCCTCAAACGCGGGATCGCGGCCGGGGTGATGACGGCGGTCGGTGGCCTTGGCCACGCGCTACCGTATCTCATCCCGCATTTCTGGACCGCGACCGGGATCGCGATGATCGTCGTCTTCATCGAACTCTGGGCCATCGCCTGGATCCAGAACAAGTTCATGGACACACCCTTCCTGCGCGCCACGCTGCAGGTGGTGCTGGGCGGCGCGCTGGTGTTCGCGGCGGGTGCGATCATCGGCGGCGGCTGAAACAGAAAGGGGGCCTTGCCCCCTCTTCGCGTGCCGCGAATTCACCCCCAGGATATTTGAAGCACAAAGAAGGCCAAGGTTAACAAGCGGTAAACCGCGCCCCATCATCTTGTCGAAAATACGCACGGGGATTTTCAAGGGGGGCGTGCCCCCCTTGAAGCGGGGGGTGCGGGGGGCGGCAGCCCCCCGCCGCTACCGGGCCGCCCTCGCCTGACGTCGCAACAGGAAGCCCGCGATCGTCACCGCCACCGCCACGATCCCGATGATGATCGTCGCCAGCGCGTTCACGTCCGGGCTGACCCCCAATCGCACCTTGGAGAAGATGACCATCGGCAGCGTCGAGGCCCCCGGCCCCGACACAAAGCTCGCCACCACCAGGTCGTCCAGCGACAACGTGAAAGCCAGAAGCCACCCCGACACCAGGGCCGGCGCGATCACCGGCAGGGTAATGTCGAAAAACACCCGCACCGGACCCGCGCCAAGGTCTCGCGCGGCTTCCTCCAGGCTCTCGTCCATGTCCCGCAGGCGCGATTGCGCGATCACCGCGACATAGGCCGCGCAAAAGGTCGCGTGGGCGATGACCACGGTGGTCAGCCCGCGCCCCGCCGGCCAGCCCAGCACCATCTCCATCGACACAAAGAGCAACAGCAACGACAGGCCGGTGATGACCTCGGGCATGACCAGGGGCGCGGTGATCATACCGGTCAGCAACAGCTTGCCGCGAAACACCTCGAACCGGGTCAGCACAAAGGCGGCGAGCGTTCCAAGCACCGTCGCCAGCGTGGCGCTGATCGTGCCGACCTTGAGGCTGACCCAGGCTGCCGCCAGCATCTGCCCGTCGTCCAGCAATGCGCCATACCACTGCGTCGAGAACCCGCCCCAGACCGTCACCAACCGGCTTTCGTTGAACGAGAACACCACCAGGGACACGATCGGCGCGTAGAGAAAGGCAAAGCCCAGAACGGTGACGATGGGCAGGAACCATCCGCGTTTCATCAGCCCTGCTCCTCTTGCCGGTTCTGCACCGATTGCAGCCACATGATCGGGATCACCACCAGGATCAGCATGACGATGGCCACCGCCGACGCGACCGGCCAGTCGCGCGACGAGAAGAACTCGTCCCACATCACCCGTCCGATCATCAGCGTGTCGGGACCGCCCAGCAGCGCCGGGATGACGTATTCCCCGATCGCCGGAATGAAGACCAGCATCGAACCCGCGACGACCCCCGGGAACGACAGCGGCAGGGTCACGGTGAAAAAGGTCACCGCCGGCGAGGCGCCGAGGTCGCTGGCAGCCTCGAGCAGCGCGTCGTCCAGTTTGACCAGCGTCGCATAGAGCGGCAGGATCATGAACGGCAGATAGGCATAGACGATGCCCACATAGACCGCGAAATCGGTCTGCATCATCACCAGCGGCTCGTCGATGAGGCCCAGCGACAGCAGCACGTTGTTGATGACCCCGTTGCCCCTGAGGAACCCGATCCACGCATAGACCCGCAGCAGGAACGAGGTCCAGAACGGCAGGATCACCAGCAGCAGCAGCACCGAGCGGCGCGGTTCGGGCGAGCGGGCGATGTAATAGGCGATCGGATAGCCCACCAGCAACGCCAGCACCGTCGAGATCGCGGCGATCTTGATCGACGACAGATAGGCGTTGCGATAAAGCGCGTCTCCCAGAATCCAGCTGTAGTTCTGGAACCCCGCCAGGATCTCAAGCGATCCATCCGGCGCGCGATCCCACAGTGGCGTATAGGGCGGCCGCGCGATGATCGTCTCGGACAGCGAGATGCGCCCCAGCACCACGAAGGGGATCAGGAAGAACAGCACGAACCATACCAGCGGCACGGCGATCACCAGCCAGCGGCGCGGCAGCGCCAGGTCTTGGGTTACCTCGTCGGCCAGCAGGAACCCGCCAAGAACCACCGTCAACGCGACCAGGTTGCCGCGCACGCCGTCGATCCCGGGCAGCAGCCCCAGCGCCCAGGCCCCCCAGAAGACCGCGCACAGCCCCAGCGCCACGCGGCGCACCAGCGGCCAGGCGCTGGTCGCGGCCGCGACGGGCGGGGGTTCGATGGGGGCGGACCGGCTCATTCGGTCAGCACCCGGAAATCCGCGGGCTCGAAACTGACCGAGACCTGCTCGTCCCAGGTGATGGGGTTGTCGCGTCGCCCCTCGTTGGCCTGCGTCACGCGCACCAGCCGGCCATTATCCAGCCGCACCACATACGAGGACATGTGCCCGACATAGCCCATGTCACGCACCTCGCCGCGCACGGAATTGACGGCGTCGGCCGGCCTTTCGCGCGTCAGCCAGACGCGTTCGGGCCGCATCGCCAGCCAGACGGTCTGGCCCTGTTTCAGACCGGCGCGCGGCGGCACCACGACAGGACCCAGATCCACCGTTTCGACATGCATGAGATCGGGCGCGGCAGGACCGACCTGCCCCTCGAACAAATTGACCGAGCCGATGAAATCCGCGACGAAGCGCGAATTCGGCGTCTCGTAGATCTCGCGCGGCTCGCCGATCTGGGCGATGACGCCCTCGGTCATGACGCCGATGCGGGTGGCGAGGGTCATCGCCTCGTCCTGGTCATGGGTCACGACGATGAAGGTCACGCCCAGCGTTTCCTGGATGTTGACCAGCTCGAACTGGGTTTCCTCGCGCAGTTTCTTGTCCAGCGCACCCAGCGGTTCGTCGAGCAGCAAGAGCTTGGGTTGCTTGATGAGCGAGCGCGCCAGAGCCACCCGCTGGCGCTGCCCGCCGGACAGTTGGTGCGGCTTGCGCTTTGCGAATTTCTCCAGCTTCACCAGCGCCAGCATCTCGGCCACGCGGGCGTAGGCCTCGGCCTTGGACTTGCCCTCGCGCAGCAGGCCGTAGGCGACGTTCTTTTCCACGCTCATGTGCGGAAACAGCGCATAGGACTGGAACATCATGTTCGTGGGCCGCTTGTCGGCGGGCACGCCGGCCATGTCCTGTCCGTCGATCAGGATCTGGCCCTCGGTCGGGGTCTCGAACCCGGCCAGCATCCGCAGCAAGGTGGACTTGCCGCAGCCCGACCCCCCCAGCAGGCAGAACAGCTCGCCCCGGTAGATATCCAGCGAGACGTCGTTCACGGCGGTGAAATTGCCGAACCGCTTGGTGATGTTCCGGATCGAGATGAAGGGCTTGGCGTCAGGATCGCGCCAGGGGCGGGTGTTCGCGGCAATGGACGGGTTGCTGGGCATCAAAGGGCCTCCGCCGGGGTGAGACACCCCGCCCGCGCCGGAACGCGGGCGGGGATCAGATTACTGGCCAGTGCGCAGGCGCGTCCACAGCCGCGTCACCAGGCGGTCGGTGCGGCTGTCGTGCGGTTGCAGCGTCCAGAAATTGGCGCGGGCCGAGGCCGAGGGGTAGATCGCCGGATTGTCCAGCACCTCGGCGTCGATCAGGGCCGTCGAGGCGGCGTTGGCGTTGGCGTATTGCACATAGTTCGTGTTGTTCGCCGCGACCTGGGCATCCATCATGTAATTGATGAAGGCGTGCGCCTGCTCGGGGTGCGGCGCATCGGCGGGGATCGCCATCATGTCGAACCACAGATTCGCGCCCTCGTCGGGGATCGCATAACCGACCTGCACGCCGTTACCGGCCTCGTCGGCGCGCGCCGCCGCCTGCAACACATCGCCCGACCAACCAATGGCCAGGCAGACTTCGCCGTTCGCCAGGTCCGAGATATATTGCGACGAGTGGAAATAGCGCACGAAGGGGCGCACCTGCTCCAGCATCGCGACCGCCGCTTCCAGGTCGGCGGGATCGGTGGACAACGGGTCCTTGCCCAGATAGCGCAGGGCGGCGGGCAGGATCTCGGTGTGGTCGTCCAGCATGGCGATGCCGCAATCGGCAAACTGGCTGGCGAGTTCGGGATTGAACACGATGTCCCAGCTGTGCGGCGTATAGTCGTCGCCCAGGCGCTGGTGCACCGCATCGACGTTATACCCGATGCCCGTCGTGCCCCACATGTAGATGACCGCATACTGGTTGCCGGGATCGAAGGCCTCTGCCAGATGCATCAGTTGCGGGTCCATGTTGCCCCAGTTGGGCAGCAGGTCACGGTTCAGCGGCTGATAGACGCCCGCGGCGATCTGGCGTTGCAGATAGTTGCCGGTCGGCACCACCACGTCGAATCCCGACGAGCCGGCCAGCATCCGCGCCTCGAGCGTGTCGTTCGAATCGTAGACGTCATAGTTGGTCTCGATCCCGGTGGTGGCGGTGAAATTCGCCAACGTGTCCTCGGCAATATAGTCCGACCAGTTGTAGACGTTCACGACGTTCTGCGCCTGCGCAAACCCGGCCGAGGCGGCGAGCGCGGCAATCGCGGTGGTGGTCAGCAGTTTGGGCATCCGTATCACTCTCCGTTGGGTCCCTTGCGGGGTTTGGGGCGCGGACTCTGAAGGTCCTTGCCAAGACTGTGCGAGAACATGATCAAAATCACAAGGCAGATTTCACCCGCAATAATGGGCCCGGATCGCACCGGGTCGAGAGCAGACAGTCGGACGTTATCGCCCCGCCAGAGCGGCGGCAAGCATCTCGCGTCTGAGCCGGACACCGGTTTGCGTTTCGTCCAGATCGACGTCAGCCATGCCCAGAATTTCACCCTGCGCCACGTCGCGTTTCAGCCGCACGCGATGCGCCAGACCGATCGGCAGGCTGGCGCGCCGGGCCGACAGCGCGGCGGGGCAGGCGCGGCCCCAAACCGTCCAGCCGCCCTCGCCATCCAGCATCTCGCCGGCCTTGAGCGCGCGTTTCGCCACCGCGACCGCGTCGCCTTGCCAGGCGCGGCTGTGGCCCGTCGCCTCGCCCCTGAGCGCGGCGGACAGCACGCTGATCGACAGCTCCATCCCGATCAGATGGAACGGTTTGTGCATCGCCGCGTATTGCCCCGTCGAATCGGTCGGCAGGCCGTATTGGCGAAAACAGCCGGCGGCATAGTCGGTCTGCGCCTTCAGCACCACATAGACCCCCCAGCGCAGATCCCGGAACACCGGCCGCCCGTCGCGTTCGAGCGAACTGACGACCTCGACCATGCCGTCATGATCCAGGTGCCCGCCCACGGCGCGGGGACGCAGCACATGCGCCAGATCGTCCACCCCGCAAGGCGGAAAGGCCAGCCCGTCTGCCGGCACGTCCAGCCCGCAGGCGTTGGCGATCGCGGCCATCTCGATCGCGGATTTGGTCCCGTCGAGAAAGCTGTTGAACATCTGCGGGTTCATGCCGGCGGTCCGGGCCTCATCGGGCGTCAGGCCGTAATGGGGCCAGACCCCGTCGGGCGTGACCTGGTGATAGGCGGGCAGGTATTTCGTCCCCTTCCCCGCCGCCGCCACCTGGAACCCGGTCGCGCGCGCCCAGTCCACCAGTTCGCTGACCAGCGCCGGCTGATCGCCATAGGCCATGGAATAGACCAGCCCCGCCGACCGCGCCTGCGCCGCCAGAACCGGACCGGCCAGAACGTCGGCCTCGACATTGACCATCACCACATGCTTGCCCGCGTCGAGCGCGGCGCGCGCGTGGTTGAGCCCCGCCTCGGGCACGCCGGTGGCCTCGATCACCACATCGACGGGTGCGCGCGCGGCATCGAGACCGTCCTCGACAAAGACCGTGGCGGCGATGCGCTCGGCGCTCCATCCGGTGGCGCGGCACGCGGCGCGGGCCCGCGCCGGGTCGAGATCGGCGATATGCGTCACGCTGAGCCCGGCGATATGCGGCGCCTGGGCCAGGAACATCGAGCCGAACTTGCCCGCGCCGATCAATGCGACACGGACCGGCCGGCCCTGATCGGCACGCGCGCGCGCCAGTTGCGACAGGTTCATGGGGCACTCCTTTCGAAACGCACGCGCCACAGCAGAAGCAGCGCGGCCAGGCTCAGGGCCGAGGGCACGGCGAACACCATGCCCGGCAGGTCCAGGATCGCGCCCGCGCCAGTGAACAGCGCGAAGACGCGGGTGTAGATCAGTGGCGCGGCGATCATCCCGAACGCATGAAGCGAGGCCAGCGCGCCCTGCAACTCGCCTTGCTGGCTGGGGGCGACGCGGTCGGTCATCTCGGCCCTGAGAGCCGGCATGACCAGCCCCGACAGCGTCGATACCGGCACCATCGCCAGCGCCAGCACGCCGTTCGATATCCAGACCAGCACCGCAAAGGACAGCGCCGCCGCGACCAACCCCAGCGCGATCGTGCCGCCCCGGCCAAGCGCGCGCAGCGCCGGGCGGATCAGCACGCCCTGCACCAGCGCGAACCCCACACCGTAAAGCGCCAGCGACAGCCCCACCTGCCCCGGCGTCCAGTCAAAGCGGGCGATGGCGTAATAGGCCCAGATCACCGGATAGACGGTAAAGGCGAATTCATAGGCGGTGTAGATCACCAGGAACCGCCCCAGCCCCGGCAGGCGGCCAATGGCGCGAAACGTGCCAAAGGGATTGGCGCGGCGCCATTCGAAGGGTCGGCGGTGCCGGGGCGCCAGGGTCTCGCGCACCACCAGCAGACCGAACAGCAGGTTGGCCCCGGCGATCACGGCGGCGGCGACAAAGGGCGCGCGAATGCCGTATTGCGCCAGCATCCCCCCCAGCGCCGGCCCCAGCACGAAGCCGATGCCATAGGCCGCGCCGATCAGGCCGAAGCGTTGCGCGCGTTGTTGCGGGCTGGAAATGTCGGCCAGATAGGCCGAGGCCGTGCCAAAGGTCGAGGACGCGGCCCCCGTCACCAGCCGCCCGGCAAGGATCAGCCAGACCGAGGCGGCCAGCGCCAGAACGATGTAATCCCCGGTCAGCACCGCCAGCGACCCCAGCAAGACGGGTTTGCGCCCGAAGCGGTCGCTGAGATTGCCGATCACCGGACCGCAGAGGAATTGCATCACCGCGAAGCCCCCGGTCAGCACCCCACCCCAAAGCGCCGCGCGGGCCAGATCGCCGCCGGTGACGCTGCGCAAGAGATCGGGCATGACCGGCATGATGAGGCCGTAGCCGATCGCATCCAGCGCCAGCGTGGCCAGGATAAACAGCACGGCGAGGCGTTGCGAGGACGGTTGAACTGTCACTTGTCGAACGTCAGACATAGTATCTGACCCCAGTTTTCGGCGCCTGAATCGCACTTTTTCAACAATGACCGATGTCGCGCAGAAACGACGTCAGGCACTCGGCATAGGCCTGGGGCTGATCCACGCAGGCCAGGTGCCCCGCGTCGCGGATCAGCGCAAAGCGCGAGCCCGGCACAAGTTCGGTCGTTTCCCGCACCAGGTCGGGCGGGGTCGAGCCGTCGGCGCTGCCCGCGATCCCCAGCACCGGCAGTCGCAACCCCGAGGTCGGCGTGTAGAAATCCGTCCCCGAAATCGCCGCGCAACATCCCAGGTATCCGTCCAGCGTCGTGCGCGTGACCATATTGCGCCAGGCGCGGGCCTCGGGTGTGGCGCGAAAGGCGGGGGCGAACCAGCGTTCCATCGTGGCATCGGCCACGGATTCGATCCCGCCGGCGCCGATCTGCGCGATGCGGTCCTGCCAGATCGCTGCCGTGCCGATCTTTGCGGCGGTGTTCGACAAAACCAGCCCGCGCACCAGATCCAGCCGCTTGACCGCCAGCCCCTGGGCGATCATGCCGCCGATCGACAAGCCGACGATCACCGCGTCCGTGATCCGCAGGTGGTCCATCAACCGCTCGGCATCGCGCACCAGCGCCCCCATCGCATAGGGCGCGGGCGGCGCATCGCTCAAGCCGTGGCCACGCAGCGAGAACCTGAGAATGCGCAATCCCCGCGGCAACAGCGGCACCAGCTTGTCCCACAGCCGCAGATCGGTCCCCAGCGCGTGGATCAGCACCAGCGGCGATCCTTCGGGGTCGCCATCAAGCTGATACTGCAGCCTGAGGTCGCCCAGATCCGCCATACGCATGTCATCCTCCGTCCTCGGACCCCGGCGCAGTCTCGACGGTTTTCCGGGGAACGGCAAGCGACCTTGATTCCCGGCCCGCAAGTTGCGATCTGACAGGCTGGAGGTGCCCGATGACCCAACCCAATCCCGTGATGGAATTCCTGCTTACACGCCGATCCAAGCCGGCCAACGCGCTGAAGGCGCCAGCGCCCGACGGCGCGGCGCTGGACCAGTTGCTGACCGCGGCGCTGCGTGTGCCCGACCACGGTGCGCTGGAACCCTGGCGCCTGCTTCTGATCGAGGACCCGGCGCGGCCGCGCCTGGCCGAACTGCTGCGCACCCGGGGCCCCGCCCTGGGAATCGCACCCGAAAAGATCGAGAAATCCGCCCGACGCTGGGAAAACGCGCCCCGCATCGTCGCGGTCGTGGCCTCGCCCAAACCCTCGGACAAGGCCCCCGAACTGGAGCAGATCCTGTCTGCCGGCGCGGTCTGCGTCAGTCTGGTGAACGCGGCCCTGGCCAGCGGCTGGGGCGCGGCCTGGATCACCGGGTGGGAGGCCTTTGACCGCGCGTTCCTGGAAACCGGCCTGGGACTGGAAGCCCACGAACAGATCGCCGGCTTCATCCATCTGGGCACGTGCGAGACCCCGGCGGTCGAACGCTCCCGCCCGGCACTCGAACATCGGGTCGGCCGGATCGCGCAATGATCGTCGGCGCATTCCTTTCGGCGCTGGCCCAGTTCGACGACCCGCGTTTCCGCCGGGCTGTCTGGCTGGGTCTGGCGCTGGCCGTGGCGCTGCTGTTCGCGATGTATGCGGCCGTTCTGCTGGTGGTGCAGTGGGTCACCCCTGACACGCTGACCCTGCCCTGGATCGGCGCGGTCAACGGATTGTCGGCGCTGGTCTCGGTCGCCTCGATCGCGGTCATGCTGATCTTGTCGGTGTTCCTGATGGTCCCGGTCGCCTCGGCCTTTACCGGGTTGTTCCTGGACGACGTGGCCGACGCAGTCGAGGCCCGCCACTACCCGGGCCTCAGCCCCGCGCCCCGCGCGGCCTTCTGGCCCGCGTTGCTGGATTCGATCCGCTACTTTGGCCTGCTGGTGCTGCTGAACCTGCTGGGGATGCTGCTGTTCGTCTTTTCCGGCGGGTTGGGCATGATCTGCCTGTGGCTGATCAACGGCTTTCTGCTGTCGCGCGAATATTTCACCATGGTTGCGCTGCGCCGCCTGTCCCCGGCCGAGGCATCGGCCCTGCGGCGCGACAGGTTTTTCACCCTGTGGGGGGCCGGGATCGTGATGGCGATCCCGCTCAGCGTGCCCTTGGTGAACCTGGCGATGCCGGTGATCGGCGCGGCCGCCTTTACCCACCTGTTTCACCGTGTGAACGGGCGTTAGCGCCCGTTCATCCAGTGGTTCATGAAGTCCATCTCATTCACCGTGATGACACCGGACAGGATGATGCCGACGATGATCGCGTAGATCACGGTCGCCGCGATCGTGGTGATGATGACGCGCTTGCCGATCTGCGGATCCGCGGGCGCCGAGCGCGGCGTGCCGGGCACGACCTCGCCCACATCCTCTTGCGTCTTCAGGCGGATCGGCAGCACCACCAGCAGCGTCAGGAACCACAGAAAGGCATAGAGAACGAAGCCGGAAACGGGCGAGATCATCAGACTTGCTCCAATTCGATCAGACAGCCATTGAAATCCTTGGGATGCAGGAACAACACCGGCTTGCCATGCGCGCCGATCCTGGGCTCGCCGCTGCCCAGAACCCGCGCGCCCCGGGATTTCAGGGTGTCGCGCGCCGCCAGGATATCGTCCACTTCAAAGCACATGTGGTGAATCCCGCCCGCGGGGTTCTTGTCCAGGAACCCCCGGATCGGGCTGTCCGCGCCCAGGGGATACAGCAGTTCGACCTTGGTGTTGGGCAAGGTGATGAAAACCACCGTGACGCCGTGGTCGGGCTCGTCTTGCGGCGTGCCGACCTCGGCGCCCAGCGTGTCGCGGTATTGCGCGACGGCGGCCTGAAGGTCCGGCACGGCGATGGCAACGTGATTGAGGCGTCCGATCATGGCATGTCCTGTTGCTGCGTCGCGGCCTGAATAGACCAGCCCCCGGTCGATTCCAAGCGGCGCAAGGTCGCGGCGGGTTTAACCGGGCGTTAGTCAACGGCTGTCAGGCTGGCGGCAGACAAGGAGTCGCTGCCATGCCCCATCGTTCCCAACCGCCGCTGCCCACCCGCGCGGTCGCCGGGCCGTCGGCCCTCGCGCCGCTCATGGCCGAGGCCATCGCCCCGCGCACCCTGCTGCTGGTCGAAGACAGCCGTTTCGCCGCCGAGGCCGTGCGCCTGCTCTGCCGCCGGGTGGGAATCCGGCTGCGCCGCGCCGACTCGCTGGCCAGCGCGGCGCTGCATCTCAAGGTGTATCGCCCCGACATCGCGCTGATCGACCTGGGCCTGCCCGATGGATCGGGGCTGGACCTCATCGCGGCGCTGGAGCGCAGTTCCATGCGCCCCCACCGGCTGGTCGCCGTCAGCGGCGACACCCGGATGGAGGACGCCGCCCTGGACGCCGGCGCGGACGCCTTCTTGCTGAAACCGATCAGCCTGGCGCGGCACCTCGCCGCCCTGACCGGGGCGCGCGTGGTCCCCCCTTCGATGATCCGGGCGCCCGAGGCGACGCGCGACGACGAGGCCGGGCGCGAGGCCCCCGGCGACCCGCTTGCGCTGCGCGACGATCTGCGCCTGGTGCGCGATCTGCTGAACGGCCCACCGGACCGTGATCGCCTGCGCTACGCCGGGCAGCTCCTGGCGTCGATCGGGCGGGCGATGCGGGACTCGCGGCTGGCCGAAGCGGCGCAGACCGCGGCCGACTCTGGCGATCGCCCGTCGCTGATCGCGCTGACCGACCGGCCCTTGCACAAGGGCGCGCTCCTGTGACGGCACCGGCACGCCAAAGGCACCACACCGCCGACCGCGCGGTGCAAGTCGGTCGGAGACGCGCGGATCGGTTTATGTCAGGCATTCCAGATCGACCACCCGTCAGGGGTGCGGCGCCATCTCTGCACGAAGAAAACGAGGCTGGCGAGCGGGGACATCAATCGCGATGAAACCCGATGATAGTATGATATATCAACGTTTTGTGCAGTATTCTTGAACGCGGAACGAACGCCGGAACCGGCACCATCTGGTGCGGCGCGTGTGCTTCGGCTCCGGTCAATACTGACAGGATGGCCACGCGGCAACGGGACCCGGCCGGCGGACTCGATCAGCGCGGGGCGCGGCACCGGGCCAAAGACAGCGGGGGCGCATGTCTGCCTGACAATAAAAGGTCAGATAAATTCGGGCTGCACACCCTCGGCCGGCGGGGGGTGCAGGGCCTGCACGCCAGCCTGGTTGCTCAGGTCCTCCCATTCTGTTCGATAGCCCGCGTCCATGTCGCCCAGACGCCGTGCCAACCAATCCGGAAGGTCGCCCTGGTAGCCGGTTCTCACCCGGCCGGCGTGTCCGAAACGGTCGGCGAAAACGCCGACCAGGCGGCTCAACGTGCCGGCGCTGACCGGGCCGGTCCGCGTCAGGTAGCGGTCCAGCCTCAGCCGTGCCTCGGCGCCCAGATCGGCGGCGGCCAGGTCCAGCAGGCCGGCCGTCGGAAGGGAGGCGCCAGCGGGCATCATGCCCCCCAGAACTCGCGGCCAGACGCGCGGCAGGTCCTCGTGCCGCCAGGCCACCAGGCGGGCACCGGGCAGACGCGCGCGGATCGCCTGAACCAGCGCGGTCCAGGGCAGCGTCTCGTCCGACAGGGCGGGCATCAGATGGGCAGCCTCGGGGACCCCGTCGGCGGACAGAAGCGCGGGCACCAGATCCGACGGGCGGCGCACCGCCAGCAGCAACGTCAGCCGGGTGCGCGGAAACAAGGCCCGCAATCCGTCCAGGCGCGCGTCCAGACCGCGCCGGCAAAACCCCTCGGGGCAGAGCACATCGGCGCGCGGCAGCAACGCGTCGGGCGCACTGACGACCATGCGGCGACGCGCGCCCGAGGCCCCCTGCCCGCGCAGAAAGGCCTCTTCGCGCGCCAGCGCGTCGGCACCGGACCCGGTATCGCGCGCCCGCGCCAGGTCCGCGACGAAACCGTCGGGGTCGGGAACGGCGACGCCCGCGCCCTCAAACGCGCGCTGGTTGTGTCGGATCCAGGCGGCGATCCTTCCCTCGTCGGTCCCGGGGGCGCCGATATGAAGGATCAGGTCCACCCGCCTAGCCGCCGCTGCGAATGCCCCGCACGGATTGCAGCGCCGCGCGGGTTTCGGGGGTGCTCAACGCGCCGTCCAGGCGCTGGAACTCGGCCAGGGCCAGGTCGCTTTGATCGTTGTTCAGATAGGCGTAACCGCGCAGCATCGACAGGTCGCGCCGCAAGCTGCCATTGAGCTGTTCCAGCGCGTTCAGATAGGCGATGGTCTGGGCATAGTCGCGCTGGTGATAGGACCGCACCGCGCGCTGGTCGAGGATGGTCGATTCCACCTCCTGGCGCTGCTGATGGGTCAGGTCGGTCGCCGCGGCAAGGCGCGCGCCCTCCTCGGTCATGTTCATGTTGAGATAGGACAGGATCATGCCGAAGCGCGCGTCGCGGGGCACGGTCCCGCCGAGCGCGGCGCCGCTTTGCGCGGCGGCGGTAAACCCGGCCAAGGCCTCGCCGGAGCGGTCCAGGTTGTAGGCGCACCACGAGCGTTCATACATCACGTCGAGCGATCGCGGATTGGCCGAGGCCGCCAGGCACCCGGCCCAGTCGCCACGCTCCTTGGCCGCGCGCACCCTGGCGATGCGGCTGTCGCCCGTGGCGGGCATCCGGCCGGGCGCCACCGGGGCCGAGGGCGTCACGGCCGCGCTGGCGGCAGGCGCCGCAGGCGCCGCGCGGGGCGCCGGCGCGGCCGCGGGTTGGGTCGCGCGCGCGGTTCGGGTCGTGCCCTGCCCGCGTCCGGCGCGCAGACGCGCCTCGAGGTCGTTCAACTGCGCGGTGTTCGCCGGCCCGCTCTGGCGCGCCAGGTCGAAAAGCGAGGCCATCTCTTGCGTCGAGGCGACGTCATTGGCCTTTTCCAGCGTCGGCACCACGTCGCTGAGGCGGGTGCAGGACTGGACCACCCCGCGATAGGTGGTCACAGCGTTGGGGGTCTGCCCGGCGATCTGGTAAAGCTCGGCCAGGCGCCAGGCGTTGTTGATCCGGTCGCAGCGCATCAACGAGGGCGTGCGCCGCGCCGCCGCCACCGCCGCGCTGAGATCGCGCGCGGCATAGGCCTGCTCGAACGCGGCCTGCGATTCGCCGGACTCCAGCACGCGCAGCATTTCGGCGTCGGGCGCCCATCCCGGCACGCGGGCCTGCTCTTGCGCGATCGTCGCGCGTGCGCCGGCGAAATCATTGCGCTGGATGCGCGCCCAGATCGGCTGCACATCGACCGTGGCCGTCGCCGTCGTGCCCATCGCCCTGAGCTGGTTCACGTCGGACGGCGGGGTCCAGTTCGGAAAGGCCGCGCGCAGGCGGCGCATCTCGGCCTGGACGGACCGCTGGTCGTCATGGTCGAGGTAATAGATCAGCGCGCGCAGGTCCTCGGTGCCGGGCACCTGGGCCTGGGCGGGATGCGGTGCCGCCAGGATCAGCGCCAGCGCCGTCGCCAGCGTGGCGGCACCCAGACGGATCGCAGGGAACAAGGGGGTCAGATCGGCACGCATTCGGGACTCACCTGATTGGCGGCGATCATCGCGAACATCTGCAATGTCGCCGGGTAATAGGGTTGACTGGCATCGAAGGGCGGCATGTCCGAGCCGACCTGCGCAGGGGTTCCGGCGCAAGACACCAGCCCCGCGAGCGCCCGGTATCCGGGATCGTTCGACGCCTCGAGCACCGCGCCCGTGGTCGGGTCGATCCGCGTCGGAACCGGCACGCCCGGTTGCACGGTGCGGTCATAGATCCGCATCATCTGCGTCACCGCCGGGTGCTGACGCAGGCCTGACCAGATCAGATAGAGCGGCACGCGCATCGCCTCGTAGCCCGCGACATCCGAGAAATCGGTCGCGCGGCTCATGCCGTCGCGAGTGACCTGCACCCAATCCGGCACCGGACCCGATTGCGCCAGGCGTTGCAACTGGCCTTCGGCCTGTTGCGCGGTTTGCGCCAGCTCGACAACGCCCGTCGCCGCGGCGACCTCGCGCATGGCGAGCGGCATGATGTAGCTGGGATTGAAGACGATGCGGTCGCTGTGCACAAAGCCCTGCGCGCCGGGCAGGAAAATCGTTTCGCCCGCTTGGGCAAGGCTGGGCACGATGCAACGCGCGACCAGCGCCTGCGCGGTCTGCTGGGCGCGTTGCAGATAGGCCCGCTGGTTGAAGCGCGCCGCCGCGCGCACCAGCGCCCAGGCATAGAACAGGTCACCGTCCGAGGCGTTGTTCAGATCAGGGACCGGGTTTGCCGCGTCGGGCAGATAGCGCCATGCCAGCAGGGAATCGCCGCGCAGGGCCAGGTTGGCCTCGGTCCAGTCCAGGATCCGCGTCAGGGCCTCCTGATCGGCGAATTCGACAGCCAGGACCGCCCCATAGCCCTGCCCTTCGGAATGGCTGGCGTTTTGTTGCAGCCCATCGACGACGCGGCCCGAGGGTTGCAGATACGCCCCCTTCCACGCCTGCCAGACCGCCGCGGCCTGTTGCGCCAGGTCCTCGCTGCTGAGCAGACCCTGCGCCGAGGCCCCCTGCCCGCCCATGGCGGCCAGGGTCGGCGCGGCGCCCAGCATCGACAGGAAGTGGCGTCGGTTCATGAACGGTGCTCCCGCGTAGAGATGACGAGCCTCAGCGCGAACAGCGCCGAAATCAGGGCCAGGAAGAACAGGCCGGTGACGTAACGGATCGGCATTGCCGACACGAAGTTGCCCACCACATGGCGGATGTTGCCGGGCGAGATCGGCTCGAGCAGGACCGGCTGGCGGTCGGGCGCGGTCCAGCTGTGCCATTGCCCGTCATAGCCCAGGATCGACACCTGCCCGCGCGGGCTTTCGGTCGTGGTGCGCGCGGCGACGATGGCCGAGGCGATCGCGCTGATGTCGCTGCCCGGCGCGCGCAGCATCCAGATCTGGTTTGGCCGCCCCGGATCGAGCTGCACCAGCATCGCCTGCCCGTGCTGCTGCACCAGCCATTCGTCCAGCAGAACGCCCGACTGCGGTTGCAGCCATTGCAGCGCCGCTTCGACACCGCTGACCAGCCAGTCCCAGCCTTGCGACAGGGCTGCGGGCGAGCCGGTGCCGCGCCGGTCGGTCATGGCGCTGAACAGGTTGCCCGGCGTGGTGCCGACGGTCGCTGCCGCGACCGCGGTCTCGGGGGCAGGCGGCGGGGTCAGCGCCTGTTCGACGGCCCGCCGGTCGATACGATAGCCGCCATTCGGAATCGAACCGAAATCGTCGATCGACAACAGCGTCAGCCGCGGCGCCAGCATCGCCGCCTCGGGCCGCTCGCCGCCGCTGAGTGCCGCGCGCAGCGTCACGACGTCGTCGGCATCGAAGGACCGCCCGGTCATGTCGTTGGTGGTGACACTGGCCGGCGTCAGCCCGGCAAAGGCCAGGTGCATGTCGGCCAGATACATCGACGGGCTGTAGGGCACGCTGAGGGTCGAATTCTCGCCGATGGTCAGGAACGGGGCCTCGGCGATGGGGCACGGCAGATCGGGTGGATCGCCGGGCACCATCGCCTCGAAGGCCAGCGTGTTGATGCCCGAACGCAGCAGCCGGGCCTCGAACCGGATCGGGAACTGCTCGATGACCTGCCCGCCTTCGCCGCGCAGCGGCAGCAGGCGGATGTTGGTGCCGTTGACGTGCACCAGCAGCGCCGAACCAGCCGGAAGGTCCGGAATATAGAAATAGTCCAGCGCCAGTTCGGCCTTGTCGTTGGTCAGCACGACATAGTCGTCGGGCAGACGAAAGCGTTGCTGGATCAGCGTGTAGCGGTCAAAGGCCTCGGTGGTGTGAAAGCCCATCTCGGACAGGGCCACCGGCCGCTGGGTCGCGATCAGCCGCGGCTGCGCGCGCCGGGCGACCGGCGGCAACAGGGTCTCGAATTCGGGCAAGGCGTGCGGGCGCTCGCCAGGCACGAATTCCACAACCATGACCTGAGCGCCGTCGCCGGCGGTGCGGAAACCGAGGCGATTCTGCGTTGACGGCAGGAACGTCACCCGCGCGGCCGAGCGTCGCTGCCCCTGCACGCTCCAATACGGGGTGAAGCGGAAGGGAATGGGATCGCCGCCCAGGGCCGAGCTGATCCGCTGGGTGATCTGCGACACCCAGGCGTCGCGATAGTCGCCCAGACCCTCGGCGCCACGGATCTCGATCCCGGCGCCGGTCGCAGCGGCACCGGCCAGCCCCATCAGAAACCCGTCCTGCCCCGAGATCCCCTCGGCCGAGGCCAGCACCGCGCCCGAATTCGCCAGGTCGATGTCCGACCACAGCGCGAACGAGGCATCGGGACCGCAGTAGATACGGTGGTATTCCACCAGTTCGACACGCACGTTGTTCTGCCCCGGCAGGACCGTCGCCGCGCCCAGCGGGAAATCGGCCGCGCCAAAGGCGGTGAAATTCTCGAGCCGGCCGTCGCCGACCAGCGTGTCGTTGACGAAGACCCGGAAATGCGAGCGTTCCGGCAGAACGTTGATCGAAGACAGCGTCGAGATCCTGAGCGCGCGCACCTGGTCGGGCTGCGGCACGAACAACGCGAATTGCAGCGTCCGGCGCTCGCCGTCAAAGCGGATGGCGCTGCCCGCGGGCCGGCCGTGGGCCTCGATCGGGCGCAGCGGGCTGATGATCGACACCTCGGCGTCCGAGGGTTCGACATAGTTGCCGCGATGCGCCTCGGCGGCGATCCGATCGGCTTGCAGGCGGTCCAGGTCCACCGCCTCGAGCGCGGGCGCGCCGGGGGTGGTGTCCAGCGGCAGCGGGATCTGCACGCTTTGCGCCTGGGCTGCCGCCAGAGGCAACCAGAGCGACAGCAAGGGCGCCAGGGCCAGCGCCCGAACCGGGGCCAGGGCGCGGAGCACGGGGTGGAACACGGGGCGCATCAGACCGGCCTCCCCTGCAGGTCCACACCCGGGGCGCGGCCGTCGTCGGCGCGGCTCGCATTCTGGGCAATGGCGGCTTGAAGCAGCGAAATCGGGCGTTCGCTTGGCGGCGGATCAAAGGCCTGGCCAAAGGCCAGCAGATGCGCGGGCTGCTGTTCGACCACGACCACGTTGTCCTCGCGCGCCCGGACGCGTTGCAGCCGCGCGGGTTCGGCGGCGAGCAGGCGCATGGTGTTCCAGATCCCGGTAAAGGACAGGCCGATCACATAGCTCATGCCGCGCAACAGTCCCATCGACCTGTGCCGGCGCGCGCGCACCGCCTCCCACGAGGCCGAGTCGCCAAAGATCATGTGGGCGACCGTCTCGCGCACCGCCATCGGCTGGGTCGGGTCGAAGCGCACCCCCATCGACACCGAATCACCCTCGCGGGTGACCGATTGCACCTGCACCCGCACCGCATTCTCAAGATGCGGCGACTTGGGGAATTCGGGCGTGAAGTAGAAGGTCTCGTCCTTGTCGGGGACCGGGCCGCTGGTGCCATCGGGATTGGTGCGGTTGCGCATCACGATGCGGCACCCCGTGGTCGAGGCATCGACCACCGTCGCCGCCACGAAGACGGGGTTGTGTTCGCCCAGCGCGACCGTCGCGGGCACGTTGACCGGCACGCGCGGCACCGAACGGCGCTGCTGGCGTTCGCCGACCGCGCGGATCGCGGCGCCGACCAGAAGGAAGTTGTAGATCGCCCAGCCGCCCACGACCATGATGATGTTGTGGTCGCCCGGGAACATCACCCAGCGGATCGCCGCCGCGACCACGCCCAGCAGCGTCAGCGCAAAGATGAACAGCAAAGGCTTGAAGATGGGCGAGACGAAATCCTCTTCGAGAACCTCATCCTTGGCGGTCACGTTGAATTTGGCGCCGCGCGGGTTGGCGATGGTCTTGAAGATCGCCTTGGACAGATAGGGCGCCTGCGCGGTTTCGTAGATCTCGGAGATCAGCGGCCAGCGCACCTGGCTGTAGAGCGCGTTCTGGATCAGGAAGTTCACCGCCATGTAACTGGTCATGTAGACCGCGACTTCCTGGATCGTCGCGACAAAGATCTGCAAGCCAAACAGCAGATACATCAGCGGCGCCAGGATGAAGGTCATCCGCACCAGCGGGAACAGCCAGAACGTCATCGAGTTCAGGTAGCACAACCGTTGCGTCAGGCTGAGGCCCTTGCCGGTCAACGGGTTCTTCAAGATCAGCAACTGCATCATGCCGGTCGCCCAGCGGCCGCGCTGCTGGATGAAGGACACGAAGGTCTCGGGCTGAAGACCGGCGATCATCGCGTGATCGACATAGAGCGATTTCCAGCCGTTGCGGTGGATGCCCAGCGCCGTTTCGGCGTCTTCGGTGATGGTCTCGCCGGCAAAGCCCCCGGCCTCGTCCAGCGCCCGGCGGCGCAACAACGCCGCCGATCCGCAAAAGAACGCCCCGCCCCAGCGGTCCAGCCCGCGGTGCGACAGGTGATAGAACATCTCGTTTTCCGGCGGGCAGTCGTCGCGAAAACCGACGTTCCGGTCGATCGGGTCGGGGTTCAGGAAGAAGTGCGGCGTCTGCACCAGGAACAGCTTGGGATCCTCGACGAAGAAGCCCACGGTGCGCGCCAGGAAATCGCGGCTGGGAACGTGGTCGGCGTCGAACACGACGACGATCTCGCCATCGAGATGTTCGAGCGCGGCCGACATGTTGCCGGCCTTGGCGTGTTCGTTGCGCGCACGGGTCGAATAGCGCACACCCAGTTCGCCGCACAACTGGATCAGGTCGCGGCGGCGTTTGCGTGCGCCCTCGGCGATCGCGGGGTCCTCGTGGTTGCAGCGTTGATCGGTGCCGCCGTCGTCGCACAGCGTCACCGTGCGGCGGTCGGCCGGGTAATGCATGTTCTTGGCCGCGCTCAGCGTGATCGCCAGCATCTCGACCGGTTCGTTGTAGCTGGGGACCAGCACGTCCACCGTCGGCAGATCGCGCGCCGCGACCTTGGGCGGCAGTCCGCGCTTGATCGGGTCGGCCGTCATGAAGGCGGACAGGAAGAACACGCCGATGGCATAGGTTTCGACCAGGAACAGCAGCAGCGCGGGCACGAAGGAAATCGTGTCCGATACCGGCGGCAGGGTCTCGGTCACGCGCCAGGCCCAGTAGCGCATGACCAAGGTCGAGGCGATGGCCATCATCGCGAACCGCGCCACCATGTTCTTCATGGCGATCGGCTTCAGGATCATCACCACCAGAACCGCCGCGATGCCCAGCGTGGCCTGCACCTGGATCGAGGTCGGCACGCTGACCAGCGCCGCGACCAGGACGATCAGCAGCGCCCAGAGGGCCAGATTCGCCTTGTCCGCGAGCGAAAGCGCCCGCGTGCCGATCATTCTGGCCATTGTTCCTGTCCCCACATCACTCTGATCTCTCGCAATACCTTCAGGACTGTGTCAGCCGCGTGGCGCCGCGTAGGGCGACAGCGTCTGCCCCGAACCCGCCGCGCCCGTAATCGCCAACGCCCTGTCGCCCATCGGCGCCAGGGCCTCTTGCACGGTGCCGTTGACGCAGTTGCGCATCATCACGTCCAGCGCCTGCGTGCCACGCGGCAACGGCCGCGCGCCGACACCCAACCGGCGCAGCACCAGCACGCAGTTGGTGTCGGTGCCGATCGTCTCGCGCGCATAGACATAGTTGCCCAGGCTGTCGCTGCCCGACGACAGGCTGCCTTCGTTCAATTGCTGGAACGGCGCCGGCAGGCCGCCAAAGCGCGTCGCGACCTCGTTGAAATCGAGCCGCCCAAGTTCGGCACTGCGCGCGTTCTGGGCGCGGACATGCAGCACGTTGTCGCCGCGCACCGCGGTCGCGTTCGGCAGAACGATTCGCTGTTCGAGCGCGCCACCGAGATTGCGCTCGAAGACGACCAACGCCTGCGGCGCGTTCACCATCGCCCGCGACGCCGGCACGATGGTATATTCGACGGTGTTTTCCAGCGTCTCCATGCCCGGGTTGCGGCTGCTGTTGAACAGCCGGTACACCCCGGTCGAGGCGTCGTCGCCCTGCATTTGCGAACAACCGGCGACCAGCGCCAGCATGGCGCCCAGCAAACCGGCGCGCAGGGTTGCCCTGCCCGCGACGGTCGCGTTGCGACGAAATGGGACCACGTCCCGGACCGTGCCAATCATGATGCCTGCTCTGCCGTTTCTTGCCGCCGTCAGAGCCTCAGAACGGACACGCGGGGTTTGCGGATACGGGTGCCTGTGCCCGCATCATCCCTCTGTCTGGTCCACTCTGGCCGCTGCTTTGGCTTCTTCTTTTGAAGCAAAGAGTAAAGAAATCGATGGAATCACGCAATCCACTTTCTCGAATCGTGATTCGCTGCACTGCAAAATGGGTCGCGGCGGCGGCGGCGCAGCTAGAATTTGCGCCCCTTGCCCGCTTCGCCGGCACATCTTGGGTGCCGTTCGATCACGGTTTCGACCGCAACCCCTGAAAAAACGTTTGCAACAGCGCCGTGGCCTCGGTCTCGGCGATGCCGTCGTAAACCTCGGGGCTGTGGTGCGCCTGGGCATGGGCATAGATCCGCGGGCCTTGCGCTATGCCGCCCGACTTGGGGTCGGCCGCCCCGTAATAGAGCCGCGCGATCCGGGCGAAACCGATCGCGGCAGCGCACATCGGACAAGGTTCCAGCGTGACCCATAGCGTGTGGCCGGGCAGGCGTTCGTTGCCCGCCGCGGCGCAGGCGTCGCGGATGGCCAGAAGCTCGGCGTGCGCCGTCGGGTCGTTGCGTTCGCGCGTGCGGTTGCCGGCGCGGGCAACAACGCGCCCCGCGGCGTCGGTGATGACGGCGCCCACCGGCACCTCGCCGCGGCGGGCGGCGGCGCGGGCTTCCTCCAGCGCGATTGACATGGGGCCTGCGAACGGGTTCATGGGCCCCTTGATGCCCGCGCGTGCCCCCTCATGCAAGATCAGGCCGAACCCGATGACCAAGCCCCCTGCCGCAAAGACCCCGCCGAAACCGCAGACCCAGGGCGGCGAACGGATCGCCAAGGTGCTGGCCCGGGCGGGCGTGGCCTCGCGTCGCAGCGCCGAGGCGATGATCCTCGAGGGGCGCGTCAGCGTCAATGGCGCGCCGATCGACAGCCCGGCGCTGAACGTGACGCCGCGCGACCGGATCGTCGTCGATGGCAAACCCCTGGGTGCGAAAGAGCCGACCCGCGTCTGGCTGTATCACAAGCCGCTGGGCCTGGTGACCAGCGAAAAGGATGAAAAGGGCCGTGAAACGGTGTTCGACACGCTGCCCGAAGGGATGCCGCGGGTGCTGTCTATCGGGCGACTGGACCTCAACTCCGAAGGGCTGCTGCTGCTGACCAATGACGGCGATCTGAAACGGCGCCTAGAATTGCCCTCGACCGGATGGCTGCGCAAGTATCGCGTGCGCGTCAATGGCGCCCCGACCGAGGCGATGCTGGCCCCCCTGAAACAGGGCGTCACAATCGACGGCGAACGGTTCCAGCCGATGCTGGTGGCCATTGACCGGCAGCAAGGCGCGAACGCCTGGCTGACCATCGGCCTGCGCGAGGGGCGCAACCGCGAGATCCGGCGCGCCCTCGACAGCGTGGGGCTGACCGTGAACCGGCTGATCCGAACCGCCTATGGCCCCTTCCAGTTGGGCGATCTGGCCCCCGGCGCGGTCGAGGAACTGCGCCCCCGGGTGCTGCGCGACCAACTTGGCCTGTCTGCCGACGAGGTCGCCGACGGCCGCGCCCCCGCCCCGCCCGCCAAGAAGACCGCCCCCCGCGCCACCAGCAAGCCCGGCCCCAAAACCGACCCGACCGGCGCCGAGAAACCGGCGCGCAAATCCTGGGGCATGAAAAGCCACGGCGGGGCGCGCACCGAAACCGATGGATCGCGCGGCAAGCCGCGTTCGTGGGGCACGAAATCCGCGCGCCCGCCCACCAAGCCGGGCCCGACGCGCTGAGCCTGTCCGAGGCGTCTTTCCAATTCGTCGCCAATCGTCTTATAGTTTTGCAAATTGGCTCTTATATGGGGCCAGTGGCCGGGGCGCCTGTTGGGGCGCGGCGTGAAACAGGGACGTGTGTTGTGACCTCGACTGCCTTACAGAAGACCGCCTATCTGCTGCTGCTGGCGTTGATCGTCTACGCCTGGGTTGTGGGGGGCTGAATCATGGCGAAACGGTTCGGGGGCACCTACAGCCCCGGTGGCGATCCGCGCCCAGCCGATCAACGGTCCGAGGCCCCGAGCGTCAAGCGCGTGGTGCAGAAACGCCTGAACCCGGTGGGCGCGCGCGTGAACCTGCTGTTCGCCATGCCGTTCCTGTGGGCCTTCAGCGCCTTTTTCCGCGATCCGGCGGGCCTGGCACAGCATCTCGGCGTGTTCGCGCTGTTGATGCTTTCGGCCTGGCTGACCCGCGAGGGGGTGATCGCTCAGGACGCCTATGACCAGCGCCGGGTCGCCCGCCGCCCGGCGATTCCGCGCAAGCTGTTCGCAGCCGTCACCATGGGCCTGGGCCTGGGGCTGGCGGGCTGGGGCAGCGCCTGGGGGCTGGTCACGCCGATCATCCTGGGCGTTCTGGGCGCGGCCCTTCACCTCACCGCGTTCGGGATGGACCCGATGCGCGACAAGGGGATGGAGGGCATCGACGAATTCCAGACCGACCGCGTTGCGCGCGCGGTCGAAGGCGCCGAGGCCCATCTCAAGGCGATGTCGGACGCCATCCTGCGCGCCCGCGACCGCAAGATCGAGGACCGCCTGAACACCTTTCAGGCCCATGTGCGCGACCTGTTGCGCGCGGTCGAGGACGATCCCAACGACCTGACCGCCGCGCGCCGCTATCTGGGGGTCTATTTGCAGGGCGCCCAGGATGCGACGGTGAAATTCGTCGATCTCTACGCCCGCGAACGCGACCCCAAGGCGCGCGAGGATTATGTCGCCCTGCTGGACGACCTGGAACAGAATTTCATGCTGCGCACGGAATCCCTGCGCGCCAACGACCGTCAGGATCTCGATATCGAGATCGACGTGCTGCGCGAACGCCTCGAACGCGAGGGGCTGCGGCCCCCGGCAACCCATTGACCCGTATCTCACGTCCGTGAAAGGAAACCCCTGATGTCCGACGATATCCGCCAGCAGGCCACCCAGCTCGCCAACGCCGTTGAACAGGCTGCGCTGACCCGTTTGCCCGATCCGGCGGGCGAACTGGTGCCGCTGGACCAGGCCCCCGCCGACAAGGCCGAGGCCATCCGCACCCGCATGGCCGAGATCGACATGACCGAAACCGCCTCGATCATCGGCTTCGGCGCCCGCGCGCAGGTGGAATTGCAGACCATCTCGCAGGCCATGCTGACCGACGTGCGCAACAAGGATGTCGGCCCGGCCGGCGACAGCCTGCGCCAGATCGTCACCACGATTCGCGGCTTTTCGGTCAGCGAACTGGACACCCGGCGCGAACGCAGCTGGTGGGAGCGCCTGACCGGCCGCGCCGCGCCGCTGGCGAATTTCATGGCCCGCTACGAAACCGTCCAGGGCCAGATCGACAAGGTGACCGAGAACCTGCTCAGCCATGAGACGGTTCTTCTCAAGGATATCAAATCGCTCGATATTCTCTACGAAAAGACCCTCGATTTCTATGACGAGCTGGCCCTCTACATCGCCGCCGGCGAGGAAAAGCTGAAGGAACTGGACACCACCACGATCCCCGCCAAAGAGGCCGAGGTTCAGGCCGCGCCGCAGGATCAGCAGGTCATCAAGGCCCAGGAACTGCGCGATCTGCGCGCCGCGCGCGACGATCTGGAACGCCGGGTTCACGACCTGAAGCTGACGCGGCAGGTGACCATGCAATCGCTGCCCTCGATCCGGCTGGTGCAGGAAAACGACAAGTCGCTGGTGACCAAGATCAACTCGACCCTGGTGAACACCGTGCCGCTGTGGGAGACCCAGCTGGCCCAGGCGCTGACCATCCAGCGCTCGAAAGAGGCCGCCGCGGCGATCCGGGACGCCAACGACCTGACCAACGATCTGCTGAACAAGAACGCCGACAATCTGCGCGAGACGAACCGCGTTGTGCGCGAGGAAATGGAGCGCGGTGTCTTCGACATCGAGGCCGTGAAACACGCCAACGACCAGTTGATCGCGACGATTCAGGACAGCCTCGAGATCGCCGATGCCGGCAAGGCCAAGCGCGCCGCCGCCGAACAGGAACTGAGCAAGATGGAGGCCGAACTGCGCGATTCGCTCGCCGCGGCCCGCGCCCGTGCCAACACCGCCCAGACCACGCCCTCTGCCTCGGCCTGAGGGGGTCCGGGCCCGGCCCCGACGGCTGGGACTGGCGCTGGCGCTGGCCGTCGGCGCCGGGCTCGCGGGGTGCACCTCGTTGGGGCCGGATCAGGCGCGCCCGGTGCGGGCCGCCGCCGCCGCGCCGGCGCGCCCGCCCGAAGTTCTGGCCGTCGATCCCCTGTCGGCCGAACTGGTCGCCTATTACGGCCGGATCGAGTCCGAGCGCCGCGCGAATCATCTGATGCGCACGGATTCGGGCGCGACCGAGGGACGGATCAGCGCCGCGCAACTGGCGCAGACCTATATCGACGTCGCCCTGCGTGACGAACGCACGAACGGGTCCAGCCCGGCTGTCCTGCGGCGCTGGGACGGGCCCGTGCGCTACGACCTGCAATTCGGCGCGACCCTGCCCCGGGCGACGCGGCAGCGCGACCATGCGCGTGTCAATGCCCTTGCCAGTCGGCTCGCCGCCGCTTCGGGTCACGCGATCAGCCTGGCACCGATGGGCCAGACGGGGGGCAATTTCCACGTTCTGGTGCTGTCGGAAAGCGAACGCCGCGACAGCGCCGCGCGGTTGCGCGCGCTGGTTCCCGGCATCGACGACAGCGCGGTGCGCCTGATCACCGACATGCCGCGCGAGACGTTCTGCATGGTGCTGGCCTTTTCGCGCGACGGATCGGCCACCTATTCCGAGGCCGTCGCTGTGATCCGCGCCGAGCACCCCGACCTGACGCGCGAAGCCTGCTACCACGAGGAACTGACCCAGGGCCTGGGCCTGGCCGCCGATTCGGGCCGCGCGCGCCCGTCGATCTTCAACGACGATCAGGAATTCGCGCTGCTCACCGATCAGGATCTTTTGCTGCTGAAGATCCATTACGACCCCCGGCTGAGTCCCGGCATGACCGAAAGCCGCGCCCGGCCGATCATCTTTTCCATTGCCTCGACGCTTGCAGCCGGGGCAAGTTGAGCCCATCTTTTAGAGACTTTTCGCAGGAGTGACCGATGGTTTTCAATTTCCTCAAGGGCCAGTTCATCGACGTCATCGAATGGCTGGATGACAGCCGCGACACGCTGGTCTACCGGTTTGAACGCTACGGCAACAACATCATGATGGGCGCCAAGCTGACGGTCCGCGAGGGGCAGGCCGCCGTGTTCATTCACGAAGGGCAGATGGCCGACATCTTCGGCCCCGGGCTTTACGAGCTGGAAACCAACAACATGCCGTTGATGACGGCACTCCAGCACTGGACGCACGGGTTCAACTCGCCGTTCAAGTCCGAGGTGTATTTCGTCAACACCCGCCGCTTCCCCGGCCTGAAATGGGGCACCCAGAACCCGATCATGCTGCGCGACCCGGAATTCGGCGCGCTCAGGCTGCGTGCCTTTGGCAGCTACACGATCCGCGTCACCGATCCGGGCAAGTTCATGACCGAGATCGTCGGCACCGACGGCGAATTCACCGAGGACGAGATCTCGGGCCAGATCCGCAATATCGTCGTGCAGAAAGTCTCGCAGTCGCTGGCGGCCTCGGGGATTCCCGCGCTCGACATGGCGGCGAACACGGGCGACCTGTCCAAGATCGTCGCCGATGCGATCGCGCCCACGCTGGGCGAATACGGCCTGTCGATCCCCGAACTCTACATCGAGAACATCTCGCTTCCCCCGGAAGTCGAGAAGGTCCTGGACCAGCGCAGCTCGATGGGCATCGTCGGCGATCTGAACAAGTATACGCAATTCTCGGCCGCGCAGGCGATGCAGACGGCCGCCGGTGCGGGCGGTGACAGCGCGATGGGCGCCGGCATGGGGATGGGCATGGGCATGGGCATGGCGCAGGCCATGGCCAACGCGATGGGCGGCGCCGGCGCGCAGGCCCAGCAACCCGCCGCCGCCGCGCCCCCGCCGCCGCCCGCCGCGCCGCAGTTCCACGTCGCGGTGAACGGGCAGACCACCGGCCCCTTCGGCGCCGCGCAGTTGCAGCAGATGATGGGCCAGGGGCAGTTCGACCGCGACAGCCTGGTGTGGACGCAGGGCATGGCCGGGTGGACCAAGGCGGGCGAGGTTCCCGCGCTGGCCACGCTCTTTTCCGCGATGCCGCCCCCGCCGCCGCCCGCGGGCTGATCCATGAGCGCGCCCGAAGACGATCGGCCGCCGGTCCCGCCGGCGGCTCAGGCCATAGCCGACGAACACCGCTTTCCCTGCGAGAATTGCGGTGCTCAACTGCGCTTTTCGCCGGGCCAGCGCCGGTTGACCTGCGAATACTGCGGTCACGAGCAGGACATTCCCCACACCGAGGCGCAGCGCGATCAGGCGCTTGTGGCGCTCGACCTGCGCGAGGCGCTCGCCGACCACGTTCCCGCCGAAGCGATGGAGGAACACCGCGTCCTCAGTTGCAGCAATTGCGGCGCCCAGGTCGAATTCGACCCCGCGCAACATGCCGCCAGTTGCCCGTTCTGCGGCTCTCCGGTGGTGACGGACACCGGCACCCAGCGGCAGATCAAACCCGCCGCCGTGCTGCCTTTCAAACTGGCCGAGCGCGAGGCCCACACGGCGATGCGCAACTGGCTGGGGCGGCTGTGGTTCGCCCCAAACAAGCTGAAGCAATACGCGCGCTCGGACGGATCGCGGCTGGACGGGCTCTATGTGCCCTACTGGACCTTCGATTCCGACACCCAGTCGCGCTATTCGGGCGAACGGGGCGACGCCTATTACGAAACCCGCACCGTCGTGCGCAATGGCAAGACCGAGACCGAGCGCGTGCGCCGGATCCGCTGGACCCGCGTGTCGGGCCGCGTGGCGCGCCAGTTCCACGATGTGCTGATCATGGCCTCGCAGTCCCTGCCGCGCAAATACGTCCGCGCGCTCGAGCCCTGGATGCTGGGCGAACTGGCGCCCTACGATCCGCAGTTCCTGTCCGGCTTCCGGGCCGAAGGCTATACCGTGCAACTGCCCGAGGGCCACACCCTGGCCGTCGAACGGATGGACGAGGTGATCCGGCAGGACGTGCGCCGCGACATCGGCGGCGACGAGCAGCGCATCCATTCGCTGGACACGCAGCACGCCGACGAGAAGTTCAAGCATGTGCTGCTGCCGATCTGGATGGCCGCCTATCAGTTCCGGGGCAAGACCTATCGTTTCGTGGTGAACGGCCAGACCGGCAAGGTGCAGGGCGAACGGCCCTGGTCGATCTGGAAGATCGCGGGCGCGGTGTTGCTGGTTGCCCTGGCGGTGGGCGCCTATTTCTATTTCTCGCAAAATGGCGGTTCGACCAGCGGCGTGCTCGACGCGTTGCCCGGCACGACGATCGGAAAATAATGCGCGCACTGATCCAGAGAGTGACCCGGGCGTCGGTTGCCGTCGATGGGGCCGAAGTCGGCGCCTGTGGGCCCGGGCTGATGATCCTGGTCTGCGCCATGCAGGGAGACGGCCCGGACAAGGCCCGCGCGCTGGCCGACAAGATCCTGAAATTGCGGATCTTTCGCGACGATTCGGGCAAGACCAACCGCGCCTTGGCGGATGTCGGCGGGGGGGCGCTGGTGGTCAGCCAGTTCACGCTGGCCGCCGACACCTCGCGCGGGAATCGGCCGGGGTTCTCGCAAGCCGCTCCGCCGGACGAAGGGCGCACCCTATACGAGCTGTTCGCCGATCACCTCGCGGCCCAGGGCGTGCCGGTCGGGCGCGGCGTGTTTGGCGCCGAAATGGAGGTGACGCTGGTCAATGACGGTCCGATGACGATCTGGCTGGATCTCTGACCGGGTCGCGGCCGGCCGCGCCGTCGCGGGTGGCGTGGGCGCGACGTCGCTTCCCCGGGACAACAGGTCGCAAATCCGCTTTCGTCGCGCGCGGGCCGCGTGCCACTGTGTCCCGGTGCACAGGAGCGCCAGATGGACGTGACCGATTTTTCCCGCGCCGAATACGAGGCCCGTCTGGCCCGCACCCGCGCCGCCATGTTTGCCGCCGGGATCGAGGTGCTGATCGTCTCGGACCCTTCGAACATGGCCTGGCTGACCGGCTATGACGGCTGGTCCTTTTACGTCCATCAGGCGGTCATCGTCGGCCCCGAGGGCGCGCCCTTGTGGTGGGGACGCGGCATGGACACCGCCGGGGCCTTGCGCACGGTCTGGATGGCCCCGTCCAGCGTGCACGGGTATGACGACAGCTATGTCCAGAACCTGGCGAAACACCCGATGGAAACGCTGGCCACGCTGCTGGCGGAACACGGCTGGGCCGAGGGCCCGGTCGGCGTCGAGATGGACAATTACTATTATTCGGCCAAAGCCCACGCCGTCCTCGCCCAAAGCCTGACGTTGGTCGATGCGACGGGGCTGGTGAACTGGCAACGGCTGGTCAAATCCGAGCCCGAGATCGCCCGGATGCGGCGCGCGGCGCGCATCGTCGATACCATGCACCGCCGCATCCTCGAGGTGGCCGAGCCCGGCCTGCCCAAGAACCGGCTTGTCGCCGAGATCCTCGCCGCGGGCGTTCTGGGGGCCGATGGCCATTGGGGCGATTACCCGGCGATCGTGCCGATGACCCCGTCCGGCATGGACGCGACCGCGCCGCACCTGACTTGGGACGACCGGCCCATGGAACGCGGCGTGGCCCATTTCTTTGAAATCGCAGGGGTTTACCGCCGCTATCACTGCCCGCAGTCGCGCACGCTGTTCTTTGGCGAGCCCCCCGCGAAATACCGCGCCGCCGAGGCCGCCGTGCAGGCCGCGACCGAGGCCGCGCTGGCCCAGGCGCGTCCCGGCAACACCTGCGAACAGATCGCCGGCGCGTTCAATGGCACGCTCAATGCGCACGGCTTTCACAAGGACAACCGCTGCGGCTATTCCATCGGGCTGAGCTATCCCCCGGATTGGGGCGAGCGCACCGTTTCCCTGCGCAAGGGCGACGCGACCGAACTGCAACCCGGCATGGTGTTCCATTTCATGCCCGCGCTCTGGCTCGACGATGGCGGGATCGAGATCACCGAGCCGATCCTGATTACCGAAACCGGGGTCGAGCGGTTGTGCGCGCTGCCCGGCGCGCTGTTCGTAAAGGCCTGAGCCCCCGGGGGCGGCGGGCCAGGCAGCCCGCCGGGCGACGGTGGGGGGGACCGCCGGACCGCCCGTCCGGGCGGCGAGAAGGATGCGCGCGGGCGTCAAAGCGGGGTATCGGGTCCTCCGTTGGCAGCGGGCATCGGTTCGTCGGCGTCTGAGCGGGCGCTGACGGCGACCTCTTGCGGCGGGCCGGCGTCACACCAGATCGACATCCGGGACCGCCCCGCCCGTTTCGACGTGTAGAGCGCGACATCGGCCTGCTCCAGCAGCCCCTCGGCCGTCGCCGGGGCCTCGGGTGGAACCAGGACGGCGCCGATCGAGATGGCGACCCGGCATGGGGCCCCCCCGTAGGAGATCGGCGCCTGCATCCGGTTCAGGATCAGCGCACCGATCCGGCGCAAGGGGTCCAGGTCGCGCACGCCGCCCAACAGGATAACGAATTCATCGCCCCCCACCCGGGCGACCAGATCGCCGCCCCGGACACTGCCGCGCAGACGTTGCGCCACCTCGATCAGAACATGGTCGCCGGCCGCATGGCCGAGCGAATCGTTCACCTGTTTGAAATAGTCCAGGTCGAGATGCAGCACGCCAAAGCCGTTGCCCGCGTGCAGGAAACGCTCCAGCGCCAGTTCCATCGCCCGCCGGTTGCCCAACCCGGTCAGCGCATCGGTGACCGCCTGTTCCTCGGCCCGGGCCTTGGCGCCCTCGAACCGCGAGGCCATCCGTTTCACCTCGCCCGTGACGGCGAGATTGGCCTCGACCAGATAGAGCAGTTCGATGGCCAGATCGGTGGGGGCGAAATCCGTCGCCAGCAGCGCGTGGTCGCGCACCGCGTCACGCAAGGCATAGCCAAAGGACAGGTTCACCAGGACCTCGGACCCGCCGGCCAGCGGCACGGCGATGCCCTTGAACGCCGTGCCCGGCGGCGCGCGCATGCTCAATCGCAAGCTCTTGGCCCGCACCAGATCACCCGCGCAGGACACCGACGCCGGCGTGGTCAGGGCGAAAACCGCGGTCAGGGGCTGGCCGACCGCGTCGTCGCCCAGCAGCTTGCGCAAGGTGGGCCCCGCATCGCGAATCCGGCATTGGGCGTCAACCAGCAGGAACAGGGGCATGACCCCGCTCAACGCCGCGACGCCCAGCACGACGCCCTTTTGCCGCAGATCGCCGTCCATCATCCCGGTTGCTCCACCGCCAGGTCAAAGCGCCGCCCGGCATGAAAGGCGGGATCGTGCACTTCGATCCGGATCTGTTCCTCGCCGGTGGCGCCGGCGCTGCCGTGGTGTTCCAGCACGGCCAGGGCCCCGTAATCGTCCGCAAGCGCGCGCAGGATGCCCACCAGGACATGACCGAACCCCGGCGCGCAACCGTGGCAGGTCAGGGTGAAGCGGCCCGCGCCTTCCTCGTCGATGACAAGGTCTGGCAGTGCCAGTTCGGGTAGTGCCAGCCGGCTGCGCCCGCGCAGATCGTCGAGCGAATACAGGAAGTCGGTGAAGCTGACGCCGCCGAAGCGCAACAGCCGTCGCAGCGGCTCCATCCGTTCGTTGGACACCAGATAGGTGCCGAAATCCTCGAGCAGCGAATCGCGCGGCCGGCGCAGCAGCGACGCGGCTGCGGCAAGCACGGCCTCGGTCAGGGCGTCGTCATAGAGCCGCATGGTTTCGAACCCGTCCGCCCCCAGGCTGTGCGCGACACCCGAATGCCGCGCGATCTCATGCCACAGGCCGGCACCGAAGCTGTCGCTCAGAAACCACTGCAAAGACTTGTTGATGAGACCGTGCATCCGCGCCATCCGCTGCCCCCATCCGGTCAGCCTGTGCGCGAGAAGTTTAAGAATTCGCGAAGAGGATCAGCCAAGACCCAGCAATTCGGGGATATGGCCGATGTCCGGCCGCACCGCATCGGCCAGATCGGCCAGGTCCGCGGCCCCGGCAACCCCGGTCAGCACCGCGAGCGTCGCCATTCCGGCCGCGCGCCCCGCGATCAGGTCATGGCGCGAATCGCCCACCATCAGAACCTGCGCCGGGGTCAGGTTGCAATGCCGCGCGAACGCCAGCAACATGCCCGGCTCAGGCTTGCCACCATGGCCGGAATCGAATCCGGCAACGAAATCGAACAGGTCCAGAACGCCGGCCAGATGCTGCCGCGCCACGGATTCGAAATCGTTGGTCGCCACGCCCAGGCGCAACCCCGCCGCCCTGAGCGCCGCAAGCAGGGGGCGCAGCGGCGCGGCCTCGACAAGGGGGGCGGCGGCGGCGGCGGCCGAGAGGCGGCGTTCAAGCTGATCCACCGGCTGGCCGCACAGCGGCGCCAGCAGATCCGCGACCTCGCGGCCGGTGCCGGCGATGACCGGGGATTCGGGGCGGAACCGCGCGGTGCCGGTGTCGAACGCCATCACTGCGGCCATGCGGGCGGCCCTGGCGTCATCGCCGGCCGACAATTCCTGCAACAGGGTCCGCGCCCAGGCGCCCCAGGTCGCCTGGAAATCGAACAACGTGCCGTCCTTGTCGAAGAGGATCGCGCGAATCGGGGGCATCGGTCAGGTCCAGTGATAATCCGCCCCGCCCGGCAACGCGGCACGGGCCTGCATCGGGGTTTCGGGCGGCACATCGAGATCGGCGCAGGCGTCCAGCAGCATCGATTCGTCCAGCAGCAGGTAGTCGATCACCGCCAGCAGCAATCCCGGGTCGGCGATGCGCGCGCGCAGACTGTCGGGGCTTTCGCCAGACCACCCGAGGAACCCGCCGATCCGGGCGTGATCCTCGGCCAGCCAGGCCAACACCCGGGCGGCGAAGGTCTCGGCGGTGGCGCGTGTCACGGACATGGATACCTCGCGAGGACGTTAACGGATCGCAAGGTTTCATTAACCTTTGTCCGCTAGACCGGATTTACGTCCCACAAATGCAGGTGCCACGCAACACCCTCTGGCGCGGACGTGACGAGAGCAGTGAAGGTATCGCTAATGTCGGGCAAAATCCTGATCGTGGACGATCTGGCCACAAATCGGATCATCCTGAAGGTCAAGCTGAACGCGGCCTTCCATGAGACGCTGCAGGCGGCGACAGGCCGCGACGCGCTGGACATCGCCCGGCGCGAACAACCCAAGCTGATCCTTCTGGACATGATGCTGCCCGATATCTCGGGGATCGAGGTTTGCCGCCGTCTGCGCAGCCTGCCCGAAACCCAACATATCCCGGTGGTGATCATCACCGCCTCGGGGGATCGGGCAAACCGGCTGAAGGCGCTCGAGGCCGGGGCCGATGAATTCCTGACCAAGCCGTTGAACGAAGTGATTCTTCTTGCACGGATCCGCAGCCTGCTGCGCGCCCGCGAGACCGAGGCCGAGCTGCGCCTGCGCTCTGAAGTCTGGGGCGATCTTGCCTTGGCCGAGGACGAGACGATCTTTGCCATGCCCGGCCGCGTCGGGCTGATCGCGGCCGAGCCGGCGATCGCCATCGCCTGGCGGACCGCGTTGGCCCCACATCTGAAGGAACGCCTGTCGGTGCTGACGCCGGCCGCGGCCTTGAGCGACGCCGCCCCCGGCGCGGTGCCGGATGTCTATATGGTCGCGGGCGATCTGGGCCCCCAGGGCTCGGGCCTCAGGCTGGTTGCCGACCTGCGGTCGCGCGAACCCAGCCGTCACGCGGCCATCGCGCTGGCCCTGCACGACGCGAACCCCGATTCGGCCGCGATGGCGCTCGATGTCGGCGCCACCGACCTGCTGCCGCTGCCGCTGGACGCTCAGGAAACGGCGTTGCGGCTGCATCTGCATGTGCAGCGAAAGCGCCGCGCCGACGCCCTGCGGCGCGCGGTGTCGAACGGTCTGAGATTGGCGGTGACGGATCCGTTGACGGGGCTTTACAACCGCCGCTACGCGCTGGCGCATCTGGACCGGATCGCGGCGCGCGCGCGCGAAACCGGGCGGCGGTTTGCGGTCATGGTGCTGGACCTGGACCGGTTCAAGACGGTCAATGACACCTTTGGCCACGGCGCGGGCGACGCGGTGCTTGAAACGGTCGCGGCGCGCCTGCGCGACAATCTGCGCCCTTCGGATCTGGTCGCGCGCATCGGTGGCGAGGAATTCCTGATCGCGCTGCCCGACGCGACCCTGGGCACGGCCCGCATCGCCGCCGAACGCCTGTGCCGGATCATCGGCGACGAACCCGTGCCGCTGCCGGACGGGCGCGGCGCGGTGCAGGTGACGATCTCGGTCGGTCTGGCCCTGGGGCCGGATCTGGGCCCGGACGAAGCCGGACAGACCGCGCGCAATACGCTGTCCCGCGCCGATGCCGCGCTGTTCGCCGCCAAGACCGAGGGGCGCAACCAGGTCACGATTTCAAGCGCCGCCTAGTGCCCCGATCGACCGGGCGGCGCGCCCTGCGGGATCGCGCCAGCGATACGGTCCCTGTTTCCGGACCCGGCGCCGGGGCGGCACGCGGGGATCGCCTGCCACGGAAAAGCGGCCCTGGACCAGCGCAAGGACGGGCGACCAGGGGCGTGTTTGGCGGCCCCCCGCGCGCGCGGGCGGTCTGCCAGGCCACGGGCGTCCGCGCGATCCAGGGCCAATCCGGTCTGTTTGGGCGGTTGCCGCCGGCCCCCGGCCGCGTCGCCCGACCGATCGATCCGCGCCGATCCGGCGGCTCGACCCGCAAGCCACGGGCTTCGCGTCACGGATTTCGCGTCACCGGCCTTTCGGAACCGGCCAACCCGTCAATGATCGTGGCGCCGGCGGTCCTCGCGCGGGTCGGCGTTGGCCAGGCGATCCGCCATGGCCTGGCGATCCCCGGGCGACAGGCGGGCGACTTCGGCGGCAAAGGCCGCATTCGCGGCGTCCACGCGGCGGATATGGGCGGCACGATCGCCTGTCATGAGCCTTGCGAAGCCCTCGGGGTCGAACGGCTCGGCACGCAAGGCCGCAACCAGCGCCGCCGTCGCCTCGGCCGCGCGGGCACGGCGCTCGTCGCGGCTGGGGCGCGGGCCGCCATCGCCAAACCCGCGCGTGCGCGCCATGCTGCGCAGTTCGGCCCGCGCGCCGTCCGGCAAGACCCGCCACAGGCTGCGGATATCCGGCTGGTCGGTGGCCATCATCGGCTCCACGCGTGCGACGCGCATTACCCCGCCGATCAGCACCCCGATCACCAGAAGGTTCAGCATCAGCGACAGCACCAGCGCGATCCGCAGGCCACGTCCGGCCGGCTTGCCACCTGCGTCGGGAACGGTTCGTATCTCGCTCATCGTGGCCTCACTGCATTTCGCCGTCGATCACCGACAGCAGGTCGGCGCTGCCGGTGTCAAGCGCGGTTTCGGTGCCATCGACCCAGACGCTGGCGCGCGGGCTGACACTGGCGGCGCCTTGCCAGAACGAATTGACCAGATCGGCGGTCGGCCCGGGCGCGGCAAAGCCGATCCAGACGCCGGCAAGACCCGCCGCGCCGACCCCGGCCAGACCCGGCGCCCCACCGATCCCCGCCAGAATCGCGCCCAGACGCGACCACAGACCCGGCGTGACCGGACCCGCTGCCCCGGGCAACTGGGCGGCCTGCGCGTCGGTCTGCAATCGTGCGAAAAAGGCGTCGGATGGCGGCGCGGGGTCGGCGGCGCGGGCCTCGGCGAAAAGCGCGTCGAGCCCGGCCTCGTCCGGGACGTCGGTCCATTGCTGCTGGCTCATCGGTCATACCCCAAATCGTCGCGCCGACCCTGAAGCAACTGGGCCAGGCGCCGTTTTCCCCGCGCGGTCAGGCTTTCCACAGCCTCGACCCCGATTCCCATGGTGGCCGCGATCTCGGGATTGGTCATCCCCTCGAGATGCCTGAGCACCACCGCCACGCGCTGCCGATCGGGCAGCATCGCCAGCGCTTCGTCCAGCGCGCGCAGGCGATCCGTCTGCATCATCCCTTCGACCACACCCGGATCGGGATCGTCGGGTTCGGCGATCTCGTCGAGCCCGACCCCACGGCGTCGGCGCAGTCGGTCGGTGGCAAGATTGACCGCGACCCGGTGCAGCCAGGTCGCGGGCTGCGCGCCGCCGGCCTGCCAGCGCGGCGCGATCTGCCACAGGCGCAGCATCGCCTCCTGCGTCACGTCCTCGGCCTCGACCGGGTCCTGAAGCAGGCGCCGGGCCAACCGCAGGATGCGCGGCGCCAGACGCTCCAGCAACTGCCGCGCCGCCACAGCGTCACCCGCGGCGTAGCGGGCGAGCAAGGCGTCATCGTCAGGGCCCGGCGAGGCAATCATGCTGGCGGTCGTATCCCTTGGCATCCGTCACCCCGGGCCTTCCGGGGCCGGGCACCACCCCCCGGGGGTAGCGCCCGGCCCGTTTTCATGCAACTCAGTTGTTGCCCTGGCGGCGCTGCATCATGCGCTGCATGAAGGCCTGCGCCTGGTCCAGTTCGGCCGGGCTGATCTGGCCGTCGCCATCCTGATCCATCATCGCGAAACCGCGCCCGGGCTGGCCGTCCATCGGACCCTGGCCCCGCATCGCGCCCTGACGGTCGCCCATGCCCTGGCCCATACCCTGGCCCATGCCGCGCCCCTCGCCCATCATGCCGCGGTCGTGATCGCCCCAGCGTCCGCCGCGGTCGCCGTGGTCATGGCCGCCGTGGCCATGGCCACCGTGCCCACCGTGGCCCCCACGTTCGCAGCCCTCGCCGCGCCCGTGGTCGCCACGACCCTGACCCTGCCGGTCGCCGCCGCGCATCCCGCGCGCTTCGTCGCCCCGGCGGCCCATCGCGCCCTGACCGTCGCCGCGCGCCTGCTGGCGCGCATCGGCCTGGGCCATCATGCCGGCGATCAGTTCGTCACGGCTGAGCATCCCGTCGCCATTCGCATCCGCCGCCATCAGCGCGTCGGCACGGGCACCGACGCGGTCGGCGCGGGCGGTGGCGCGCATCTGGGCGGTGTAGGCGGTCCATTCCTCGGCCGAGATGCCGCCGCTGCCGTCGGTATCGGCGGCCGCAAAGTCGAAGGCCGGCATCGTGGGCGGCGTCGTGTTCTGGGCAAAGCCCGTCACCGGAATCGTGGCGAGAATCAGCGCAATGGCGGTCAGCGTGGTCTTGGTCATGGGTCTCTCCGATCTGGGCGCCCGGGTCGAACCCTGGCGCGTTGATACCTCTCTAACGCACGGGGCGGGGCGTTCCGTCGCAGCGTCGCGGGAAAACCTGAACTTGACCTATTCCTTGACCTCGCCCATTTTGGCGCCGATCCAGCGACCCCCGCCCGAACCCGCCGCGTCCCGGCAGAGAGGCCTTGCCATGACCCTGACAGAAACCCGTTCCACCCTGCCCGCCGTGGACGACCGCCCGCTGTGGCCCGCCGTGCGCAAGGGCTGGGCACGGCGCTGCCCTGCCTGCGGCACGGGGTCGATGATGTCCGGGTTTCTCAAGGTCGCCGACAGCTGCCCCGATTGCGGCGAGGCGTTCCACCATCACCGCGCCGACGACGGCCCGGCCTATCTGACGATCCTGGTGGTCGGCAAGTTGACGATGGCGCTGTATCTGTCGATCTACCTGGCCTTTGCGCCCTCGCCCTGGGTGATGATCGGCGTGTGCTGGACCGTCGCCCTGGTCATGGCCCTGTGGTTGCTGCCGCGCTTCAAGGGGGCCCTGGTGGCGCTGCAATGGTCGCGCAGGATGCACGGCTTTGGCGGCGACGCATGAGCGCCGACCCTGAGGATCTGGGGCATGACCGCCCGATCCGGGATGCGGCCACCCTTGTTCTGGTGCGCGACGCCGACACGGATGCGCCGCGGGTCCTGATGGGGCAACGCGGGGCGAAGGCCGCGTTCATGCCGTCGAAATACGTCTTTCCCGGCGGTGCAGTGGACGAGGACGACCGACGCGTCGTGCCGCCCGCCGCGCTGCCCGACGACCAGCACGCGCTGCTCCTTCAGCGGCCGGTGACCGCCGCCCCACCCCCGCCCGAGGCCATGGCCCTGGCCGCGATCCGCGAGTTGTGGGAGGAGGCGGGCCTGTTCCTGGGACGCCCCGGGGCCTGGGACGGCCCCCTGCCCGCCGACTGGGCCGCCTTTGCCGAGGCCGGATTGCGCCCCTCTGCCGACCGGCTGCGCTACCTGTTCCGCGCCGTAACCCCGCCCGGACGGACCCGGCGCTTCGACGCGCGCTTTTTCCTGGCCCGGGCCGAGGATCTGGCCGGCGATCCCGACGACTTCTCGCGCGCGACGGACGAGTTGAGCCACCTGCACTGGATCGCCTTGGACGAGGCGCGGGGACTCGATCTGCCGTTCATCACCGAGGTCGTCCTGGCCGAGGCCGAGGCCATCGTCCGCGAGGGACCGTCCGGATCGGTGCCGTTCTTCGACAACTCGGGCCCGGAATCGACCTTTCGCCGTCTTTCCGTTTGATCCCCGGCCCCACAAGCTTGCACGCACGGCCGAGCCAGTCGAGGCCGAGGGCGGCGGGGGCTGCCGCCCCCGCACCCCCGCTTCAAGGGGGGCACGCCCCCCTTGAAAATCCCCGTGCGTATTTCAGACAAGATGATGGGGCGTAGCCCGGAGTCAGCCCTGACGCGGCACCCTTTGCAGCAAGGGCATCAGTGCCGCCATGTCGGGCCCGTGATCCATCCCCGTCAGCGCCTTTCGAAGCGGCATGAACAGCGCCTTGCCCTTGCGGCCGGTCGCGGCCTTGACCGCGCCGGTCCAGTCGGCCCAGGCGGTCGGCCCCCAGGGTCGGGGGGGCAGCAGCGGCAGCGCCTCGGCGATGAAGGCCTCGTCCCCGGGTTCGATCAGCGGCGTCGCGCCGTCGCGGCAGAGGGTCCACCATCCGTCGAGGTCGGCCAGGCGGGTGATGTTCTCGCGCGCGACGGCCCAGAAGCCGGGGGCGAGATCCGCCGGGACGCCCAGCCGGTCGAGGTGGTCCTGCACCGCCGCGAGGGGCAGGGCCTGGACGTGCTGACGGGTCAGCGGCCAGAGGTCCTCGGCGTCGAATTTGGTCGGTGCGGCGCCGAATTGCGAGAGGTCGAACCCTTCGGCGATCTCGTCGAGGGTCGCTCGCAGTTCCACGGGTTGCGACGAGCCGAGCCGAGCCATCAGGCTGAGCAGCGCCATCCGTTCGACCCCCTGGGCGCGCAAATCGCGCAGCGAGAGCGTGCCCAGGCGTTTCGACAGGGCCTCGCCCTGCGGGCCGGTCAGCAGCGAGTGATGGGCGAAGTCGGGCGGCGTGCCCCCCATGGCGCGGATGATCTGGATCTGCGTCGCTGTGTTGGTGACGTGATCTGCGCCGCGCACGATATGCGTGACGCCCATATCCATGTCATCGACCGACGAGGCAAAGGTATAGAGCACCTGCCCGTCGGCGCGGATCAGCACCGGGTCCGACACCGACGCCGCGTCGATCGAGATCGGCCCCAGGATGCCGTCGGTCCATTCGATGCGTTCGAGATCCAGCAGGAACCGCCAGTAGCCCGACCGCCCCTCGGCGCGCAATTTCGCGCGCGCGCCCTCGTCGATATCCAGCGCCGCGCGGTCATAGACCGGCGGTTTGCCCATGTTGAGCTGCTTCTTGCGCTTGAGGTCCAGCTCGGTCGGGGTTTCGAACACCTCGTAGAACCGGCCGGCCGCGCGGAGTTTCGCGGCCTCGTCATGGTAGCGGTCCATGCGGTCGGACTGGCGTTCGATCCGGTCCCAGGTCAGGCCCAGCCACTCCAGATCCGTCAGGATACCGTCCACATATTCCTGCTTCGATCGCTCGCGGTCGGTATCGTCCAGACGCAGGATGAACTGACCGCCGGATTTCCGGGCGATCAGATAATTGAACAGCGCCGTGCGCAGATTGCCGATATGCAGGTAACCGGTGGGCGACGGGGCAAAGCGGGTGACGGTCATGGCGAACTCCTGTTGCCGCCGGTATTGAACCAAGGGCCGCGATTTGTCCATATCGCGGCGCCGGAACAGAGAGGGCGCGCATGGCAGAGAGCGAATGGAGGGGGCGGTTCGCGCCGGATCTGGCCGAAATCGAGACCCTGGCCGAATCCGCCCGTTCGCGGCTGCCCGAACCCTTTGCCAGTGCCGCGCGCGCAGTGGTGCTGCGGGTCGAGGATCTGGCCGATGACGCCACCCTCGACGCCCTGGGAATCGAGGACCCGTTCGAGCTGACCGGGCTCTATGACGGCATCCCCTTGACGCAGAAATCGCTGATGGACGTCCCGCAGCAACCGGATGCGATCTGGTTGTTCCGCGCCGCCATCCTGGACGAATGGGTGGCGCGCGGCGACGTGGCGCTGGACGTGCTGGTCACGCATGTCTTCGTGCACGAACTGGCGCATCACCTGGGCTGGTCGGACGCGGACATCGCCCGCATCGACCGCTGGTGGGAGTGACGCGGCCCGCGCGGCGCTTCAGCGCCGCGCCTGGTCGCCCGAGGGCTGCGGCCTGGAAGGCTGCCGGCCGAGGGCGAAACCGCCCCCCTCAGGCCGTCAGGTCGCCCGCCAGCCCCTTGCCGATCAGCGCCACCGTCTCGTCGATGCCATAAAGCGCGATGAACCCGCCAAAGCGCGGCCCCTCGGACGCCCCCAGCAGGACCTCGTAGAGCGCCTTGAACCAGTCGCGCAGAGGGTCGAACCCGTGGTCCTTGCCGACGGCGAAGACCATGGATTGCAGCGCCTCGGCATCGAGGCCCCCGTTCCAGCCCGCGAGCCGCGCCGCCAGGTCCTGCATCGCCGCGCGCTCCTGATCGGTCGGCAGCCGAAACAGTCGCTTCGGCGCGACGAAATCGCGGAAATAGCGCACCGCGCATTCCGCCGCCTGGTCGAGTTGCGGGTTCAGGGCCGGGCTGGCATCGGGCGCATAGCGCCGGATGAAGCCCCACAGCCCGGCAGCATCCTGGGCGCCCGCCACGGAGGCGAGGTTCAGCAACATCGAGAACGGCACCACCATATCCGAAGCCGGCGGATTGCCGGCGTGGATATGCCAGACCGGATTCGCCAGTTGCTGGTCGATCGTCTGGGTCGGATAGGCGCGCAATTGCTGGTGGTATTCGTCCACCGCCTTCGGGATCACGTCCCACCACAGCCGCTTGGCGGTCTTGGGTTTCTGGAACATGAAATAGGACAGGCTCTCGGTCGAGGCATAGGTCAGCCACTCGTCGATCGTCAGCCCGTTGCCCTTGGACTTCGAGATCTTCTCGCCGTTCTCGTCGAGGAACAGCTCATAGGTGAAATGCTCGGGTTTGCGCCCGCCGAGGATCTCGCAGATCCGGTCGTAGATCGGCGTATTGGTGCTGTGATCCTTGCCATACATCTCGAAATCGACATCCAGCGCCGCCCAGCGCGCGCCGAAATCGGGCTTCCACTGCAATTTCACCTGCCCGCCGGTGACCGGCAGCGTCCATTCGCGCCCGTCCTCGTCGTCGAAGGTGATCGTGCCGTCCCTGGCGTTGACCTCCTTCATCGGCACATAGAGGACGCGGCCGGTCTCGGGGTGAATCGGCAGAAAGCACGAATAGCTTTGCTGCCGCTCCTCGCGCAGCGATTGCAGCATCACCGCCATGATGTCGTCATAGCGTTCGCAGGCGCGCAGCAGCACCGCGTCGAAGGCGCCGGATTTGTAGAATTCGGTGGCCGAATAGAATTCGTATGTGAAGCCGAATGTGTCCAGGAACCGGCGCAGCATGGCGTTGTTGTGGTCGCCAAAGCTGGCGTATTCGCCGAAAGGGTCCGGAACGGCGGTCAGCGGCTTCTGGATATTGGCTTTCAGAAGATCGCGGTTCGGCACGTTTTCAGGGACCTTGCGCATCCCGTCCATGTCGTCCGAGAAGCAGATCAACCGCGTCGGAATGTCCGAGATCACCTCGAAGGCGCGGCGGATCATCGTCGTGCGCGCGACCTCGCCAAAGGTGCCGATATGCGGCAGGCCCGAGGGGCCATAGCCGGTTTCGAACAGGACGTGGCCCTTCTCGGGCGGCGCCTTCTCGTAGCGTTTCAGCAGGCGGCGGGCCTCTTCGAAAGGCCAGGCCTTGGAGGTCATCGCAGCATCGCGCAGAGAGGTCATGTCACGGTCTTTCCATGAAGGGAGAACCCGGGCTTCCTATTGCCCGCCCTCGCCCCAGTCAATATTCTCGGGGCGAACAAGCACAGGACACAAAACGATGACCCAAGCCCCGCCGTCACTCACGCCCCAGGATTGCCTGGTGGCGCTGATGATCACCGTGTCCGTGTCGGATGCCACGATCCGCACCGAGGAATTGCTCGCCATCGAACAGGTGGTCAACCAGTTGCCGGTCTTCGCCGGCTACGATCCCGATCGGATCAAGACCGTGTCGCAGACCGTGTTCGACCTGATGGAGGAAGAGGACGGCCTGGACGCGCTGTTCGGTCTGGTGCGCGAAGCCCTGCCCGAGCGCCTCAACGAAACCGCCTACGCGCTGGCCTGCGACATCGCGGCGTCGGACGGCTCGCTGCGGCAGGCCGAGTTGCGGCTGCTCGAGGAAATGCGGTTCGAGCTGAATATCGACCGGCTGCATGCCGCGGCGATCGAACGCGGCGCACGGGCGCGCTTTGCCCACCCCTGAGGGGCAAGGGTGCGTGCCAGCACGCACCCTACGAACAACCGGCGACCGCAGGGCCCCTGGGTAGGGTGCGTGCTGGCACGCACCATCGCGTCACCCCTGCGCCTCGGCCGCCAGAACGCGCGCCTGAGCGACCCAATGATCGCGCGTCACGCGACCCTTGAAGGCCTCGAGGTTGGCATCCACCCAGGCGATTTCCGCGTCCGTCCAGTTGGCGATCTGATCGAAATGCCAGAACCCCAGGCGGTTGCACAGCAGTTCCAGCTTGGGCCCTATACCCTTGATCCGCTTCAGGTCGTCGGCGGCGCCATCGCGTGGCGCGTCGAGCCGCGCGGGCCGCGTGCCGACCGCTTGGGCGGGTTCCGAGGCGGGCTCGTCCGGGGTCTCGGCGATCGCCTCGGCCCGGGGGGCTGCCAATACCGCCGCGGGTGCCGTTTCGGGTTGCGCTGCGGGTTCGGCGGCCGGAGCCGCCTGGTGCCGGGCCGCGGCAAGTTCAGCCTCGAGCGCGTCGATGCGGGCGGCGGCGTTGCGATCCTTGGCCTGACAGGCCGTCAGTTCCGCGCGCAGCCGGCCCATTTCGTCCTGGCTGGCCGCGGACGTCGTCCGACCCCGGCGTGCCCAGATCAGCCAGCCGACGAACAGACCCAGCAGCGCCGCCAACGCGATCAACGCCCAGATCTCACCCAGAAGAAAACCCCAACCGCGAAACATTCCTCGCCCTCCTGACCTAACTCACTCGATCCAGCGCACAGCCGTGCGCCGGTTGGCCGCCCGGCCTTCGTCCGTGCCGTTGTCCGCGATCGGCTCGGCGGCACCATACCCTTCGGCCGTCAGCCGCGCGGCCGGCACGCCCCGCGCGACCAGCGCCTCGCGCACCGACTGCGCGCGGGCAAGCGACAGCGCCAGGTTGGCCTCGTTCGAGCCCGTCGAATCGGTGTGCCCGCCGATCTCGGCCCTGAGCCCGGCCGCGCCGAGACAGGGGCCCAGCACCCCGGCCAACGCGTTGACCGCCGACCGTGCATGGGCGTCGAGCCGCGACGACCCGGTCACGAAACCGATGCGGTTCGCGCCCAGAACGCGCGTCGTCTCGGTCGCGCAGCTCTGCGGGTCCGGTGTGAAATCGGCCGCGGGCAGCCAGTAACCGCCGGCCAGAACCTCGGTCCGGCCGCTCAGCGCGTTGAACCGCTCGGCGCCGGTCTCGCCCTCGGCCGGAACCGGGTGCAGGCTCAGCGTCACGCCGTCCATCGCGCCGTCAAGCGACTGCGCCAGCGCCCCGCCCAGCAGATCCAGGTCCGCACCCGCGCCAAAGCCGGCATCGACCCGCGTGCCATCGGGCGCGACGGTGACATCCAGCGTTTCGACCTCGGGCAGCCAGGGGGCGAGCCGGGCGAGGACCGGCGAAGCCTGCCCCGGCTCTCCGGTCAGGGCCTGCGTGGCCGACGCGTCGATATCCGCAAGTCCCAGCGCCGTGGCGATATCGCCGGCAGCGACGCCGCGCGGCAACTTGCCTTCGACCCAGGGGCCCGATTGCACGGTGTAATGCACCGCGTAACGGGGCGGCGAGCCGTCGTCCACATAGGTCAGATCCAGCGTCGAGGTATATCCCTCGGGCAGTTCGGCGGCGACGGCGGCGCGCGCGGCCTCGCCCTCGGCCGGGGTCAGCGCGGTGCCGGTGAGCGTCAGCGCACGCCCCGACACCTCGAACCGGCCCGACTGCAATTCGTGCACGCCCGCGATCCCGGCCAGCACGGCGTGGACCCATTGCCCGTCGGGTGCACCGGCCGCCAGCGTCAGATTTTGCGCGCCGAGCCGGCCCAGCGCCTCGCGCACGGCCTCGGTCGGGGCATGGCCCTGCGCCACCAGCGCGCCGTCGGCCCACGCCCCCGAGAGCGTGTAGGGATCGGCCACCGGCAGCACCTGCAATGCGTCCTGCACCACGCGCCGCCCGTCGATCGCATCCAGCGCGGCGATCAGCCGGTCATGTTCCGCCGGACCGTCCGCCAGCCCCGTGGCGGTAATGTCGCGCCCCGAAACCGTCGCGGTGGCGCCGTGAACGGACCCTGCCATCGCCATGTCGGCGTTGTGCTGCAAGACGGTCTGCATGAACGGCGCGTATTCCTGACGCGCCCACCAACCCAGCGCGACGCCGCCAACCGCCAAAACCACCAGACCCACAGCCAGACGCATGGCCACCTCCACGACACGAACCCGTGAGCCTGACTAGCACAGCCTTTTGGAAAAACAAATCCGTGTCGTCGCAGGGCCGGCCCCGGGCCTAGCCGTGCAGCCCGGCCCAGCGTTCGATCAGATCCTGTTGCAGCGCCCGCGCCCGGCCGGTCCAGGCCCGCGTGCCGGTCGGGCGTTCGCTGTCGTCGTCGCGAATCCGTCGGCGCGCCGCCATGTCGGCGCTGATGATCGAAAACACCATCGCCCGCCCGCCCCGAGGCTGCGCATAGCCCGCCAGCGCCGAAACGAAGTTGAGCGTGCCGGTCTTGGCGTGGACCGCGACCGGAGGGCTTTGCAGGACCTGCCCGTCCTCGCTGCGCATCGGGTGCTCGCGCAGGAGCGTCGGCAGGATCCCCTCGCGCCCGGCGGCCAGCAGATAGGTCGCCATGGCCCGCGGCGCCAAGCGCGAGCCCTCTTCCAGCCCCGAATGATCGACCAGCGCAAGCCCCGCGGCGCCGTAGCGATCGGCCAGCCAGGCGTTCATGCTCTCGGCCGACAGGTGCAGGTTGCGGGGCCGCACGCCTTGTCGCATCGAGGACGACAGCCCGACGCATTCGGCGGTGATGTTGGTGGAAAAGCGCAGCATCTCGCGCAGCACGCTGGTCAGCGGAGCCGAGCGGACCTCGGCCAGGACGGTGCCCTGTGGCGCGGTGCTGTGGCGGGCCTGGGGCAGGTGGCAGCCGCGCGCGGCCAGCAGCGCGCGGAACACGTCGGCGGCATAGACCCCGGGCTGTCGCACCGGCAACCAGCGCGACCCCGTGCGGCCCAATGCGCTGGCGGCCACCGTCCAGTGCTCGCGCCCGCCGCGAATGTCGTGGGTATAGACCGGCAGGTCGCGCTGCGCGGCGCGGATGTCGATCACCGAGACCGGCGGCACCTCGCGGTCCGAACGCGCGTCCATCGACAGCCGGGCCTCGCGACCCTGCACCTCCCAACCGAAATAGACGCGGTTGAAGTTCAGGTTCAGACCCGACAACGCCGGATTGTAGCCGGCCGACACCGGCTGGTCGGGGTCGATCGCGGCGATTGCGGGCAAGGCGGTCTCATCGACCAGAAAGCGCCCCTCGACCCGGCGCAGGCCTTGCTGGATCACCGCGTCGGCCAACCGCGCAAGCCCCTCGGTCTGCAAGGTCGGATCGCCACCGCCCCGCAAGATCAGGTCGCCCGTCAGCGTGCCGTTGCGGATCGTGCCGCCCGACAGTTCGACCCGGGTCACAAACCGGTGCTCGGCGCCGAGGGTGTGCAGCGCATACATCGTCGTCAACGCCTTGGCGGTCGAGGCCGGAGGCAGGCGCAGATCGGCGCGATGTTCCTCGATCACGGCACCCGTTTCGGCGTCCAGCGCGATCACCGCCGTCTCACCGGACAGGCCGGACCGTTCCAGCAGGTCTACCAGGCTTCCGGTGGGTTGCGCGGGCCGGGCCGCGCGCGTCGCCAGATCGGTCAGCGCCGGAACCCCTGCCGGCCGGGCCGGCGGCACCGGCGACCGGCTGGGCGCGTTGGCCAGAGTCGGCGCGGCGGCCGTCGCAAACAGGCCAGCCAACACAGAGCGCCGCGTCACCGCGGAACGGTCGATGGTCATCGTCAAACCTTGCCTTCATCAAATACGGGCCGCCGACCGTGTCCACGCGCCCGTATCAACCTTACATGAAATCTGCCCGCAAAAAGGGGTTAATTCGGGGCGCAATCCGGACGCGGCCGGGGCAAATCCCTGGCACGGCCTAACGCGGCGGGCGGGTCTGGCCCTGCGCCGCGCGCAACGCGCTCGAGGAGTCGGCGCGCATCGGCATGTCCAGATAGACCCAGGCCGGAGGCGTCCTCAGCCCCAGCGCATGGCCCTGGGACGGCGACACGCGCGCGGCCTGAAAGCGGCGCGCGGCGGGGGCGGTCAGCGCCTTCAGCCGCTGCCCCGGGCGGGCAAAGACGGCGACGGGCACACGGGCCATGATCTCGGGCCATCGGTCCCAGCGGTGAAACCCGGCAAGATTGTCGGCGCCCATCAGCCAGACAAAGCGCACCCGCGGCCAGGCCCTTTGCAGCGCGGCCAGGGTGTCAACGGTGGCGCGGGTTCCAAAACGCGATTCGAGATCGGTGATTCGCACCCGCGGGTGGCGCATCCGTGCCCGGCAGGCGGCGAGGCGCGCGTCCAGCGGCGCGGGGGCGTGCGACTTGATCGGATTGCCGGGACTGACCAGCCACCAGACCTGATCCAGCCCCAGCCGTTTCAGCGCCTCGCGCGTCAGATGGACGTGACCGGAATGCGGGGGATCAAAGGACCCCCCCAGCAAGCCGATGACCTGACCCGGTTCCGCCCAAGGGCGCGCCATGGCGTTCACTCCCGCGTGATGTTCGCGGCACAGTGCAGGGAATCGCGCCAAAGGCCAAGGGGGGCAACGCCGGTCCGGGGGGCCGGGCGGCCATCGGCACGCCTGGCCGCTCGGACCGTGCTCAATACCATTGATCCGCGACCGCCTCCTTGCGCCGCGCCATGAAATCGCGCAGCGCCTCGTCGATGCCGGGGTCCAGTGCGGGGGCCTGATACTCGTCCAGAACCCGTTTCCAGCGCCGGTTGGCGCGGGTCGCGGCATCGGTGCTGCCGGCGGCCTCCCATTTTTCAAAGGGTTCGTTGTCGCTGAGTTCGCTGTCCCAGAACGCGGTCTCGTAATTGGCCAGGGTGTGTTGGCAGCCGAAAAAGTGATTGCCCGGTCCGACCTCGGCGAAGGCATCAACCGCGAGGGCATTGTCATCGACCGAGACCCCCTTGAGATAGGCGTGCATCGCGCCGCACAGATCGGCGTCCAGCATGAATTTCTCGTAGGACATCGACAGCAGCCCGTCCAGGAAGCCGGCCGAATGCAGGATATAGTTCGCCCCACATTGCACGGCGGCCAGCATCGACATCGTGCCCTCCATCATCGCCTGCGCGTCGGGCAGCTTCGCGTTGGTGAAATTGCCCGAACAGCGCAGCGGCAGGCCCAGCCGACGCGCGAGTTGCCCCACCACCATGCTGCCGATCGCCGGTTCCGGCGTGCCGAAGGTCGGCGACCCCGAGCGCAGGGACATCGACGAGAGGAAGTTGCCGAAGACGACGGGCGCGCCGGGCCGCTCCAACTGGATCAGCGCGCAACCCGCCATCGTTTCGGCGAGAGACTGGGCGATGGCGCCGGCGTTGGTCACCGGCCCCATGGCGCCGCCCAGGATGAAGGGCACCAGCACAGTCCCCTGCCCCGCCCGCGCATAGGCGCGCATCCCCTTGGTCATGGTGCCATCCCAGACCAGCGGCGAGTTGACGTTGAAATTGCCCATGATGACGCAGTTCTGGTCGGCAAAGGCGTCCCCGAACACCAGACGCGCCATGGCGATGCTGTCCTCGGCCCGATCCGCGGCCGTGACCGACCCCAGAAAGGCCCGGTCGGAATAGCGGATATGGGCATAGACCATGTCCAGATGGCGCTTGTTCACCGCGATGTCCGTCGGCTCGCAGATTGTCCCGCCCGAGTGATGCAGCCAGGGGCTCGACTGCGCGAGCTTCACGAAATTCTCGAAGTCGTCCAGCGTGCCGAAGCGCCGGCCACGGTCCAGATCCATCACGAAGGGGCTGCCGTAGGCGGGGGCAAAAACCACGTTCCGGCCGCCGATCCGCACCGAATTGGCCGGGTTTCTGGCGTGCTGGGTGAATTCGGACGGCGCGGTCTTCAGGATCTCGCGCAGCATCCCCGGCTCGAACCGCACGCGCACGCCGTCCACCCGCGCGCCGGCCTTGCGCCACAGCGCCAGGGCCTCGTCGTCGTCGCGAAAGTCGATGCCGGTTTCCGCCAGGATCCGGTCGGCTGCGTGTTCGATGCGCAGCAGCGCCTCTTCGGACAGGATGTCATAGGTCGGGATGCCGCGCACGATATAGGGCGCGCGGGCGACCTGAGGGGCGCTGCGGTCCGCCCGGCGGGCGGCGCGGCCGGAACGGGCACGGGGGGTCGGTTCGGCAAGGCTCATCGGACACCTGTGAGGGTTGGGTGCGCTCACGCTAGGACCGGGGCGGCGCCTTGTGACGCGCAGAAATGCGGCGGGTTTGAATGATCTGGGCTTATGGCTGAGCCGCCACGAAGGCGGCGACCAGCCAGTCGGTGAAGACCCGCGCGGCCTTGCCCGGGTTGCGGGTCGCGGGGACCAGCAGCATGTTCACTTCGTCGGGCACGACCTCGGCCTGACCAAGCCGCACCAGGCGCCCATCCTCGAGATGCCCACCGACCAGCGCCTGCCAGCCCATGGCCACCCCCTCGCCACCGATCGCGGCATAGATGGCGTCGGAATACTGGCTGAAACGCAGCGCGCTGGGGCGCGCCAGCGGCGGCAACCCGGCAAGCTGCGCCCACCGCCGCCAGCCCAGCCAGGTCGGCTCGACCCAATCGCAGGCGATCAGCGGCATCTGGTCCAGGGACAGGCCCCGCCGGGCCAGCGCCGGCGCGCAGACGGGAAAGACCCGCTCGGGCAGTTCGGCCAGCAACCGGCCCCCGTCCACCGGCGGGCGCCCGTAATGAATCAGCACATCCACGCTGTCCTTGCGCAGGTCGAAACCGCTGTCTTGCGAGACCAGCCTCAGTTGCACCTCAGGGTGCGCGGCGCGAAATGCGGGCAGACGCGGCAGCAACCAGAAATGGGTGAAGGCCAGCGTCGCGCCCACCGTCACGGTCTTTCCCTGCACCGGGCGGCGGATGGTATCCAGCGCCTCGGTCACCTGGTCGAAGGCGCCGGTCAGCGCGCGCGCCAGCACCAGCCCGGCGGGCGTCAGCTCCACCCGGCGATGGCCGCGCACGAACAGCGGCATGTTCAGCTCGGCCTCGAGCAGCTTGATCTGGCGCGACACCGCCGCCTGGGTGACCCCCAGTTCCTCGGCCGCGCGGGTGAACCCCATGAGCCGCGCCGCGGCCTCGAATGTGGCCAGCGCGCCCAGCGATGAAATCGACCGCCTGAGCCCCGCCATGACACCCCATTTCGCATAAACCCCGGTCATGCCAGTCTGGCGCAGAATTCCGGTTGTGGAAAGCCCCCCGCTCGCGCCAATCTGAGCCACGGAACCAACCCGGATTGTGCCATGTCGACCGACCCCCTGCTGCAACCCTTTCAGCTCAAGCACCTGACGCTCAGGAACCGGCTGTTCATCTCGGCGCACGAGCCCGCCTATCCCGAAGACGGGATGCCCAAGGGCCGCTACCGCGCCTATCACGTCGAGCGCGCGCGGGGCGGTGTCGCGCTGACGATGACCGCGGGCTCGGCCAGCGTCTCGCGCGACAGCCCGCCGGTGTTCAACAACATCCTCGCCTGGAAAGACGAGGTCGTGCCGCATCTGCGCGCGATGACCGACGCCGTCCATGACGAGGGCGCGGCGATCATGATCCAGCTCACCCACCTGGGCCGGCGCACCCGATGGGACAAGGGCGACTGGCTGCCCGTCCTGTCGCCAAGCCACGAACGCGAACCCGCGCACCGCGCCTTTACCAAGAAGATGGAAGACTGGGACATCGAGCGCGTCATCCAGGATTATGCCGACGCCGCCGAAAGGATGCAGGCGGGTGGCATGGATGGGGTCGAGTTCGAATGCTACGGCCACCTCATGGACCAGTTCATCTCGCCCCTGACCAATCGGCTCGAGGCCCCCTGGGGCGGCACGCTGGATCATCGCATGGCCTTTCCGCTGGCGGTGCTGAAAGCCTGTCGCGCGCGTGTCGGGGACGCGTTTCTGCTGGGCGTGCGCTACGTCGCCGATGAACGCCTGCCTGGCGGTATCGATGCCGCCGAGGGGATCGAGGTCGGCCGCCGGTTCAAGCAATCGGGCCTGGTCGATTTCCTCAACGTGATCCGCGGCCATATCGACACCGACCCCGGCCTGACCGACGTCATCCCGATCCAGGGGATGCCCGCCTCACCGCATCTCGATTTCGCGGGCGAAGTGCGCCAGGCCGTGGACGTGCCGATCTTCCACGCCGCGCGCGTGCCGGATGTGGCGACCGCGCGCCACGCCATTGCCGCGGGCAAGGTGGACATGATCGGCATGACCCGCGCCCACCTGACCGAACCCCACCTGGTGCGCAAGATCCGCGCCGGACACGAGGACCGCATTCGCCCCTGCGTCGGCGCGAACTATTGCCTCGACCGGATCTATCAGGGCGGTCTGGCCTTCTGCATCCACAACGCGGCCTCGGGACGCGAGGAGACCCTGCCGCAGGACATCGCGCCCGCCCCCGCCCGCAAACGGGTGGTGGTGGTCGGCGCGGGTCCCGCCGGCCTGGAAGCGGCGCGCGTCGCCAGCCAACGCGGCCATGCCGTCACGGTGTTCGAGGCCGCGGACCAGCCGGGCGGCCAGATCCGACTGACCGCGCAAAGTCCCAGGAAAAGGGAGATGATGGGCATCATCGACTGGCGCATGGCCGAATGTTCGCGCGCGGGGGTTAATTTCCGGTTCAACACCTATGCCGAACCCGAAACCGTCCTCGACGAAAGCCCCGACATCGTCGTGATCGCCACGGGCGGCCTGCCCAACACCGCCATCTTGCAATCCGGCAACGACCTGGTCGTTTCGGCCTGGGACATCCTGTCCGGCGATGCAAAGCCCGGCCGCTCGGTGCTGGTGTTTGACGACGCGGGCGATCACGCCGGGATGCAAGCCGCGGAAATGATTTCCGAAACCGGCGCCACCGTCGAAGTCATGACGCCTGACCGCGCCTTTGCGCCTGAGGTCATGGCGATGAACCTGGTGCCCTATATGCGCGCCATGCAACCACGCGGCGTGACATTCACCGTCACCTGGCGCCTCCTCGGCGTCGAACGCCACGGCAACGCCCTGAAGGCCACGATCGGCAGCGACTACGGCCCCGTGACGCAAGAGCGCATCGTCGATCAGGTGGTGATCAACCATGGCACGCTGCCGCTCGACGACCTCTATTTCGCGCTGAAACCCCTGTCGCGGAACCTGGGCGCACTGGACCATGAGGCCCTCGTCGCGCAGCAACCGCAATCCCTGGCCCCCAATCCCCAAGGCCGCTTCCAGCTCTGGCGCATCGGTGACGCCGTCGCCTCGCGCAACACCCACGCCGCGATCCTCGACGCGCTGCGGCTGATGGCCGTCCACTAGAAACGGGCGCGGCAGGCCCTCGACGGCCCACCGCGCCCGATCCACCCGTCACCCTCGGTGCCCGGGGATTTTCAAGGGGGCATGCCCCCTTGAAGCGGGGGAGCGGGGGGCGGCAGCCCCCCGCCCCTCACGTTACATCGCAGGTTCGACCGGACGCGCGTCCTCGGCCCGGCGGCGGGCCCGATCGTCCATGAACTGGTCGAATTCGGCCTTGTCCTTGGCATCCCGCAACCGCTTCAGGAACGCGGCGAACGCATCCTGTTCCTCTTCCAGACGGCGCAGCGTGTCGGCCTTGTAGCTGTCAAAGGCCGCATTGCCCGAGGGCTGATGCATCGCCCAGGCCTGACGGTGGTGGCTGTGGGCGCGGTTGCGGCAGTTCTTTCCAAACATCTGTTTTCCCCAGATCATGTAAGCGAGAAGTGCGAGGCCGATCGGCCAGAATACGATGAAGCCAAGGACCATCGCGGCGATCCAGGCTCCTCTGCCCCGTTCGTCCAGCCAGGTCTCTGCGCGGCCGGGCCAGGAAGCGATGGCGGTCATGTGTGTCTCCTTCGTTGCTAGTGTTAATGTTATTTACATTAACATAGATGGAGACCCAACGTCGAGGTTCAAGACCGCGGCCAGAACTTTTTGTGCGTGTGTGCGTTGACAGGGAGTTTTGCAGAGATGCGGGAACAGCTGGGAAAAGCCGGGAACAGGTGGTTAAAGCCATGAAGAAAAAGGATTTAATGGACCCCGGCAGCCAGGGCTGCGACGAGGTGGAAACTTGCAGAAATCCCCCGAAAATCGTCCATCGGCACGGTGGAGCGCCCTCCCGGGCGCGGCGCTCAAACCGGGCTTGAACGCTGTTTTCAAAGGGATTTTCACGCAACAGCGCAAAGCGCACGTGAATCGGAACATGCACGTTGGCGTGCAGGTTCGGTTCGCGCCGTGCATGCTCGCTGTAAGCCTTTGAAATATCAAGGAACCGGCGTCCACGTGCGGCCAATTTCTCTGCGCCGAACATGCACGGCTTTTTCACCCCAGCGCGCCCTGCCCCTGCTTGCAGAATCGACGCCGAGCAGGGGATGCTTGACCATGACCAGGACCGCAAAGCCACCGAGAGAACGCGCCGCCAGGGCGCTGTGCAGGCTGCATGGCCACCGTCCCGACACGCGCTTCGACGGCAAGGCCATGTGGGAGAGCTACCTGGACGAGGTAGACACCGTGATCGCTTCGGCGATGGGAGAGGAAACCTTGCGCAACATGAAGGACGCGGAATGATCCGAAAGGGCGGATTTTGTTGAAAAAGTCGGCCTGAGAACGCGTTTTGAGCTGCCCTCAGGCTCGGGTGTCGCCGTTTGGTTCGGACAATCGCCCGTCGCGCCGCCTTGTGGCGTCTATCTGGCCGCTCAGATCATGCCGTGGCCTCCGGGTTGGCTAACTGAGGCCGCAGCTTGGCGAGTTTTCGGAGGTTCTGGGCGATGGCGGCGAGGAGGAATTCGTCCTTCGCACCATTGGGGCCGCGCAGGCGTAGCCGGGTCAGGCCGAGGATACGCTTCAGATGGGCGAAGAGCATCTCTACTTTCTTCCGCTTGTCTCGGGATACCTCGTAAGCCTTGGTCTTGCGGCATGCGCGGGCGAACTCGCGTGCTTCCTCGTGGGGTTCACGGGTGACGTATCGGGCCTCCGCTTTCGGGCAGCAGATTTCCTTGGATGGACAGGCCTGACATGTCGCCTTCGAGGCACGATATTTCTTCCGCCCGCCGGTGTCCTGACCCCGGTTCGGATCGGAGTAGTTCCGGCGATACTGCCTGAGGGCGTGTCCCTCGGGGCAGATGTATTGATCGTTCGCCTCGTCCCATTCGAAGTCGGATCTGGACCAGGTGCCATCGGTCCGCTCCGACTTATCGATCACCGGGATGAAGGGGATGATGCTCCGCTGCTCAACCAGCCATCCGAGGTTCTCGGCGTTGCCATAGGCAGTGTCGGCCGCCAGCCAATCCGGCCTGATCCCGAACCGTTTCTCGGTTCTGTCGAGCATCGTGCGCGACGCCCCGACTTCGGCCTGGCGAATGGCGCGCGTCGCCTCAACATCCATGATTACCGAGCTTTTGGTGTCGATCAGGTAGTTGGTGGCGTAAGCAAAATAGGGGCGACTTTCCTCGGCACGGGTCCATTGCGCCGCCGGGTCGGACTTGGCCACGAACTTCGGCTGGGTCGGTGACGCGGCGCCGAAGGCGGCATCATCCAGCGTTTCCAGATATTCCCGCGCTGCCCGGTTCCCAGCCTCGCGCGCGACCTCAGGGCTCCAGTCTTCGGCTGCGATTGACCGAGCCTTGTTGGCGTCAGCGGAGATCAGGCTGGCATCCACGGCAAAGCCCTCGCCGGATACCAGGTCCTCCCTCAGGCACCGCTCCACCGTGGCCTCGAAGACCTGTCGCAGCAGATTGCTGTCGCGAAACTTGCCATGGCGATACCGAGAGAACGTCGAGTGATCCGGGACCTTCCCCTCCAGGCCCAGCCGACAGAACCACCGATAGGCGAGGTTCAGATGGACCTCGTCGCAGAGGCGACGTTCCGATCGGATGCCCATGACGTAACCAATGACCAGCATCCGGATGATCAGTTCTGGATCGATCGAAGGACGCCCGAGGTGGCTGTAGAAGGGGCGAAGGGCCTCCCGCATCCCATCCACGTCGAGAAACCTGTCGATCTCGCGAAGCATATGACCGGAAGGAACATGACGCTCCAGATCGAAGTCATAGAACAGCTGTGCCGGTGCCGTTTGTGTGCCCATCATGTCGAAATCCTCCGATCCCCTCATAATCAAGTGAATCAAAGGACTTGCCGCACTGCAATAAAGACTTTTTCAACAGCATCGGCGGATTGCGGACCTTCGCTGCAGGCAGCAACAACGTCTACTTTAGAAGGCTCCGCAACAGTGTTTAAAACGCTTGCCACTACCGCATGCGCATACCGAGTTTCGCCTCCGGCTGGTGTCAATTACCCGCGATGTTCGGCCTTTACCCGCTAGACTGAATGAAACTCTGCCCCCTCCGGTGCCAAATATCAATGTATTGTTAACAGCGACAATGGCGGCAGTGCAATCAACGAAATCAAACCTTTGAACAGAGTCAGTCTGTCCATCCGGCCGACGTATGTACAAATTTCCAGAATCAATCCAGAATCTATAGCCCTCGATGCTCATATCCATTCGGTCGATATACAAGTCACCAGGAGGTTCAGTGCGGATAACAAGGGCTATCTCACGCGGACCATTTCGGATTGTTGTTGTCTTGCCGATCACTTCGACATCCCAGCTTTCTTTTTGCACGCGCCATTCATTGTCAACAATGCTGAATACCAATTCTCCGTGCTCATTTCTTATTTCGGCACCAATTCGAACTGGTCCTCCGGCTTCCTCAGGAGGGTGAATCCATAGAACAGGTCTTGAATTGACTGAAATAATGGATTCACAATTCTTGACACTCATAGGGCCAATATGAATCGTGGGTGCGGAAGATCCGACATCCAAAGCCTCAAATGAAAACCCTGCTTTGAAGGCAGCGGGCTCCCTCATCGCATCCTTTACACTTTCCTTCGAAAGTTGACCTCGAGTGACCTTACCGTGACAGCGAATACATAAGAACGTCATGCAGTTGGGGTCGTGTATTTCAGCGTCGACATATGTAGGATCAACGTGCTCGTAATCACCAATCGCCAAGCCACAGACCACGCAGCCAAATCCCGAGTTCTTTCGGATTGTTCTGCGAACACTTGATTCAGGGCGGCGTCTTAAACCAAATCTGTTCACCTCATTCATGCTTGACCACCTCCGTTTGTACATCGTCGGAAGAATTTCGTTCTGCACAGCCGACGCTAGCGATTAGACAATGCAGCGGCAATGCATCAACGTCTGCAACGACGGGCTGCAACGCAGCACTTGATATTGCCACCAATGACCGCTCTGGGCCGCAAGCGGTCACCCCCATTTGTGCCCGGACCAGACCACCTGGCCGACGATGTTCTGGCTGACGGCGTTCATGGCTTCGCCGGTGCGGTGTTCCGGCGGGTGCTCGGGGTTGTCGCTGCGCAGGATGATCGCGGCGTCGGGGATCACCTCGAGCCGCTTGATCCTGAGCGCGTCTGCCTCGCGGAAGACGTAGATCTGGCCTGAGCGGATCTGCGTCTTGCGCCGGTCGATCATCACCAGGTCGCCGTCATAGAGGCTGGGCCGCATGCTGTCGCCGCGCACGTTGATCAGGATGCTGTCGCCGGCGCTGATGCCGTTCTGCTCGAGCCAGCGCTTCGAGAAGGCCAGGTGATCGACGGGCGGACCGTCGAGGTTGATCACCCCGTCGCCCGCGGCACCGGCGGCATCGTAACGGGCAACGGTGGCGAAGGCTTCCCCTGAGACGGTGGTCGAGGGTGCTGGTGTTAGGTCGCGCCGAGGGCCGAAGTAGAGTTCGAGGTTAAGAGCGTCGGCGAGGGCAGAGAGCCTGTCTGCGGTCGGAGAAGAGCCTCTTCTCAAATTCTGTATGGCAGCGCTGTTGCTTTGCCCGAAAGCGAGCTGCCCCAGCTGTGCTTGCGACAGCCCAAGTTCGGATCGGCGGTTTTCGATCAACGCGTATATTTCAGCCGCAGTAAGCACGGTGCAAAAATACACCAAGATGCATTTTGCACAAGCCAAGCCGTGCGGGGATAGTTTGTTTCGTGTTTGGTGTAAAAAGATATTGCTTGATCGGTGTATTTTGATACCGTTAGTGCATGGAAACGAACCACCTCACCACCCTTGCCGCAGTTCTGGCCGCCCACGTTGGGCGCTCCGAGGCGACCATTGCCAAATGGTGCGGCGTGCACACCCGGCTGTTCCGGCGCCTGAGCGAAGGCAAGGGATGCCGGGTGGACACCTATAACGACGCGTTGCGGGCCTTCTCGGATCGTTGGCCCGCTGACCTGGAATGGCCGCGCGACATCCCGCGCCCGCCCAAGGGCAAGAAGGAGGCCGCGTGATGGGCATCCTGTCTGACCTTTGGGGCTTTACTGTAGACCGCGCGGTCTGGGGTCTATTGCGTCTGCAGCCACGTTGCGCGTTGCGTCCCGAAGGCGCTGCAAGAATTGCGCTGCTGCCGGTCCCCGCATCGCAAACCCAATCGGCACTGTCTGACCGCCAAGGTCGGCGCTGGTTCCCCGAACCACGTGTGTTTGGGTTTGTTCAAACCATTCGACGTGAATGGGTTGAAAAAGCTCCATCCAGCCCTGATCGCTCATCGAAATCCCCTTCCGTTCCGGTTGTTGGCGCACCGGATGGTAGGGGCGGCCCGGCGCGGGGGAAAGCAGCTCGTCCCTCGCGCCGGTGCCCGCCGAAAGGGGGTGCGTGATGGCAAGAAGGACCAATGGCACCCCTGGGCGCATGCACGCAAAGGCCAGGCGCGACTGGCTCAAGGCTGAACGCACCATGCACAAGAGGGCGCTTGTCGTTGCAGCGGGTGGTGACCGTGAGGCAGCCGAGCAATTGGCGGGCATTCAAATCGTCTCCTTTCGGGGTGTTCGAAAGGGGATGAGAGGTGTCGGGGGGCGCTGGAACGCCCTCCGGCACCGCCATGATCGTCGCTGGTCTCCGGCGAGACCAGGCACAAGGGTTTGTGCCCGCATCGGGGCCGGCGCGATGCCTGCCCTGTCTTTCCCCCGCAATCCGAACCCTGGAGGTGACGCATGACGCGCTTCATCCGGGCGCTGCGCGCGCTCGAGGACCATTGGCTGGGCGATCTGATCGGGGCCGTCGCGCTGTTCGGCTTGCTGTATGTCGGCCTCTGCGCCGGGGCGGTGCTGGGATGAGGGGGCGCGCCACAACCCCCCGGCACATCGGGCAGCGCCCGGTCTACCAGGTCGAATACCGGCCCCATCCGGTGCGCGGCTATTTCGTCGTTGACCCCGAAGGCCGCGTTGCCTCGGGCGCCTACGGCAACCGCGACCTGGCGGCGGCACGCGCCGACAGCCTGCAGCGGCAGGCTGACGCTGCCGCCCGGCGCGGCCCGCGGGCCGGTCTTTGCTGCGGATCGGTCTTCGAGAGCGAGGGCATCCACAACCGGATGTGCGGCCCGTGCCGGGGCCTCGGCGATCCGTTGGGCGCCTATGGCTACCAGGGCGCGGGCGCCGGGCGCAAACCCCGCCGTTCGTCGGGGGCCTGAACATGGCGGAACCCAGACTGCTCAGGATCGACCGGGTGAAGGTGGCGGACATCGCCACCGCGGGCCGGTTGCGCCCGGTGTCCGAGGCCGGGGTCGAGAGCCTTCTGGCCTCGATCGCCGAGATCGGGGTGATGAAGGACGCGATCCACCTGCGCCAGAAGAAGGGCGGCCAATTGGTGCTGATCGCCGGCGGGCACCGGCTGGAAGCGGCGCGGCGGCTGGGCTGGGACGAGATCGAGGCCAAGGTCTGGGCCGACGTCACCGACGACTGGGCGCGGCTGATGGAGATCGACGACAACATCGCCGGCGCGGAACTCTCGCCGCTGGACACGGCGCTGTTCCTCGCCGAGCGTAAGCGGGTCTTTGAACGCCTGCATCCGGAAGCGAAGCGTGGGGTCGCGGGCGCGGCCGCCCGTTGGGATGCAACTGACACGATGTCAGTTGCATCGTTTGCCGACGCGACAGCGGAGAAGTTCGGCCTTTCACAGCGCCACATCTTCCGCCTTATCGCCGCCGGATCGCGCCTCGATCCACGCGATGTTGCCCTGCTGCGCAAAGCCCCGCGCCCGATCACCCTCAAGGACCTGGCCGAGATTGCCAAGATCGGGCAGGCGGCGGAACGTTACGAGGTGGTCGAGAGGCTGGCCGAGGGGCGCGCAAAATCTGCCGCTGACGCTCGCCGCGCAATCGCCGCGAGCGAGGGCAACGCTACCCCCGTTGAAGACCCGTTTGAAGCGGCGTTGAAGGCGCTCAAGGCCGCCTGGGCGCGCGCGCCGAAAGAGGCTCGCCGCCGGTTCTGCCGCGACCACGGCAACGAGATCTCCGCCCTTCTCTATGAGGGGGTGCCGGAATGACGGACCTCGCCCCCCAGAAGCAATGGTGGACGGCACAAGAGTTGGCCGACGCGGAACTGCCGGATGTGCCAAGCACCATGCAAGGCGTCGATCGCTGGATTTCCAGGATCAACCTGCGAGCCAACATTTCCGCTGCCCGCAAGCGCGCGGGCCGTGGCGGCGGGTGGGAGTACCACTGGTCGGCGCTGCCCCTCGCGGCCCGCAAGGCGCTGCTGGCCGAGGTCACGGCGCCGGGGAGCGCGGGCGGCATCGGTGCCGGCGCGGTCAGCCGCGGACAGGCCTGGGAATGGTTCGAGGGATTGCCCGAGGCGGTGCAGGGCAAGGCCCGGCACCGGTTGGGCTGCGTCCAGGCGGTCGAGGCGCTGGAGTTCCAGTTGGGCCGCGACCTCGCCGCGCGCGAGGTGGCCAAGCTGAAGGGCGTCAGCCCGCGGACGCTCTGGAACTGGCTCGGCCTCGTCGAGGGCGTGCGCCCCGACGACCGGTTGCCGCACCTCGCGCCCAGGCATCGCGCGGCGACACGCCATGTGACCCGGGCCGAGTTCGACGAGGATGCCTTCGACTGGCTGGCGTCCGACTACCTGCGGCTCGAGCGGCCGTCCTTCTCGTCCTGCTACCGGCGCGCCACCCGCGCGGCCAAGGCGAACGGCTGGGTCCTGGCGCCCGAGCGGACCATGCGCCGCTATCTCGACGCACGCGTCAGCCAGCCTAGCCAGGTGCTGGCCCGGATGGGCATCGATGCGCTGAAACGGATGTACCCGCCGCAGCGCCGCGACAAGACCGCGCTGCACGCGCTGGAAGTGGTCAACGCCGACTACCACCGCTTCGACGTCTTCGTCGCTTGGCCCGGCATCGACACGCCCCTGCGGCCCCAGATGGTCGCCTTCCAGGATATCTATTCGGGCCGGGTTCTGGCCTGGCGCCTGGCGCTCACCGCCAACGCCGATGACGTGCTGCTGGCCGCGGGCGACATGATCGAGGATTGGGGCATCCCCGAGCATGTCCTCCTCGACAACGGCCGCGAGTTCGCCGCCAAGGCGGTGACCGGCCGGGCCGAGACCCGCAACCGCTTCAAGGCGCTGGAGGCCGACATCCCCGGCCTCTTCACGGCGCTCGGCTGCGAGATCCACTGGGCCACGCCCTATGCCGGCCAATCGAAGCCGATCGAGCGCGCCTTCCGCGATATGTGCGATGCCATCGCCAAGGACCCCCGCTTTGCCGGCGCCTGGACCGGCAACCGGCCCGACGCCAAGCCCGAGAACTACGCGAGCAAGGCGGTGCCTTTCGAGACCTTCCTCAAGGTCGTGGCCGAGGGGATCGAGGAGCATAACCTGCGCCAGGGCCGCCGGTCCGAGGTCGCCTGGGGCCGGTCCTTCGCCGAGGTCTTCGCCGAGAGTTACGAGAAGGCGCCGATCCGCAAGGCGACCGAGGCGCAGCGCCGCCTCTGGCTGATGGGTGCCAAGGGCCTCACGGTCAACCGGGTGAACGCCAAGATCGCATTCCTCGGCAACGAGTATTGGGCACCCTGGCTGCACGAGCATGCCGGAAAGCGGATGGTCGTGCGCTTCGACCCGGCCGATCTGCATGCGGGCGTCCATGTCTACAGCTTCGACAACCGCTACTTGGGTGCCGCGGACTGCCTGATGAAGGGCGGGTTCCTGTCGCTCGAGGCCGCGCGCGAGCACAACCGCGCCCGCAAGGACTGGATGAACGCCGAGAAGAAGGCGGTCGAGGCCTACAGGAAGCTCACCGCCCGCGAACTCGGGCTCGACCTCGACGCCACGGCGCCCGGCGACCCGATCGCAGCACCCGAGGCCAAGGTGGTGAAGCTGGTGCAACCTGCGGCCCGGCACCGGCCGCCCGAGCCGCTGCCGCCGGAGGTGTTGGCCGAGCAAAAGGCCGTGGTGGCCGATTTCGCGGCCCGCCGTGCGCCCAGGCCCGCCGAGGAGGCGCCGAAGGAACGCTTCCGCCGGGCCCTCGATCTGGAGCGCGCGCGCGAGGCCGGCGAGGCGATCACCGAGGAACAGGCGCGCTGGCTCAAAGGCTACCAGACAACCCCCGAGTACCGGGCCGAGCGCGCGCTCTGGTCGGATTTCGGGGATGCGTATTTCGGATGAAGGAGAGGGACATGGCAGACGACCAGAGACTTTACAACAGCGTCGCGCCGCTGCGGAACGTCGCGGCCCTCACGGCGCTGATCGAGCGGGTGAACGAACGCGCCATCGGCTTGCCCGGCATGGCCTGCTTCTACGGCTTCTCGGGCTTCGGCAAGTCGACCGCGGCGATCTACGCCGCCAACCGCTTCCAGGCTGTGCTGGTGCAGTGCAAGAGCGCCTGGACGAAGAAGAACCTCTGCGCGGCGATCCTGGTCGAGCTGGGCCTCGTGCCCAAGGGCAACACCGCCGACATGGTGGACCGGATCGCCGCCGAACTGACCTTGCGCGGCGTGCCGCTGATCATCGACGAGGCCGACCACCTGGTCGCCCGAAAGATGGTCGAGATCGTGCGCGACATCTATGAGGGCAGCCAGGCGACGACCATCCTGATCGGCGAGGAACTGCTGCCGCAGAAGCTCAAGGAATGGGAACGGGTCCACGGGCGGATGCTCGACTGGATCGCGGCGCTGCCCGCGGACATGGGCGACCTCAACCACCTGACCGGGATCTACGCACCGGGTGTCGAGCTTGCGGCCGAGCTGAAGGCGGACCTCCTGCGCCTCTCGCACGGCTCGACCCGCCGCGTCTGCGTCAACCTGGCCCAGGTGCACGAGCGCGCCCAGGTCCTCGGCGTCAACCGGCTGGGCGGCGCCGATGTGGACCTGCGCCGCCTCTACACGGGAACCGCGCCGACGCCGCGCCGTTCCGAATTCGCGGGGGCTGCGTGATGCGCGACGAGAAGAACATCCTGCAACAGGTCGCCTGGTCGGCCGCCTGCCGACTGGTCACCTTCGACCGCCGCGCCCTGTCCGAGGCCGCGCAGATCGGCATTGATACTGCCGGAACCTGGATCCGCCGCTGGGTCCGCGCCGGAACCGTCGAGGCCCTGGGCAAGCGCGACACCACCACCGAATGGTATCGGGTGATCGGCGCGGCCCGTTCACTGCCCGCCGGCCCCGATCCGGTCAAACAATCCTCGCAGGGTAACATGTGGCGGGCGATGCGCGCGTTTCGCGCCCCGTTTACCGCCGTCGATATCGCCGCGCATTCCTCGACGGATGTCATCGCGGTCGGCCGGGACGAGGCGCGGAGCTTCTGCCAGATGCTGACCCGCTCGGGGTATCTCAAGGTCCTGCGCACAGCAGTGCCCGGCAAGCGCGAGGCCATCTACCGGCTGATCCGCGACACCGGTCCCCGGCCACCGCGCGAGCGCCGGGTTCGGGCAATCTGGGACGAGAACCTGGGCGCGTTCACCCACCTGCCGGAGGCCGGCGCATGAGCGGCCCGATCGACATCGCCCGCGCGCATTGGGGCGCGCCCCTGCCCGACTGGGTCGCCGCCCTCGCCGAGGCCTGCGCGCAGAGCAGCCAGAACAAGGTCGCCGCGCGGCTCGGCCGCTCGGCCGCGCTGGTCTCGACCGTGCTGCGCAACCGCTACGCGGGCGACATGCTGGCGGTCGAGGAGCTGGTGCGCGGCCATCTGCTGGCCGAGACCGTCACCTGCCCCTCGCTGGGCACCCTGCCCCTGCACGAATGCCGCGCCTGGCGCGCCAAGGCCGACGCCTTCCAGAACACCAACAGCCTGCGGGTGCGCATGTATCGCGCCTGCCGCTTCTGCAGCCGTTATCAGAGGAGCAACCGCGATGAAGGTTGAGTTCAAAAGCCGTCGCTTCGGTGCGACCGAGCGCCAGCGCCAGCTGGTCGAGGAGGCCCGCGCGGCACGCGAGGCCAAAAGCCCGGACGTTGACCGGATGCTCGAGGCGCTCGAGGCCGGCAGGACGGTGGCGATCCGCTTGCCTCCGATCCCGCCGCGCCACCCCGCCACGGGGATCGGCGAATGACCGCCCTCGCCCGCTGGGCCCTGCCCGCGATGATGGAGCGCGCCGCGCGCGGGATGGGCAAGGTGGACCTTCACGGCCCGCGCGGCGCGACGCTGGTCAGCCGCGACGAGATCGAGGCGATGGCGGGCGCGCTCGCAATCCTCGGCCTGCGCGCCATCCCCCCCGGCGCGGGCACGGCCACGCCGATCGACACCCCCCTCCCGCCCCTGAAAGGACCCGCCGATGTCTGAGCATTTCCCCGCCCCCATCTCCGACGGCCGCATCGATGTCGCCGGCAAGACCTACATGCCCGACGCCAAGGGCAAGCTGGTCCCGGTCGAACTGATCCCCGCCGCCGCGCTTCTCGAGGACGAGACCGTGCGCAAGATCGCCGGCTTTGGGCGTCAAAAAGGGGGGCGTGGACGCCTGATTGGCCGCACCAAGGGCGGTATGAGCACCAAGCTGCACGCCATCTGCGACAGCCTAGGGCGTCCAATCAGCTTCTTCGTCACCGCCGGACAAGTCAGCGACTACATCGGCGCGGCGGCCTTGTTGAGCAGCCTGCCACAGGTCGACTGGCTGCTCGGGGATCGCGGCTATGATGCCGATTGGTTCAGAGATGCGTTGAAAGACAAGGGCATATGCGCCTGCATCCCGGGCCGGAAGCAGCGAAAGAAACCCGTCAAATACGACAAGCGCCGCTACAAACGGCGTAACCGCATCGAGATCATGTTCGGCAGGCTCAAGGACTGGCGGCGTGTGGCAACCCGATACGACCGATGCCCGAAGGTCTTCCTCTCAGCCATCATGCTCGCCTCTATCGTCATCTATTGGCTATGAGTCCTGACCCTACGCCAGAGGCTCAATACGCCATTTGCGACGGATGATCGGTGCCGCGACACTGGTGAGCGAATAGCGCACCTGGGGGGACGTCACCTCCCCCGCGTCTCAAGGACGGCTAGACGGGCTACTTTACTCAGGTGCCTCCTGAATATGCCGTCTGAGCGCCGCTCGTTCAACCCCATCGCCCGCAACCGGGTCGCAGAGCGCCGTTAAATACCCTATTCATACCCTTGTCGGGTTTGCACGGCCCGTTTGCCGTCCAAGGGCAGGCGGGCGCTCAGCGGCCCGCTCAGCGCCAGAATCCCCCCGCACACCGTTGTGCCTGTTTTGACCGACCGCCCTGCGCGACTGTCGGCGCATGACGAACCCTGCATTCCCCCCTCCGCTGCCGATCGCCCTCAACACCCGGGGCGCCGGTGTCGCGTTGGGTCGCCGATCGCTGGCAGGACAGGCCATTGCACCGGGTCGGCTGGGGGCGCCCGTCGATCGGGCGGGGCCGATGGACGAGACCGTTCACGGGATCCCGCCAGACGGCGGGACCAGCCCCCCGAGGCCAAGGCCTTTGTCGCCCGGCGCCAGACCGCGGCGCAAGAAGAGGAACATTCGCCACAGGCCCGTCCCCTTGGCCGCGCGATGGGCCGCGCCGGTCAACCGCCCTCGGTCGGTCGCGTCCCGTTACTCGCTGCGGGTCGGGTCATGGTCGGGGGCGATCAGGCCCAGGCCACGCAGATAGATGCCGATGCCCGATTCCAGCAGTTCCTCTGGGGTGAAGGGCGTGCGCCCGCCGGGTTTGCCCCGCGCATAAAGTTCAACGATACCGTGGCTCATCGCGTTGACGTGGGCGGCGAACATCGCGGCGGGTGGGCGATGGCTGGCGGGAATGCGGGCCGACAGCGCGTCGGCGGCGCGGGTCAGCACCCGGGTCGCCCGATCGGCGGCCTTGGCCAGATCGGCGGTCTGGTTCACCGAAACCCCGGATTCGAACATCGCCATGTAATGCCCGGGATACTTGCGCGCGAACGCCAGATAGGCACGGCCGACGGCCTCGAACGCGGCCAGCGGCGACGGCTTGCCGCCGTCATAGGCATAGTCCAGCACCTCGGCGAACAGATCGTAGCCCTGCGTCGCGATCTCGGCGATCAGGTCGTCGCGGCCGGCGAAATGGCGATACGGGGCGGCCGCCGAAACATCGGCCCGTTTCGCGGCCTCGGCCATGGTGAAACCGGTCGGGCCCTTTTCGGCGATCAGGTCCAGCGCGGCATCGACCAGCGCCTGCCGCAGATTGCCGTGATGATAGCCACGCTTGCTCATGGGGTCGGACGGTGCCTTGATGCGCACGGGGTTGCGCTACGGGGATGCGCGACGGGGCGCGCGCGGGATGTGCGAGTATCGCAGATCGGCCCGGCTGCGCAACTCGGGGCGCAGAAACAGGCTTGCATCGCAGCGCCCTGACGCATAGATGGGCCTCGAGAGATCGGCGCGGGCAGGCATTTCGCCAACCCGGTCAGGTCCGGAAGGAAGCAGCCGCAACGAATCCCGCTTGGGTCGTGTCCGGTCTCTCACCCTCTCCCGCTTCAGCGTTTCCGGCCCGGTTTGCCGCCGCCCTTTCCGCCCTCGGCACGCAGCGCGCGCGCGGCCTCGGCGGCGCTGCGCAGTTCCTCGGCGATCTCGTCGGCTTCGTCCGGGTCGAAATCCAGCGGCAGGTCGATGCCGTCCGCCTGAACGTAGATGCGCACCATGCCCACCGAGGTCGGCCCGATCTGAAGATCGGCGGCGATGTCGCTTTGCGTGTTGATACCCATCTCGGCCCCCATGCTTGACCTTTGATCCCGTAGCGCGCCCGGCCCCGGCACGCAAGCGCGCTTGACAGCCGCGCCGGGCGGACGCAGCCTGCGGGCATGATCGAATTGCGCCCCTTCGCCTCGCACGACACCGACTGGCTGGTTGACCGCCACGGCGCGCTCTACGCCGAGGAAGAGGGCTTTGACGAGACCTTCCCCCTGCTGGTGCGTGAGATCCTGGGCGACTTCCTGGCCAAGCAGGTCCCCGGCCGCGATCAGGGCTGGATCGCCTGGGACGGCGAGACGCGCGTCGGCTCGATCTTTGTCGTCGAGGACGACGCCGAAACCGCCAAGCTGCGGCTGGTGCTGCTGGAACCCGGCGCGCGCGGCACGGGACTGGCGCAACGGATGCTGGACACCGCGCTCGATTTCGCGCGGGCGGCCGGCTATCGGCGGATGCGGTTGTGGACCCATGAAAGCCACGTCGCCGCCGGGCGGCTCTATGCGCGCAACCACTTCCACCTGGTCGAAAGCGAGGCCAAACGCTCGTTCGGGCAAGATGTCGTGGCGCAGATCTGGGAGCGCAAACTCTGACCCTTTGCCCTCTTGCAATTGCCCACGCGGACCGCTAAACGGCCCGCACGTGCCGCCTTAGCTCAGTTGGTTAGAGCGCTAGATTGTGGATCTAGAGGTCCCCCGTTCGAGCCGGGGAGGCGGTACCATCGCAAGGACCCTGGGCACCCCCACGGGTCCTTTTGCCTGTCTGGCGCACCCGATTCCGGGCTCCGCCTCAGGGCACGGGTGTCCACAGCACAGCGTCGATGCGAGGCACGGCATTGGCCAGCATGACCAGCCGGTCGAACCCCAGCGCGATCCCCGAGGCCGGCGGCATCCCCGCCAGCGCGGCCAGGAAATCCTCGTCCAGCGGATAGGTTTCGCCGTAGACACGGGCCTTTTCGACCATTTCGGCCTGGAACCGGCGACGCTGTTCCGCCGGGTCGGTCAGTTCCCCGAACCCGTTCGCCAGTTCGACCCCGCAGGCGTAGATTTCGAACCGCTCGGCCTCGCGCGGGTCGTCGGCGCAACTGCGCGCCAGCGCCGCCTCGGCGGCGGGGTAGCGGTCCAGCACCGTAAGGCGCCCGTGGCCCAGATGCGGCTCGATCCGTTCGACCAACACGCGCGAGAAGACGTCGGACCACGTGTCGTCGCCGGCGCAGCGCACGCCCGCGGCCGCGGCCTGCGCGGCCAGCGCGGCCGGATCGGGGCCATCGGCGCGAATCGTCGCCAACAGGTCGATGCCGGCGTAACGCGCAAAGGCCTCGGCGACCGAGACGCGCGCGAAGGGCAGGAATGGGTCGCAGACGACCTCGCCGTGCCGCAACAACCGCGTGCCCGCCGCCACGCAGGCCAGTTGGGCCATGGCGGCGGTGTCGTCCATCAGCACGCCATAATCCTCGGCCACGCGATACCATTCCAGCATGGTGAATTCGGGGCTGTGGCGCGGCCCGCGCTCGCGGTTGCGCCACACATGGGCGAAGGCCGCGATCCGCGTCTCGCCCGCGGCCAGCAGCTTCTTCATCGCGAATTCGGGCGAGGTGTGCAGATACATCGTCCGCGCCTGCCCGTCGTTTCCGATGGCCTGGGTCGCAAAGGCGTGCAGATGGGCCTCGTTGCCGGGGCTGATCGCCAGCGCGGCGGGATCGACCTCGACAAAGTCCCGATCGGCCAGAAAGCCCCGGATCGCCGCCTGCGCGCGGTTGCGGGCCAGCAGCACGGGGCGGCGGTCGGCATGACGGCCGGGGTTCCACCAGGGGGTGTCGGTCATGGGTGCGCTTTCTCTGGAAATCCGTCGCGGAATGGGCTAGGGGCGTGGCAATCCATCGCATAATCCGCCCCGCGGGCTGTCACAACCCCGGGGCCCCTCACAAGGAAGACCCTGTGAAAGTCATTGCCTCGTCCCTGCGCAAGGGGAATGTCGTCGAACTGAATGGCAAGCTCTATGTCGTTCTCAAGGCCGAGAACTTCCACCCCGGCAAGGGCACGCCCACGACCTCGGTGGACATGCGTGGCATCATCGACGGCGTGAAGAACACCGAACGCTGGAAGACCACCGAACAGGTCGAAAAGGCCGATGTGGACGAACGCGAGTGGGATTTCCTGTATGAGGACGGCGAAGGGTTCCATTTCATGAACCCGGAGAACTACGAACAGGTGGCCGCCAGCGCCGAGACCGTGGGCGATGCCGCGCCCTTCCTCGAACCGGGAATGCGCGTCTATCTGCAAACCTTCGAAGGCGTGCCACTGTCGCTGGAACTGCCCGCCCGCGTCACCGTCGAGATCACCGAAACCGAGCCCGTCGTGAAGGGGCAGACCGCCTCGTCGAGCTACAAGCCGGCGATGACCAACATCGGCGTGCGCGTGATGGTGCCGCCGCATATCGGCGTCGGCACCCGGGTGGTCATCAACACCGCCGACAACACCTATTACGAACGCGCCAAGGACTGACCCGTCCCTGACGCCGACGGTCGGGCGGCCCGTCCGGTTCCGGCCGGCCCGGTGCCGCCGACCTCTTGCCGTGCGGGGCGTCCCGGTTCAGGATGGTCCATCGGACCGAGGACCCCGCGATGACCCCTGCCCTGCTCATCTGGTTGGCGCTGGCTTGCGCCTGGTGGATCGCCTTGCCCCGCGATGCCCCCGGCAGGCGCTGGCACCAGATCCACATGCTGGTGCCGGGGTTGGTTCTGGCGCTGGCCCTGCTGGTGCCACCGCTGCGTGCCCCGCTCACGGCGGCGCTGTTCGGCGGGGGCGCCACGCTGGCGCTGGCGCTGCTGGGCTGGGCGCTGGGCGACCGGCTGCACAACCACGCCTTGATGGATATCCTCTATCCCCTTCTGGCACTGGGCACGGCGCTGGCCATGGTGCTGGCCGCAGGCGGCACCTCGGTGCCGGCCTGGGCCGCGCTGGCGCTGATGGCGCTGTGGGCGGCGCGCCTGTTCGTGCAACTGCTGGGCACCAACCTGCACCATGAACGCGAACCCTACGCCAGCCTGCGCCGCAAGTTCGGCCCGCGCTGGCGGTGGTGGAGCTTCTTCGCGGTCTACGGGCTGCAAGGGGCGGTCGTCTGGATCTGGTGCCTGCCCTTCGCCTTTGTCGCCTCGGCCGCCGCCCCGACCGGCACGGCAGCGATCTGGCCCTGGGCCGGGCTGGTCGTCTGGCTGGTCGGCTTCGGCTTTCAGGCGGTGGGTGACCGCCAACTGGCCAGGTTCAAGGCCGACTCTGCAAACAAGGGCCGGATCATGGACCGGGGCCTCTGGTCGCTGACCCGCCATCCCAATTATTTCGGCGAGGCGCTGATGTGGTGGGGCTATGCCCTGGTCGCGCTGATCCATCCGCTGGGCTGGCTCGGCCTGATGGGGGCGATCCATGCGAGCTGGTTCATGGGCTGGGGCTCGGCCACGCCAGGCGCCGAACGCCACATGCGCAAGAGCCGCGGCGCCGAGGCCTGGGACGCCTATGCCGCGCGCGTGCCCCGGTTCGTTCCGCGGCTGCTTCCGGGGTTCCGTTCGGGCCGGCGGCGCTAACCCAGCGCCTGCATCCAGCCCCAGGCGGTGACGATGCACAGAACCGTCGCGATCAGCACCGACGAGGCCGCGACCCGTAGCGCGCGGCCATACATGCTGGCGAACAGATAGGCGTTGACGCCGGGTGCCATGCCGGCCGTCACCACCGCCGACCGGAACGGCCCGGGCCCCAGGTCCAGCGCGCGCCCCAGCGTCCAGGTGATCGCCGGGTGCAGCAGCAGCGACACCGCCACCACATAGGCGATCAGCCGCAGGTCCCCTTCGGGCCGGTAGCGAAAAAGAACGCCCCCCAGTCCGAACAGCGCCCCCGGCAAACCGGCCCGCGCGATCAGCGACGCTGCGTCGCTGACCACTGCGGGCAGGTGCAGCCCCCCCAGATTCACCAGCGCGCCGGCAAGAATGCCGACAATCAGCGGATTGGCGGCCAGGCTGCGCACCACCTTCAGCGCGGTGCGGCCCAGTCCGGCGCCCCTGGCGCGCACCCCCTCCATCGTCAACACCCCGACGAAGTAGCAAAACGGCGCGTGCAGCGCGATGATCGCATAGTTGGGGCCCAGGGCATCGGCACCATAGGCGCGTTCGGTGATCGCCAGGCCCAACAACACCGAATTCGAAAAGAGGCAGACGAAACCGACCGCCACCGCGTCCTCCCAGGATCGCCGGAACAAAAAGCGCGCGCCGAATAGCCCGGCCAGAAAACCGCCGAACGCCCCGGAATAGAAGCTGACCAGGAGCCGCCATTCGAAGATCGGCGCGAGGTCCAGACGCGTCAGCGCCTGGAACAGCAGCACCGGAATGGCGATGCCCTGCGCGAATTTCATCAGCCCGTCAACGCTCGCCTCGGTCATCCAGCCGCGCCAGGCGGCCAGATACCCGGCCGCCACCACCAGAAAGACCGGCAGGATCACGTCGATCAGGGCCTGCATCTCAGCGCCCCCCGAGGGTCACAACGGCACCTCCAGCACCATCCCGTCATGGGCGGGCGTGACGTGATCGGGGGTCTCGGCCTCGAGCGTGGCGTGATCGAGGTCCACGTGCATGTTGGTCAGCACCGCGCGCCGGGGTTTGACGCGCTCGATCCATTCCAGCGCCAGGGCGAGATGGGCATGGGTCGGGTGCGGCTTGTAGCGCAGCGCATCGACGATCCAGCAGTCTAGATCGGCCAGCACCGGCCAGCTTTCCTCGTAGATGCGCACGACATCGGGCAGATAGGCCAGCCCGCCGATGCGAAATCCAAGCGCGTCCATGCTGCCGTGATCGACCCGGAAGGGGCGCAGCACCATGGGGCCGCCGGCGCCGTCGATGGTGAATTCTCCGGTGATCGAGTTGAGATCGAGGATCGGCGGATAGGGCGAGCCCGCCGGCTGCACAAAGGCATAGCCGAACCGGCTGAGCAGCGAATCCTGCGTCGCGTGATCGGCCCAGACCTGCAACCGCTTGCGCGTGTTGAAGACGATCATGCGCAGATCGTCGATCCCGTGCACATGGTCGGCGTGCCCGTGGGTATAGACCACGGCGTCCAGGTGGCCGACGCCAGCATCCAGCAGTTGTTCGCGCATGTCGGGTGCGGTGTCCACCAGAACGCGCGTCGTGCCGGTGTCGGCGATGCGTTCCAGCAGCAACGAGCAGCGGCGGCGGCGGTTGCGCGGATCGGTGGGGTCGCACGCGCCCCATTCGCCGCCCAAACGCGGCACCCCGCCGGACGAGCCGCAGCCCAGGATGGTCGCCCGCAGCACCGTCATGACGCCGCCCTGGTGAACAACCGGTCGAAATTCGCGCTGGTCTGACGGGCAAAGGCCTCGTAGCTCAGGCCCCAGACCTCCGCCATGCGGGCGGCGGTCAGCGCGGTAAAGGCCGGTTCGTTGCGCCTGCCGCGGTGGGGCGGCGGCGCCAGGTAGGGGGCGTCGGTCTCGACCAGGATGCGGTCCACCGGCGCGGCGGCAAAAATCTCGCGCAGGGCGGTCGATTTCGGAAAGGCGGCGATCCCCGAGGCCGAAAGGTAAAACCCGATCTCCAGCCCGGCCCGCGCCAGGTCGGGCCCCGAGGTGAAGCAATGCAGCACACCCGTAAAGGCACCCGCGCGAAACTCGTCGGTCAGGATGCGGGCCATGTCCGCATCGGCGTCGCGCGCGTGGATGATGAGCGGCAAACCGGTCTGCCGCGCGGCCTCGATATGCACCCGCAGGCTTTCTTGCTGCGCGTCCGCGCTTTCGGGCGTGTAGTGATAGTCGAGGCCCGTCTCGCCGATCGCCACGAATTTCGGATGCGCGGCCAGTCGGGTCAGGTCCTCGACCGCGAGGGGGGGCGTCTCATGGGCGCGCATCGGGTGGACACCGGCGGCGTAGTAGACCTCGGGGTAGCGTTCGGCCAGCGCGCGCGAGATCGGCTCGCGGTCCAGGCGCGTGCAGATCGTCACCATGCGCGTGACGCCGGCGGCGCGGGCCCGTTCGAGAATGGCGTCGTGTTCGCCATCGAAATCCGGAAAATCGAGGTGGGTGTGGCTGTCTACGATCGCGGGCGTCATGGGTTCCGTGCCTATCCCGCCGCCATGCGCGCCGCGGATTCCAGTCGCAGGAACATATCCAGCACCAGCGCGCCGGGGTCAAGATTGACCGCCCGCGCGCCGCGCGCCCGCGCACCCAGATCCGAGGCCTGCTCGGCCCAGATGCGCGCGGCCCTGGCGTCGGGCGCCAGACGGGTCAGCACCCGGGCCTCGCCGGGCGTGGCCTCGGCGGGCGGGGTGCCGGTGGCCCCGGTGCGCGCCAGCCGCGCCAGGGCCAGATCGACCAGCCGGACCGTCAGATCAAAGCGCAGCTCGCTGTCCTTGCCGATCATGGAATTGCACAATTTCAACAATTCCGGCCTGGAAAGGCGCGGAATCTCGGCCAGTAGGGCGACAATATCGGCATACAGCGCCAACCCGCCACCAGCCAGAAGTCGGATCGCCTCGCCGACCGACCCGCCTGACAACTCGGCCAGTTCCGCCCCGCCCTCGTCATGGCCCAGCGCCTGGCCCAGCGCGCGGCCCATGTCCTCGGGCCCCAAGGGCGCCAGCCGCAGCTCGCGGCAGCGCGAGCGAATGGTCGGCAGCAGGCGCGAGGGTTGGTGCGCGACCAGCAGCAAGCTGGCACCCGCCGGCGGCTCTTCCAGCAGTTTCAGCAGCGCATTGGCGGCGTTCGCGTTCATCTCGTCGGCGGCATCGACCAGCACCACGCGGCGCCCGCCCTCGGCAGAACTGAGTCCGAAGAAGTCGCGCAGCTTGCGCACCTCGTCCACGGTGATCTGGCTGCGCAGCTTGCCGGTCTTGTCATCGGCGCCGCGCCGGATCACCAGAAGCCCCGGTTCGGCCCCGGCCTGGATGCGGTGTGCGACGGGATGGTCGCTGGATACGTCCAGCGTTTCGGGCGGGCCGAACAGGCCACCGCCAGGGTCCTGCGTCAACAGGAAGCGCGCGATGCGCCAGGCCAGCGTCGCCTTGCCCACCCCGCGCGGCCCGGTGATGAGCCAGCCGTGGTGCAGCCGCCCGCCACCAAAGGCGCGCAGAAAGCTGTCTTCGGCGGCGTTCTGGCCGAACAGGCGCGGCGTGTCGCGCGGATGCGGCGCGCCCTCGACGCGGTCGGGCTCGGGCGTGTCAGCCATCGGCGCGCTCTGCCAGCGCGGCCTGCACCGTCTGCAACACCGCCGCGGCCACCTCGGCCACCGGCCGGGCGCCGTCGATCACGCGGAACCGGGCGGGAAATTCGCCGGCCAGCGCCAGGAACCCGGCGCGCATCCGGCGTTGCAGGTCGGGGCCGAAGTCCTCGAACCGTTCCTCGGTCCCCTGACGGCCCTTGGCGCGGGCCAGGCCGACATCGGGGTCCATGTCGATCAGCACCGTCAGGTCGGGCTCGCGGCCGATCATCAGGCGGTGCAACTGATCGACCAGCGCGCGCAGATCGCCGCGCGACAGGCCCTGATACATCCGCGTGCTGTCGGCGAACCGGTCGCAGATCACGATCCGCCCCGCGTCCAGCGCAGGCTGGATCGTGCGTTCCAGGTGATCGCGGCGCGCGGCGGTGAACAGCAGGATCTCGGTCTCGGCCGACCAGCGGTCGGGATCCCCTTCCAGCACCAGGCGGCGGATTTCCTCGGCCCCGGGCGATCCCCCGGGTTCGCGCGTCAGCACGACGTCACGGCCCAGTGCGCGCAGGCTCTCGGCAAGGTGCCGCGCCTGGGTGGATTTTCCCGATCCGTCGATGCCTTCGAACGAGAGGAAGACGCCGCGCCCGTCCGTCACGGCTGACCCAGCCCGAGACGTTCGCCCAGCACGGCGGCGGCGGTGCGGATACGCGGCATGAACCCCCCTTGCGCGACATCGGCGCCGGCCACCAACGGCACGCGGCGGGGCTCCATGCCCGGGACATCGACCACCAGCGCGGCGACCTCTTGCCCGGCGGCGACCGGCGCGGCCAGGGGGCCGTCGTATTCGACATGCGCGGTGATCCCCGATTGCGCCATGACCGGCACCAGCACGCTGATGTCCTGCGCGGCGATCAGAGGCACGCTGGGCGCGGCGCCCATCCAGACCTCGGCCTCGGCGATGGCGTGGCCCTGCGGCACCACCTGCCGCTCGACAAACTGGCGAAACGCCCACGAGACGATGCGCTCGGCCTCTTCGCTGCGTTCGGCGGGGCTGTTCAACCCCGAGAAGACGAAGATGATCCGCCGGCTGCCCTGCACGGCGGACCCAACCATGGAATAGCCCGCTTCCTCGGTGTGGCCGGTCTTCAACCCGTCCACGCCCACGCCGGCGCTGAGCAGCGGCAGGCGATTGGGCTGGGTGATGCCGTTCCAGGTGAACTGGGTCTCGTGCAGATACTGGTAGAGCTGCGGATGCGCGGTGATGATGTAGCGCGCCAGCACGGCCAGGTCATGCAGGCTCATGCGGTGGCGCGGATCGGGCCAGCCTGAAGCGTTGGCGATCGTCGTCTGCGTCATGCCGATCTGCGCGGCCCGCTGCTGGGCCATCTGGGCAAAGGCCGTCTCGGTGCCACCCAGCCCCTCGGCGATGACGACCGCCGCGTCATTGCCCGACACGATGACCAGGCCGCGGATCAGGTCCTCGGTCGTGGGCCGGTCGCGGGTTTCCAGAAACATGCTGGACCCGCCCATGTCGTGCGCGTGGGCCGAGACATTCCATGTCGAGCTCAGCGACACCCGCCCCTCGTCGATGGCGTCGAACAGCATCGCCAGGGTCATCAGCTTGGACATCGAGGCCGGCGGCAGCGGAATATCGGCGTTCTGCTGTGCCAGCACCTGCCCCGAGCCGACGTCGAGCACATAGAAATTCGGCGCGCGACCGCCATAGGGCGACTGCGCCAGCGCCCCGAGGGCACTGACGGCTAGAAACACGCTGGCGATCAGCAGGCGCAGGACGGGCATGGGCAACTCCGGCTTTCGTTCGGGCGCCACCTTAGCGTCATTCGGGGGCGGGTTTCAAACCCGCTCAGCGCACAACCGCGTAAGCATCGGCAAAGCCCAGCGCGCGCACCCGACGCAGGATGTCGGCCCTGTCGGCGGTCGATCCCGCCGGCCCGACCACGACGCGCCAGAACTGGTTGTCGTTGATGCGACCGCGGCGGATCTCGGCGCTGAGCCCGTTGCGTTGCATCAGCGCGCGGGCGTTGGTGGCGTTCTGTTCGACGCTGAAGATGCCGATCTGCACGAACGGCCGGTCGATCCGTGCGGCGGGTCGGCTGGGCGGTTCGGGCGCGGCCAGGGCCGAGGTTTCGGGCAGCGCGATCATGGTTGTGTCCGCTTCCGGTTCGGCGGGCTGGCGGCGGAAGCGGTCAAAGAAGCTGCGGCGCTGGCGCGGAGGCGCGGCCGAGGCCATCTCGGTCACCGTTTGCGCAGCGGTGGCGGTGGTCGCCGCCGTGGTCGGGGTGGCCGCCGTGGCGATACCCTCGGCCGGGGCCAGGGTGGACTGCGCGATGGCGGTTTCGGGCGCGGTCTCGGGCGCGCGGCGGCGGAACAGGTCGCGCAGCGTCCGGCGCGGGGGCTCGGGGTCGGCGGCGGTCACCGCGACCTGACCCTGCGGTGCGCCACCGGGCACGGGCACCGCGGCGGCGGGCGCGGGGGTCGCCCCCGGGTTGGCTGCGGTGTTGGCTGCGGGGGACTCGGCCGTGGCGATGGCCAGCGTCTCGTCGGCCGCGGTGGTGGGCGCGGGCGCGGGGTCGATCTCCATCTCGACGCGCTGCAAGCGCAAGGCGGTCACCGAAATCTGCGTCGGCGCGCCGGCCAGGATGCCCAGCGCATTCGCGGCCTCGGACGAAATCTGGAACCGGGGCCCGGGATTGTCGCGTTCGCGCCGGAACAGCGCGCCGATCACCGTGGCGCCGGTCGCCTGGTTGCGGATCATGACCCGCTCGGGGTCCTGGGCCGAGGGGTGCGCGACCCAGACCCCCCCAAGCGAAGGACGCCCGTCCCAAAGCCCGGTGTCATCGCGCTGGAACACTTCGGGGGCCTCGACATCGCGCTCGATGGTGCGCGACGAGGGCCCGCCCCGGGTGTCCGTCGTCGCCACGGCGTCGCCTGGCGCGGCGGCCACACCGGCGCCCGTGCCGGGGGTCATCTGGCATCCACCCAGCACCGCGACGGTCGCCAGGGCCAGCGCGAGACGCGGGAATGCGGTGCTGCCTGCTCGGTTCATTCTGCCCTCGTACCCGGTGCGAGGTCTTGCCCGCACACCCAACCGGCGCCCTCAGGTCGGGGCGCTCTTTTGCGCAGAGGATAGCGTCATCGGCCCGTCAAGAAAAGCCCGCAGCACGCGGCGCGGGCATCAACTTGCCGAAATTCGACCCCTTACGCCTCGTCGCGCCAGCGATTGACCATCGGATACCGCCGGTCCAGCCAGAAGGCGCGGGTGGTGAGCCGGGCACCGGGCGCGGACTGGAAACGTTTCCATTCCGAGATGTAGAGCAGATGCTCGACCCGCTTGACCGTCTCGCGATCGAACCCCTCGGCCACCAGGTCCGCGACCGAGGCGTCGCGCTCGACCAGCCCGTCCAGGATCGCGTCCAGCACCGGATAGGGCGGCAGGCTGTCCTCGTCCTTCTGGTCGGCGCGCAGTTCGGCCGTGGGCGGCTTGTCGATCACCCGGGGCGGAATCACCACGCCGGCGGGCGCCAGCATCCAGGGGCGGTGTCGGGTGTTGCGCCAGCGGCAGGTCTCGAACACGCGGGTCTTGTAGAGATCCTTGATCGGGTTGTAGCCGCCGTTCATGTCGCCATAGATCGTGGCATAGCCGACCGCGACCTCGGACTTGTTGCCGGTGGTCAGCAGCATCGCGCCGGTCTTGTTCGAGATCGCCATCAGCAGCAGGCCGCGCATCCGCGACTGGATGTTCTCTTCGGTCACATCGGCCGGCAGACCGGCGAACAGGGGCGCCAGCGCCTCGGTCACGGCCGCGCGCGGGCCAGAAATGGCGACCGTATCCAGCTTGCAACCCAGGGCGCGCGCGACGGCGGTGGCGTCCTCGAGCGACTGGGCCGAGGTGTATTCGGACGGCAACATCACGCAATGCACGTTCTCGGGCCCCAACGCATCGGCGGCGATGGTCGCGACCAGCGCCGAATCGATCCCCCCCGACAGACCCAGCAACACCCGCGAGAACCCGGATTTGTGCAGGTAATCCCGCGTACCGGTGACCATGGCGTGGTAGTCGCGCTCCCAGTCGTCGGCGAGCGGCGCCTTCTCGCCCGGCGCGGCGCGCCAGCCCTCGGGCGTTTCGGCAAAGTCGACATGCGCCACGGCCTCGGTGAAGCCGGGCAACAGATGCGTCAGCTGCCCGCCCGGGTTCAGCACGAAACTGGTGCCGTCAAAGATCTGGTCATCCTGCCCACCCGCGAGGTTCACATAGACCAGCGGCAGGCCCGTCTCGACCACCCGCGCCACCATCAACCCCATGCGCGTGTCATGCCGGCCCCGCGAATAGGGGGAACCGTTGGGCACCAGCAGGATTTGCGCCCCGCTCTCGGCCTGCGCCTCGGCCACGTCCTCGTGCCAGGCATCCTCGCAGATCGGCGTGCCGATGATGAGCGGCCCCACCCGATACGGCCCGGCGATGTCGGCCGGCGTGAACAGCCGCTTCTCGTCGAACACCAGATCGTTGGGCAGATGGTGCTTCTTGACCACCGCCGCGATCCGGCCGCCCTCCAGCACGTAATAGGCATTGAACAGCCGCCCCGCGTCCAGATAGGGCCCGCCGATCCCCAGCGCCGGCCCCTCGGCGCAAGCCTGCGCCAACTCGCGCACGACGCGCATCGCGTCACGGGCAAACGCGGGTTTCATCACCAGGTCCTGCGTCTGATAGCCGGTGACGAACATCTCGGGAAAGGCCACCATGTCGGCCCCCGCCTCGCGCGCCTGCGCCCAGATCGCCCGGGCACGCCCGGCATTGGCTTCGAGGGCGCCGACGGTGGGGTTCAACTGGGCGAGGGTCAGGCGAAATTTCCGGGTCATGCGCGTTCCGAACTCTGGCTGCCCGCCTACATACCAGACTGACGCCCAAGGAAAAGCCGCAACCCGCTCCATCATCTTGTCGGAAATACGCACCAGCGGATCCGGGGGTTTCCAAAGGGGGCGCCTGCGTCCCCTTTGGCGGGGGGTGCGGGGGGCTGGCCCCCCGCCACTGCCGGGCACCGCCCGCCCCTGCCCCCCTACGGGCGTCCGGGACGTGACGTCGCCCATGGACAAGTGCGGCGCGCCGCCCCTACCTTCGTGCCGAAATCGGAGGACCCCATGACCGCATTCGACGACCTCGGCCTGACCTTTACCACCGTCTCTGTGGACCAGGACGGCATCGCCACCGTCACCCTCAACCGCGCCGACAAGCGCAACGCGCTGAATGCCGCGACGGTGGACGAATTGATCGACATCTTCACCAGGATCGGCCGCGCCGGTCCCTCGGGCGGGGTGCGCGCCGTGGTGCTGCGGGCCGAAGGGTCGCATTTCTGCGCCGGTCTCGATCTGGTCGAGCACCACGCCGAGGACCGCCGCCCCGAGGATTTCATGCACCTGTGCCTGCGCTGGCACGAGGCCTTCAACAAGATGGAATACGGCGGCGTGCCGGTCATCGCCGCGCTCAAGGGCGCGGTGGTCGGCGGCGGGCTGGAACTGGCCTCGTCGGCGCATGTCCGCGTCGCCGACGCCAGCACCTATTTCGCCCTCCCCGAGGGGCAGCGGGGCCTTTTCACCGGCGGCGGCGCGACGATCCGGGTGGCCGATCTGGTCGGCAAGGCGCGGATGATCGACATGATGCTGACCGGCCGCGTCTATCAGGGCACCGAGGCGATCGCCGTCGGTCTGGCGCAATACCTGGTCGAGGACAGCGAGGCCAAGGCCTACGAGATCGCGCGCGCCGCGGCAAGCAACCCGCCCCTGTCGAATTTCGCCATCTGCTCGGCCATCAGCCATGTGCAGAACATGTCGGCACTGGACGCGGCCTATATGGAATCGGTCGTGGCCGGGGTGGTCAACACCCAGCCGGCCAGCCGCGGCCGCCTGGCCGCCTTTGCCGACAAGAGCGCGGCGCGGGTCCGACCGAACGCCGAATGACATCCGCCACCCCCGGGGGGCGGCACAGCCCGGCCCCGGGGGTCTTGCGGCGCCGGGGGCCCGTCCTATGGTGGGCGCCGACGCCCGACTCAGCAGATCGACCCGAGCCATGCCCCAGACCTCTGCCCATCCCGACGATCCGCATTACATCACCCGCAGCGGCTGGCTGCGCGCCGCGGTGCTGGGGGCGAATGACGGGATCGTGTCGGTCTCGTCGCTGATCGTCGGCGTCGCGGCCGCCGATGCGAACCCGGCCACCATCCTGGTCGCCGGCATCGCCGGGATCTCGGCGGGCGCGATGTCGATGGCGGCGGGCGAATACGTCTCGGTCTCGTCGCAGGCCGACACCGAACGCGCCGACATCGCGCGCGAACGCGAGGCCCTGGACACCCAACCCAAGGCGGAGCTGGCCGAACTGGCGGCGATCTATCGCGGCCGCGGCCTGTCCGAGGGGACGGCGCTGCAAGTGGCCCGCGAACTGACCGCGCACGACGCGCTCGATGCGCATGTCCGCGACGAGCTGGGCCTGTCCGAGGCCTTGTCCGCCAACCCCTTGCAGGCGGCCTTCGCCTCGGGCGTGACGTTCAGCCTGGCGGCGGCGATCCCGCTGCTGGCCGCCTGGGCCGCGCCCGCCGGGCAGGTCATCCCCGTGGTCCTGGTGGTGACGGTGATCACCCTGGCGATCCTGGGCGCGCTGGGGGCCAAGGCCGGCGCCGCGCCGGTCCTGCGCGCCAGTCTGCGCGTGGTGGTCTGGGGCCTGTTCGCGATGGCGGTCACCGCCGGGATCGGGTCGCTGTTCGGCGTCAGCGTCTGAAGCCTGGGCCGGGGCCTGGTCCGGGGCCTGGTCCGGGGCCTGGACCTCAGGCCCCGCGAATCAGGTCCGCCGCGCGTTCCGCGATCATGATTGTCGGCGCGTTGGTGTTGCCACTGACCAGCGCGGGCATGACGCTGGCATCCACGACCCGCAATCCCGCCACGCCGTGCACCCGCAGCGCGGGGTCCGTCACGGCCAGCGCGTCGGTTCCCATGCGGCAGGTGCCCACCGGGTGATAGATCGTGTCCGCGCGGGCGCGGATATCGGCCTCGATCGCGGCCTCGGACCCGTCGTGCGGATAGAGGCGGCGCCCGCGCCAGGGCGCCAGCGGCGGGGCGTCCAGCACTTGTTCCATCATCCGGGCGCCGGCTTTCAGCACCGCCAGGTCGCGCGAATCGGTCAGGAATCCCGGATCGATGCGCGGTGCCATCGCGGGATGCGCGTTGTTCAGCCCGACCGAACCGCGCGAATGCGGCCGCAGTGCGCAGACGTGGCAGGAAAACCCGTTCGACCAGTGCAGTTTGCGCATGTGGTCGTCCACGATGCCGATGACGAAATGTAGTTGCAGGTCGGGCCGGTCCACCTGCGCGCCGGACCGCACAAAAGCGCCCCCCTCGGCCATGGGCGAGGCGAACAGCCCCTGCCCGTCCTTGCGCCAGCGCAGGCCCGCGGTCAGCAGCCGCGCCAGCCCCCCGGGGTTCAGCCCGATGACATCCGTGCGCGGCGAGGTGTAGCTGATGACATAGTCCAGGTGATCTTGCAGGTTCTGCCCCACGCCCGGCAGCGCGTGCTGCACCCGGATGCCTTGCGCGCGCAATTCGTCCTCGGGGCCGATGCCGGACAGCATCAGGATCTGCGGCGAGCCAAAGGCACCGGCCGCGACGATCACCTCGCGCCGCGCGCCGATCCGCTGGCGTCGTCCGCCCTGCCGGATCACCACCCCGGTCGCGCGCCCGTCCGTCAGTTCGACCTTTTCCACCAGGCGACGGGTCAGGACCGTCAGATTGGGCCGCTGCATCGCCGGAAACAGATACGCCGCCGCCGCCGAGCAGCGTTCGCCCCGATGCGGCCCGTCGTGGAACTGGGTGACCTGATACAGGCCAGCGCCGGCCTGGACGGGACCGTTGAAATCGGCGTTCGCCGGGATCTGCGCCTGGGCGCAGGCCTCGACGAAGGCGCGCGAAATGGCGCGCGGCGCGGATTGGTCGGCCACGCTCAACGGTCCGCCCTCGGCATGCAGGCCGGACGCCCCGCGCTGGTTGTTCTCGGCCTTCAGGAAATAGGGCAGGCAGGCGCCCCAGTCCCAACCCTCGGCGCCCAGATCGGCCCAATGGTCGTAGTCCTGCGGCTGGCCCCGGACATAGAGCATCGCATTGATCGCCGACGACCCACCCAGCGCCTTGCCCCGGGGCTGATACCCGCGGCGGCCGTTCAGACCCGGCTGCGGCACGGTGTGAAACGCCCAGTTGTTGATCCGTGGCCGCCCCGAGATCATCGCCGCGACCAGTGCGGGCGCCCGGATCGCCAGGTCGCGCCCGCTGCCGCCGGCCTCGATCAGGCAGACGCGGACCGAGGGGTCCTCGCTGAGCCGAGCCGCCAGCACCGAGCCCGCCGAGCCGCCGCCCGCGATCACATAGTCGAAGTCCATGGCCGACCTCCCCTTTGTGCGATCACCTTGCGCCGCGCCACCCTTTGGCACAAGCCCGCGCATCGACCGGCGCGGCGATCAGGGTGCCAACAGGCGGTCCACGACACCAGCAGCGGCATCGGTTGCCGTCGCCAGCCGGGCGACCAGCCCGTCGAGCGTTTCGGCGCCGGTCTCGCGCAACAGAAAGGCCCGGGCGCCTTCGCCCAGGGCCTGGGGGTCGGTGACGTGGTCGGCCAGCAGCCTGAGCGAACATTGCACCCGCCAGAGCAGCCGATAGGCAGCGAGCAGCGTGTCTTCTTGCGGCTTGTCCAGCCGTCCGGCGCGGCGCCCGGCGAGAAGCTGCGCCTCGGTTCTGCGGGCCGGGGCGCCGGCCTGCAAGGCGACCATCTGCGCCAGCAACTCGATGTCCTGGAGGCGGCCGGCACCATCCTTGGCTTCCAGCGCGCCCTGCGCCGGCTTCGCCGCCCTGAGCCGTGCGCGCATGTCGGCCACATCCTGCGCGACCCCTGCCCCGCGGCCCTTTTCGGTCAGCAACGCCAGGCGGAAGGCTTCGACCTCGTCCCCGAGGTCGGCCGCACCTGCCAGCGCCCGTGCGCGGGTCAGCGCCAGGTGTTCCCAGGTCCAGGCCTCGGTCTGCTGATAGGCGCGGAACGCATCCAGCGAGGTCGCCACCGGCCCCTGCCGCCCCGAGGGACGCAGCCGCATGTCCACCTCGTAAAGCCGGCCCTGCGCCATGGGCGCCGACAGCGCCGTCACCAGCGCCTGCGTCAGGCGGGAATAATAGGGCCGCGCGGCCAGGGGCCGGGGCCCGTCCGAAGCGTCCTGCCCGGCGGCATCGTAGATCACGATCAGATCGAGGTCCGATGCCGCATTGAGCCGCGCTGCGCCCAGCGACCCCATCCCCAGCACCACAGCGCCGCGCCCGGGCATCGGCCCGTGCTTGCGCGCGAATTCCGCCGTCACATGCGGCCAGATCCCCGCCACCACGGCGTCCGCCAGATGCGCGTATTGGCCGGCGGCCTCGAACGCGTCGATCAGCCCGCGCAGATGGTGCACGCCGATGCGGAAATGCCATTCCTTCATCCAGATGCGCGCCGCGTCCAGTCGGCGTTCGTAATCGTCGATCGGGCGCAGCTTTTCGTCGAGGTCGGCCTGAAGCGCGGCGACACCCGGCCAGGGCGCGAAGAAGCCGCCGCCGATCACCGCGTCGAACACGCCCGCATTGCGCGCCAGGTATTCGCCAAGCTTGGGGGCCGTGGTCAGGATATCGACCAGCAAGTCGATCAAGGTCGGGTTGGCCTCGAACAGGGAAAACAACTGCACGCCGGCAGGCAAGCCGGACAGGAAGCGGTCAAAGCCGACCACCGCGTCGTCGGGCAACGGCGCCTTGAGCAGGCGGGTCAGCAGATCGGGTTCCAGCCGGGTGAAGATCTCTTGCGCGCGCGCCGAGCGCAGGCAGGGATAGGCGCGCCACCCGCTGACGATACCACGCTGCTGATCGCTCAGGTCCGGGCGGTCCGTGGCGTCGGCATCGGTCGGGGCAAAGAAATCCCGGGTCAGGGCGGTGACCTCGTGCAGGCGGGCCGTCAGGCGGTCGCGCATCGCCTGGGTGTCGCCCTCGCCCAGGAACCGCGCCAGCCGGTCCCAGGCCTCGGGCGCGGTCGGCAGCATCTGGGTCTGCGCGTCACCCACCATCTGCAAGCGGTGCTCGATCTCGCGGTGCTCGCGGTAATGCGCGGTCAGCGCCTCGGCAACCTGGGGGGGGACCCAACCCTTGCCCGCAAGCGCCGCCAGCCCCCCCACCGTGTCGCGGGTCCTGAGGTCGGAATCGCGCCCGCCCGCGATCAACTGGCGGGTCTGGGTGAAGAACTCGATCTCGCGAATGCCACCCGGACCCAGTTTGAGGTTGTGGCCGTCGATCTCGGCGCTGAGCCCCTTGTGCGCGCGGATTCGCACGATCATGTCGTGCGCATCCTGGATCGAGGCGAAATCGAGGTGCCGCCGCCAGACGAAGGGTCGCAGCGTGTCGGTGAACCGCGCCCCGGCCGCCAGATCCCCGGCGCAGGGCCGGGCCTTGATCCAGGCGGCGCGTTCCCAGGTGCGGCCCAGCGATTCGTAGTAGCGTTCCGCCGCCTCCATCGAGATGCAGACCGGCGTGACCGAGGCATCGGGCCTGAGCCGCAGGTCGGTGCGAAAGACATAGCCGTCGGCGGTGTGGTCGTTCAGCATCGCCGCCATCTTGCGGGTGGCGCGGATGAAGGCCTGGCGTGCATCGTGCCAGTCGGCGCCAAACCGGTCCTGGTCGAACAGGCAGATCAGGTCGATGTCCGAGGAATAGTTCAGTTCGAACGCGCCCATCTTGCCCATGGCAAAGGCGACCATGCCCGCGCCGGTCTCTTCGTCGCCGGTCTGCGCGCCCGGGATCTTGCCGCGCCGGATCTCGTCGGCCAGGTGGGTGGCCAGCGCGCGTTGCACGGCGCGGTCGGCCAGCCGGGTCAGCGCCCCGGTGACCTGTTCCAGCGCCCAGACCCCGCCCAGATCCGCGACCGCCGCCAACAAGGCGACGCGCCGCTTGGCTTGCCTGAGGGCGGTGCCGGTGGCCTCGGGCGTGTCGGGCACCAACGCGGCGAGGGTCGCGTCGAGCGCGTCCTCGGGCGCCCCTGCCAGCGCGCCGCGCAGCCAGTGGGATTCGCGCTCCATCAACGACTTCAGGAACGGGCTGCACCCGGCGGTGCCGGCCAGCAGGCCGCGCAGGTCCGGCGTCAGGTCGGCAAAGCGGGCGGCGATGTCGGCAGCGGCATCGCGGTCATACGGCAGGGGCGAGCGGGTGAGTCGGCGGGCGAAATCGGTCATGACGCGATTGTCACCGGCTGCACGGGACAGTCAACGCACCGCGGCACCGGGTCCAGCAAGGCGCGGGCCAATGCGCGCGTCAGGCCAGCGCGAACCCCTCGCCATCGCCCTGCCGGTCAAGGCGCGGCGCCAGGCCCTCGGCCAGGACGACGAACCCGTCAATCGGCGCGCCACGGTCCTGACGCAGCACGGCCTCGGTCACCACGACGCGGGCAAAGCCGGCCGCGGTCAGCACCTCGTCGATATAGGCGCGCGAATGGGCGAAACGACGGCTTTCACGCAGCGTGACCGGGGCGGCGGGCTCGGCCTCGACCGTGAAGGCCAGCGTTCCGCCAGCGGTCAGCGAGCCCGCGCACCAGGCGGTGATCCGCTCCAGCGCGCCCAGATAGACGAACACGTCGGCGGCCAGGATCAGGTCGAACCGCTCGCCGATCTCGAGCGTGGCGAGGTCGGTCTTGTCCAGCCGGTCGTAGACGCCCTTGGCCTGCGCCTGCGCCAGCATGGCCGCCGACAGGTCGCACCCGGCCAGCCAATCCACCGCGTCGCGGAACACCTGACCCGCCAACCCCGTGCCGCAGCCCAGATCCATCGCCCGGCCCCAGTGCCGCCCGGCCAGCGCCTCGCGCAGCAGCCAGGGCGCGCGGTAGTCCAGCGACTGCACCAGCGCGGTGTCGAAATGCGCCGCATACTGGTCGAACAGAGCCTCGACAAAAGCGGCGGGCATGGCCTCGGCCACCGGGTGGGTGCGGACCAGGTCGCGCTTCAGCCCGGCGCCAAGCATGTCTGACGGGTCGGCCGCCACCGCGCGGTCCCAGGCGGCGATGGCGCCGGCGCGGTCGCCCGCCTCGGCCCGCCATTCGCCCAGGCGGAACCAGCCGGCCGCCCAGCCGGGGACCAGATCCATCGCCTCGGCCAGAATGCCGATCGCGGCGGCAAGGTCGCCCTCGGCGGCATACCCCTCGGCAAAAGCCAGACGCCGGTCCACCACCAGATCGCCCGAAGACGCCGTCCAGACAGCCATGTGAACGCGCTTTCCAAAGGAGGGCGGGCCGTCGGCTGTCATCGCCGCGCAAGGCGCACCCGGGTCACACCGCCCGGGGGTCAGCCGGCCGTGCTGGCGGGCAGATAGGCCCGCCCCAGGCCTGCGTCAAGGTCCGCGTGGGGCTTGCTTTCGCGGCGCAGACTGCCAAGGTAGGCGCGAAGGAGAACGCGATGCGCAAATGGTTGAAATGGCTGGGCGGGAGCCTGGTGGTTCTGGTCATTCTGCTGGCCGCCCTGGGCCTGTGGAAACGCGAGGAGGTCACGCGCCTGCTGGCCGTGAACGGGTTGTTCGACGCCGATCGAATCGTGCAGAACTTTTCGCATATGGATCAGCTGTTCCTCACCCGCACCATGGACGGGGGCACGCCTTCGGTGCTGCCGCAGGGCGCGGCGATGACCCCGCCCCCCGGGTTCGACACCTGGGCGGTGGACCGGCAGGTGACGGGCATGGTCGTGCTGCACAACGGCGCCGTCGTGTTCGAGGATTACCGCCTGGGCACCGCGCGCGACGACCGCCGCATTTCCTGGTCCGAGGCGAAAAGCGCGCTGTCGTTGCTGCTGGGCACGCTGGTCGCGGATGGCACGATCGCGGATCTGGACGCGCCGGTGACGCAGTATGCGCCCGCGCTCGAGGCCTCGGCCTATCGCGGGGCGACGATCCGCCAGGTGCTGCGGATGGAATCGGGCGTCGCCTTCAACGAGGATTACCTGGACTTCTGGTCCGACATCAACCGCATGGGCAGGGTGCTGGCGCTGGGCGGCTCGATGGACGGTTTCGCCGCCGGCCAGACCGCGCGGCGCGGACCGCCCGGCAGCGACTGGCAGTATGTGTCGATCGATACGCATGTGATCGGCATGGTGATCCGGGGCGCCACGGGACGCACCATTCCCGCCCTGATGCAAGAGCGCCTGTTCACGCCCCTGGGCCTGGACAGCGATCCCTATTATGTCACCGACGGCGACGGCGTGGCCTTCGTGCTGGGCGGGTTGAACATGACGACGCGGGACTATGCCCGCCTTGGGCAACTGGTCGCGCAGGGTGGCGTCTGGCAGGGGCGGCAACTGGTGCCCGCGGCCTGGATCGAAGAATCGACCGCCCCGGGCCCCTACCCGGCCGAGTTCGGCACCGGCTACGGCTATCAGTGGTGGTTGCCCCCCGACGCCCGCCCGGGCGAGGTCTGGGCGCGCGGCATCTATGGCCAGAACCTGTGGATCGACCGCACCCATGACGTGGTGATCGCCGTGAACGGCGCAGACCGCCAGTTCGAAGACGCCCCCGTCATGCCGCAGAATGTCGCCATGTTCCGCGCCATCGTCGATTCGCTTTCATCCCAGCCTACGGAGTAAGCCATGAGCGAAGCCCCCATCATTGCCCAGAAAGCCCCCTATCCGGTCGAGGTCGAGGCCGGCAAAAGCTATTACTGGTGCGCCTGCGGACGTTCGCAGAACCAGCCCTTCTGCGACGGGTCGCACAAGGGCACCGGCCTGTCGCCGACGAAATTCACCGCCGAGGACAGCAAGCGCGTCTTCCTGTGCGGCTGCAAGCACTCGGCCAAGGCGCCGTTCTGCGACGGCAGCCACAAGGCACTGTAAACGGGCCCCGGCAGACCGGGCCCTGCGAACGGGGGTCGGTCGGCGGCGCGTTTCGTGCTAGGCTGGGTCCCGACCGCCTCGGCGCCCCTGCGGGAACCGGGCAAGCATGTCATAAAACAGGAAAGCACCGCCGGATGGAGCCGTCGATCAATGTCTTGGGCGACCCCCTCGAGTCCTGCTCGCAGGACCCGGTGACGGGGTTCTTTCGCAACGGCTGTTGCGATACGGCCGCGTCGGACCAGGGCATGCACACGGTCTGCGCGGTGATGACCGCGGAATTCCTGGCCCTGTCGAAATACCTGGGCAACGATCTCAGCACCCCGCGGCCCGAGTTCGGCTTTGCAGGGCTGAAGCCGGGCGACCAGTGGTGCCTGTGCGCGGGCCGTTTCCTGCAAGCCCATGACGAGGGCGCCGCGCCGCGCATCCGGCTGCGCGCGACGCACAGGCGCACGCTGACGGTGGTGCCGCTGGATGTGCTGCGCCTGCACGCGCTGGACGATCCGGGGATGTGACCTTGTGTCCCTTGTCGCGCCGCGCGCCGGGGCGCATCTAGGGGGTATCATGCTGGAACCTCGCATCCCCGTCACCGCCGAACAGATCGACATCGTCGTCGCGGATTTCTATGCCTTTGTGCGCGAACACCCCGGCTTGGGCCCGGTGTTCGCCCGCCATGTCACCGACTGGCCCGCGCATGAGGCCAAGATCGCGCGCTTCTGGCGCAATGCGATCCTGTATGAAAAGGGCTATGACGGGAACCCGCTGGCGGTGCACCGCGCCGCCGGCAATGTGCGGCCGGGGATGTTCGATCCCTGGCTGGGGCTCTTCGACATGGTGCTGCGCCGCAATCTGCCGCCCGAGGCCGCAGCCGCCTGGTCGGCGCTGGCGCACCGTATCGGGCGCAGCCTGCGCGCCGGCGTGGTCGAGCAGACCCTTGGCGCGGACGGCATTCCGCGCCTGCGCTGACGCTCAGGCCCGGGCGCCGTTGGTCCCGGGTGGCGCGCCCGCATCGGGGCCGACCAGGTCCTCGATGAACAGACCCAACAACTGGCTGCGACTCGACACCCCCGCCTTGCGGTAGATCGCGTTCGACTGGGCCTTGACCGTGCCTTCCGAGGTGCCGCGCAGTCCGGCGATTTCGGCCGTGGTCATGCCCTTGATGGCAAAGAGCGCCACGTCGCGTTCGGCCGGCGTCAGACCCCAGGCGTCGAAGCGGTCGTCCATCACGGCGGCAAAGGCCGATTGCGCGCGTTTGAGGCCCGCCTCCGCCTGCCGCGCGTCGCGCTGCGCCCGCAGAAGCGCCAGCGCGCCCAGCACGAAGCCCAGCACCAGGCCCAGCAACGCGCCGATTTCCAGCAGCTCGTGGGTCTGCCAGCTGAGCAGCACCGATTCGATCCCCAGCACCGAGCCCAGGATATCGGCCACGAACAGCACGGTGCAGCAGGCCTGCACCAAAAGCGCGATCGCCAGAAGGGACTGTCGCTTCATGCCCGCGCCTCGCCGTCAGTCATGCTCGCCCCCGCCGCCATCCCCGCCGCCGTCGCCACCGCCACCGCCCTCCGCGCCGCCCTCGGGGCCACCCCCAGGGCTGGCTTCGCCCTCGGCCGGGCCGCCGTCCGGGGCGGCGCCGGGGCCCGACAGCATGTGATCGCGCAGGACTTCGCCGCTGTTGCGGCTGAGGATCACCTCGCGCTGGCCCTGGGGCCCTGACGCCAGGATGCGCGTGCGCCCCAGCCAGGTGCGGCTGACCTCGACCTGGGAATACCCCTCGTTGCGCAGCCGGGCCACGACCGGATCCTGCACATCCGTCGCCCAGGCGGCCTGAGCCGAAACCAGCACCACCATCACCGAGGCTCTGATCAGGCTCTGCATCCCGCCTCCTCGACGTGCCGCCGCGCGGCCGGTCCGCGCGGGCGTTCAGAAAACCAAGAAGCAGACCCGAGCGCAACCCGGGCCTGCCTGACGTTGTGGGGATCAGTCGTCGCCGCCACCGTTGCCGCCGTCGCTGTCACCGCCGCCGTTCCCGCCACCGTTGCCGCCGTCATTGTCGCCGCCACCGTTGCCGCCACCATAGCCGCCGTCGTGGTCGTTGCCTTCGCCGCCGATCTGCGCGCCGGTCTGTTGCGTGCCGCCCTGCGTCAGCCGCAGGCCGGTGTTGCCGTTGCCAGCCGTCTGCCCGGCGGTTTGGGCCAGCGCCATCGACCCCAGGGTCAGCGCGGCAACGGTGCCGAGAAGCGCGGCCGAAGCGGTCAGTTTGGTCATGGTCATGGTCGTTTCTCCTGTTCGGATCGTCTTGAGGTTTGGTCTTGTCGAGGCACGAGGTTGGTTGCCTCGGGGAGCAGATCAGCCCGAAAAGAGGACCGGCGCCATTCACCCAGGGGTTAAAACGGCGGGCATAACCCGAACGAAAAAGGCCATAAACTTTGGGATAAACCCGGGTTTATGCAGCCCGCGCGGCCGCGTTGGCCGCGCCGCAACGCAAACGGCCCGGGTTGCACCCGGGCCGTTCGGCAGGCTGGCGAAGCGAGCCCGGTGTCAGACGCTCATCTGTTCGCCCAGATGCTTGGCGACCGTGAAGATGTCCTTGTCCCCGCGCCCTGAAAGGTTGACGACAATGATATGGTCGCGCGGCAGGTCGGGCGCGATCTTGGCCACATGCGCCAGCGCGTGCGAGCTTTCCAGCGCGGGGATGATTCCCTCGGTCCGGCAGAGTTGCTGAAAGGCCGCGAGGGCCTCGGTATCCGTGATCGACACGTATTTCGCCCGCCCGATATCGTGCAGCCAGGCGTGTTCGGGGCCGATTCCCGGATAGTCCAGGCCCGCACTGATCGAATGCCCCTCAAGAATCTGACCGTCGGGATCTTGCAGCAGATAGGTGCGGTTGCCATGCAGCACGCCCGGGCGCCCGCCCGTCAGGCTGGCGCAGTGTTCCATACGCTCATCCACGCCGTGGCCGCCGGCCTCGACGCCGATGATCTGCACCGAGGGATCGTCCAGGAACGGGTAGAACAACCCCATTGCGTTCGACCCGCCGCCGACGGCAGCGATGATCGTGTCGGGCAGACGGCCCTTGCCTTCCTGCTCCTCGAGTTGCCAACGGGTTTCCTGGCCGATGATCGCCTGGAAATCGCGCACCATCGCCGGATAGGGGTGCGGGCCCGCCACCGTGCCGATGCAATAGAACGTGTCGCGCACGTTGGTCACCCAGTCGCGCAGCGCGTCGTTCATCGCGTCCTTCAGCGTGCCCCGGCCCGAGGTCACGGGCACGACCTCGGCCCCCAGCAGTTTCATGCGGAAGACGTTGGGCGCCTGACGTTCGACATCCGTCGCGCCCATATAGACGATGCACTTCAGCCCGAACTTGGCGCAGACCGTCGCGGTGGCGACCCCGTGCTGTCCGGCGCCGGTTTCCGCGATGATGCGCGTCTTGCCCATCCGGCGGGCCAGGATGATCTGCCCCAGCACGTTGTTGATCTTGTGCGCGCCCGTGTGGTTCAGTTCCTCGCGCTTCAGATAGATCTTGGCGCCGCCCAGTTCATCGGTCAGGCGCTGCGCGAAATAGAGCGGGCTGGGACGACCGACATAGTGCTTCCACAGGTCGTTCATCTCGTCCCAGAAGCTTTGGTCCGTCTTGGCGTGCTCGTATCGCGCTTCGAGGTCGAGGATCAGCGGCATCAGCGTCTCGCTGACGAAACGACCGCCGAAAATGCCGAAGCGGCCCTGTTCGTCGGGGCCGGTCATATAGGAATTCATCAGATCGTCGGGCATGTGAGCCTCTCCCCGGTTGTTGCCAACGAATTACTTTGAGACCACGCCCGAGACAAGGGGAAGGCGGTCACGAAGGCCGTTCCGCCCGGGGAACGCGGGGGCCCTGCTCAATGGCAGAGCAGGCGGTCAAAGGCCGCCAGGCATTGCAGCGGCGCGAATCCGGGCGCGCGGGCCACGACCGTCGCCCAGAGGTAGCGGTTGGTATAGTCCATCGCCACCGCGCCATCGAGCACCCGAGCGCATTGGCCGGGCGATATCTGGCACGCCGCGAGCAACGCCTGCGCGGCCCCGTTGTCGGACGGCAGGATCGACCCGTCCGCGATCTGCGCGGCCAGGCGTTCGCGAAAAAGCACGCGCACCTCGTCGATGCCGGGGCGCGTGGCAAAGGCGGCGCCCGCGGTGGCGATCGCCAGATAGACCAGACCCTTGCTCAGCAGCCCCATGACGCCCTACCCCATCGCCGCGGCGCAGAAGGCCGCGATCCTGTCCGCATCCTTGATCCCCGGCGCGCTTTCCACGCCCGAGGATACATCGACCTGACGCGCCCCGGTCAGCGCGATCGCGTCGCGCACATTGCCCGCATCGAGTCCACCGGCCAGCATCCAGGGCACCGGCCAGCGCCGCCCGGCGATGAGCCGCCAGTCAAAGGCCAGCCCGTTCCCCCCGGGAAGCACGGCGTCGCGGGGCGGTTTGGCATCGACCAGCAGCATGTCCGCCACACGGCCATAGATGGCCAGCGCCGGCAGATCCTGCGGCCCGGAAATGCCTACGGCCTTCATCACCGGCAACCCGTGACGGGCGCGCAGGTCGCTGACGCGCTCGGGGCTTTCGTGACCATGGAGTTGCAGCATGTCCAGGGGCGCCTCGGCCAGGACGGTGTCGATCAGGGCGTCGTCCGCATCGACGAACAGTCCCACCCGCGCCAACCCGGGCGGGGCCGCCAGCGACAGCGCGCGGGCCTGCGCGGGGCTCAGCGCGCGCGGCGATTTCGGGAAAAAGACCAGCCCGGCATAGCCCGCGCCGGCGGCGGCCACGGCCTCGATGTCCTGCGGCCGGGTCAGGCCGCAGATCTTCACCCGAACCGGCAAGCGGGTCATTGCGTCGGTTCGTCGAGGATCGCCAGCACCTGGTCGCGCTGCGGATTGGTCTTTGCCGCCCCGGCCGCCGACGGGACGACCTGATCGCTGCGCGCCTTTTCCAGCTCGCGCACCGCCTTCTTGCCCTCGACCCGCTGCCCGCGTTCGCGCAACCATTCCCAGACCAGGCCGAACAACAGCCCCAGCCCCGCCGCGCCGCCGACGATCAGGAACAGCGGCAGCGTGATCGTGTAGCCGAAACCGACGAAGGCGGTCACCGTATCGGGCCACAACGCCAGCGTCACCGGGTCATGGTTGGCCAGCGCGACGGTCACACACAACAGAAGAACGATCGCCAGCAGGGCGTAACGAAGGTATTTCATGGTCTCTGGTCAGCTCTCCAGCCCGTTGAGCCGGTCGCGCAGCAGCTTGCCGGTCTTGAAGAACGGGACGCATTTTTCCTCGACCTCGACAGTGGCGCCGGTGCGGGGATTGCGCCCGGTGCGCGCATCGCGCTGCTTGACCGAAAAGGCGCCGAAGCCGCGCAATTCAACCCGTTCGCCGCGCGCGAGGGCCTCGATGATCTCATCGAAGAAGGTGTTGACGATTCGCTCGACGTCCCGCTGGTACAGGTGCGGATTATCCTCGGCGAGCTTTTGAATCAGTTCCGAACGGATCATGGCCTCCCCCCCAGGTGGCACAAGAGTGGCAGCATAGACGCTTTCTGCGAGCGTTCACATCACGCGACAACTATAGGCTTTTCGCGGGTTTGCACAACGAAAACTGCATGTTGCAACGAAATTGCGGCGGATTGCGGCCAGCTGAGGGTGCCGTCGCCACCCGCCGAAAAGCAAAGAGCCCCGCCGAAGCGGGGCTCGATGACGACCTTGAGGGTCGATCAGTTGTTGCCGCGCAGGGCCGCGCCGAGGATGTCGCCCAGCGACGCGCCGGCATCCGACGAGCCATACTGTTCGACCGCTTCTTTTTCTTCGGCGATCTCGCGGGCCTTGATCGACAGGCCCAGCTTGCGGGTCTTCGAATCGACCGAGGTCACGCGGACATCGACCTTGTCGCCGACGCCAAAGCGCTCAGGGCGCTGGTCGGCACGGTCGCGGGCCAGGTCCGAACGACGGATGAAGGACTTCATGCCGTTGTAATCGACCTCGATGCCGCCGTCTTCGATGGCGGTGACCTCGACCGTGATGATCGAGCCGCGCTTCACGCCGTCAACGGCTTCCGAGAAGGTGTCGGCGCCCAGAGCCTTGATCGACAGCGAGATGCGCTCGCGCTCGACATCGACCTCGAGCACGGCGGCCTGCACCACGTCGCCCTTGCGGTAGTTCTGGATCGCTTCTTCGCCGCGCTGGTCCCACGACAGATCCGACAGGTGCACCATGCCGTCGATGTCGCCGTCCAGGCCGATGAACAGACCGAATTCGGTGATGTTCTTGACCTCGCCCTCGATGGTCGAGCCCGAGGGATGCGTTTCGGCAAAGACTTCCCACGGGTTGCGCTGGGTCTGCTTGAGGCCCAGCGACACGCGGCGCTTGGCACTGTCGATTTCCAGCACCATGACTTCGACTTCCTGCGAGGTCGAGACGATCTTGCCGGGGTGGACGTTCTTCTTGGTCCAGCTCATTTCCGAGACGTGAACCAGACCTTCGACACCCGGCTCCAGCTCGACGAACGCGCCGTAGTCGGTGATGTTGGTCACGCGGCCCTTGTGGACCGAACCCAGCGGATAGTTGGATTCGACCGCATCCCACGGGTCGGCCTGAAGCTGCTTGATGCCCAGGCTGATGCGGTGGGTTTCCTTGTTGATCTTGATGACCTGAACCTTGAGGCTCTGGCCGATCGACAGGACTTCGGACGGGTGGTTGATGCGGCGCCAGGCCATGTCGGTGACGTGCAGCAGGCCGTCCACACCGCCCAGGTCAACGAACGCACCGTATTCGGTGATGTTCTTGACGACGCCTTCCAGCACCTGACCTTCGGCAAGCTTGCCGATGACCTCGGCGCGCTGTTCGGCGCGGCTTTCTTCCAGGATGGCGCGACGCGAGACGACGATGTTGCCCCGGCGGCGGTCCATCTTCAGGATCTGGAAGGGCTGCTTCAGACCCATCAGCGGGCCGGCGTCGCGCACGGGGCGCACATCGACCTGGCTGCCCGGCAGGAAGGCCACGGCACCGCCCAGATCGACAGTGAAGCCACCCTTGACGCGGCCGAAGATCGCGCCTTCGACGCGCAGCTCGTCCTCGTAGGCTTTCTCCAGGCGGTCCCAGGCGGCTTCGCGGCGGGCCTTCTCACGGCTCACAACGGCTTCGCCACGGGCGTTCTCGACGCGCTCGAGATAGACCTCGACCTCGTCGCCGATGGCCACTTCGGGGGCCTCGCCGGGGTTCGCGAATTCTTTCAGATCGACGCGGCCTTCCATCTTGTAGCCGACGTCGATGATGGCCTGGCCCGCCTCGATGGCGATGACCCGGCCTTTGACAACCGTCCCTTCCTGGGGGGTGTCGATCTCGAAGCTCTCGGCAAGGAGGGCTTCGAATTCTTCCATAGCGTTGCTCATGCAGTTCAGTCCTTGTGGTTCTGTTTCACTGGCCAGACGGTTGGTTCCGCCGGTCTTTCGCTGCCCGTTCAACAAAGGCCGAAAGGGGCGCCGGTGATCGGCACCCGTCAGAACCTCGCCTCGGGATGCGCGCGCTATAGACCCTTCGGCGCCGGCTGGCAAGCGCAACCGCCTGAAAACCGGGCGCGGGCGCGCCGCAGGCGGGCCTGCTTTTCCGCTTTCCCTGTTGCCGCGCGGTGCTAAGCTTTGCGACCAGGAGGACCCCACATGACCATCATCCGCAGCCCCTATCCCGACGTTCCGATCCGCGATCTGTCGATCACCGAACTGGTGTTCGCGGGCATCGACCCCGCGCAGGCGATCCTGATCGACGGCCCGACCGGTCGCGAGGTCACCGGCGCGCAATTCATCGGCGGGGTCAAGGCGTTGGCTGGCGGGTTGACGGCGCGCGGCTATGCGCCGGGCGGTTGCGTCGCGCTGATGGCGCCCAACATCCCCGAGTTCTGCACCGTCTTTCACGCCGTCGCCTGGGCGGGGGGCACGGTCACCACGGTGAACCCGACCTACACCGCGCATGAATTGCGACACCAGTTGAACGACGCGGGCGCCGAGTTGCTGGTGACCGTCGCACCCTTCCTGGACACCGCCAGAGAGGGGATCAAGGGCACCAGGGTGCGCGAGATCGTGGTCATCGGCCCCGGCGTGGACGAGGTGCCCGGGCTGGCCGCGTTCATGGGCGCGCCGCTTGACACGCAGGCGCCGGTCGATCTGGACGCGCATGTGGTCTGCCTGCCCTATTCCTCGGGCACGACGGGCCTGCCCAAGGGCGTGATGCTGACCCAGCGCAACCTCACGGTGAACGCGGACCAGTTGCTGGCCCTGGCCGATCTGCACAGGGGCGAGCATACCGTCGCCTTCCTGCCGTTCTTTCACATCTACGGGCTGCACGTTCTGATGAACGTGTATATCGCCGCCGGCGGGTCGCTGGTGACCATGCCTCGGTTCGATCTGGAGATGTTCCTGACGCTTTGCCAGAAATACCGCACGCCGCGCATGTGGATCGTGCCCCCGGTCGCGCTGGCGCTGGCGAAACACCCGCTGGTGGACAAATTCGACCTGAGTTTCCTTGTGCAGATCAACTCGGCCGCGGCGCCCCTGGGTGCGGATGTCGCCGAGGCGATGGGCGCGCGGCTGGGCACCGCGGCGACGCAGGGCTACGGCATGACCGAACTCAGCCCCGGCAGCCATGTCTCGCCCAAGGGCAAGGGCCGCAAGGGGGCCTCGGGGGTCACCATTCCGAACACGTTGTGCCGCATCGTCGATCCCGAGACGATGACGGACGCCCCGGATGGCGCCGACGGCGAGATCTGGGTCAAGGGTCCGCAAGTGATGAAGGGCTATCTGAACAACCCCAAGGCCACTGCCGAAACCATCGTCGAGGACGGCTGGCTGCGGACCGGGGACATCGGCCATTTCGATGCCGATGGCTATCTCTACATCACCGACCGGCTGAAAGAGCTGATCAAGGTCAAGGGCTTCCAGGTGGCACCGGCAGAGCTGGAGGCGCTGCTGCTGAAGCACCCGGCGATCACCGATGCCGCCGTGATCGGCGTCGTCGATCCCGACGCCGGCGAGGTGCCGATGGCGTTCATCGTGTCGGCCAACCCGCCCTCGCTGGCCGAAGTGCAGGCCTTCCTGGACCCCGAGATCGCGCATTACAAGCAGATCCGCCGGCTTCAGGTGCTGGACACGATCCCGAAATCGACCTCGGGCAAGATCCTCAGGCGGATGCTCAGGGACCAGGTCGCTCAGCAGTAGCGCTCGGGGCCGACCCATTGCACGGCGTCGTAGCGGTCGCCGTGCGCCCAGCCCGCGGGCAGCACCGTGTCGATCCGCGCCAGGATTTCGGGCGTAAGGGTGATTTCGCCGCCGCGCAGGCATTCCTGGAAATGGCCCACCGACCGGGTGCCCGGGATCGGCAGGATGTGCGGTCCGCGGCTCAGCAGCCAGGCGTTCGCCAGCGCAGCAGCGGGTTCGCCCAACTCGGCGGCAAGCGCGCGGAACCGGTCGGTGATCGCCAGGTTGGCCTCGTGGTTGCCGGGCAGGAACCGGGGGTTGTTCTTGAGGAACGCGACCTCGGACAGGCGATCCGGGCGGATCGGGTGGTCGGTCAGCATGGAGCGCCCCACCGGCGAAAAGGCGACCAGCGCGGTGCCCAGCTCGGCGCAGGCCTGCACCAGGCCCAGTTCGGGCAGGCGGGTTTGCAGGCTGTATTCGGATTGCACCGCATCGACCGGATGCACCGCCGCCGCCCGGCGCAGCGACGCGGGCGCGATTTCCGAAAAGCCGATGGCGCGGGTCTTGCCCTTGGCCTTGAGCCGGGCCAGCGTCTCGGTCACCTCCTCGATCGGTCGCTCGGCCTCGCGGCGGTGGACATAGAACAGGTCCACATGATCGACACCCAGTCGCTTGAGGCTGGCGTCCAGCTCGGCCTCGAGATGCGCGGCGCTGTTCGAAAAGCACCGCTTGCCGTCCGCGTCCTTGGTGATCCCCGCCTTGGTGGCGATGACGAAATCCGCGCGCGCGCCGGGGTTCGCGGCCAGATAGCTGCCGATCCAGGTTTCCGACCGCCCGTTGCCGTAAACATTCGAGGTATCGAGATGGTTCGCGCCCCGGTCGCGCATCAGGTCCAGGATCGCGTGCGAGGCGCCCTCGGTCGTCGGACCGTAGAAATCCGAAAACGACATCGCCCCATAGCCGACAGGGGAAACCCGGGGTCCGTTGCGGCCAAGCCTGCGCATCTGCATGTCGTTCTCTCCCGTTCTGTGCGGTGTTCTGTGTTGCGGACGTCGGCCCCGTGGTCAAGCCCGCCCGAACAGGAAAAAGGGGCGCACGGGCGCCCCTTTCCAAACGGCACCGCGCGCCGTCAGTTCAGCGCCGGGAAGGGCCCGATATAGCCCACATAGGCGCGCGCCTCGGCGGGGTCGCGCAATTGGTCCTCGTCCGATTCGCCATAGGGGTGCTGCACCACCGCCATCAGATAGCCGTGCCCGCCGACATCGGGATACCAGTAGGGCGAGGTCGTCTCGGCGCCGTAAGGGGTCGAAAAGATGCGGGTCAACGCGCCCGAGGTCAGGTTCATCGACCAGATCACGTCATTGCGGTGCCCGCTGCCCGAATCCTCGCCGATGATGAGCGTGTCATGGCCCGGAAGGTAGGTCAGGTTGTCGGGGTTCGCGATTGCGTCGATGTCGCAGGTGTTGCCGGCCATCGGCGTGTCATCGCCATACTGCGCCGGGATGCCCGCAACCAGCGTGGTCAGGGCGGTGGCGACATAGCCCGCGTCCAGGGTCAGCGCATAGACCGCGCCGCAGCCGTTCTTTTCCAACCGGATGTCGTTGCGCCCGCCCCGGTCCTGCGACGCCGCGTCCTCCATCCCCTTGGAGACCTCGGACATCGCCAGATACAGGGTGTTGGCCTCGGGGTTGTAGGTGATGCCCTCCATCTTGCGGAACTCGGTCGTCGCGCCCATCATCGAGGCATAGCGCCGCGTTTCCAGCCGCGAGGCCAACATGTCCATCCCGTCGCGCACGCGCAGGCATTCGGCCCGGGTTTCGGCGTTCGATGCCAGGAAACCGGCGGGGCAAGTGCCGTCCTCGGCCATGGCGGCGGTGTCGAACAGGTCGTCAAAGCCGACGCCCGCCTCGACGGCCGCCCGCACACTGGCATCGTCGGCGTGGCCCAGGTCCACCCAGGCGAGGGTCGCGGCCCCGGCACCCTCGGCCGAGGTCTGGATCCAGCGCGCCGCATAAAGCTGCCCGGCCGACAGATCGCCGGCCCTGTCCGCCACGAAGCGGAACAGCCCCACGTTCGAGCCATCGTCCGAAATATAGGCGGTGCGCTGGTCGGGCATGACCGAGGCCAGTTCGACCGCGATCCGGCCCATGGCGTGGTGGCGCACCGGCGTCGCGGTGCCGCCCTCGTCAATCGTCACCTCGATCGGCGAGCCGTAGCGATAGGGGCGATAGGCCGCGCGGAAGGTCGCCAGATCCAGGCTCGCCGGGTCGATCCCCTCGTAGCGCACCATGTCAAAGGCATAGCCGTCGATGTCCGAAAGCTGCTGCGCCTCGGCGATCTGGCGGGCATCGGCGGGGTATTCCTCGGACCCGAGATGCGTGTTCCAGGGGGTCACCGAACCGGCGCAAGGCACCCAAAGACCGTTGAGGCCCGAAAAGTCGATCGGCGCGGTGGCGATCATGGTCAGCGTGCCGTCCGGCGCCTGCGCGAGTTCGCTCAGATACATCGCGCCGGGGCGGTTCTCGAAATGGGTGATGGAATAGAGGCGCCCGTTCGCCTGGATCAACGAGGTGAAGTCGGCCGAGGACGACAGGTCCGGGTGGCCTTGCGCGTCGGTGATCGTCGCGCCGCTGCGGGTGACCAGCGCGCCAAAACGGTGATCGCCATGCGCATCACCGCTGCGCGCAAAGGCATGATAACCGATCGCATGGACCTGCCCGTCCAGGGTGACGCTCTCGGACGCCAGAACCTGGCGCCGCGCGGCATCGTCGGCGGCAAAGGGCACCGGCGCAAAGGACAGCGCCTGCGCATGAGCGAGGATCGGCGCGGCGATCAGCGCCGAGGTGGCCAGAAGAAGGGAACGGCGAAGCATGTCGGGCTCCTTTGGTTGACATGCGCCGCTGTGTCGCGGCCAGGGGTAACAACCCCGTGACGGTGCGATGAAAGAAACACGACAGTCCGGCGGCGGCTGCGCGGCGCTTCAGCGCCGCGCCGGGTCGCCCGAGGGCTGCGGCCTGGAAGGCTGCCGGCCGAGGGCGAAACCGCCCCGTCCCCGCGCCGTTTCGCCCCGCAACCACGCGCGCCACGCAAAAGGGGGCCCCGTGGCCCCCTTCCCGTCCCAGCCCATGCGGCGCCCGGGATCAGAGCTGCTCCATCACCTCGTCCGAGGCTTCGAAATTCGCCGTGACGGTCTGCACGTCGTCGTCATCCTCGAGCGCGTCGATCAGCTTCATCAGCTTCTGCATCCCTTCGAGGTCCAGCTCGGTCGTGGTCTGCGGCTTCCAGACCAGCTTGGTCGATTCGGACTCGCCCAGTGCTGCCTCCAGCGCGCTCGAAACCTCGCCCACATCGGTGAATTCGCACCAGATCACATGGCCGTCCTCGCCGCTCTCCACGTCCGAGGCCCCGGCCTCGATCGCCGCGTCCATCACCGAATCCGCATCCCCCGCCGAGACCGGATACAGGATCTGCCCCATACGGTCGAACATGAACCCGACCGAGCCCGTCTCGCCCAGGTTGCCGCCGTATTTGGCAAAGACCGAGCGCACGTTCGAGGCCGTGCGGTTGCGGTTGTCGGTCATGGTCTCGACGATCACCGCCACTCCGCCCGGGCCATAGCCCTCGTAGCGGATTTCCTCGTAGCTGTCGGCATCACCGCCGGTCGCCTTCTTGATCGCGCGTTCGATGTTGTCCTTGGGCATCGACTGCGACTTGGCTTCCTTGATCGCCAGCCGCAGGCGGGGGTTCTTGTCGGGATCGGGGTCGCCCATCTTGGCGGCGACGGTGATTTCCTTCGAGAACTTCGAGAACAGCTTCGAACGGACGGCGTCCTGCCGCCCTTTGCGATGCTGGATGTTGGCCCATTTGGAATGGCCTGCCATGGGTAACTCCGGGTTTACGGATTTGTGTCAGCGTGATCGCGCAAGGCTATAGTCCAGGGCGCGGGCCGCTGTCCAGCCTCGGCCGCGCCACGAAAAACGCCCCGGGAACCCCGGGGCGCGTGCGATCGTCAGGACCGGACCGGGGGACCGGGCCGGATCAGGCCGCGCGGGCGACCAGGACCTCGTCCACCTGCTTTGCGGCGCCGGCCTCGTCGATGCCGGAAACGGCCGCGACTTCGCGGGTCAGACGCTCGAGCGCGGCCTCATAGAGCTGACGCTCGGAATAGCTCTGCTCGCGCTGATCGTCGGTGCGGTGCAGGTCGCGCACCACCTCGGCGATTGCCAGCAGGTCGCCCGAGTTGATCTTCTGCTCGTATTCCTGCGCACGACGCGACCACATGGCGCGCTTCACCCGGGCCTTGCCCTTGAGCGTCGCCAGCGCCTTGGACACGATGTCCGGCGAGCTGAGCGAACGCATCCCCACGGCGGTCGCCTTGTCGGTGGGCACGCGCAGCGTCATCTTGTCCTTCTCGAACGAGATGACGAAAAGTTCGAGCTGCATCCCGGCGATTTCACGCTCCTCGATCGAGACGATCTGACCCACGCCATGCGCGGGATAGACGACGAATTCGTTGGGGCGGAATTCGGCCTTGCGGGTCTTGCTCATTCTGGCACTTCCTCACAGAGTTGGCCCGTGATCCGGCGACAAAGACCCCACGGGAAACGACGTTTCCCGCTGGAGCGATAGCTTTGAGCCAAAAAAAACACCGCACAGGCGAGCAGCACTGACGATGCCGGGCAGATCGTTGTTGTAGCAATCTTGTAACACGAATCGGGCCCGAATCAAAGCACGGAATCGGACCCGTCGCCGCACGGCGGCGTGACGCGTGGCGCGAATGGCCGCACTGCGGCATCCGCCGTTCAATGGCCGTTACGTCAACTGCCCTGACCGGGTTTCTCCGAGAAATATCTGGTCAGCTTGTCCTTCTCGCCGTCGCGCTCCGTCGCCTCGGGCAGGGGGTCGCGGCGTTGGGTGATGACAGGCCAGACCTCGGCGTATTTCCGGTTCAGTTCGACCCAGCTTTCCAGCCCCGGTTCGGTATCGGGGCGAATCGCGTCGGCGGGGCATTCGGGTTCGCAGACGCCGCAATCGATGCATTCGTCGGGGTGGATCACCAGAAAGTTCTCACCCTCGTAGAAGCAGTCTACCGGGCACACTTCGACGCAGTCGGTGTATTTGCAAGCGATGCAGTTGTCGATCACGACATAGGTCATGGCGGGCGTCTCGCTGAGTTGCTCGTGGGGGACTTAGCGCCCTTCCCCGGATCAATCAACCCGCTGCGCCACTTTGCCCCGCGTCAAATCGGCGCCGGTCGCGTCCGGTCGGGCGCCCGCCCGGTTCGGGCCTCGGCGCGGACGGATCGGCGGGCTCGGTCGCACCAGGGGGCGAGAGGTCTTCATAGAGCGCCTGCGCCTCGGACGCGGGGCCGCGCCGGGTGCCGGGGGCCAGCACCCGGACCACCCGGACCACGCGGCCTTGCACGAATGTCAGCACGTCGCCCGCACGCACGGGTTGCGCGGGCTTCGCCACCGGCTGGCCGTTCAAGCGCATCGGCCCCGCGCAGGCGGCGGCGGCGAGGCTGCGCGATTTGAAGAACCGCGCGTGCCACAGCCACTTGTCCAGCCGGACGGAACCGGGGTCCGTGGACACCTCAGGTCTTGTCCTTCAGCCCCATCAGCGCGGCGGCGAAGGGGTTGTCGGGGTCGATCCGGTCGCGCTTGCGATCCGGGCCCGAGGTGAAGCTGCGCGGCTTCTGCGCGTCGCGACGCTGGTCGTCGCGCTTGCCGGGCTTGCCGCCCTTGGGCCGGTCGTTGCGGTCGCCCCGCGGCTTGCCCTCGGTGCGCCCGTCGCCCTTGCCATCGCCCTTTGCGGGGTCACGGCGCGGGCGATCGCCATCGCGCTTTTCGCGCGGCGCGCGCTCGCCCTGGGGCGCCTGGCCGTCGCGACCATGGTCGCGGCGCGGACCGCGGGTCTGGCGCGGACGCGGCGCCCAGCGGAAGGAATAGAAGACCTCCATCTCCTCGGCCGCAGTCGCGGTCTCGGCCGCGGTTTCGGCGCCAGATTCGGCGACCCCTTCGGCGGGCTCTTCGGTCACGATATGCGCGGCGTCAGCCTGGGCCTGGGCGCGGGCGGCGATTTCCTCGGCGCTGGCCTCGACCGAGGCCGCAGGAGAGCGCGCCTTGACCCGCTCGCCTTTTTCGGCGGCATAGCCCAGCCCCTGCATGAGATCGGCGAACTGCTCGAGCGTCATGCCGGTGATCGACAGCATTTCCGGCGCGGCCTCGAACCCGGCGCGCGCGTCGCGGGTGCGCAGGATGTCGGCCAGGCGTTCCAGCATGTCGATGCGCACCGCGCGCGACCCGGCGGGGCGATACCCCGAAAGCGTGTAATGCTGCATCGGCACGTCGGGCAGGTTCGGAATGGTCACCAGCCCGGGCGGCGGGCTTTCGGGGAACATGTCGAGCCCTTGCGCCAGCGACCACAGCACCAGCCGCAAACGCGTCGGCGCCGGCTTCAGCAACGCGGGCAGAAAGACGGTGAACTGGCCGAACCGGACGCCATGCTTGCGCAGCGCGCCGCGCGCATCCTGGTCCAGCGCCTTGACATCGTCGGCGACACCGTCGCGCGGCAGGACGCCCAGCGCCTCGACCAACTGGAAGGCAAAGCCGCGCGCCAGCCCGGTCAGGCTTTCGTCGCGTTGCAGGTTGGCCAGCGGCTCGAACTGCGCGGCGACCTTGCGGTCGATGAAGTGTTGCAGCCGGCGGCGCACCTTTTCCGCCACGTCGGCGCCGGCCTCGTCATCGACGAAGGCCACCGCCTGCGGGCGCAGCGCGTCGGGACCGGCGACCAGCTTGCCGACTGCGTCCGACCCCCACATCAGGCCACCCTGCTCGGTGAAGTCCATCTCGGTATCGGGCGCATTGTAGAACTTGTCCGCGCGCAGGTGGAACGCGGGCGCCAGCGCGGCCACGGCCGCCTGGCGGAGCGTCTTCGCCTCGTCGGGCGATGCGGTCTTGTCCTGGCGGAAGCGGAATCCCTCGAGGCGGCCGATGAACTCCCCCTCGACCGTCACTTCGCCCTTGTCGTTCACCTCGGCCACAAGGCTCTCCTTCTGGTTCAACCGGCGCAGCAGAACAGAGGTGCGCCGGTCAACAAATGTCGCGGTCAGACGCGCGTGCAAGGCATCCGACAGGCGGTCTTCTACAGCGCGCGTTTCGCCGCGCCAATGGGTTTCGTCATCGACCCAACCCGCCCGTTGCGCGACGTAGGTCCAAGTGCGGATGAACGCAAGGCGGCGCGACAGCGTGTCGATGTCCCCCTGCACCCGGTCGATGCGCGCAATCGCGCGCGCCAGCCAGTCGGTGGGGATGCGTCCCCCATCATGCAGGAAACCGAAGAGTCGCGCCAGCAGTCCGGCGTGTTCGGTGTGTGAAATGCCCCGAAAATCGGGAATCCGGCAGACATCCCACAGCAGACGCACGTCGCGCGCGTCGCGCAACCGGCCCGTCACCTCGGGCAGCGCGGCCAGGGATTTCAGCGCCATCAGGTCGTCGGCCTCGCGCACGCGGGTCAGCCACTCGTCGCGCGTGGGCGTTTCCAGACTGTGGATCAGGCGATCCACGGTGCCGAATTCCAGCCGCGCGCTGCGCCATTGCAGTTTTCGCACCGGCAGAAACTGGTGGGATTCGATCGCCTCGATCACGTCGGGTTGCAAGGGGCGGGCCTCGCCCGTGACGCCAAAGGTCCCGTCCGCGGTATGACGCCCCGCGCGGCCGGCAATCTGCGCCAGCTCGTCGGGATTGAGGGGGCGCATCCGCCGGCCGTCGAACTTGGCGGTGCCGGCAAAGGCGATGTGACGGATGTCCAGGTTCAGACCCATGCCGATCGCATCGGTCGCCACCAGGTAGTCCACGTCGCCGTTCTGGTAGAGCTCGACCTGGGCGTTGCGGGTGCGCGGGCTGAGCGCGCCCATGACCAGCGCGCAACCGCCCTTTTGGCGGCGGATCAATTCGGCGATGGCATAGACGTTCTCGACCGAGAACGCGACGATGGCCGAACGGGACGGCATCCGCGCGATCTTTTTCGACCCCGCGTAGCTGAGCGTGGACAAACGCTCGCGCCGGACGAACTGGGCCCCGGGCACCAGCGCGGCAATGGCACCCCGCATCGTGTCCGAACCCAGAAACAGCGTCTCGGTCAGGCCGCGCGCGTTCAGCAGCCGGTCGGTAAAGACATGGCCCCGGTCGGCGTCGGCGCAAAGCTGGATCTCGTCCACGGCGACGAAATCGGCACCGATTTCAAGCGGCATCGCCTCGGTCGTGCAGACCCAGTATTGGGTGCGCTCGGGCACGATACGTTCCTCGCCCGTGACCAGCGCCACCACCGAGGGGCCACGCAGCGCGACGATGCGGTCGTAGACCTCGCGCGCCAGCAGACGCAGCGGCAGGCCGATGACGCCGGTGCGGTGGGCGAGCATCCGTTCGATGGCATAATGCGTCTTGCCGGTGTTGGTCGGTCCCAGGACCGCCGTGACCCGCCCTTGCCTGCTCATGAATTGCCTCGCGTCAAGGGGGCGTCCGCGCCCGACCTAAAGGGCCGTGCCCTGCGAGGCAAGGGCCAGCCGCGAGACGGCCTCGATCACCGCCTGCTGATGCGGGTTGATGGTGAGCGAGGCGTGATAGGCCGCCAGCGCACGCTCAGGCTGGTCAAGCTGTTCGAAAATCGCGCCCAGCCCTGCCAGTGCGTTGAACTGGAAGGGGTTCAGCCGCAGCGCCTGTTGGATGTCGGACAGCGATTGCCCCAGCCGGTTGGCCAGGTAATAGGCGTTCGCGCGCGCGGCCCAGGCCTGGGCGAAATCGGGCGCGCGCTCCAGCACGAAGCTGAAGTGATCGACCGCGGTTTCCGCGTCGCCCGCGTCCAGTGCCGCCTTGCCCCGCTGAAAGATGTAGTCCAGCGCCGCCGACCCCGAATCTTCCCAGTCGCGCAGGATCTGGCGCTGGACCCGCTGCCAACGATCGTTCGCAGGGTCCGCAAGCTGTTGCAAAAGCGCGTCCATATCCTGCGCGAAGGCCCCGGTTGACGTAAACGTCAAGGTTGCCGCCACGACAAGATTGAGGATGCTGCGCGCCTGCTTCATACTACCGAGAATAGCGCGGCGCGGATCGAAAGCGAAGACCCCCGCGGCGCCGGACACGTCAATCGGCATCACGAACAGGATACAGATCATGAGCAGCATCATCGACAAGGCCGTCGAGGCCCTGCAAGGCAAGGTTTCGGGCGGTTTCGACGGCTCGGCCAAATTCGTCATCGAGGGCGAGGGGGCGATTGTCCTCGATTCGCAAGGCGTGCGCGCCGGCGACGAGGACACCAGCGTGACCTTGACCGCCTCGGCCGAGACGTTCGAGGGCATGATGAACGGCGAGGTGAACCCCACCATGGCCTTCATGTCGGGCAAGTTGAAGATCGACGGCTCGATGGGCGAGGCGATGAAGCTCGCCTCGATCCTGGGCTGAGCCATGGATGACGCCCCCCTTGACGTGTGCGGCGCACCCGAAGGGGGGCGCGCCCTGTGGTTGCGCGCCGCCGATGGCGCGCGGCTGAGGCTGGCGCATTGGCCGGGCGCCGACCCGGTGCTGATCCTGCCCGGGCGCACCGAATACATCGAGAAATACGGCCTGGTGATCGCCGATCTGGCGGCCGCGGGCCGGGGGGCGCTGGTGGTGGACTGGCGCGGACAGGGCCTGTCCGACCGCGCGCTGCCCGACCCGCTCAAAGGCGATGTGGCGGATTTCACGGCCTATCAGCACGACCTTGACGCCGTTCTGGACGCGGCAGGCCGGATCGCGCCCGGCCCCTTGCCGTGGTTGGCGCATTCCATGGGCGGCTGCATCGCGCTGCGCGGCCTGACGCGCGGGCTGCGCCCGCCGGCCGTGGCGTTCAGCGCGCCGATGCTGGGACTGGCGCAGTCGCCGGCCCTCGGGGCCCTGATCGGCGCCCTCGCGGCGGCGGCGCGCCCTTTTGGGCTGGACCGCGGCTATGCGCCGACCACCGGCCCCGATTTCGGCCTGCCCTCGATGGCGTTCGAAACGGGAAATCTGACGACCGACCGCGCGCAGTTCGACCGGATGCAGGCGCAGATCCGCACCGATCCGCGCCTGTCGCTGGGCGGGCCGACCCTGCGCTGGATGGGCGCCGCGATCGCCGAGATGCGCGCGCTGGCTGCCCTGCCCTCACCCGCGGTTCCGGCCCTTTTCGGGCTGGGCGGCGCGGAAGCCATCGTCTCGGCGCAGGCGATCCGTGACCGGGTGGCCCGCTGGCCGCAGGCGGCCCTGGCCGACTATCCGGGCGCGAAACACGAACTGCTGATGGAGCGCGACGCGGTGCGCGCCGACTTTCTGGGGCGGGTGCTGGCGCTGTTCGCTCGGGACGCCACTTGATTCAGGTCAAGGGCAAGATCGGAGAGCGCAGGCAAACTCGTTGCGCACGCAAGGAGTTTGCCCATGGGTTTCCTCAAGACACTGGACCGTCACGCTGACCTGATGAACAGGATGGGCGAGACGCTGCACGCCGATCTGGCCGAGGCCCTCAGCCATGAGGCGATCTCGGCCCAGGAGTTGCGCAACGCCATCCTGGCCTGCGTCGGATGCGAGGGCGGCGACGACTGCCCGGACTGGCTGGACCGCCACCCTGAGGGCGCCGACGACACGCCCGGCTACTGCCGCAACCGCGCGATGCTGCTGCGCCTGCGTGAACGGCTGTAGCGCGCTCAGCGGATCTTCAGCGTCGCCAGGCCGATCAGCGCCAGCACCAACGAGATGATCCAGAAGCGGATGACGATCTGCGGCTCGGCCCACCCCTTCTTTTCAAAGTGGTGGTGGATCGGTGCCATCAGGAAAACGCGGCGTCCGGTGCGCTTGAAATAGGCGACCTGGATGATGACGCTCAGCGCCTCGACGACGAACAACCCGCCGACGATCGCCAGCACGATTTCGTGCTTGGTGGCGACCGCGATCGCCCCCAGCGCGCCCCCCAGCGCGAGCGAGCCGGTGTCGCCCATGAAGACCGCCGCGGGCGGCGCGTTATACCACAGAAAGCCCAGCCCGCCGCCGGCCAGCGCGGCCGTGAAAACCAGCAGCTCGCCCGTTCCCGGAACGTAATGCACATCCAGATACGAGGTGAAATCGACCCGGCCCACGGCATAGGCGATCACCCCCAGCGTGCCGGCCGCGATCATCACCGGCATGATCGCCAGACCGTCCAGGCCGTCCGTCAGATTGACCGCGTTCGCCGATCCGACGATGACCAGCATCGCGAAGGGCACAAAGAACCAGCCCAGGTTTATGAGCGCGGTCTTGAACACCGGCAGCGCCAGTTGGCCCTGCAAATCGGCCGGGTGGGAATACATCGCGATGATGGCGGCGACCAACGCAATCAGCAGCCCCAGCGCCATGCGGATCTTGCCCGAGACGCCCTTGGTGTTGGCTTTCTTGACCTTGGCGTAATCGTCGGCAAAGCCGATCGCCCCGAAACCCAGCGTGACGCCCAGAACCAGCCAGACATAGACATTGTCGAGCCGTGCCCAGAGCAAGGTCGAAAACGTCAGCGCCGACAGGATCAGCAGCCCGCCCATGGTCGGCGTGCCCTTCTTGGTCAGCAGATGCGATTCCGGCCCGTCTTCGCGGATCGGCTGACCCTTGCCCTGGCGCCGCCTGAGCAAATTGATCAGCGGCTTGCCAAAGACAAACCCGAAAATCAGCGCGGTAAAAAACGCCGCCCCCGCGCGCACGGTGATGTAGCGAAACAGGTTGAAGGCGATGAAGGATTCGGAAAACTCGGCCAGCCAGTACAACATAGGGTCACTCTCCCGTCGGGTCCTCGGGCATGGAATGGCTCAGATGCCGCAGCGCATCGACCACGCGCGACACATAACTTCCTTTCGAGCCCTTCACCAGCACCACATCGCCGGGATGCAGCAGGTGGTGGGCGCGGTCCACCAGGTCCTCGGCCCGGGGCACGCAGCGGCCGCGCTTCGACTCGGGCAGTGCCTGCCACAGATGCGCCATGCGCGGGCCGACGCAGTGCACGACCGCCGTCACCGTCAGCGCCGGATGCCGCGCCACGGCCTGATGCAGCGCAACCTCGTCAGGGCCAAGTTCCAGCATGTCGCCCAGAATGGCGATGCGCCGCCCACCCGGTCCGGGATCGGTCGCGGCGAGAACATCGAGCGCCGCCGCCAGCGAGGCCGGGTTGGCGTTGAAGGCGTCGTCGATCAGCACCGCGCGGGCATCCGTTGCCGGGTCCAGCAAGAGGCTTTCGCGCTTGCCCCGTCCGGCCGGCGGGCGCCACCGTCCCAGTGCCTGTGCCGCCAGCGCCAGGTCGAGGTCCAGCGCCTTCGCCACCGCCAGGCACCCCAGCGCGTTGCGCGCGAAATGGGCGCCGGCATCGGCGAGGCGGATGTGATAGGTCTGACCTTCGACCCGGGCCGAGACCACAGTCGCCCCATTGGCCTGACGCATGGATGTCAGACAGACCTCGCCGCCCTCGCCAAAGCTGATCCGCGCGCGAGGCGCCGCCGATTCCAGGATCGGCGTCACGTCAAGATCATTGGGAAACACAGCAGTTCCATGGTCTTGCAAGCCAAGGTATATGTCTGACTTTTCGCGGGCGATGCCCTCGAGGGACTCGAAGGCCTCCAGATGGGCGGGGGCGACGGTGGTGATCATCGCCACATCGGGGCGCGCCAGACGGGCCAGGGGCGCGATCTCGCCGGGGTGGTTCATGCCGATTTCGACCACGGCGAAATCGGTGTCACGCGGCAGACGGGCCAGGGTGATCGGCACGCCCCAATGGTTGTTGAAGCTGGCCTCGGCGGCGTGCACGCTGCCAAAGGCATCGAGCATCGCGCGCAGCATTTCCTTGGTCGAGGTCTTGCCGACCGACCCCGTCACGCCGATGACCCGCGCCCGGGTCCGTGCGCGCCCGGCCTCGCCCAGCGCGGTCAGGCCGCGCAGCACGTCGTCCACCACCAGGCACGGCCCCGAGACGCCCGGCGGCACATGCGACACCAGCGCCGCGGCAGCGCCGTTTTCAAAGGCCTGTGCGACGAAATCATGCCCGTCGCGCGCGGCCTTGAGGGCGACGAACAGGTCCCCGGGTTGCAGGCTGCGCGTGTCGATGCTGATCCCGGTAACGGAAAATGGTGCGGTGGCAGCACCACCCGTCGCGGTTTCGGCCTCGGTCCCGGTCCAGAGCACCATCGTCACAGCCCCCCATCCAGCGCGGCCACGGCGACACTGGCCTGTTCGAGATCGTCAAAAGGATAGACCACGCCCGCCACCGTTTGCCCGGTTTCGTGTCCCTTTCCGGCAATCAGCAGCGCGTCGCCCGGTTGCAGCGCGTCCACCGCGCGCAGGATCGCCTCGGCGCGGTCGCCGACCTCGGTCGCCTCTGGGCAGGCTTTCAATATTTCTGCACGGATTACCGCGGGATTCTCGCTTCTAGGGTTGTCGTCTGTCACAAATACAACATCCGCGTTTTCCGCGGCCGCCGCGCCCATCAGCGGCCGCTTGCCGCGATCGCGGTCTCCGCCCGCCCCCAGAACGATGATCAGCCGTCCCATCACATGCGGCCTGAGCGCCTTGAGGGCGGTTTCGACGGCGGCGGGCGTGTGGGCGTAATCGACAAAGACCGGGGCGCCATTCGCGCGTGTCGCCGCCAGTTGCATCCGCCCGCGCACGCCCTTGAGATGCGCCATGGCCTGACCCGCCTCGATCGGGTCCGCCCCGGTGGCGATCACCAGGCCCAGCGCGACAAGGGCGTTCGCGGCCTGAAACCCCCCGACAAGGCCCAGGTCCACCTGCTGCACGCGCCCGTTCAGCGCAAAGCGCAGGACCTGGCCATGGGCCGAAAACCGTTGCGCCAGCAGTCGCAGATCGCAATCCGGCCCGGACCCCACCCGCACCACCGACTGCGGCACCTGCCCCGCCAGCCGCGCGCCATAGGCATCGTCGGTGTTGATCACCGCGACCCCGTCGGGCGGCAGCAGGCGCGTGAACAATCCGGCCTTGGCCTGAAAATAGGCCTCCATGCTGGGGTGATAGTCGAGATGGTCCTGCGTCAGGTTGGTGAAGCCGGCGGCCGCCAGCCGCACCCCCTCCAACCGGCGCTGATCGAGACCGTGCGACGAGGCCTCCATCGCGGCGTGGGTCACCCCTTCGGCGGCGGCCTGTGCCAACAGGCGCTGCAAGGTGACCGAATCGGGCGTCGTGTGCGCCAGCGGCATTTCCCAGGCGCCCTCGACCCCGGTGGTGCCGATGTTGATGGCGCTGAGCCCCATCGCCGTCCAGATCTGGCGCGCGAAGCTGGCAACCGAGGTCTTGCCGTTGGTCCCCGTCACCGCAACCAGGGTCGCGGGCTGATCGCCAAAGAACAATGCCGCCGCCATCGCCAGCGCGGCGCGCGCATCCTCGGCCACCACCAGCGCGGTGTCGGGGTGACGGGCCAAGGCGCTGGCGGCGATGCGCGCGCCGTCGCGGTCGGTCAGGATGGCGCTGGCGCCCATGCGCAGGGCCGGGTCGATGAACTCGGCCCCATGCATGCGCGTGCCCGGCAGCGCGGCGAACAAGGTGCCCGGCCTGACCGCCCGGCTGTCCAGCGTGATCGCCCGCACGCGCGCCCCGGCATTTCCGCCGCGCGCCGTCAGCCCCAGATCTCCCAGGCTCTTGTCCACCGCCTTACCCCTTGCAACCCACAGGCTGCTGCCTACCGCAGGCGCAGCTCGGCATCAATCACGGCCGGGTCCTGCGGCCGCATCCCCATCACCGGCGCGATCCGGCGCACCATTTCCGCTGCGACCGGCACGACCGTCCAGCCCGCGGTGCGCCGCTCGACCCCGCCGACGGTTTCCTGCGGCTCGTCCATGGTCACGATGATGACATAGCGCGGATCGTTCATCGGAAACGCCCCGGCAAAGGTCGCCACGACGCGGTCGTCGTAGTAGCCGCCCTGCGGGTTCGGCTTGTCCGCCGTGCCGGTCTTGCCACCGACGCCGTAGCCCGCGACCTCGCCTAACGAGGCGGTGCCGCGCGTCACCACCTGGCGGAAGAGCGAGCGCATGATGCGCGAGGTTTCCGGCGAAATCACCCGCGGGCCCGGCGTCGTGTCGGGGCGGCGCAACAGCGTCGGCTGCACCATGGTGCCGCCGTTCACCAGGGCCGCATAGGCCGCCGCCAGATGCATCGGTGTCACCGCCAACCCGTGGCCGTAGCTGATGGTCATCGCGCTGACCTCGGTCCAGCGATCGGGGTATTGCGGCAGAGCGCGGCGCGCCTCGGGCAGTTCGATGGGCAGGGCCTCGAGAAAGCCGAACTGCCTGAGGAAGTCGCGCTGACGCTCGGGCCCGATCATCTGGGCCAGGTGCGCGGTGCCGATGTTCGACGAGTGGACAAAGACATCCTCGACCGAGAGCTGCGCGCCGTAATCATGGAAGTCGTTGATTTCAAAGCGCCCGATCCGCAGGGGGCCGCGCGTGTTCACCATCGTCTGCGGCGTGACCAGACCCAGGTCCAGGGCCTGCGCGACGGCAAAGGCCTTCATCACCGAGCCCAGTTCGTAAAGCCCCTGAACGGCGCGGTTGAACAGGGGCGAATCGGCGGGGTCCCCTTCGGTCGGGGGGGCGGGGCGGTCGTTCGGATCAAAGGTCGGGGCCGAGGCCAGCGCCACCACTTCCCCGGTCTGCGCGTCCATGATGATCGCCGAACCCGCGCGGGCGTGCAGCATCTGGATGCCGCTGCCCAGCACCTCCTCGACGATGGACTGGACGCCCAGGTCCAGCGACAGCGAGAGCGGCACATCGGCCAGATCGGGGTCACTGAGGCGGTCGTCGGCGGTATATTCCAGCCCGGCAACGCCCTGAATTTCGGCCGCGGTAACGCCCTGTTGGCCATAGGCGGTGCCGCCCAGCACATGCGCAGCCAGCGTGCCGTTGGGATAAAGGCGCATCTCGCGCGGGCCCAGCCACAGGCCGGGTTCGCCGATGTCATGCGCCGCCTGGGCCTGTTCGGGCGACACCCGCGAGCGGATCCAGTAGAACCGACGGTCAGGATCGGTCAGGCGGCGGGCCAGGGCCTCTTCGTCAAGGTCGGGAAAGATGCGCGCCAGCTCATGTGCGGCGCGCCGGCCGTCCTGCATGTAGCGCATCTCGGCATAGAGGGAATGCGTCACAAGGTTGGTCGCCAGAATCCGGCCGTTGCGATCCAGCACGTCCGCGCGCTCGCCCGAGATCCCCTCGCCCGCGTAGGGTTCCGATTCGGCCACCGGCGTGGCTGCCAGCATCCCCATGCGCGCCCCGATCACCGCATAACCGGCAAAGAACAGCGCGGCCAGCAGAAGCAGACGCCACTCGGCCCGCCGCCGCCCCGCGTCGCGGGCCTGTTCGCGGCGCAGGCGCAGGTTCTCGCGTTCGATCCCCTTGGGGTTCATCCCCTGCGCGCGGGCATCGAGAATCCGGGCAAGCGGGCGCAGCGGGGTGCGGATCATGGCGAGCCCTCGGACACGGCGCCCAGGGGCGCGTTTTGGGTCATCAGCGGATAGGGGATTTCGTCGATCTGGCCAAATTGCGAGCCCTCGAGGGGCAGCAGACCCAGGCGGCCAAAGTTCATCTCGGCCAGCGCGCGCAGGCGCTGCGGACGGTTGAGATAGGCCCATTCGGCGCGCTGCACGCCCAGCGCCTCGTGCAGGCTGCGGATTTCGGCGCGCAGACCCCGGACATCGCGCAATGCCACCTGGGTCTTCTGGTTCTGGCCATAAGCCCAGATCGCCAGCCCCATGACCGCAAAGGCCGACAGGACATAGAAAAGCGCCCGCATCAGCGATCCCCCGCTTGCGCCAGGCGCGGCAAACCCAGCGCCGAGCGATCCGCGGGCCCCGCGGGCGCGCCCGTGCGTCGCGCGATCCTGAGCAGCGCCGAACGCGCGCGCGGATTGGCGGCGCATTCGGCATCGTCAGCGGCGATGGCGCGTCGGGTCAGCAGTTCGAACCGGTCGGGTTCGGGGGTCAAGATCGGAGCATGGCGGCTGCCCTGCCCCATGCGCCCCGCCCGTTGCTGCATGAACCGCTTGACGATCCGGTCCTCAAGCGAATGAAAACTGACCACCGCCAGCATTCCCCCTGGCTTCAGCGCGCGTTCGGCCGCTTCGAGCCCGTCCACCAATTCCTGGAATTCGGCATTGACCGCGATGCGCAGCGCCTGGAAGCTGCGCGTCGCGGGGTGGCTTTGCCCTGGCTTGGGGCGCGGCAGGCAACCGCTGACGATCTCGGTCAGTTTCAACGTCGATTCAATCGGTTGAACGGCGCGCGCGGCAACGATCGCGCGCGCGATCCGGCGCGAGGCCCGCTCCTCGCCATAGTGATAGAGGATGTCGGCCAGTTCGGTTTCGGTGGCGGTGTTGACCAGATCGGCGGCGGACAGGCCCTGCTGGCTCATCCGCATGTCCAACGGGCCATCCTTGGCAAAGGAAAAGCCGCGCTCGGCCTGATCGAGCTGCATCGAGGACACGCCCAGATCCAGCACCACCCCGTCGAGCGGCTGGCCGGCCAGCGTGTCGAGCTGCGAAAAGTTGCCCTGCACGACGCGCATCCGATCCCCGTAGGGCGCGCCCCAGTCGGCCGCCAACCGCAGCGCCAACGGGTCGCGGTCGATGCCGATCACATGGGACGCCCCGGCCGCCAGCAATCCGCGCGCATAGCCACCCGCGCCCAGCGTGCCGTCCAGCCAGACCCCCGCGACCGGCGCCACCCCGGCCAGCAAAGGTCCGAGGAGCACGGGGATATGCGGCGCTGACGGGTCTGTGGCGGGCATCGTCCTGTTCGTTATTCGCTGGTTTTCTTCTGGCTCACGTCGGGGATGAGTTGCAGCGCATGGCCACGCCCCCTGGCATCGATCAGCGCATCCAGATCGTCCTCGGGGGCCATGTCGTCCGGCTCTTCCGACTTGACGATCTTGAAGAAGTCGCCAACGCCGATCACCCGGACCTTGTCCTTCAGGCCCAGGCGTTCGCGATGTTCGAGCGGCACTTGCAGGCGACCGTCGTCCAGAATCTCGGCCGGAAACACCCGCGAGAAAAAGACCCCTTCGGCGATGATCCGATCCTCGGATCCCCAGGGCATGACTTCGATCCCGGCAATGATCTTCTGGTATTGGTCGATCGGGTAGCATTCCAGCCGATTCCAGCTGCGCGTGCCATAGACGACCATCAACTGGGGGCGTTCGCCGCTGGTCCAGTCGGGATCGCGGGCCTCGACGACACGACGCAGTTTCGTCGGGATGGACACGCGGCCCTTCCCGTCGATGCTCTGCTCATGGTCGCCGACGAACTTCTCGATCACCGGACCGCTTGCTCCTTGCCGCCCCAGGTTCATCAAAGAAAAACGGCGGTCGGGTTGCTGCCACTACCCGAACCGCCGCCCTCGTCCCATCGCTGGGTTGTCCAACTGCGCCTGCCACCTGGGGGGGGGATAGGTGCTGCTCGCGAGCGCGTCGGATCTCTCTTCTGGAAGCGCGGGTTGCCTGTATGAAACTGCCTGTTTCGTTTTTTGTTTTGATCCGCTCTTCGTGAGTTGAGTTATACCTGGCATTTCTTGGCACTCAAGCAGGAATTTTCGATTTTTCCGCCGCGAATCTGGGATTGCTTAGGACGAGACCCACAAAATCAAGCCCTGAGGCCACCAGAATAGCTATATGTAGTCATTAATGACAGACATTACACCAAATGAAGCTCGTGCCATCAGGTGCCATTCATGCCCAGAAAAATCACAACACTTCACCCCGGTGTGACCGCCACGCTACAGGCAACTGTTTTGTTTGCCGTCAGAGGGCAAGTTATCCACAGAATATCGCGAATTTCCGCCCGAGGCGAGGGGGCGCACCGTCCTCGGCCCTCGATTCGGCGCCCGACCGCCGGCCGGGTGCAGGACAATCCCGAACCTCGCGCCGACCGTCCGGGCCGATGCCAGGCAATCCCAGACAGGCCTGCGCCCCGCAGCCGGCTGGCGTGCGGGGCGCGCGTGCGGCCACAAGGGCGCGGGCGCTGTCAGGCCAGTTGCGCCATCAATCCGCGCGCCATGGTGCGATAGGCGGCCGCCACGGGGCTGTCGGTCGCCGCGACCGGCAAACCGCCGTCGCCCGCCAGCCGCACCTCGATCGCCAGGGGCAGCGCGCCCAGGAAAGGCAGGCCCAACTTCTGCGCCTCGCGCTGGACGCCGCCATCCCCGAAGATGTGCTCCTCGTGCCCGCACTTGGGGCAGATGAAGGTGGACATATTCTCGACCAGGCCCAGAACCGGCGTCTTGAGGGTCTGAAACGCATTCAGCGCGCGACGCGCATCCAGCAGCGCCACGTCCTGTGGGGTTGACACGACGATCGCGCCCGTGACCGCGAATTTCTGGCACAGCGTCATCTGCACATCCCCCGTGCCCGGCGGCATGTCCACGACCAACGCATCCAGATCGCCCCAGGCGACCTGCGTCATGAGTTGCTGCAACGCGCCCATCAGCATCGGCCCGCGCCAGATCAGTGCCTGCTCTTCGGGCAGCATCAGCCCGATCGAGATCATGCGCACCCCGTGCGCGACCGGCGGGATGATCGTCTTGCCATCGGGCGAGGCCGGACGCTTGCTGACCCCCAGCATCCGCGGCAGGCTGGGGCCGTAGATGTCGGCATCCACCAGACCGACCTTCCACCCCTCGCGCGCGAGGGCCACCGCCAGATTGACCGAGACGGTGGATTTGCCGACCCCGCCCTTGCCCGAGCCCACCGCGATGATGCGCTTCACGCCCGGAACGTCGGACGGCCCCGGGGTCGGATGCCGGCCGATCGTCAGCGCTGGCGGCTCGTCTCGCCCCGCCGGTCCGCCGGCTGCCTGCCTGGGGGCCGGACCGTGCGCCGTCATCGCCACCGCGACCTTCTCGACCCCGGGCAATCCCGCCACGGCGCGCTCGGCCGCGATGCGCGCGGGCTCCAGTGCCCGCGCGGCCTCGGGACTTTCCGCCTCGATCACGAACCGGACGGCGCCATGATCCACCACCAGCGCGCGGACCAGGTCGCGGCTGACCAGATCGCCGCCGCCGGGGACGGCAACACGGCCGAGCGCGGCGAGAATCGCCTCGCGCGAGGGGGTGGGGCTGGCGGTCATCGTGTCATCCTCCTGACGATTCGGTTCGGTTGCGCCATAACCTGCGCCGCAACGGGTCCAAGACAAGACCCTTCTCGAACGTGTCGCAGGCAAGAGATGCACACTGTGCAAGCGCAGCAATGGGCCATTTGGTCAATTTTCCGCCGAAGCCATTGAAAGGCATCCCAAGTTTACGCAGCGTCGCCATGTAATCGCTGCATAGCAGCAATGCTTTCGCAAGGGATTGTGCATACGCAGCATAGTGGGCATCTTGCTGGCAACAGGGAACGGCCCCGCCGCCGCCACCCCAGAACTGCAAGAAAGACCGACGACCATGGCTTATGTTTCCGCCTCTCACTCGCGCGCTTCCGGCGTTTTCGCCCCTCTGGCCGATGCCATCGCGTCGCTGCGCGCCGCCTGGGCCCGCTCGCGGGTCTATGTCCGCACCTACAACGAACTGAACATGCTGACCAGCCGCGAGCTGGCGGATCTGGGCATCAGCCGCTCGATGATCTCGCGGCTCGCCTACGAAGCCGCCTACGGCCGCGACGCCTGACTTTCCGGGCCCCAAAGGCCCGACACCGAACGACGGCCCCTCCTCCTCCCTGGGCCGATCGTGCAAGGAACCCGACGCTCCTCCTCCCTGCGAACGGTTCCGACCTGTTGCTGAGGCCCCTCCTCCTCCCTGGGCCGAATAGCACTCCGGCGCGGTTGCCCCTCCTCCTCCCTGGGCAACCGCGCCCCGAATTCCGGGGCCCAGGCCCCACCGAACGCGGAAACCGGATCCTCCCCCGGTGTCCGTCAGTGGCGCGGCGATCGACCTCCTCCCCGGTCGTCGCGCCCCAAAGACAGCGCGGGTTCGATCTCCTCCCCGAACCCCGCCCATGGCGCGGCTGCCCCTCCTCCCTGGGCAGTCGCGCTTTTCCATTTTGCGGACCGGAAAAAAGCGCCCTCCGGCGCCCCTTCATCTTGTCGGCAATACGCACGGGGATTTTCAAGGGGGGCGTGCCCCCCTTGAAGCGGGGGTGGGGGGGGGGGGGGGGCCCCCCCCCCCCCCGTCAACCAGTCCCGGCGTCCCCCAACCCCGGCGTCAATCCGTCTCGGTGATCGGCGCGCCACCCAGCGTCACCCGCGCGACCTCGGTCTCGCCGAACAACAGGCGCGCCTCGTCCAGCCCCTCGGGCACCAGCCAGACCACGGTGCGTTCGGCCGAAGCCCCAACATCGACGCCGTTGTACTGGCTGTCCAGCAGCCGTTGCATGAACCGTTCGCCCACCAACCCCATCGACTGCCCCGCGCCATCCACCAGCCGGTAGTTGTGCGTGTGCCAGGTGAAACGGTCGCTGCCGTCATCCTGGTTCCCGGCGACGCCGGTAACCTCGATCTCGATCTCGGCGAGCACCATCCCGGGCGGCGCCGTGATGGTCGAGGTGACCGCCTCGTTGCCGCGCCCGTCCTGCAAGCCGATGGTGCGGAACCGGCGCACCCCCGTGGGCCGGAAACGGGCAAAGCTGGCGGCGTCGGGCGCGGCCGTGGGGCCCGGGATCGCCACGTCGGCGCTGAAGCTCGCGGCGTCGCCGCCGATCACCAGCCGCGCCGTATCGACCCCTTTCGGCACGCGGAAAAGGCCGTTCCAGGCCATGTCCGCGTCCTCGGTGGGATAGTTTCGGGGCCGGCGCCCGTTCAGGCTGCGCGTCAACAATTGGACCTGGCCCCAGTTCTGATACCCGCCGATGGGCGACAACTCGGTGCCGTCGGGCAGCACCAGATGGATGTCGCGCGCGTTGACGTTGACGCGCTCGACCGAGTCGGACCACGGGCCGTCGAACACGGCGCGCACGTCGACCAGAACGTGGCCGGGGATGCGGATGATCTCGGGCAGGCCGGCGGGGCGATAGTTGCGCTCCTGCCAGTTGACGGCGGATTCATAGCTGAACGCTTGCAGGCTGAGGGCCGACAGGGGGACCTGCGCGAGCGAGGCGGCGGGCGACAGGATGGCAACCAGGGCCAGGGCGCCCAGGGGGAAGACATGCGGCATGAATAGCGACCTTTGAATACCCCGCCAAAATCAGCGGGCGGGGCAAGGGTCGGTCATCGGGTGATTCGGGTCAACCGCCAGGGCGCGTCAGGTCCGCACGCCGGCAAAGCGGGTCTGCCAGTCCTCGCGCTGCTCGTCGGTGATCTTGGCGAACAGGACCTCGGGCGTGGCAAAGCCGTGACCCGCTTGCAGCGTGCCCAGCCCCTGCGCCACATCATCGGGCCAGGACCAGTCGTCGGACCCCATCGCCGCCATCATCGCCTGCGCCGCATCGGGAATGAACGGTTGCGAGACCACGGCATAGAGGCGGATCAGGTTCAGCGCCAGGCGCACCTGGGCGGCGGCGGTGTCTGGGTCGGTCTTGAAGGTGGACCAGGGCGCGGCCTCTTGCAGGTATTCGTTGCCCAGCACCCACAGGGCGCGCAGTTCGGCGGCCGACTTGCGGACCTCCATCGCCTGCATGAGGTGTTCGTAGCTGCGCAGCTTCTCGGACAGATCGGCGATCAGCTTGTCCTCGCGCGGGCCGGGGGCGCCGCCCTCGGGCACCACTTCGCCAAATTTCGAGCGGCAGAACTTCGTCACCCGCGACACCAGGTTGCCCAGCACATCGGCCAGGTCCTTGTTGACCGAGGCCTGGAAATTCTCCCAGGTGAATTCGCTGTCCGACGATTCCGGCGCGTGGCTGAGCAACCACCACCGCCAATAGTCGGCGGGCAGGATCGACAGCGCCTGATCCATGAACACGCCCCGCCCCTGCGAGGTCGAGAACTGCCCGCCGTCGTAGTTCAGATAGTTGAACGACTTGATGTAATCGACCAGTTTCCACGGTTCGGACCCGTCGAAATTCGCCCCCATCAGCGTCGCGGGAAAGCTGAGCGTGTGGAACGGCACGTTGTCCTTGCCCATGAACTCGACATAGCGGACATCCGCGGCGCCCTTGTCCTCGCGCCACCAGCGTTCCCAGGCCTCGTCGCCCAGTCCCCGGGCGTGCGCCCATTCGGCCGTCGCGCTGATGTATTCGATCGGCGCGTCGAACCAGACGTAGAAGACCTTGCCTTCCATCCCCGGCCAGTCGCGCCCGCCGTCTTTCACCGCGATGCCCCAATCCAGATCGCGGGTAATACCCCGGTCCTGCAACCCGTCGCCGTCATCGAGCCATTTCAGCGCGATCGAGGTGGTCAGCACCGGCCAGTCGGTTTTCGACTGGATCCAGGCGCGCAACTGGTCGCGCATGGCCTTCTGGCGCAGGAACAGGTGCTTGGTCTCGCGCACCTCGAGATCGGTCGAGCCCGAGATCGCCGAGCGCGGGTCGATCAGGTCGGTCGGATCGAGCTGCTTGGTGCAGTTCTCGCACTGGTCACCGCGCGCGCGATCGTAGCCGCAGTTGGGACAGGTCCCCTCGATATAGCGGTCGGGCAGAAAGCGGCCGTCTGCGTTGGAATAGACTTGCTTCTCGCTGACCTCCGAGATCAGACCCGCGGCCTTGAGCCGGCCGGCCAGATGCTGGGTCAGCCGGTGGTTCTCCGGGCTGGACGAACGGCCGAAATGATCGAAGGACAGCCGGAAGCCGCGGGCCAGTTCGGCCTGGACCTCGTGCATCTCGGCGCAGTAGTCGGCCACCGGCTTGCGCGCCTTTGCCGCGGCCAGTTCGGCCGGGGTGCCGTGTTCGTCGGTGGCGCACAGGAACATCACCTCGTGCCCGCGCGCGCGCATGAACCGGGCATAGAGATCGGCCGGCAACTGGCTGCCGACCAGATTGCCCAGATGCTTGATCCCGTTGATATACGGAAGGGCCGAGGTGATGAGAATGCGCGCCATGTCCGACAGTCCTTGGGGGTCGTGTGATGTCTGACCGTCCTTACAACACCGCCGCGGTCGCTTCCATCCCCCGTTCGGCGCGCAGCCCGCGCGGCAACGGCCCGTTCACCGGGCGCGCACCTTGCCGTGAGGTTCCTGCAAGGTGATTGACGCCCGCCCGCCACAGGATGCAAGGTCTTTGCCGCTGGCACTTGCCCGCTGCCAAGAGGATTGAAGACATGCGTTTTGCGCGAAGCCATTTGACCATGACCACCGCCGTGGCGGCCCTGATGCTGCCGGTCGGCGCCCTGGCCCAGCAGGCCGGATTCGCGATCGAGGTCGGCCCGGCGGCTGACGAATACACCCCCGTTCGCGTCGGTGCCCATGTGCAGGGCCCGGTCAGCGAACCCGCGTCCAGCTATGTGCGCGGCTGCCAGGGGTCGATCATGGCCGAAGGCGACGGCGTGCCATTCGAGCTGACCGCCGCCATGGCACAGCTGAACTTCACCGCCGCCGGAGACGGTCTGCGCAGCATGGTGCTGGGCACCCCGGACGGGCTGTATCGCTGCGCTCTGGCCGATGACCAGGGCTTTGCCGCCAGCGCGCTCAGCAACGCCGGCGCCGGGCGCTATACGGTCTGGCTGGGCGCGGACGAGGGCGCACAGGTCGATGCGCGGCTCTTCGCCTCGGATCGGCCCGTGTCCCCGATCGAGCTGTTCGGGCTGGACATCGCCCGTTTGGGCGAGCCGCGCGCGGGCCGCTTCGTCTTTGCCGCCAGCGCCGAGACCGGACGCCAGACCCTGGTCAGCGGCGGCACGCTGTTCGCAGAAAGCGAAATGCGGCCCCTGAGCACCGAGTATTGCGCGGGGTTCGGGCGTTTTGACGCCGCCGACGCGGTCCTGACCCTGGACCAGGCCAGCGACCGGTTCAGCATCTTCGCGCTGTCCGACCGCGATCTGACGCTGGCGGTCGTGGACCCCTCGGGCCGCGTGACGTGCAACGACGATGCCTATCAGCTGAACCCCGGCGTGACCCTGGACGCCGCGCCGGCGGGCGATTACCAGATCTTTGTCGGCGGCTATTCCCAGGGTGGCGACGGACGCTATGACCTGTTCACCTCGCAGGGCGCGCCGGCCTTCACCAACGCGATCCTGAACCTCGAGGCCGAGCCGCGCGCGGGCCGCGTGGCGTTCGACCCGGGTGCCGCCGGCCAGGGCCAGTTGCTGGCCACCGCCCCGGTCAGCGCCAACGACCCGATGGAGGCCCTGCCCGTCGGCGGCTTCTGCCCCGGTTTCACCGATCTGTCGGCCCCCGACCTGGTGATGCATATGGACGGACCCCAGCCGACGCTGTCGATCTATGCCCGGTCGCAGGACGATCTGGTGTTGGCGGTGCGTGCCCCCGACGGCAGCTGGAGCTGCAACGACGACGCGTCGGAACTGAACCCCGCCGTCGGCTTCACCAACGCGCAGGGCGGCGACTATCTGGTCTTTGTCGGCGCCTACAACCAGGGAGCAAGCGGGCTTTACAATCTCTATGCCTCGATCGGGTCGCCCAACTGGCAATCGACCACGCCGGGGGGCGGGTTCATGGCGCCCGCGTCGCTGAACACCACCGCCGAGCCGGCTGTGGCGCGAATCGACTACGGCCCCGGGACGCGGTTCGACCCGCGCCTGATCTTCGACATCCAGCCCAGCCAGACCGAGGCGTTCGGCATGGGTGACGGCTGCGCGGGCTTCATCACCCCCGGCCAGCCCGATGTCGTCATCGACGCCGCCGAGGGTCTGCCGCAACTGATGATCTACATGGTCTCGGACGGCGACGGCACGCTGGTCGTCGCGGGGCCTGACGGGCATCTCTATTGCAACGACGATTTCGAGCAGCTGAACCCCGGCGTGATGATCCCCGCGCCGATGCCCGGGGCCTATGCGGTCTTTGCCGGCAGCTACAGCGGCACCGGCGGCATGGCGACGCTGGGCGTCACCATCGCCTCGCCGCAATGGGTGATGGACCGCGAACACTGAACCGGCTGACACCGCCCCCGGGGAACCAACCGTCCCCGGGGGCGGCATTTCGACCATTCCTTTTCCCGGGGGGGGACTGCGATGCGTTTTTCCGTGATCCGACTGGCCGCGATCGTGCTGGCCCTGTCCACTGCGTTGCCGGCAAGCCCGGTCCTGGCGCAGGCCAACACCTGCCGCTGGGCGAATGACAACGAATGCGACGAGCCGCGCTACGGCGGAACGGGCGCCTGCGAGAACGGCACCGACGCCAACGATTGCCGGGCCGAGGCCTCGGCCTGGCAGCGGCTGATGGAGGCCGTCCCGCAAGGCGTCCGGGCGTCCCTGGGCAGCGACACCTGCCGCTGGGCGAACGACCGCGAATGCGACGACATCAACTTTGGCGGCACGGGCGCCTGCCAGCCGGGCACCGACGCGTCGGACTGCCGCGCGCTGGCGATCGGAGGCGACGAGACCTGCCGCTGGGCCCATGACGGCGAATGCGACGAACCGGGGATCGGAACCGGGGTCTGCATCTCGGGGACCGATACCAGCGACTGCGCGCCCGTGGCCTTTCTGCGCAACCGCTCGAACACCTGCGCGACGGCGTTCAACGGCACCTGCGACGAGCCGGGCCAGGGCACGGGCCAGTGCCGCGCAAACACCGACACCGCAGATTGCGTCGGCCGCCAGCGCCCGACCTCGGCGCGCGACCATTTCTTCGGCCATGACGACCGCCAGCTTGTGGATGTGACGCAGGTGCCGTGGCGCTCGGTCGGGCTGCTGCATTTCCCGGACGGGTCCTGCACCGCCACGCTGATCGGCCCGCGCCTGATCGCCACCGCCGCGCATTGCATGGAGGGCGACACCTCGGGCCACCCCAAGGGCTACACCTTCCGTGCCGGCGCCAATGATGACCAGGACCTGGGCCATGCCGCGGTCGTCGGCGCGGTGGTCGCGCCCGACTACCGGTCGGAAAGCGCCCCTCCGGGCGAAGGCAACGGCAATGACTGGGCCTTGCTGACCCTGGACCGCGACCTGGGCACGGAACTGGGCTATATCCGCCCCTATGTCTTTGACAAATCGGACCTGACGGCGATCCGCGAGGGGCGCTTCCTGGTCAGCCAGGCGGGTTACAGCTGGGATACCGGCTCGCATCTGTCGGGGCACATGAACTGCCAGATCCTGACCGCCTATCGCGACGGATCGATGATCCACACCTGCGACACCACGCGGGGCGATTCGGGGTCGCCGATCATGGCGCAGATCAACGGCGAATGGCGACTGATCGCGGTGGACAGCCAGTTCTTCGACCCGCAGCCGCCCTATCCGCAGATGACCTCGTCGCATCTGGCCGTGGATACGCGCAGCTTTGCCGACGCGCTGCGCCGCGCGGGCGCCTTGCAATGACGCGATCGGGGGGCCGTCTCGTGCGGGCGGCCCCTATCGGCGGATCTGCTGCCAGATCCAGAGCAACGCCATCGAACCCAGCACCGCCAGCGCAAAGGTGATCGCCCAGCCGCCGACGGTCACGATCAGCCGTAGCACCACGCCCCCCGCCAGCGCGCCCAGCACCCCCACCACCATCGCGGTGGGCAGGTCCAGGTCCATCCGCATCAGCCGGGTTGCCAGAACCCCCGCCGCCGCGCCGATCACCATGAGCAACACGAATCCGGGCATGACCCTTACCCGTCCGTCGTTTCGGCCGCGATCTGCGCGGCCGTCTTGCGCCCGCGTTCGGTGGCGGATTTCAACTGCCCGCAGGCGGCCATGATGTCCTCTCCGCGCGGGGTGCGGATCGGGCTGGCATAGCCGGCCTTGAAGATGATGTCGGCGAAGGCTTCGATCCTGTCCCAGTCGGACCGCTGATAGGGCGCGCCGGGCCATTCGTTGAACGGGATCAGATTGATCTTGGCCGGGATGCCGCGGATCAGCTTGACCAGGCGTTTCGCGTCCTCGTCGCTGTCGTTCACGCCCTTGAGCATCACATACTCGAAGGTGATGCGTTCGGAATTGGACAGACGCGGATAGTCGCGCAGCGCGCCCAGCAGGGTGTCGATGTTCCACTTCTTGTTCACCGGCACCAGACGGTCGCGCACGGCATCCGTGGTCGCGTGGAAACTGATCGCCAGCAGGCAGCCGATTTCCTCGGCCGTGCGGGCGATCTCGGGGACGATCCCCGAGGTGCTGAGGGTGATGCGCCGACGCGACAGCGAGATCCCCTCGCCGTCCATGACGATCTGCATCGCGTCGCGCACATTGTCGAAATTGTAGAGCGGTTCGCCCATCCCCATCAGGACCACGTTCGAGATGAGGCGCTCTTCGCGCTTTGGCTGGCCGGGCACCGACCATTCCGCAAGATCGTCGCGGGCGACCATCACCTGGCCGACGATCTCGGCCGCGGTCAGGTTGCGAACCAGTTTCTGCGTGCCGGTGTGGCAAAAGGAACAGGTCAGCGTGCATCCGACCTGACTGGAGATGCACAGCGTGCCGCGCCCTTCCTCGGGGATGTAGACGGTTTCGACCTCGTGCCCGCCGTCGATCCTGAGCAGATACTTGCGCGTCCCGTCCGCCGACACCTGCCGGGTGACGATCGACGGCACGCGGATGTCGAAGGTCTGTTCCAGAAAGGCGCGGTAGTCCTTGCTGAGGTTGGTCATGGCGGCAAAGTCGCGCACGCCCCAGTGGTAGAGCCACTGCCAGATCTGCCCCTCGCGCATCTTTGCCTGCTTGTCCGGCGTGCCCGCGTCGATCAGCGCCTTGCGCAACTGCGGCCGGGTCAGGCCGATCAGATTGGGCTTCATCCCCGCGGGCGTCTGGCGCGGCAGGGTCAGGACGTCTTGCGTGATCGGGGCAGTCATGCGGGTCTCCATGGCATCGCCGCAGGATATAGGAAAAAGCCGCCGGGCAGAACAGCCCGGCGGCCTGAAACTGTCGCGGCGCGTGCGGTTACTGGGCGCAGCGGCGCTGGGCTTCCTCGGTCGCGGCGGTCAGGCCGAACAGGTTGAACGTATCCTGTGTCTGCGTCCCGCGCGAGGAATGCGCGGTCAGGACCGCGCTTTGGCCGCGGCGCATCGCGTCCAGGATGCGCTGGTCGTCGCCGACCGCGGCCCAGGCCCATTCGCCATCGGTGACAAGGTGGAACGTGTCGGAGCCGATGACCACATCGACGGTCGAGTTGGCCGCGAACGGGTAACCGCCGGTGAACGAGATCTCGCCGACCGCGCCCTGCCCCTGGCGGTAGGTCGCGAAGAACAGGATGTCCCCCCGGCGCACCGACACCGCGCGGCCGTCGCGGGTGTTCAGGGTCTCGGAAGGCGCGGACACCGCCCAGCATTCGCGCGGCGTGCCATCGACGAACACGCTCCAGGCGGTTTCGACGGCGACGCGGTTGGTGGACTCCTGCGCCGTCGCGGCCCCCGCCGCCACCAGCGCCAAAGCCGCCGCTGCCACGCTGAACTTGAACGTTGCTGCCATGTACCTCATAGCCTCCAGCCTGTTTCCACTTCCCCGGCGCCGGCCTTTTCGCACAAGGCTTCGATCTGGCGCAACAGGGGTTTGCCCGCTAGACTGCCTCATACCGCGAAAACAGGGGTTTGAGAAACCCCCGTTGGCGGAAAATTGCGCAACTGTGAAGGAGTTCCCGCATGAGCGACGTCGGGGCTGGGGCCGTGCCCCTGGTGGATATCTGGCGCGGCGGACGATTGGAGAGCCAGCATCGCGGCCACGCCGTGGTCTGCGATGCCTCGGGTGTGGTCGAGGCCTGGGGCGATCCCGGGGCGGTGATCTACCCGCGATCGTCCTGCAAGATGCTGCAGGCCCTGCCGTTGCTGGAGTCGGGAGCGGGCGCCGCGCTGGACGACCGGCGGCTGGCGCTGGCCTGTGCCTCGCATCAGGGATCGGCGATGCATGTCGCGGCGGTGTCGGCCTGGCTGGCCGAGATGGGCCTGGCCGAGGCGGACCTGCGCTGCGGCGCGCACGAGCCCACGGACATCCCCGAAAGGAACCGCCTGATCTGCACCGGCGACGCCTTTTGCCAGTTGCACAACAACTGTTCCGGCAAGCACGCGGGCTTTCTGATGCTGAACCGGCATCTTGGTGGCGGCACCGAATACGTCGAGGTGGACCACCCGGTGCAAAAGGCCGTGCGCGCCGCATTCGAGGAGGTCACGGGCGAGGACAGCCCGGGCTATGGCATCGACGGCTGCTCGGCGCCGAATTTCGCGACCTCGCTCGGCGGGTTGGCCCGCGCGATGGCGCGCTTCGCCACGGCGGAGGAAACCGGCGCGCGCGGTCGCGCGATGGTGCGTCTGCGCAGCGCCATGGCGCGCCACCCCGAGATGGTCGCGGGCGAGACGCGGGCCTGCACCGAGTTGATGCGCGCCATGGACGGCGTCGCCATCAAGACCGGCGCCGAGGCGGTGTTCGTGGCGATCGTGCCGTCGAAGGGGCTGGGCGTGGCGTTGAAGGTGGTCGATGGCGGCACCCGCGCCTCGGAAGCGGCGATCGTCGGGCTGCTGGCGCGGCTGGGCGTGCTGGACGCGGGCCACCCGGCGGCGTTGAAGCGGCTGGGCGCGCCACAGCGCAACTGGCGCGGGTTCGCCTGGGGCGAGGTCCGGCTGAGTGCCGGTTTCTGTTAGCGGCGGGGGGCTGCCGCCCCCCGCACCCCCCGCCCAAAGGGGGGCACGCCCCCCTTTGGAAACCCCGTGCGTATTGACGACAAGATGATGCGCGGGGCGTTCGCGGCCCGCAGGACGGGCTGGCGGGGCCGGGGCGGGGCGTGATAAACACGGTGTCACAGACAGAACCGGAGCCGTTCCATGTGCCGTTGGGCCGCCTATAGCGGGGCGCCGATTTTCCTGGAGGAGATCGTCAGCCGCCCCGGTCATTCGCTGATCCGCCAGAGTCATTGTGCCACGCAGTGTTCCAGCGCCATCAACGCCGACGGGTTCGGGATCGCCTGGTATGGGGAACGGCCGGAGCCCGGGCTTTACCGCGACATCTATCCCGCCTGGTCGGACCCGAACCTGCGCTCGATCACCGCGCAGGTGCGCTCGGGGTTGTTTCTGGCGCATGTCCGGGCCTCGACCGGCACCGCGACCAGTCGCAACAACTGTCATCCGTTCGTCGTGGGGCGCTGGTCGTTCATGCACAACGGCCAGGTGGGCGGCTATGACGGGTTCCGACGCGATGCCGACATGATGATCCCCGAGGACCTCTACGCCCAGCGCAAGGGCGCGACCGACAGCGAGGCGTTGTTCCTGATCGCGTTGGCCGAAGGCTTGCAGGACGACCCGCAGGGCGCGCTGGAACGCGCGGCAGGGCGGCTGATGGCGCTGAGCCGGGCCAAGGGTGCCGCGCCGCATCTGCGCCTGACCGCCGCGTTCAGCGATGGCGAAACGCTTTACGCGGTGCGCTACGCCTCGGACGCGGCGGCGCCGTCGTTGTGGCACCGGTGGTCGGACAGCCGGGGCGGCCGCGCGGTCGTCTCGGAGCCACTGGAAGCGGACGAAACCGATTGGCAGGCGGTGCCGCAGGGATCGTTCTGCGCGTTCCGGGGCGAGGCGTTCGAGATCCGGCCCTTCGACCCCGAGGCGCGCGCGCTGGCAGCCTGATCCGCGCGCGGATCCCCCGGGGGCGGGACCTGTTGACAAGCGCGTTGCGGGATCCCAGCGTCGGCGCATGGATCACGTCGCCTTTCTGAGATCGCTGCCCCCTGAAACCCGCGCCGCGCTGACAAGGCGGCCTAGGGCGCGCGGGGTCTGGCACCTGGCGAGGCATCTGGGTGCGATCGTGGTTTGCGGCGGGCTGATCGGCGCCCACGCGCCTGGCTGGCCGCTGCTGTTGCCCGTGCAAGGGGTGCTGATCGTCTTCCTGTTCACGCTGGAGCACGAATGCACCCACCGCACGCCCTTTGCCAGCGACTGGCTGTGCGACGCGGTGGGTCATGTCTGCGGGGCGCTGATCCTCAATCCGTTCCTGTGGTTTCGGTATTTCCACCTGGCCCATCACCGCTGGACGAATCTGCCGGGCGACCCGGAACTGGACAGCGCCAAACCGCAAACCCGCGCGCAATGGCTCTGGCATGTGTCGGGTCTGCCGCTTTGGGGCGCGTCCCTGCGGCTGCTGGCCCGCCTGGCGCTGGGCACCGAGCGACCGCCCTATCTGCCGGATCGTGCCCGTCCAAGGGCCGAACGCGAGGCGCGGGTGTTGCTGGCGCTCCTCGCGCTGGCGCTGGGCAGTCTCGCCGTCTCGCCGCTGCTGCTGTGGGTCTGGCTGGTGCCGATCCTGCTGGGCCAGCCCGTTCTGCGCCTCTATCTGCTGGCCGAGCATGGCGACTGCCCGCGCGTCGCCGACATGTTCGCCAACACCCGCACCACCTTCACCACCGGGCTGGTCAGGTTCCTGGCCTGGAACATGCCCTATCATGTCGAACATCACGTCTTTCCCTCTGTCCCCTTCGACAAGCTGCCGGCGCTGCACGGGTTGATGCGCGATCACCTTCGGGTGACGGCGCCGGGTTATGTCGCGTTTTCGCGCGCCTATCTGGCCCGGCGCCGCTGAGCCGGCGGTGAAAGGGGTTGCACCCGGGCGCCAAGACGGGCATCTGTGGAACAAGTGGGGAACGACGATGAGCGACAGCAACCCGACCAGCCTGGCACGGCAGGCCCTCGCGGGGGTCCTGGGCGGTTCTGCGCGCGTCGATTACATGGCGGGGCTGAACGCCCCCCAGCGCGCCGCGGTCGAGACGCTGGAGGGCCCCGTGCTGATGCTGGCGGGCGCGGGAACCGGCAAGACGCGCGCCCTGACCGCCCGGATCGCGCATCTGATCGCCACCGGCACCGCCCGGCCCGGCGAAATCCTGGCCGTGACCTTTACCAACAAGGCCGCGCGCGAGATGAAGACCCGCGTCGGCGCCATCCTGGGCAACGAGGCCGAAGGGATGGCCTGGCTGGGGACATTCCACGCGATCGGCGTGCGGTTCCTCAGGCGGCACGCGGAACTGGTGGGGCTGAAGCCGAATTTCACCATTCTGGACACCGACGACCAGCTCAGGCTGATGAAGCAGCTCATCGTCGCCTGGAACATGGACGAGAAGCGTTGGCCGGCCCGCGCCCTGGCCGGCATCATCGACGGCTGGAAGAACCGCGCCTGGCGGCCCGATCAGGTCCCCGGCAGCGAGGCCGACAAGTTCAACAACCGCGGCACCGAGCTTTACGCCGCCTATCAGGACCGGCTGCGCGCCCTCAACGCTTGCGATTTCGGCGACCTGCTGCTGCATGTGGTCACCATCTTGCAGCGCCACCCCGACGTGCTGTCCCAATACCAGCGGCGGCTGCGCTTTCTTCTGGTGGACGAATACCAGGACACCAACGTCGCCCAGTATCTGCTGCTCAGACTGCTGGCGCAGGGCCACCGCAACATCTGTTGCGTGGGCGACGACGATCAGTCGATCTATGGCTGGCGCGGGGCCGAAGTGGGCAACATCCTGCGGTTCGAACGCGATTTCCCCGGCGCGCGGGTGATCCGGCTGGAACAGAACTACCGCTCGACCCCGCATATCCTGGCGGCAGCCTCAGGGGTGATCAGCGCCAACGAGGGGCGCCTGGGCAAGACCCTGTGGACCGAGCGGACCGAGGGCGAGAAGCTGCGCCTGATCGGTCATTGGGACGGCGAGGACGAGGCGCGCTGGGTCGGCGACGAGATCGAGGCGCTCGAACGCGGCGCGCGCGGGCTCGAACCGATCGGCGCGAATGGCATGGCGATCCTGGTGCGGGCTTCGCACCAGATGCGTGCCTTCGAGGACCGGTTTCTGAGCATCGGTCTGCCCTATCGTGTCGTCGGCGGGCCGCGTTTCTACGAGCGTCTCGAAATCCGCGACGCGATGGCCTATTTCCGGCTGGCTGTTTCGCCGACCGACGACCTGGCCTTCGAGCGGATCGTCAACACGCCCAAGCGGGGGATCGGCGACAAGGCCCAGCAGACCATCCAGCGCGTGGCGCGCGAAAACGAGGTGTCGCTTCTGCAAGGCGCGGCGCTGGTTCTGCGCGACGGATTGCTGGGCGGAAAGGCCGCGGGCAACCTGCGGGCCTTCCTCGAGAACATGGCGCGCTGGCACGCGCTGGTGCGCAACCCGGTGGCACCCGCCCGGGACGACGCCGTGATCGAGACCGACACCCCCGATCCGGGCCGGAACCATGTCGATCTCGCCGGCGCGATCCTGGACGAATCGGGCTACACCGAAATGTGGCAGCTTCAGCAGACGCCCGAGGCCGACGGGCGACTCGAGAACCTCAAGGAACTGGTGAACACGCTCGACCAGTTCGGCTCGTTGCAGGATTTCCTCGACCATGTCGCGCTGGTGCTGGACAACGACACCGAGGACAGCGCGCAGAAGGTCACCCTCATGACGCTGCATGCCGCGAAGGGGCTTGAGTTTCCCGTGGTCTTCCTGCCGGGCTGGGAAGACGGGCTCTTTCCCAGCCAGCGCAGCCTGGACGAAAGCGGCCTCAAGGGGCTCGAGGAAGAGCGCCGGCTCGCCTATGTGGGCATCACCCGGGCCGAGACGCTCTGCGTGATCTCCTTCGCCGCGAACCGCCCGGTCTACGGCCGCTGGCAAAGCCAGATCCCCAGCCGGTTCATCGACGAACTGCCCCCCGCGCATGTCGAGATCCAGTCACCGCCCGGACTGGCGGGCGGGGCGCGACGCTTCGCGACACCGATGCCAGCCACACAGGACGATTCCCTGGAAGACCGGGTCGCCAAGGCCGATGTCTACAACGCGCCCGGCTGGCAGCGCATGCAGCGCAACGCCGCAGCCAGCCGCCCCGCAGCGCCCGCCCAGGGGCCGAAGGGCGGCGATGTGCACTATGCCCCGGGCGAGAGGGTCTTCCACCAGAAATTCGGAACCGGAACCGTGGTCTCGGTCGATGGCGACAAACTGGGCGTGGCCTTTGACCGCGCCGGCGACAAGCATATCGTCGCGCGCTTCGTCGTTCCGGCGGACGGCATGGACGACGTGCCGTTCTGACCGCCCCCCTTCTTTGTGCCGGAAATATCCTCGGGGGTATCCAAAGGGGGTGGAAAACCCCCTTTGGGCGGGGGGTTCGGGGGGCGGCAGCCCCCCGACGCTCATTCCTTCAGGCGGTGATCCATCGACAGCGAGGGCTGCGCGCAGCCGGCCTCGCCGACGATCCGCGCCGGCACCCCGGCGACCGTCTTGCAGCACGGCACATCGGCCAGAACGACCGAACCCGCGGCGATGCGGCTGTTCGCGCCGACATGGATGTTGCCCAGCACCTTCGCCCCCGCGCCGATCAGCACCCCGTCACCGATCTTGGGGTGCCGGTCTCCGTCTTCCTTGCCGGTGCCGCCCAGCGTCACGGAATGCAGCATCGACACATTGTCGCCCACCACCGCGGTTTCGCCGATGACGATCGAATGCGCATGATCGATCATGATGCCCTTGCCGATCCGGGCGGCAGGATGGATGTCCACGCCGAACATCTCGGAGATCCGCATCTGCACGAACAGCGCCATGTCGCGCCGCCCCTTGCGCCAGAGCCAGTGGCCGACGCGGTAGGCCTGAACCGCCTGGTAGCCCTTGAAATACATCAGGGGTTGCAGGAAGCGATGGCAGGCCGGGTCGCGGTCGTGCACGGCGACCAGATCGGCGCGCGCGGCCTCGCCCAGCCAGGCGGCATCGGCATAGGCCTCTTCGGCGATCTCGCGCAGGATCTGGGCGCTGATCTCGGGCGAGGACAGTTTCAGCGCAAAGCGGAACGACAGCGCGCGCTCCATCGACGGGTGGTGCAGCAGGTTGTTGTGCATGACGCCCCCCAGCAGGGGTTCGTCCAGAACGACCTGCCGCGCCTCGTCGCAGAGGCGCTGCCACACGGGATCGAGAGCGGCAACGCGGGCCTTGAGTTCGGGCATGAAGCACCTCCGGGTCTTTCCTGAAGGAAAAGATAGCCGATAGGCGGGATTTTTCCAGAGGTGCCGGCAGCGGTCAGGACGAATTCGCGCGCACGACGGCGTCGAGGACCTGCGCCAGGCACAGCAGATAGGCGCGGTCGCCGGCCGAGCTGGGGTCGGCCGCGGGGTGGGCCAGCGCGGCGGCCAGCAGCGTGCCGTTGCCATAGGCCGGGTGCGCCCGGCCGGTGGTCCGGCGGTGGTGATCCGCCGCCTCGGCGCGGGCCAGAAGCGCCGCCAACCCCGCGGCGCGCCGGTCTTCGGGCAGCGCCAGCAGCACGCGCGCGGCGGCCGCCAGGTCGGTCAGAGTGACCGGGCGCATGGGTCAGCCCGGAACCGGGATCGCGGCAAAGAGACCCGCGCCATAACGGGCCGAAACCTGCGCGATGCTGACGACAAAGGGGCCGGAGACGCTGTCGGCGGCCTGATCGGCGGCCGTATAGACATACGCGGGAGCGCCAAGCGTGACCTCGCGCACCACGCTGCCCGACTGCGACACGCGCAGCAGGTAGCCTTCGCTTTCCTCGCTCAGCGGCACGTCGGGCGCGTCCCAACTGTCGCCACCCAGGCGGGTGCGGCGAATCCAGGACAGCGCCAGATCGCCGGCGCCGTCGCGCTCGGCCCGCAGGAACACCGGCGCGTAGGGCCGCAACCCGTTGCCGGCAAAGGCCTCGGTGCTTTCGACATAGACGGGATCGTCATACGCCAGCGCCGCCGGCCCGATCCGCCAGCGCCGTGCGACGCCCTGGGCAGAGTCCGGCAGGTCCAGTTGCCGCGGCGCGCCATTCAGCAGCACGACCAGCGCGCCCGGCGCCCAGCTGTCTGGCATCAGCGGTTCGGTGCCGAACTGGCCGCGCCACAATCCGCCCAGCCGCCAAAGGCCCGGCGCCACCAGCGTGGCGTCCTGATACTGGAACAGTTCCCACTCGGCCCCGGCGCCGATCGCCGCCAGATTGGCCCCGTCGAGCAACGCCGCCGCGTCGGTCGAGGCCAGCACCGCGCTGTCGGCAAAGGCGACCTCGACACCCGCGCCGCGTTGCCACAGCCCGGGCACGGCACGGAACAACGGCGTCCGGGTCTGGCCCACGGTGGACCGCACGCCGATCAGTGTGTTCAGATCGAAGCTGCCGCCCGACGCCGGCGCATCGTAGCAGGCGACGACCCCGGGCCAGGGCCGACCGGTCACCGCCAGATGCGGTGCCTGGGGCACCTCGTCCCCGCGCATGAGCGGCAGGTCCAGAAACAGCGGCAGCACCGGCACCGGCGCGGTATAGGCCCCCGTCACCGGCAGATCGTCCGAGGCGTCGCGGTGCCGATAGAGGCCGGGCTCGACCCGCACGGCCTCGATCAGGCGGGCGCCGGTCAGGTCCATGCGGTCGATGCGGTAATGCCGCGCCAGCCCCTGATGCGGCAGCGTCACCACGTCCCCGACCCTGAGGGTCGAGGACATCGGCAGGGCGAACCGGGCCGTGTCGCGCGCGATCCGGGCCTCGCTCAACCAGCGTTTCACCGCCGTGCGGGCCTCGCCTCGGGTCAGCGTCAACGGCAGCTCGCTGTCCGCGACATCGCCCGCCGGATCGTCGGGATGAACCGCCTCGGCGCTGCGGGTCTCGAAGCTGCCCTCGGCCTCGACATAGGTCAGCCTGAGGCGCCCGACCGTGGCCGGGTCCGAGGCGCGCACCACCTCGAGGTCGCCCTTGTCATCGGCCACCAGAAGCCCGGGCTCCAGCGCCACGGCGTCCTGCGCATCGCGCATCCGGAAGACCAGCGTGCCGTCGCGTTCGACCGCCTCGAACCCGTAGGCCAGCATCAAGGGTTGCAACGCCGCGCGGCCGGTCGCGGTCGAGGCTGCGGAATAGCCTCGCACCACGCCATATAGGCCGCGCACGTCGATCGCGACGACGCCGGCGCGCTGACAGATTTCCGCGACCACCGCCGCCAGCGGCTGCCCCGAGGCCCGCCCGGTCAGCCAGTGCCCGCGCAACCAGTTCGCGCCGTCCGACCACAAATCGCTGTTCGCCGGGAACCACGGCCAGGGCCGCGCATCCCAGGCCCAGGCGTGGCTGCGCGACCAATCGACCATCGGCCCGCCATAAACGGGCGACGGCGGGTTGTTCGCGGGATCGGTCCAGAACCCGTGCATGGCGCGCAGATACTGCATCTGCATCAAATCGTCACGCGCGCCGGTCGAATAGTGGGGAACCCGCGATTCCGAGGACTTGGGATCCAGGAAGACGTTGGGTTGGTTCGCCCCCTTGTCGATGGCGGCGCAGCCGTATTCGGTGAACCAGACCGGTTTCGACCGCGGTTGCCAATCGGTGGGCTCGGCGGCGCGCACGCCGTTCAGGCGTTCGGTGTGGGAATTCTCCCACCAGGCGCGCAGATCCTTGACGCGCCAGATCCAGGGCTCGCCCTCGTCGTCGGTAATGGCAAGGCGGGCCTGCGCGTCTCGCTCGGGCGCATCGGGATAATACCAGTCGAACCCCTCGCCGCCGGCGATGTTGGCCGCCAGATAGGCCGGGTCGTGGATATCGCGCCAGCCTGCGCGGAAATCGGCGTGGTCCACGCCCTCGCGCCAGTCGGACAGGGGCATGTAGTTGTCGATCCCGATCGCATCGAGGTCAGGGTCGGACCACAGCGGATCGAGGTGGAAATACCGGTTCCCCTCGCCCGCGTCATAGCCCGCGTATTCCGACCAGTCGGCGGCATAGACCAGCTTGACCGACGGGCCCAGCAGCGCGCGCACCTCGTGCAGCAGATCGACCATCTGCGCGACCGCCGGAAAACTGTCGGCGGCCCCGCGGATCTGCAACAACGCCCGCATCTCGGATCCGATACAGAACCCTTCGACACCGCCCGAGGCGGCGCAGAGCGCGGCATAATGCAGGATGAAACGCCGATAGGACCATTCCTCGGGGCCGGTGTAGACCACCGCGCCGGGGCTGACGGTGAAATCCGCCGCCTGCGCGGTGCCAAAGAAATCCGCGACTTCGGCGGCCGCGGCGGCTGTTCGGTCGGTTGTGCCGGGTTGTCCTGGCGCCTTGCCCAGCGTGATCCGGCCGCGCCAGGGCAGCGCGGGTTGGTCCGGGGCATCCGACCAGGGGTCGGGCAGGCCGTTGCCAGCCAGTTGTTCCATCAAGACGAAGGGGTAGAAGACCACCGCCTGCCCGGCATCCCGCAAGGCCGCGATCGCCTGGAGGATCGATGCATCCGACGGCGTGCCACCATAGACCGGATCGCCGCCCAGGCGCACGACTTCCTCGGCACCGGCGCGACTGACGCCCGCCACGCTCCAGGGTTGATTCTGGCCATCGCGGCTGGCGAACTCGACCTTGGGCCGGATCGTGCAGGCGCCGCAGCGCAGGTCGTCACCGAACCACGACGCGATCAGCAATCCCGACTGCACCTTGGGAAGCTCTGCCTGCAAGGCCTGCAACGCGGTCGGAAAATCCGCCAGCCCGCCCGGCGAATGGACATTCGCCTGCGCCTGCCCGGTCGCCGCGTCCAGGCTGAACCCCGGGGCAAAAGCGTCGCCGCCGCCCGCGCCCAGCAGCACCGGTTCGGTTGCCAGCGCGTATTCGCCCGAACCCGGCATCCAGGCGACGCCCTGCACCGCATCTTGCAAGGTGGTCACGCCCTCGGCCTCGGCCGCGCGGATCACCTCGAAGGACAACGCGGGCAACCGGTTGCCCCAGGGCGCGAGGTCCAGATCCTCGATCACCACATAGGCCGTGCCGCGATAGGCTGGCGCCGCATCCGCGCCCTCGACCGCCTCGATCACGGGATCGGGCGCCTGGTCCATCGTGCCGGAATAGACGCGCAGGTTCAGATCCTTTCGGGAGATTTCGTCGCCATAGGCCCAGATCCGGCCAATGCCACCGATCTCGCCCTCGCACAGCGCAATCGCCAGGCTGACCACATAGCGCGACTGTTCGGTGACCGTCGGTCCCAGCCCCCCCTTGGTGCGCCGTGAACGGCCCGGGATCTCCTGAAACCGCGACGCCCAGATGACATGGCCCGAAACCCGCATCCGCCCCCAAAGCCGGGGCAGCGCGACGCCCTCGCCCGCGCCGGTGACCTGCAACCGCTGGATGCCGGCCGTCTGCACGCTGCCAGACCCCGCCCCCAAAAGGCGCTGGTCGATGGCGCGGCCAAGCGTTGCACCGACCGCGCGGCCGATCACCGCACCCGAAAGGCCCAGCACCGCGCCGCCGAAATTCGCACCCAGCGCCGCGCCGGCGGCAGACAGAAGCAGAGTCGCCATTGCATGGCTCCTTTCGATCAGGTCATGTCAAAGCGCGCCACGATCCGGCGCGCCCAAGGGGCACTCAGGGCGCTTTCGACGACGCCGTGGCCGCTGTAGGCGTGGACGAACCGGGCCCCGGGTCCAGCCTGTGTCGCCAGGCCCAGATGCTTGGCCATGCTGCCCGCCCTCATGCGGAACAGCAGCACCTCGCCAGGGCGCATCGGCCCGGTGGCCGCGGGCCAAAGGGTTGCAAGCGCCTGCCAGAGGGCCTCGGTCCCGCCGGTTTCGGCCCAGTCGGGACCATAGGGCGGAACGGGCACCGGCTCGGCGCCGTGAACCGCGCGCCAGACACCGCGCACCAGTCCCAGGCAATCGCAGCCCGCCCCCAGGGTCGAGGCCTGATGGCAATAGGGCGTCCCGATCCAGCGCCGCGCTTCGCGCACGATCCGGGCGCGCGTGTCATCCATGGGGCAGGCTGCCGCCGCCGTTGTCGCCGTCGGCGCGCGGCGTCGAAAGCAGCCAATCATCGCCGGGAACATGCGGAAAGCCCTGAAAATTCAGGCTATTCAGAAACTTGAGCCGACAAGTCACGAACCGTTTGTCGCAACCGGCCTCGAGGTGCAGGGCGTCGCCGGCAGCCGGTTCGATGCCGGGCGCCGACCACAGGTGCAGCCGCCGGGTCGCGGCGCGCAGCTCCTCGCGGCGCACCGGCACCGAAAGCCCCTCGGCGGCGCCGGACAGGAACCGGACCCGGCCATCCACGAACCAGCCGTCTGCGAATTCGGGCAACGACGGCACATCCAGAATCGCACCCCGGTCCGCCGCCGCGACCAGAACGGCCTGCGCCGAAAAGCCGGGCTGCGACAGATCGAACCCGCAGCGCGCGTCGCCCAGAACCGCCGGACAGAGCGCACCGAACACCCGTCCGCCGGTCTTGTTCAGGGGCTCGGTCAGACCGCGCAGCTCGGCCTTGAAGGCGCCGCCCGCGCGGGCGATCTCGCCCAGCGTGCCGCGAAACAGCACCCGGCGCCAGGACGGGTCGGTCCAGTCCACCTCCCAGATCGTCAGGTCGGCGCCGTCGTAGCGCCCGGCCAGGATGTCGCGCTCGGTCAGGCCGGCGTCGCTGAGGGCCCCCGCGGCCTCGGTGTTGTCCACCGCCAATCCGGTGCCCTGCACCACCGCGGCCGCCGTCATGCCGGTGCCCGCGCGAAACGACAGCCCGTCAAACGCCAGGTCGCGGTCGTGATCGGTGAACCCCATCACCGCCCCGTCGCGCCGCGTCAGCGCCCAGGCCCGGGCGCGCGTGGTGGTCAGATCGCTCATTGACGCACCTCGATCACCGGGACCTTGGGCACGTCACCGGCCTGAAAGTTCGCGACCGAGACCTGGATCAGGTCCGTATCGAAGCGCACCGGCACGTCGAATTCGCAGCCCATCGTCACCTCGGCGCCGACGCCGGGGGGGCTGACGAAACTCAGCAGGCCGGTCGCGGTATCGACAGACCATTCCAGCCCTTCGTCCAGTTCGCTGCCCGCGATGGCGACGCGAACCGTGGTCGGCACCGGCTTTGTCAGGACCCGGCTCACCGACCAGGCCCCCGAACGATAGGTCCGGACCAGCTGAAACACGCGCGTTTCGCCGTCGCCATAGCCAAGCGACTGATCCAGAGCCGTGACCTTGCCCGAGGCCTTGCACGTCTTGTAGTCGGCCCAGTCCTTCCAGCGGAACCCGTGCAACATGCCCTGGCGCGCTTCGAAAAAGGCGATCAGCGTCTCGACATCGTCGAGCGAACGCAATCCAAGCCCGGCATCATAGCGCCGGCGCGCCTGCGCCCAGGGGGTGTTGCGCTCCTCGTGTCCGTTCGCCAGCGTGACGATCTCGGTGCGGCGTTCGGGCCCGCCCAGCGAGCCAAAGCTCAACGTGGCGGGAAAGCGGATCTCGTGAAACGCCATGTCAGTAATTCCTCTGGCCTTGCGCCAGCAGGCGCTGCATCTGCGCGGCGATCTGGCTTTGCGACCGCTGGAAGCCGGTGACATCGGGGGTGGTCACGTTGATGACCACACTCACTGGCCGCCCCCCGGACCCCGCGCGCACACCCAGCTTGCCATCGGCGGCGCGCGCCAGCGGCAGGATCGCTTCCGGTCCCGCCTCGCCCATCAGGCCGGTGCCGCCACGCATCGGAAAGGTCATCGGCGAGGACACGACTCCGCCCTGAGCGAAGGGCGTGACCCGGCCTTGGCTGAAGCTCGCGCCATTCGCGAACGGCAGGACCGAGGACATCACCCCGCCGATCACCGACGACAGCGCACCGCCCAGTGCGGTCTGCACCGGGCGCATCGCCGCCGAATAGATCGCATCCGAGATCGACTTGCCCAAGCCGCGCATCGCGTCGGACAACCGCTGGCCGTCAAAGATCACGCCGTCAAAAGCGCGTCTCAGCCCACCGCCCAGCGCGCGCGACAGGCCCGCCATCTCACGGTTGCTGTCCGCCAGGCCGCGGACCATGTCGGCAAGACCGGAATCCAGCGCCGCCACCTGGTCCGAAGTCGCCGCCATCCGCGTTTCCAGCTCGGCCAGTTGCGCATTCAATTCGTCCATCGTCGCCATCCACCGCTTCCTTTCCATTGCGCGGCACGTCCGGAAACCGCCGCATGAGCGCGTCGAAGCGCGCGCGGGTGAACCCGCCGGCCGCGGCCTCGTCGCGTCCCAGCATCACCATCAGTTCGGCCGGCGTGAGCGCCCAGAATTCGGCCGGGCGCAGGCCCAGGCCATGCAGCCCTGCCCGCATCAGACCGGTCCAATCGAGACCCGTCATGCCTGGTCCTCGGGCAGGGCAAAGGCGCGCGCCAACAACTGGCCGGCGGCGCGCGCGGCCTCGATCGGGCCGCCAGCGATCTCGGCCGCGACCAGTGCGGCGGCGCTGACGGGATGCCCCGCGCCGTGCAGCCCTGCCATCAGCACCGCCATCACGTCGCGGGCGGAAAAGCGCCCCCCCTCGAAGCGTTCGACCAGCGCCATCAGGCTGTCCGCGCCCAGCGCCTGCTCCAGTTCGACCAGCGCGCCCAGCGTCAGTTTCAGCGTGTGACGCTCGCCGTCCAGGATCAGGGCCACCTCGCCCGCCCAGGGATTCGCGGTCGCGCCGGTCACAGCACGCTCGGATCGTAATCCATCGGATCGGCGGCCAGCGGCACTGCCGAAACGAAGCCCAGCATCCCGGCCGAGGCCAGAGACAACTCATACGTCGCCTCGCCGTTGTAGCTGCCGGCATAGTCGATCCCGGTGATCTGAAACGGCCCCTCGACGGTGCCGAAATCGGGGATCACCACCTGAAACGCCGGGATCTCGCCGTTGAAGAAGACCGCGCGCGCGCGCTCGTCCGTGGCCGCGTCGCGGAACACACCCGAGCCCGAGATCGACGCCGCCTTGACCCCCGCGCCCGCCAACAGCTCGCGCCACCCCCCCTGGCTGTCCAGACTGGTGACATCCACCGTCTCGGCGTTGAAGCTCAGGCGCGTCGCCCGCAGCCCCGCGATGGTTTCGAACTGACCGGCCCCGGTCATGTCCATCTTGATCAGCAGATCCTTGCCGCTTTGCACAGCCATGCCGGCCACTCCTTTGTTCGATGAAACTCAACCTTCGACGCGCACCCGGAACCGAAGGTCGATGCGCCGCACGACGCCCCCTTCGGCCCGGCGCGCCTGCGCCTGGTGGAACCAGATCGCCACGACCCGCCCCGTGCCCAGCACGGGCGTCGCACCGGTGACGATCTCGGATATGCGGGCCGCCGCCGTCTTGGCGGTCAGGAAGCCGGTCGCGTCGCTCAGGACCGACACCAGCACGCGGTGCTCGGTGCCCGGCCCCGAGCCGTCCGACCGGTCGATCGCATCCTCGTCGCCCAGCACCACATAAGTGCCCTGCGGCGTCGCGGGCGGCGGGGCATCGAAGATCCCCCCCGGCACCAGACCCGCCAGCGTGGCGTCGCCCTGGAGCAGGTCGAACAAGGCGACCTGCACCGCCGCCGCCGATTGATAGCTCATGCCGGAACCTCCTCGCGCGCGTGACAGACCAGATAGGCGCCGGCCGTGTCGGCCTCGCTCACGGCGAGGATGGTGAAGATCCGCTCGCCCTCGCGCAGACGCTGATCGGGGCGTGGGCGCTGCGGGCTGCCCTGGGGGGCGGCACGCAGATAGACCCGGAACAGCATCCGCCCCTCGGGCGCGATCACGCCGCGCCGCTCGCTGCCGGCGCCCGCGCGGACCTCGGCCCAAAGCGTGCCCAGCGCCGTCCAGGTGGTGGTGTAGCCCCCCGCCCCGTCCGCCACCGTGCCAGCCTGTTCCAGCACCATCGGCCGGTTCAACGCGTAACCCATCAGCGATGCCCCCCGGCCGTGACCCGCACCGGCATCCAGCGCGCGACCAGCGCGGCGATGGAGCCCGGGATGGGGTCGCCCCCCGTCCGCCCTTCGTAATATTGCGCGGCCAGAAGCAGCACCGCCTCGCGCAGGTCGTCGGGCACCGCGTCCCAGGTGGCGCCGAACCCGGCCGTGAAATCCACCGTCACCGCGCCATTCGTGGGCACTTGCGGCAACACCGCGCCCGTGGCCAGGATCTGCGGGCGGTGGCGGTCCACCACCAGCCGCCAGCGATCGGCCGCCACGACCGTCTCGGCGCCGGCCGCGTCGATCAGCGTCACCGCCCCGACGGCCGTCACCGGCGCCACGGGCAGGGCCTGGCTATCGGCCCAGCGCCAACGGTCCAGCGTCAGGCGGAAACCGCGCGCCATCAGCGCCTTGCCGGTGCGCGCCTCGATCGCGGCGATGGCGGCGCGCAGATACCGCAGCAACAGCGCATCGCCCGAGGTGTCGTCGGCAAAGCCCGTGCCCAGCCGCAGATGCGCGCGGAATTCGGCAACCGGCAGGTCGCCGTCCAGAACCGCGCTGGTTTCGATCAGGTCCATGCTCGCCTCCTGTGAACCCCGGCTGAAAACCGGCGCAGACGCGCCCCCCGACACCGCTCGCACGGAGGGGAGCAGCCGGACGGTGCGGGGCGTTGGGCCCTTCTGGCCCGCCCAGCGCGCCTGCGCCGCCATCGGAACGGCCCCGCCCATGGGGCCGTCCCAATTTCGCCCGGATCAGGACGCCGCGAACTTCAGCAGCTTGATCGCGTTGAAGTCGGTCACGTCGCCGCCCACGCGCTTGGTCGCGTAGAACAGCACATGCGGCTTCGCGCTGAAGGGATCGCGCAGCACGCGCAGGTCGGGACGCTCGGCCACGGTATAGCCCGCGTGGAAATCGCCAAAGGCGATGGCGTGGGCGTCGGCGGCGATGTCGGGCATGTCCTCGGCGATCAGCACAGGATAACCCATCAGCCGCGCGGGTTCGCCCGCCGCCAGACCGTCCGACCACAGGAATCGGCCGTCCACGTCCTTCATCTTGCGCACGGCGCCCGCGGTCTTCGAGTTCATCACGAAGGTCGCATTGGCGCGGTAGCCGGCCTCAAGCGCATAGACCAGATCGACGATCGCGTCGGCCGGGTTGGTGGCGTCGAAATCGCCCGCCGCGCCGGTGGGCACATAGCCCAGCTCACCCCAGACCTCGGTGCCATCGGCGACGATGGTATGGTCCAGGAAGCCGCGCGGCTTGTCCACGCCATCCCCCGAGATGAAGGACGACGCTTCGGCGCGGGCGAATTTCAGCGCGATGCGTTCGGCCAGCCAGCCCTCGACGTCAAAGGCGCTGTCTTCCAGGAGGCGCTGCGATGCCTTGGGCATCGCGCTCAGCTCGTGCAGCTTGATCGAGATGCGGTCAATCGCCGCCGTGCCCGTCTCCGAGACGGACGAGGATTCCGTCGCCCAGCCCGACCCCACGTCGCCGTGGTCCACCAGCACGTCGAACGAGCCGGCCTCGACTTGCACGACACTGGCGATGGCCCGGATCGAGGCCGAGGACGTCAGCACCCCCAGGATGCGGTCCGAGGTCTGCGGATCGACCAGGTAGCCGCCCTCGGAATTGACGGCGGTGTTCAGGCCCTTGCCCTCCAGCACCAGGCCGCGCAGCCCGTCGTCGTCGCCCGAACGCAGATAGGCGTCAAAGGCTTTCAGATGCAGGCCCTCGCCCGCGTCGGCTTGTGCCAGCACGGGGCGGGCGGTCTTGGTCGAGAATTTGCGGTCCAGCATGGTCAGTCGCTCGTCCTGTTCTTTGAGATTGCTCATCACATCGGTGCGGAATGTCTTGATTTCGGTCACGAACCCATCCAGCGCCGTCTTCAGTTGCGCCGCCTCGCCGACCGGCTCCCGCGTCGCGCCCGTATCCCGGCCCAGGCCGGGAACTTCGCTGCTCATCGCATCCATCCTTTCATGGTTGCCAATCCGCGGGTTCCTCGCCGGGCACCCGCCCCCATCGCACGCCCTTGCCGGGGCGTGCGCCGTTCCTGTGCCATGCCGCCGCCCTCATCCCCTGAGGGCCAGCCGCGCCGCCTCGATCCCTTGCGCGAAGGTGCCGATCAGCCCCGGCACCGACGTCTTGGCCGCGACCCGCGCCACCGGCAGCATCGGAAAGGTCACTAGCGACACCTCCCACAGCTCCAGCTCGATCAGGTTGCGCCCGCCGTCCGTCCGCTTTTCGGACTTCAGCGTGCGGTAGCCGATCGACAGACCGTCCACCGCCCCCGCCGCCATCAGCGCCGCTGCCTCGCGGCCCTTTTCGACCTCGGTCAGCAGCCGCCCGGTGACGCGCAGCCCGTGGGCGTCCTCGACGACCTCGTCCCACACGCCGATCGGCTGCGCCTGGTCGTGTTGCCACAGCATCCGCACCTTGCCGCCCGCCGCCTTCAGCCTGCGAAGCGAGGCCGTATAGGCGCCCGGCATCACCTGGTCGCCGCCCTGATCGACCACCCCGAAGACCGAGGCATAGCCCCGGATCACCGCCTCACCGTCCAGCGCAACCGCGCCCGGTTGGTGGAATTTCGTCTCGAGTCCCTGCATGACGCCTCCTCAGAACCGCGCCGCCACCAGGGCCAGCGCGCCATGCACCACCACCCCCGAGGCCACCCCGTAGACCGCCAGCCACAGCCGTTTCTCCAGCCGTTCCAGCGTTTCCTCGATCTTGCCCAACCGGTATTCCAGCCCCGCACGGCGCTCGTCATCGACGCGCTGCTGGGCGTCGATACGGGCCTGCGCAAGGTCGAAACTGTCGTAAAGGAACCGTGACCCCCCGACGGCGGCCTTGCGCTGTGCACTCATGCCTCGTCTGCCCGGGGGGGCAGCCCCAGAAGCGCCCGCTTCTCGGCCTCGGTCAGGAAGCCGGCCTCGGCGACCCGGCGCCAGTGGGCGTCGCGTTCCGCCGCCAGCGCGGACACCTGGTCCAGGTCGGGCCTCAGCGCCAGCGCCTCGCCGATGAACCCCGACAGCCAGTGCGACAGCGAATCCGTCACCTTGGCCGCAAGCGGCAGCACCGTCAGCCGGTAAAAGGCGCGGTTCGCCTCCTGGTAATTCGCATAGGTCGCGTCGCCGGGGATCCCCAGCATCATCGGCGGCACACCATAGGCCAGCGCGATCTCGCGGGCCGCGGCTTCCTTGGTCTTGTGGAACTCCATATCGGACGGGCTGAAGCCCATCGGCTTCCAATCCAGACCGCCCTCCAGCAGCATCGGCCGACCGGCGTTGCGCGCCCCCTGATGGTGCATCTCCATCTCGGCCTGGAGTCGCTCGAACTGTTCGTTCGACATGCCGCCCTGCCCGTCGGCGCCCTTGAACACGATGGCCCCCGAGGGGCGCGCGGCGTTGTCCAGCAGCGCCTTGGACCAGCGCGAGGCGCTGTTATGCACATCGACCGCCGTCGCCGCGGCTTCGATCGGGGACAGACCGTAATGGTCGTCCAGCGGGTGATAGGCGCGCACATGGCAGATCGGCGCCGCGCTTTCGGCCATCACGAAGCGATGCTTGCGGCCGCCGACCGCATAGTCGTAGGCTGTCGGCCAGCCATCGGCGCCCGGCACAACCGCCATCCGGTCCGAACGCAGCACATGCAGCTCGACCGGCGCGCCGCCAACCTCGGCCGCGACGGCCTCGACATAGGCGTTGCCCGACAGCAGAAGCTGGGCATAGATCGCTTCCAGAAACTCGGCACGGCCCTGCGCCGGGTTGGGACGGCGCAACAGCGCCAGCAGCGGATGGACCTCGTAGCGGCGCTCGCCGTCCTGCAAGACCAGGGGCAGCGCGGCCGCAGCTTCCGAGATCAGCCGCACCACACGAAAGCCCACCGGATTGCCCAGAAACCCCGCGCGGGTCAACGAGACCGTGTCGCGCGCCGTCCAGCGCGGTTGCGCGGTCGCCGCCTGAACCGCGGCCGCGCGCCCCGCACCGGCGCCGATCACGCCCGCCGTCAAGGGCCCCACGGCCGAGGCCTTGGCCTCGGTCACCGCCGCCGGCTTGCGAAGAAAATCGAACATGCCTCTGCCTCCTTGTCGCGTGGCCCCGGATGGCTCCGGTGCTTCGGCCTTGAAGCGGGTTATCGCAGCGATTCTCTAAGAAAGGCCGGGGTCAGCGCGCGGTGCCCGCCGCACGCGCAACACCGGCAGATAAAAAAGGGGGGGGCCGAAGCCCCCCTTACAGCACCCGAACCCGTGGCTGCCGCCATCGGGCCGCGGGTTCCAGGATCACCGCGTGCAATGCCCAGACCAGCGCGTCCAGGCGATCGGGGCTGCCCGGGCCCTTGAAGCCCTGCGCGGTCATCTGCGCCATCTGTTCCTCAAGCGGCTGCAAGCCCCGCAAGTGGCGCACCCGCCCCTGCTCATAAAGCGCAGCCACGGGTTCCGCGCGCGCCGCCTTGCCGCGCGTTGCGTGCACGGCGGTGACCGCGACCAGCGGATCCACCTGCCTGAGAACCTCGGCCACCAGATCGCCGCCCTGGTTCACCTCGGCCACCAGCCGTTCGGCCCCGTGCCGCGCCATCGCAGCCAACGCCGCGCGGGCCCAGTCGCTGGGGCTGGCGGCGCGGATGCTGGCATCCTCCAGAACCACCGCGCGCCAGTCCGACGGCGGCCCCTCGGTCACCGCGCCCACCACGACAATCCCGCACAGATCGGACCCCGCGTTGCCCGTGACCGCCGGGTCCAGCCCCACCACCACGCGGCTGAACGGCGGGGCCTGGTCCACCCGGCACCCGTCGATCAGGGCCTGCGGAAACAGCGTGCCCTCGGCATCGTCCAGAAGCACGCCCTCCAGTTCTTGCCGGCCCAGCCGCGTGCCGCCGTAGCGCGCCTCGACTTCGGCCAGGAACGAGGCCGCGAGCCAAGCCTTGTTCGCGTGGGTCGGGGCCTGCGTCACCACCGTGGTGTCGCGTGCCAACAGATCCTTCAGCAGGCCCTGGTTGCGCGGCGTCGTGGTCACGACGCAGCGCGGATCGTCACCCAGGCGCAGGGCGAATTGCAGCATGTCCCAGGCCTCTTGCGGCTTTTTCCACTTGCCCAGTTCATCCGCCCAGGCGGCGTCGAACTGCGGGCCGCGCAGGGCCTCGAATTCCTGCGCGGAAAAGGCCTGCGCCTCGGCGCCGTTGGGCCAGACCAGCCGCCGGCGCGTCGGCTCCCAGCGCGGTCGGCGATCGGGCGGACAGCAGGCCATCAGGCCGCTGTCGCCCAGGATCATCACCTCACGCACCTGGTCGTAGGTCTCGCCCAGCAACGCCACGCGCCGGGCGCGGCCGGGATCGCCCGGGCGCGCCCCCTCGACCTGGGCGCGCACCCATTCCGCGCCCGCCCGCGTCTTGCCCGCGCCGCGCCCGCCCATGCACAGCCAGCTGCGCCAGTCCCCCTGGGGCGCGCGTTGATGCGGCAAGGCCCAGAAGTCGAACAGCCAGGGCAGACCCAGCAACGCGTTCCTACTCAGGCTCTTGAGAAATTTCTCCCGCACCGAACGCGGCGCGCAGGCGATCCATTCGGCGTCGGACCTCGGCGCGGGCTGCGGCGAGATCCATGTCTCCGCCCCCGCGCTTTCCGGATTGCTCGACGATCTTTTCAAGTTTCGCACGCTCACTGAACACGGCCTCCAATGCCTTGCGCAACGCCGAGACGACCGTCGCCAATTCGCGCGACGGTCCGAATTTCCCGGCCCTGATGTCTTCGATCACCGCGTCCAGCTCTGCGCCGTAGGCGGCCAATTGCCGTTCCGCCTGCGTCACCAGATGGCGCGGCGTGTCCTCCCCCGTCCTGGGGTCTCGTTGCTTCATGCGTGTGCCCGCTGTTTCGCTGCCCCGTGCGATCCAAAAGGAAAAGCGGCCCGGGATTCCCCGAACCGCTTGCCCAATTCTTCCAGCGTGCCAAAAGGTTTACACCATGGCGTGCGCAAAGTCAAGTTTTTCGCGCCACGGTTGTAAGGCCGATATCCCTAAAATCCTAGTTGTCCTGCCCCGCCTCGATCTGGCGCCAGCGGGCCACGTTGGCGTTGTGTTCGGCCAACGTGCTGGAAAACACATGCCCGCCCGTGCCATCCGCCACGAAATACAGATAGTCCGTGGCCTCGGGGTTCAGCACCGCCTCGATCGCGGCGCGGCCGGGGTTGGCGATCGGCGTCGGTGGCAGGCCATCGATCTGATAGGTGTTGTAGGGCGTGCGGGCATTCAGTTCCGACCGCCGCAGACCCCGGCCAAGCGCACCCTGCCCGTGGGTGATGCCATAGATCACCGTCGGGTCGGTCTGCAACCGCATCGGCGCGCGCAGACGGTTGATGAACACGCTGGCCACCACGCGCCGCTCTTCGGCCACGCCGGTTTCCTTTTCCACGATCGAGGCCAGCGTCAGGGCCTCTTGCGGCGTCGCCAGCGGCAGGCCCTCGACCCGGTTGGCCCAGGCCTGGGCCAGGATCGCGGACTGGCGCGACTCCATCTCGGCAACCAGGGCGGCGCGGTCGCCCCCGCGGCGCACCTCGTAGCTGTCGGGGGCCAGTGTCCCCTCGGCCGGAACCTCGGGCAGGTCGCCGGTCAGGAATTCGGCGCCGTTGAGCGCGGTCCAGATCTGCCAGCTTGTCGTGCCCTCGGCGATGGCAATCCGAAAGCGCGTGTCGGGGGCCTGCGCCACGCGCTGGTATTCGGCCGGGAATTCGGCGGTGTCCAGCGGCAGGTCCAGCGTTTCCTGGAAACGATTGGTGGCCGGATCCAGTTCGCGCACCTGGTATTCGCTTTGCGTGATGCCGATCCTGAGCACCACCTCGGTGCCGCAGGTCGAGGCCCCCCCGCGCGTCACGATATCCAGGATCTCCTGCATCGAGGCCCCGGCCGGCACCAGATACGAGCCGAACCGCAGACGGCTGTCGCGCCCGTCATATTGCGCACCGACCCGGAACAGCATCGGACTGGAAATCGCGCCTTGGGTATCCAGCGACCGCGCCACGCTGCGCAGATTGGCGCCCTGATCGACCCGCAGGCAGATCGCCTGAGACAGCGGCCCCGGCGCCGTGAAGGCGTGCTGCCCCATCGCCACCAACCCACCCAGCAGGACGAACGCCACGATCAGCAGCGTCAGCGCATTGGCGGCGATGTGCTTCCACATCAGTCGCGGACCTTGCCCAACACCAGACTGGCGTTCGTGCCGCCAAAGCCAAAGGAATTCGACAGCGCCACGTCGATCTTGCGATGGCGCGCCTGATTGGCGGCCAGGTCCAGCTTCGGCGCGACCGCCGGGTTGTCCAGGTTGATCGTCGGCGGCGCCACCTGGTCACGGATCGCCAGCACGCAGAAGATTGCCTCGACGGCACCGGCGGCGCCCAGCAGGTGACCGATGCTCGACTTGGTCGAAGACATGGTGGCCTTGGACGCGGCATCGCCCATCAGGCGCTCGACCGCGCCCAGTTCGATCGTGTCGGCCATGGTCGAGGTGCCGTGCGCATTGATGTAATCGACATCCGCCGGCGTCAGCCCGGCACGCGCCAGCGCCGCCGACATGCTGCGGAAGCCGCCGTCGCCATCCTCGGCGGGCGCGGTGATGTGATAGGCGTCGCCCGACAGGCCGTAGCCCAGGATCTCGGCATAGATCTTGGCGCCGCGCGCCTTGGCGTGCTCGTATTCCTCCAGCACGACGATGCCCGCGCCCTCGCCCATCACGAACCCGTCGCGGTCGGCGTCATAGGGGCGGCTGGCCTTTTGCGGTTCCGCGCCGCGCTTGGTCGAGAGCGCCTTGCAGGCGTTGAAGCCGGCGATGCCGATCTCGCTGATCGGCGCCTCGGCCCCGCCCGCGACCATCACGTCGGCGTCGCCCAGCATGATGAGCCGCGCCGCGTCACCGATGGCATGGGCGCCGGTCGAACAGGCGGTGACGACCGCATGGTTTGGCCCCTTGAACCCGTAGCGGATGCTCACCTGCCCCGAGATCAGGTTGATCAGGCTGCCCGGAATGAAGAACGGGCTGACCCGCTTGGGGCCGCGTTCCTTGATGAGGACCGCCGTTTCCGCGATCGAGGTCAACCCGCCGATCCCCGAACCGATCATCACCCCGGTGCGCAGCCGGCTTTCTTCGTCCTCGGGCGTCCAGCCGGCATCCTTGACGGCCTGGGCGGCGGCGGTCAGGCCGTAAAGGATGAAATCGTCCACCTTGCGGCGGTCCTTGGGCTCCATCCAGTCGTCGGGGTTGAAGGTCCCGTCGCTGCCGTCGCCGAACGGAATTTCGCAGGCATAGGTCGTCACCAGATTGCTCGCGTCGAAACGGGTGATCGGACCCGCGCCCGACTGCCCGGCAATGAGCCGCTTCCAGGTTTCCTCGACCCCGCAAGCCAGCGGCGTGACCATTCCCAGACCCGTCACCACGACTCGGCGCATCTATGTTCCTCCGACCAAAAGCCTTTGAAAGCCACATACACATTGTTTCCCGGCTGGAAAAGCCCGCCCGGCAGGTTCCTGCGTGCTGGCGCGGTTCCCAATCGGTTGATAGAACCGCTCCAACCACCGAGACCAGACGAAAGGACCCCTGCAATGTTCGACCTCAGCGGCAAACGCGCCCTCGTCACAGGCGCTTCGGGCGGCATCGGGGCCGCCATCGCCCGCGCGCTGCATGGCGCGGGGGCCGCGGTGGGCCTGTCGGGCACGCGCGAGGCGCCGCTCAAGGCGCTGGCCGACGAGCTGGGGGACCGGGCCCATGTCCTGCCCTGCAACCTGTCCGACCCGGCCGCGGTCGAGGCCCTGCCCAAACAGGCGATCGACGCGATGGGCGGGATCGACATCCTGGTCAACAACGCCGGCATCACGCGCGACCAGATCTTCATGCGCATGTCCGACGACGACTGGGCCTCGGTGATCGACGTGAACCTCACCGCGACCATGCGCCTGTGCCGCGCGGTGGTGCGGCCGATGATGAAGGGGCGCTGGGGCCGGATCATCAATATCTCGTCCGTCGTCGGCGCAACCGGCAACGCGGGGCAAGTGAACTATGCCGCGTCAAAGGCCGGCATGATCGGCCTGACCAAATCCATCGCGGCCGAAATCGCCTCACGCGGGATCACCGCCAACGCCGTGGCGCCGGGGTTCATCGCGACGCCGATGACCGACAAGCTGACCGACGACCAAAAGGACCGGATCAACGGCCAGATCCCGGCCGGCCGCATGGGCACGCCCGAAGAGATCGCGGCCGCCGTGCTCTATCTCGCCTCGCCCGAGGCGGGCTACGTCACCGGCGCGACGCTGCACGTCAACGGCGGCATGGCGATGATGTGACACGGGCGCGGGCGGCGACGACGCAGGGGGACGCGGGCCGCGGAATCACCCCGCGACAGGCGCAGCCGGTTTTCGCTGCGCCGCCCGCCCACCGCGATCACGATCCGCCCGGTAATTTTGTCGCAACGCCGGCGCGGCGGTGGCGGTTTTCCCCTACGTTTTCACGCCTGTGACCGCTGATGACCGCCCCGATCACGCCCCGCGCCGGAACCGATCACGCAATCGGGAAAGCGTTTGCCTTGTGTCAAGCTTGTGCTATAGGCGGCGCTGATCGAGACGGGCCCGCCCGTGCTGGTCCGGCCCGATCGCCCAGAAGCGCGGCGCGGTCGTCACAGCTGCGAGTACGCATTCAACATCACGGCGGCTCCCGCCGAAGGTAGACGAGGACAGAACATGAGCGACATCGCTGATCGCGTGAAGAAGATTGTGGTCGAGCATCTCGGCGTCGAAGAAGACAAGATCACCGAGAACGCCTCGTTCATCGACGATCTGGGTGCCGATTCGCTCGACACCGTCGAACTGGTGATGGCCTTCGAGGAAGAGTTCGGCATCGAAATCCCCGATGACGCCGCCGAGAACATCCAGACCTTCGGCGACGCGGTGAAGTTCATCAGCGAAGCGGTGTGATCCGGCGCGGCGCTGGCCGCTCCGCGATGCGCCGAATTGACGCCACGACAGTCCGCGCGGCCGTTCCTGACCCGGAGCGGCCGCGTTCGTCTTTGACGCCGGTCCCGCCGCCCCCATGACCCTGCCCGCAGACGAGTCTCCGCGCCCAGAACGCCCCCGCGACCGCGTGTTGCTGGGGCTGGTCGCGGCCCTCATGCGCCTGCCCTATCCGTTGCGCGTGCGCCTGGCGGGCGCGATCGGCCGCGGGATCGGTCGGCTGTCGTCGATGCGCCGCCGCGTGGCCGAGGCCGTCCGCCACTTCCTGCCCGACCTTTCCGATGCCGAGGTGCGCCGCATCGCCACCGCCGTGCCCGGCAACCTCGCCCGCATGATCACCGAGGTGATCTCGGCCGACGATCTGGCCGCCCGCGTGGCGGGACTTCCGCTCGTGGGGCCCGGCGCCGAGGCCCTCGCCCGGGCCCGGGCCGACAAACGCCCGGCGATCCTGGTCTCGGCGCATTTCGGGAATTACGACGCCTGGCGCCTGGCGCTGATCGCCCAGGGCTACCCGGTCGGCGGCTACTTCAAGGAATTGGGCAGCCCGGCGCTGAACGACCGCTACCTGCGCGCGGTGCAGGCGTCCGGCGCGCCGATGTTCCCCGACACCGGCGAAGGGCTCAGGGCGCTGGTGCGGTTCCTCAGGGGCGGCGGGATGCTGGGCATCCTCATGGATCTGGACCGGCCCCAAGGGGTGATGCTGGACTTTCTCGGCCAGCCCACCCGCACCGTGCTGTCGATGGCCGAAATGGCGCTGAAATACGACGCGCTTCTGGTGCCGATCTGGGGCATCCGCACCCGGGGCGCGCCCGGATTCCGGGTCTGGATCGACGCCCCCGTGCCGCCCTCGGACGCGCGCGGCATGACCCAGGCGCTGAACGACGCCTTTGCCGCTCAGGTCCGCGCGCACCCTGAACAATGGGTCTGGTGGCACAACCGGCGGAAGGCCACGCACCCCGCCGCCGCGCCGCTGGACAGCGATCCAACGCGGGGCTAGAACCCCGGGACCGTCCCAGTCCGTCAGATCCGATGCCCACCCCAGCCCCAGACCGCCCAACCCTGCGCCACCGCCTGGAAGACGCGGCGACGGCGGCGATCATCGGCACGGTGCGCTTGCTTCCCTATCGCCGGCGCCTTGCGGCGATGAGCTGGTTCTTCCGCCGCATCCTGGGCCCTTTGGCGCTGAACCGGCGCGTCCGCGAAAACCTGGCGCTGGTCTTTCCCGACCTCCCCGAGACCGAGGTCGCGGCGATCTGCACCGGCGTTGCCGACAATTTCGGCCGCAGCTTCATCGAACTGCATTCCGGGCCCGAATTCGCCCGCTTTGCCGCCACGCTGCCGATCGGCGGGCCGGGGCTGGCCGCGCTGGATCAGGCCCATGCCCAGGGGCAACCCGTGGTGCTGGTCTCGGCGCATTTCGGCAATTACGATGCCTGGCGCGCGGGTCTGGCGGCGCGGGGGTTCCGGGTCGGCGGGCTCTACATGCCGATGACCAATCCGCTGGCGAACCGCCGCTATGTGGACACGATCGAAAGCATCGCCGCGCCGCTGTTCCCGCGCGGGTCCGAAGGCATGACCGACATGCTGCGCTTCCTCAGGTCCGGGGGCATGCTGGGATTGCTGGGCGATCATTACATGGCGCGCGGAGACCTGCTGCCGTTTCTGGGCAAACCCGCCTGGACCGCGACCTCGGCCGCGAAAATGGCCTTGAAATACAAGGCCCTTCTCGTGCCCCTCTATGCCACGCGCAACGCCGACGGCATCACCTTCACCATCGATGTCGAGGCCCCGATCCCGCACACCGACGCGCTGACGATGACCCAGGCGCTGAATGACAGCACCTCGGCCCGCGTGCGCGCCCACCCCGGGCAATGGTTCTGGCTGCATCGACGCTGGAAGAACACCGAAGCAGGGTGACCCCCACCCCAAGGGGACACGGCCCCGGGGCCAAACCCGACCGGACCGTCGCAGGCCGTGACGATCAGCGCAACCGCGCCGCGGCCAGAACCTCGCCCTGCCCGGCCTCCTGCACCAGCACCACGACCGGATCGTCCCCATCGAGCGGCACCGTCAGATAGAGCGGAGCGCGCAGGTCCCAACCGGCGATCACCTGCCAGCTGGTGACGATATTGGCGTAATCGGCCACCCGGCCGGCGTTCTCGCCATCCAGGATATCGACCGTCGCCTCGGGGCGGTAGCGGACCAGTTGCACCGTATAGGGACCACCGGCGCTGGGCACGGGCGGCGGCACCGCCGCGGTGTCGGCCTGCGGCTGGCTGCGATTTTCGGTCTCGGCCGGGGCGCCCATGCTCAACGTGCCCACGACCGAATTCAGTTGCACACCCGCCACCGCCGAGCGGCGCGACGCCATCACCACCTGCGGCGCGGCATCGGCGGCGGGAACCGCACTGATCTCCAGCGCGCCGGCATCGGTGCGGGTCAGCGACAGCGTGACCTCTGGCGGGCGGGCGTGCTGGCTCAGGATCGTGTCCAGAACCTCGTCCACGCGGAAACCTTCGAGCACCTGGGTGCCATTGATGACCACCTGCGGGGTGTAAATCGTGGAATGACCGAAGCGGCGCGCATAGCGTTGCTGGCGTTCGGTAAAGGCGCGGTCGGCAAACGTGTCGGCCCAGCCGATATAGTCCCAGTAATCCACATGCAGCGCCAGGGCGACGACGTCGTCGCGCTGCGCCAGATCCACCATCATGTCGTCGGCAGGCGGGCACGAGGCACAGCCCTGCGCGGTGTAAAGCTCCAGCAGGACGGGATGATCGACGACCGCCGCACCAGACCCGGCACCAGACCCGGCGTCAGCCGGTTCCGCGACCGGCGCGGGCGCCGGCGCCGACTGGGCCCGCACCGGGCCGGGCGGCACCAACACCAGCAGCAGCGCGACCAACCACCCGGACGCGGCCTGCGCACCGTTGCGCAGCTTTCCCTCAGCCCGCGATCTCGCGATCAGCGCCATGCACCCCACTCCTGAAGACTGCGTCTAATGAACCGGCAAATGACCCACGACGCAAGCCGGGGCAAGACCGGGGCCAGCGGCCTACACCAGCTTGTGACAGCCTGGCAACGCCCTGTGACCGCCCTCTGGACGCACCGCGAGGGGTTCCAGGCTTTTTTGTGCACAATGGTATACAAAATACGCCCGCCCCCCTTGATCGGCGGCAGCAGATAAGGCATGAGCAGCCTCAGCCAAACCCCTCTTGACCCGAAGGGAGCCTCCCCATGACCGTGATCGTCGGAAAAGACACCGCCAAGACGCGCAAATCGCTGAGCGTCGGCGGCAAGACCCTCGCCTATTATTCGATCCCCGCCGCGCAGGCCGCGGGCCTGGGCGATTTCAGCCAGCTTCCGGCCTCGCTGAAGGTGGTGCTGGAAAACATGCTGCGCTTCGAGGATGGCGGTTTCACCGTCTCGATCGACGACATCAAGGCCTTTGCCGAATGGGGCGCGAACGGCGGCAAGAACCCGCGCGAAATCGCCTATCGCCCGGCCCGCGTGCTGATGCAGGACTTCACCGGCGTGCCCGCCGTGGTGGACCTGGCGGCGATGCGCGACGGCATCAAGGCGCTTGGCGGTGACGCACAGAAGATCAACCCCCTGGTGCCCGTCGATCTGGTCATCGACCATTCGGTCATGATCGACGAGTTCGGCAATCCCCGCGCATTCCAGAGGAATGTCGATCTGGAATATGAACGCAACATGGAACGCTATCAGTTCCTGAAATGGGGTCAGGGCGCGTTCCAGAACTTCCGCGTGGTGCCCCCGGGCACCGGCATCTGCCACCAGGTGAACCTGGAATACCTGGCCCAGACCGTCTGGACCGACAAGGACCAGACCGGCACGGAAATCGCCTATCCCGACACGCTGGTCGGCACCGACAGCCACACCACCATGGTCAACGGCGCGGCCGTCCTGGGCTGGGGTGTCGGCGGGATCGAGGCCGAGGCGGCGATGCTGGGGCAGCCGATCTCGATGCTGATCCCCGAGGTCGTCGGCTTCCGGCTGACCGGCAAGATGGTCGAAGGCACCACCGGCACCGACCTGGTGCTGAAAGTCGTGCAGATGCTGCGCAAGCACGGCGTGGTCGGCAAGTTCGTCGAATTCTACGGCGAGGGGCTGGATCATCTGCCGCTGGCTCAGCGCGCCACCATCGCCAACATGGCCCCCGAATACGGTGCGACCTGCGGCTTCTTCCCGATCGACGACGAAACCCTGCGCTACCTGCGCAACACCGGCCGCGACGAGGCCCGCGTGGCCCTGGTCGAAGCTTACGCCAAGGAAAACGGCTTCTGGCGCGGGGCGGATTATGCGCCGATCTACACCTCGACGCTGGACCTGGACATGGGCACCATCGTGCCGGCGATTTCGGGGCCCAAACGCCCGCAGGATTACCTGCCGCTGACCGGTGCCAAGGCGGCCTTTGCCAGGGAAATGACCGAGACCTTCAAGCGCCCGCTGGACAAGGCCGTCGCGGTCAAGGGCGAAGACTATGCGATGACCTCGGGCAAGGTGGTGATCGCCTCGATCACCTCGTGCACCAACACCTCGAACCCCTATGTGCTGATCGGCGCGGGGCTGGTGGCGCGCAAAGCCCGCGAACTGGGCCTGAACCGCAAGCCCTGGGTGAAGACCTCGCTCGCACCCGGATCGCAAGTCGTGCAGGAATACCTTGCGGCCGCCGGCCTGCAGGACGATCTCGATGCCATCGGCTTCAACATTGTCGGCTTCGGCTGCACCACCTGCATCGGCAACTCGGGACCGCTGCAACCGGAAATCTCGGCTGCGATCGCCGAGGGCGATCTGGTCGCCACCGCGGTGCTGTCGGGCAACCGCAACTTCGAGGGCCGCATCAGCCCCGACGTGCGCGCGAACTACCTGGCCTCGCCGCCGCTGGTCGTGGCCTATGCGCTGGCCGGTGACATGAACATCGACCTGACGACCGAACCCCTGGGCACCGGCAAGGACGGCCAGCCCGTCTATCTGAAAGACGTGTGGCCCACCGACAAGGAAATCGCCGATCTGGTGGACCGTGTCGTGACCCGGGCGGCCTTCCAGTCCAAATACGCCGATGTGTTCAAGGGCGACGCCAAATGGCAGGCGGTCGAAGTCGCCGGCGGGGAAACCTATGACTGGCCGCCGACCTCGACCTATATCCAGAATCCGCCCTATTTCCGGGGCATGAGCGCCGAGAAAGGCCATATCCGGCCGATCGAGGGCGCGCGCGTTCTGGCGCTGCTGGGCGACATGATCACCACCGACCACATCTCTCCCGCGGGCTCGTTCAAGGCGACGACGCCGGCCGGGAAATACCTGACCGAACGCCAGGTCCCAGTAAAGGACTTCAACAGCTACGGCTCGCGCCGCGGCAACCATGAAGTCATGATGCGCGGCACCTTCGCCAACATCCGCATCAAGAACGAGATGCTGGACGGAGTCGAGGGCGGCTATACCAAGGGCCCCGACGGTCAGCAGACCTCGATCTACGATGCGGCGATGGATTACATCGCGCAAGGCACCCCGCTGGTCGTGATCGGCGGCATTGAATACGGCGCGGGGTCATCGCGCGACTGGGCGGCCAAGGGCACCAACCTGTTGGGCGTCAAGGCGGTCATCGCCGAAAGCTTCGAGCGTATCCACCGCTCGAACCTGGTCGGCATGGGGGTCATCCCGTTCGAATTCACCGGCGGCGATACCCGCAAGTCGCTGGGCCTGACCGGCGACGAGGTGATCGCGATCGAGGGGCTGTCGGATGACATCAAGCCGCTGTCCGCGGTGCCCTGCACGATCACCTACAAGGACGGCACGGTGAAGACGATCACCCTGAAGTGCCGGATCGACACGGAAATCGAGGTCGATTACGTCAAGCATGGCGGCGTGCTGCACTATGTGCTGCGCGACCTGGCCAAAAGCTGACCGGTCCGAAATTCCGGAAAGGCCCCGCCCCGTGGCGGGGCCTTTTCCTTTGGCCGGCGGCGCAGGGGGGCCAGCCCCCCTCTTGCCTGCGGCAATTCACCCCCCGGGATATTTCCGGCACAAAGAGGGGGCATTCGCGAAGAAATCCCTCGAACCCGTCACGCCTGGCAACCGGGCAGCCCGGGGGCCGCTGAATTCCCCCTTGGACCACGGCGCGAAAATCCAGTAAATACCCCCGACTCCGCGCGTTTCGCGACCCACCTCAGGCAAGGGCCCCTTCCGCCGATGGCAAGCCTCAACGACATCCGCTCGACCTTTCTCGACTATTTCCGCCGCCAGGGCCATGCGGTCGTGGACAGCTCGCCGCTGGTTCCCCGCAACGATCCGACGCTGATGTTCACGAACTCGGGCATGGTCCAGTTCAAGAATGTCTTCACCGGGCTGGAGCACCGCGACTACAACCGCGCCACCACAGCGCAGAAATGCGTGCGCGCAGGCGGCAAGCACAACGACCTGGACAATGTCGGCTACACCGCGCGGCATCACACCTTCTTTGAAATGCTGGGGAATTTCAGCTTCGGCGACTATTTCAAATCGGATGCGATCCCCTTTGCCTGGGAATTGCTGACCAAGGATTTCGACATCCCCAAGGACCGCCTCCTGGTCACGGTCTATCACACCGACGACGAGGCGGCGAATATCTGGAAGAAGGTCGCCGGTCTGCCCGACAGCCGCATCATCCGCATTCCCACCGATGACAACTTCTGGCGCATGGGCCCGACCGGCCCCTGCGGCCCCTGCACCGAGATCTTCTTCGACCACGGCGACCATATCTGGGGCGGCCCGCCCGGATCGGCCGACGAGGACGGCGACCGGTTCATCGAGATCTGGAACCTCGTGTTCATGCAAAATGAGCAGCTCGACTCGGGCGCGATGATCGACCTGCCGCGCCAGTCGATCGACACCGGCATGGGGCTGGAGCGGATCGGCGCCCTGCTGCAAGGCAAGCACGACAACTACGACACCGACCTGATGCGCGGGTTGATCGAGGCCTCGGCCAACCTGACCGATGGCGCACCGGACGGCCCCGGCAAGACCCACCACCGGGTGATTGCCGATCACCTGCGCTCGACCTCGTTCCTGATCGCGGACGGGGTGATGCCCTCGAACGAAGGGCGCGGCTATGTGCTGCGCCGGATCATGCGCCGCGCCATGCGCCACGCGCACATGCTGGGCGCGCAGGACCCGGTGATGTTCAAACTGGTGCCCGCGCTGGTGCGCGCCATGGGCGGCCATTACACCGAACTGAAACAGGCCGAGGCGCTCATCACCGAAACGCTGCGGATCGAGGAAACGCGCTTCCGCCAGACGCTGGACCGCGGGCTGAAGCTGCTGGACGGCGAACTGGACAAGCTGGCCGACGGCGCCGACCTGCCCGGCGAGGCGGCGTTCCGCCTGTATGACACCTTTGGCTTTCCGCTGGACCTGACACAGGACGCGCTGCGCGAAAAGGGCCGCGCGGTCGATACCGCCGGGTTCGAGGCAGCGATGGCCGAACAAAAGGCCAAGGCCCGCGCCAGTTGGGCCGGCTCGGGCGAGGCCGCGAACCAGGCGATCTGGTTCGACGTCGCCGAAAAGCACGGCGGGACCGAGTTTCTGGGCTATGACACCGAAACCGCCGAGGGGCAGGTGCTGGCGCTGGTCGAGGGCGACACGCTGGTGGACGCGGCCTCGGGCCTGGTCTCGGTCGTGGTGAACCAGACCCCCTTCTACGCCGAATCCGGCGGCCAGGTCGGGGACACCGGGTTCCTGCGCTGGGACGGCGGCGAAGCGCAGATCACCGACACGCGCAAGGTGAACGGCGTCTTCGTCCACGCGGCTCAGGTGCTGCAAGGCACGCTGAAGCGCGGCGCGCCGGTCAAGCTCGAGGTCGATCACATCCGTCGCCGCGCGATCCGCGCGAACCACTCGGCGACCCATCTTCTGCACGAGGCCCTGCGCCGTGCCCTGGGCGACCACGTCGCGCAGCGCGGGTCGCTCAACGCGCCCGATCGACTGCGCTTCGACTTCAGCCACGCCAAGGCCTTGTCGCCGGCGGAACTGGCCGGCGTCGAAATCGAGGTGAACGCGTTCATCCGCCAGAACGGCGCGGTCGAAACCCGCATCATGACCCCCGACGATGCGCGCGCGCTCGGTGCGCAGGCGCTGTTCGGCGAGAAATACGGCGACGAGGTGCGCGTGGTCTCGATGGGCCGGCTGCTGGACTCGGGCAAGGGTGCGCAGGGCAACACCTATTCGCTGGAGCTGTGTGGCGGCACGCATGTGACGCGCACGGGTGACATCGGGGCGTTCGTGATGTTGGGTGATTCGGCTTCGTCAGCCGGCGTTCGCCGGATCGAGGCCCTGACCGGCGATGCGGCGCTCAGCCATCTGCGGGCCCAGGAGAGCCGGTTGAGCGAGGTTGCCCAGCTCTTGAAGACACCGATGTCTGACGTGGTGGACCGCGTGAAATCCCTGGCCGAAGAACGTCGTCAATTGGCCAACGAGGTGGCGCAACTCAAGCGCGATCTGGCCATGGGCGGCGGCGGCGGTGGCGGTGGCGTTGTCGAGGCCAAGACTGTCAATGGTATCAAGGTTCTGTGCCAGATCCTGACCGGGGTCACCGGCAAGGACCTGCCGGCCATGGTGGACGCGCTGAAAGGCCGGATCGGTTCGGGCGTGGTGGTGTTGATCGCCGACACCGGGGCAAAGCCCGCGGTCGCGGCCGGGGTGACGGCCGACCTGACCGCACGGATTTCAGCGGTTGACGTGCTCAGGGCCGCGGTGGTGGAACTGGGTGGCAAGGGTGGCGGCGGCCGCGCGGACCTCGCACAGGGTGGCGGCACCGATATGGCCGGCGCCGAGCAGGCGATCGCCGCGGCCGAAGCCTTGGTCGGGAGGGTATGAGATGACGAAAAAGGCGCTCTGGATTGCCCATGTGGCCGTGACGGATGCCGAGGCCTATGCCCGCTATGCCGAGGGCGCTGGCCCGGCGATTGCGGCGCATGGCGGCAAGTTCATCGCCCGTGCGGCGCGGTATGTGACGCTCGAAGGGGCGGATCGCGCGCGCCATGTGGTGAGCGTTTTTCCATCCCTCGAGGCGGCCGAGGCCTGCTATCACTCGCCGGCCTATCAGGCGGCGCTGGATCATGCCCGCGGGGCATCGGTTCGGGATCTGGTCATCGTCGAACTCGTTGACGACGCGAGCCTCTAGCACCACGGTCTTCGTCGGCCAAGGGGCAGATCCAGCCCCTCGGATATCCTGGCGGGCGGCTTGTGCGGTCCGCCCCGATCCGGGAAATCTGGTATCCCCCAGGTCGCCTGGAGCCTGCCGGAGGTCACCAGCGCAGGGGGCGCGGCGCGTTGCAATTTGACACGCGGGCCCGCCAGGCATTCACCCAGGCATTCACGCGGACGCGATGGCCCCTGCGCGGTCAGTCTGACGGATCGGCCGATTCCCTGGCCACTGCCGACGTGACCACCTTTGCCAATCTGTCGCCGTTGCGCACCGTGCCGTCGGTCACGATGCTGCACAGGACGCCGCGCAACCGCAGCGGGGGATTGCCCGGCGCGGTGATCCAGTCCTTGGCATCCGCGCCATAGCGCGCCTTCCATTTCACGCAAGCGTCGTTGAACACGCTCGATACGCGCAACACCACCTCGCCTGCGCGCAGCAACTGGCCCTCGGGAAGGTTGGCGACACTCAGGTCCATGTCCACGACAAACGTATCGCCGGGGTGCGGCGTCCGCGCGCGGTCACGCCACACCAGATCGAGCACTCGCTTCTGCAAAATGCAGACCTGAATGCCGGGATGGGGGCGTCCGTCGGGCAAACGCAGCCAGGGGGCGCTTGCCCAGCGTTCCCCCGAAATGCCGCCGGTGCGGGTCATTTCGATCGCGTCCACGAACCGACGCTGATTGTAGCCGGGGCGCAGGCACAATTGCTCGATGACCGCGCCATCCTTGGGCGCGGCCAGAATATGGGGAACGGCCGCGTCCAGTTCGATCCGGGACACCGGGTTCGGCGCGGCCGTCATGCTCATTCGTCCAGCACTTCGGAATCGTCGCTGCTCATGTGGAAATCCAGCCCGTTGGCCGCGCGGATCTTGTCCTCGATCTCGATCGCGACGGCGGGGTTCGCCTTGAGGTAGTTCTTGGAGTTCTCGCGACCCTGACCGATCCTCTCGTCCCCATAGGAATACCACGAGCCCGATTTCTCGACGACACCGGCCTTCACGCCGATATCGAGGAGTTCCCCCGTCTTCGAGATCCCGTCGCCATACATGATGTCGAATTCGACCTGCTTGAAGGGCGGCGCGACCTTGTTCTTCACCACCTTGACGCGGGTCTGGTTGCCCACGACTTCCTCGCGGTCCTTGACCGATCCGATGCGCCGGATGTCCAGACGCACCGAGGCGTAGAACTTGAGCGCGTTGCCGCCGGTCGTTGTCTCGGGCGAACCGAACATGACCCCGATCTTCATGCGGATCTGGTTGATGAAGATCACCATGCAGTTCGAACGGTTGATCGAACCGGTCAATTTGCGCATCGCCTGGCTCATCAGGCGGGCGTGCACGCCGACGCTCGAATCGCCCATGTCGCCCTCGAGTTCGGATTTCGGCGTCAGCGCCGCAACCGAGTCGATCACCACCACCGATACCGCGCCCGAACGGACCAGCGTATCGACGATTTCCAGCGCCTGTTCCCCGGTGTCGGGCTGCGAGATCAGCAGGTCCTCAAGGTTGACGCCCAGCCGTTTGGCGTATTGCGGATCCAAGGCGTGTTCGGCGTCTACAAAGGCGCAGACACCGCCTTTTTTCTGTTCTTCGGCAATGACATGCAACGTCAGCGTGGTCTTGCCCGAGCTTTCGGGTCCGTAGATTTCGACGATCCGTCCCTTGGGCAGACCGCCAATCCCCAGCGCGATATCCAGCCCCAGGGAACCGGTTGACGTCGCCTCGATCTCGGTCACGGGATTGTCCGCGCCCAGGCGCATGATCGACCCTTTGCCGAACTGCCGTTCGATCTGCGCCAGCGCCGAGTCGAGCGCCTTCTGCTTGTCCTGTGCACGTTTGTCCTGCATGTCGAGAAGGCTCGCGGTTGCCATGAATTCGACCCCTTATCCCATAGCCCATTCTGGGCGGCAATACAGTGTTTGTTTCCTTAATGTTCTCACCTTATGCGGACAAAATGAGAACATTTCAAGCAGTCTTTGACGAATCCCACGCTGATCGCGAAGGGTTAAGAAACCGTTCACACCGGCACGACCCCGCCCCGGCCCTCGCCATTACCCCGCCCGCGCCACGCTTTCGCCCATGTTTGCAGCGATACCGCGGACCAGTTCGCAGCTTTCGCATATGGCCCGCTTATGACTTCTTCGCTTCATCCGGTTCTACTGTGCGGTGGCTCGGGGACGCGCCTGTGGCCCCTGTCGCGCAAATCCTACCCCAAGCAGTTCTCGTCGCTGATCGGGGACGAGAGCCTGTTCCAGGCCTCGGCCCGGCGGCTGTCCGGGCCGGGTTTCGCAGCACCGGTGATCGTCACGGGGTCGGATTTCCGCTTCATCGTCACCGAACAACTCGCGCAGGCGCATCTCGATCCCGCCGCGATCCTCATCGAACCGGCGGCGCGCAACACGGCGCCGGCGATCCTGGCGGCGGCGCTGATCCTGCAACGGCAGGACCCCGGGGCCGTCATGCTGGTCGCGCCGTCAGATCATGTGATCCCCGACGGCGCGCGGTTCCGCGAGGCCGTGCTGGGCGCGCTGCCCGTCGCGCAGCAAGGGCAGATGGTGACCTTCGGCATTCGGCCGGACCGGGCGGAAACCGGCTATGGCTGGCTTGAACTGACGACCTGCCCCGACCCCGAATTCAGCCCCGTGCCGCAACCGCTGGCACGGTTTGTCGAAAAGCCGGACCTGCCAAGCGCGCAGGCGATGCTCGATGGCGGCCGGCATCTTTGGAACGCGGGCATCTTCCTGTTCCGCGCCGACACGCTGGTCGCGGCCTTTGCCGCGCTGCAACCCGAGATCCTGGACCAGGTGCGCGCCTCCGTCGCCGGGGCCGAATCCGACCTGGCCTTTACCCGGCTCGCTCCTGCCCCCTGGGACAAGGTCGCGGACATCTCGATCGACTATGCGGTGATGGAAAAGGCCGACAACCTGGCGGTGGTGCCCTATGGCGGGGCCTGGTCCGACCTCGGCGGATGGGAAGCCGTCTGGCGCGAGGCCGGGCCCAACGCCACCGGGGTGGTCACCAAAGGCCCCGCGCAGGCGATCGATTGCACGGATACGCTGTTGCGATCGGAATCGACGGGTCAGGAGTTGGTCGGCATCGGCCTGACCGACATCATCGCCGTCGCCATGCCCGACGCGGTTCTGGTCGCCCACAAATCGCGCGCGCAAGAGGTCCGCAAGGCGGTCTCGGCGCTGAAGGCCAAGGGGTCCCCACAGGCCGAGACCTTCCCGCGCGATCATCGCCCCTGGGGCTGGTTCGAAAGCCTCGCCATGGGCCCGCGCTTTCAGGTCAAGCGGATCGTCGTGCACCCCGGCGCGGCCTTGAGCCTGCAATCGCACCATCACCGGGCCGAACACTGGATCGTGGTCGAGGGCACCGCGCGCGTGACCATCGGCGACACCGTGCAACTGGTGAGCGAGAACCAGTCGGTCTATATCCCGCTGGGCGCCGTGCACCGGATGGAGAACCCGGGCAAGCTGCCCCTGACCCTGATCGAGGTTCAGACCGGCAGTTATCTGGGCGAGGACGACATCATCCGTTACGAAGACGTCTATGCCCGCGGCCAGGGCGCCAAGGGATGAGAATCCGCGCATGAACCTGACCTGCTTCAAAACCTACGACATCCGCGGCCGTCTGGGCGTGGACCTCGACGACGCCATCGCCTATCGCATCGGACGCGGCTTTGCCCGCGTGCTGGCGGCCCGGCGCGTGGTCCTGGGCCGCGACATCCGCGCCAGTTCGGACGCTCTCGCCGGCGCCGTCGCCCGCGCGCTGATGGACGAAGGGTGCGAAGTCCTGGACCTGGGGCTTTCCGGCACGGAAGAGATGTATTTCGCCACCACCCGGTTCGAAGCCGACGGCGGGCTGTGCGTCACGGCCTCGCACAATCCGATGGATTACAACGGCATGAAGATGGTGCGCGCGGGTTCGGCACCGCTGGACGCCGCCACCGGATTGCACCGCATCAAGGCGCTGGCCGAGGGCGACGCCTTTGGCCCCGCGAAAGCCGGGGGCACGCGGCGCGACATCGCGACCGAGGCCCGCGCGGCCTATGTCGCGCAGGTGCTGCGATTCGTCGATGTCACCGCGCTGAAACCCCTGACGATCGTGGTCAATGCCGGCAACGGCGCGGCCGGGCCGACCTTTGACGCGCTCGCCGACGCGCTGGCGCGCCAGGGTGCACCGCTGCGCTTCGTGCGGATGCACCACCAGCCCGACAGCGCGTTTCCAAACGGCATTCCCAACCCGCTGCTGCCCGAAAACCGCCCCCCCACCGCCGCGCGTGTCCGCCTCGAGGGGGCGGACATGGGCATCGCCTGGGACGGCGATTTCGACCGCTGCTTCTTCTTTGACCATACCGGCGCCTTCGTGGACGGGGAATACATCGTCGGCCTGCTGGCCGAGGTCTTCCTGAGCCGCGAGCCGGGCGCGCGCATCATTCACGACCCGCGCGTCATCTGGAACACGCAAGACGTCGTGGCACGGGCCGGCGGCATCGCCGTGCAGGCGCGCACCGGGCACGCCTTCATCAAGCAGGCGATGCGCGACACCGGCGCAGTCTATGGGGGCGAAATGTCGGCCCACCACTATTTCCGCGATTTCGTTCATTGCGACAGCGGCATGATCCCCTGGCTGGTGCTGGCCGAACTGGTCAGCCGCAAGGGCCCTCTGGCGGACCTGGTGGCGGCGCGGCGGCGGGCCTTTCCATCCTCGGGCGAGATCAACTTTCACCCCGCCGACCCTGGCGCTGCCATCGCCAGGGTGCGCGCCGCCCATGAACCGCAGGCGCGCGCGGTCGATGAAACCGACGGCATCAGCCTGGACATGGGCGACTGGCGCTTCAATCTGCGCAGTTCCAACACCGAACCCGTGGTGCGGCTGAACATGGAAAGCCGCGGCCAGCCGCTTGCGGCGCATCTGGCGGCGATCACCGCGCTGCTGCAAGCCTGACCGGAAAAAACCTGGAGCGGGTAGCGGGAATCGAACCCGCCCCATCAGCTTGGAAGGCTGAGGCGCTACCACTACACCATACCCGCCAGGTGGGGTTCAGATAGCGTCTCGGCGATCCGAGGGCAAGTGGCGCAATGGCGCCGCCCGCAATTGGCGCCCGGCCCCGACACCCGGGCATTCCCTCGCAGTTGTGACCCGGTGTGACTGGACCCCGGCAGGGGTTGGGATCAGATTCGCACGATGAAGGTCGTCCTGCTTGCCCTTGTCCTGATCGCGGTGCCACTGGGCCTGTGGCACCTGTCGCGGGCGCGCGACTATCAGCTCTTTGCGCCGCTGGTGTCTCGGGTGGATATCCGCGAACCCCTGGTCGCGCTGACCTTTGACGACGGCCCCACCGCCGGCCAGACCGAGGCCCTGATCGCCCTGCTGGCCAGCCGGGGCGTGCGCGCCACCTTCTTTGTCACCGGCCAGCAAGCCGAATCCCTGCCCGCCGAGACCCGCGCCCTGGTCGCGGCCGGGCATGTGCTGGGCAACCACGCCTTCAGCCACCGGCGCATGGTGCTGGCCCGGCCCTCGTGGGTGCGTCAGGAACTGGCGCTGACCGATGCGGCGATCCGCGCCGCCGGGCAAACCGGGCCGATCCTGTTCCGCCCGCCCTACGGCAAGAAGCTGTTCGTGCTGCCCTGGGTTCTGGCCCGGCAGGGCCGACTGACGATCATGTGGGATGTCGAGCCCGATTCCGACCCCGCCGCCGACGCCGACACCATCGCCCGCGAGGCCCTGGCCGGGGCGCGGCCCGGGTCGATCATCCTGCTGCACGCCATGGCCGCCGCCCGCACCGCCACGCGCGCGGCCCTGCCCGCGATCATCGACGGGCTCAGGGCGCGAGGCTTCCGGCTGGTTACCGTGCCCGAACTGCTGCGCGCCGGCGGCGTTGCGCCGGCCCCCGTCGCGCCCTAGTGTGACGCGCAACCAGAAACGGAGACCCCGATGCCCGCGCTTCATGACCATATCGACCCCGAGGGGCTGGAAGAATTCTCGGTCGTCTTCACCGACCGATCGCTCAACCACATGTCGCAGCGGTTCCAGCAGGTGATGCGCGACATCTCGGGGATGCTGAAAGAGGTCTACAACGGCACGGCCGTGGCGCTGGTGCCGGGTGGCGGCACCTTTGCCATGGAATCCGTGGCCCGGCAGTTCGCGCGGGGCAAATGCCTGGTGGTGCGCAACGGTCTGTTCAGCTTTCGATGGAGCGCGATCTTCGACGCCGGCCACCTGACCGAGGACGCCTCGGTGCTGATGGCGCGCCCGTCCGGCAACGACCCGCAGGCCCCCTTTGCCCCCGCCCCCATCGCCGAAGTCACCGCCCGCATCCGCGCCGAGGCCCCGCAGGCGGTCTTTGCGCCACATGTCGAAACCTCGGCGGGCATGATCCTGCCGGACGATTACATCAAGTCCATGGCGGACGCGGCGCATGACGTCGGGGCCTTGATGGTGCTCGACTGTATCGCCTCGGGCGCGGCCTGGGTGGACATGAAGGCGCTCGGCGTGGATGTGCTGGTCTCGGCGCCGCAAAAGGGTTGGAGCGCCTCGCCCTCGGCCGGGATCGTGGTGCTTGGTCCGCGCGCCGAAAAGCGGCTCGAGGAGACGACCTCGGACAGTTTCGCGCTGGACCTGAAAAAATGGCGCGCGATCCTGAAGGCCTATGAGGACGGCGGCCACGCCTATCACGCGACCATGCCGACCGACGCGCTGGTCGGGCTGCGCGACGCCATGATGGAAACCCGCGCCATGGGCTTTGACGCCGCCAAGCAGGCGCAGCACGCCTTGGGCAAGGGTGCGCGCGCCCTGCTGGCCGCCTATGGCCACAAACCGCTGGCGGCCGAAGGATTCGGTGCGCCGGGTGTGGTGGTCTGCTTCACCGACAGGCCCGAGTTGCAGACCGGCGCGGCCTTTGCCGCCGCCGGCTACCAGATCGCCGCCGGGGTGCCGCTGATGGTGGGCGAAGGCGACGGGTTCCGCACCTTCCGCATCGGCCTGTTCGGCCTGGACAAGCTCAAGGACGTGCCCGGCACCCTGGCGCGGCTCGATACCGCGCTGAAGGCCGTGGCAGGCTGACCCATGCGCTTGCTGGCGCTGAGCGCGCTGGTCATGGTGGCCTTTGCCGCCAATTCGCTGTTGAACCGCTGGGCGGTCGGCGGCGGCCTGATCGGCGCGCTGCCATTCGCGCTGATCCGGGTGGCTTCGGGCGCCCTGGTGCTGGGCCTTCTGGCCCGGGCCCGTCCGACGCGCGCCGCGCTGAAATCCGCGCTTTGGCTCACCCTCTACCTGGTGGGTTTCTCGATGGCCTATACCGCGCTGGACGCAGGCGTCGGCGCGTTGATCCTGTTCGCCGGCGTGCAGGTCACGATGCTGGCGGGCGCCGCACTGGCGGGCGAATCGCAGCCGCCCCGGCGCCTTCTGGGCGCGGGCGTGGCGCTGCTCGGCCTGGCGGCGCTGTTGTGGCCGGGCACGCAGGCGGTGCCGGCGCCGCAACCGGCGCTGCTGATGGGCGCAGCGGCGCTGGGATGGGGCCTCTATTCCCTGGCCGGTCGCGGCGTGGCCGCACCGCTCAAGGCCACCGCCGCGAATTTCCTGCTGGCCACGCCGATGGTCGCGCTGGCCACCCTGGCCACGGGCCCGGACCTGACGCTACCGCCGGCTCAGCCCCTGGGCATGGCCCTCGCTGCCGTCGCGGGGGCGGTCACCTCGGGGCTGGGCTATGCGCTGTGGTATGCGGTCCTGCCGCAACTGGGTGCAGCCCGCGCCGCCGTCGCGCAATTGACGGTGCCGGTGATCGCGATCGCCGCGGGCGCGCTATTGCTTGGCGAACGGCTCGGCCCAGCGGCGCTGGCAGCCTCGGCCGTGGTGTTGGCGGGCGTGGCGCTGGCCACACTGCCCGCGCGCCGGCGCCACTGACCGGCCAATCGTCACAGCTTTCCCGCAATTGTTGGCCATTCCGACCGAATGAAATCGGTTTTCGCGATACAACGCCCTGTTATCGCGATGCGTTAAATTCTTTTTCTACCCTTGGTTGCATATTGATTGCTTTTTTTAACTAATTCCAGAGCGCAGCTCTTAGCGGCATATTTTGCTGATATTATAACCATACCTTGATCGCCTATCCTGAAGCCCTCAGCGTTTCCGTTCAACCGCGGGTTACAGGGGTGGAATGCCCCGTTCGCCGCCCCATTGAGAGGACCGGATCAAAAACCAGGCGATTTTTCATGCGCCTGCTGCGACGCTTCGCAAGCAAGCGCCCGTCCTTTTTCAGCGATCGCGAGAAGCATGTTTCAAGTCCGTGTCTGACAGGAGTTCAACACCAATGGAAAGGTCGAAAATCGTCGAGATTGAGCTCGAATTCGAGCGGATGCTGGCCCAGTCGCGCGAGCTGTCCGTGTTTCGGCGTAATCCCACCACCTGGGAATTTCTGCTGCTGCTCGCACAAAGCGAGCAGGGCGCCATGGATGGGCTCTACAGCACGATCGACGCGGTGCAGACGCGGTATCTGGGAAACTCGGCCTTGCTGAAATTCATTCGCGAACGCCGTGACCACGGGGACCTTCGGTTTCTGGAAGCCGACAAGAAAAGCAAATGGATCATTCAGGTCGATCAGAAACTGATCGAACATCTGGAAACCTTGCTGCGCTGGCGGGACGACGAATTGATCGCCGCCTCGGCGCGACCGAACCACGAGCCGGCCACCCGGTTCGCGGCGCCCCCGGCAAAGTCCGAGTCCTGACCATGCCCGCGTCGCAACCCCGTCGGCGACCTTATGAGAGGCGGGCCTGCTGCACGGGTGCCGCATGATCGGATCGGTGCTTGTCGTGTCGTCCGCGAATATTTGCCGCGCCCCCTTGGGCGCGGAATTGTTGCGCGCGGCGTTGCGGGAACGCGGCGCCAGCATTGCCGTCGATTCGTCCGGGTTGCACGCGCGCGACGGGACGCCCGCCGACCCCGAAACCTGCCTTCTGGCCAAACGCCACGGCCTGCTGCTGGACACGCACCGCGCGCGCCGCCTCACGCCCGACGCAGCGCGACAGGCGGATCTGATCCTGGCCATTGACCGGCCCGTGCAGGCCGAAGTGCGGGAACAAAGCCCCGAACTGGCGCCGAAACTCGCGCTCTTTGACCAGTGGATCGGCGCGAAAGGCATTCTGGACCCGCACCAACGATCCCGCGAGTTCCACCAGGCGGCCTATCTGCTGTTGCGTGATGCCGCGCACGCCTGGGCCACGCGGCTCGCCCCGACCGCCCGCTAGGATCGGCGCCACCAAGGCACCCGCCCCGCTCGCCGCGTTCCGATTGCCCACCCTCTTCCGGAATGCCAAGGCCGCCATTTATCGACCTTTCCGGCAGGCAATTAATGAAGCCTTTCTTTTGGCTTGTCCCAATCCGCGATTAAGGAAACGATGAATAGGGCGTCGAAATATCCCGGCGTCGCGGGCAATTCATGATCCGTTTCACCCTTTTTGGAAAACATCGATGACCGATTTTACCGGAATGGATGCGGACAGCATGTTCGGATCTGTCGATCCGCCGCCCAAAGGACCGGCGCGCCTTTTGGCGTCGGACCCGGGGAATGCCCGGCTGCAAAGTCTGGTGATTGAAAATGAGCGGCTCAAGGCGCGAATCAGGGAACTGAACCGATTGCTCGCGCGAGCGGAAGGCCGGGATTTGTCCCGGCTGTCCTGACCGGACTCGCGTTTGCGACCGGATCTGTCGTTCTGTCGCACGCCTTTCCCGCGTCCGATGCCAGAGCCGACCTGCCGCCGGCTCTGACCAAAGGGCGGACTAAGTCGCCCGCGCCGATTGCGTCCGCATTGCTTCAGCCCGGTCCATCAGCAGGGCGGTCAGGGCGCTTTCCACCGCCGGGCTGAGCCGGATGTGCATCTTGCTTTTCTTTCGGGCGTGACGGTCAAAGACCAGCAAGCCATCATCGCGCCGGTCCCGCACAAAGCGCAACAAGGCCGACTGCCCCAGGCCTTTGGACCGCAGGCCTTCGATCAGTTCATAAACCCCGGGCTTGTCGGTTTCCGGCGCGGCGCACAACACCAAAAGCAATTCCCAGGTCGCGCAATTGCGCTGAAACAGCGCGAGGTTGCGGTTGCGGCTGACCGCGCGTTCAAAGGCCAGGTCGATGGCAAGCGTTCGCGACAAAAACCCGGGATCGGTATCGACCCCGGGCCAGCATTCCGTTTCCTCACCGATCCGGTTCGATCGTCGCAAGAGGGTTTCCTTTTCCAGGTGGCCAATCATCGACATTTTTTATCGCCTTTTTTCGTTTCTGCCTTGCACCCCGTTGCGCAGTTGTCCGGGGCTGACTCCTCTTATAATGTCGCTGCACGTCAATTCCTGTCATGGAGCCACCATGTCGCTCACCAAAGCCCGGGATCTGTTGCGTCTGGCCGAGATGGCCGCGTCGCGTCATGCGGGGGTCACGCTGTCCGAAATCGCCGAGACCTTCGCGGCCGACCACCGCACCGCGCAACGGATGACCCGCGCGCTCGAGGATACCTTCGACACCGTCGAGGTGTTCACCGACGAGGCCCGTCGCAAGCATTGGCGCCTGCGCGACACGCGCCTGTTGCGGTTGCAGGGGCTGCGCGACAGCGAGTTGGTGGCGCTCGACCTGTCGATCCGCCGCGCCAGGCGCGAGGGCGCCGACAATGAGGTGCGCGCGCTGGAATCGTTGCGCGACCGCTTGCTGGCGACCCTGCCCCGCCCGCACGCCCGTCGTGCCGAGGTGGACGCCGACGCGGTGCTCGAGGCCTATGGCTATGCCTCGCGGCCCGGTCCGCGGATCCCGGTCGAACCGCGGCTTCTCGACACCATCGTCGAGGCCCTCAAGGGACCGTTCCGCCTGCTGATCGGCTATCGCGGACCAACCGACGCCACCCCACGCGAGCGGGTGGTCGATCCGCACGGGCTGATCCTGGGCGTGCGCCGGTATCTCGTGGCGTTCGAGCCGGAGAAGGACGAAGCGCCCCGCCATTTCCGGCTGGACCGCATGACGACCGCGCGCCTGCTGCCCGATCTGTTTGTCCGGCGCGAGGATTTCGACCTGACCGAGCACAGCGCCCGGGCCTTTGGCTCGTATCACTCCGAGGCCGAGTTCGGCCCCGTGGTCTGGCGTTTTGCCGCCGAAGTGGCGGATGTCGCGCGCGATTTCCTGTTTCACCCCCGGCAGGTCATGACGCGCGAACCCGACGGCGCGCTGACCGTCCGCTTCGCCGCCAGCGGCTGGCTGGAAATGTCCTGGCACCTCTACCAATGGGGCGACAAGGTCGAGGTCCTGGAACCCGAGGGGCTGCGCGCCATGACCGCCCGATGGCAGCGCGCGGATTTCGACGCCCTGCCCTGACCACAGAACACGGCCGGCGGCTGTCAACACGCTGATTTTTCGGGGGAATGATGGTAGCGGAGGAGGGACTTGAACCCCCGACACGCGGATTATGATTCCGCTGCTCTAACCAACTGAGCTACTCCGCCCCGGAGTGGCGGCTTCCTAGGCCACCGCCCCGATGGCGTCAAGAGGGAAATCACCCACCACAGCGGCGCTTTGTCCGCTCGCCTCGGGGCGGACAAAGCGATAGCTGTCGGGGCGAAACGGAGGCGCCATGCAAACCTTGCCCCAGACCCGTGATCTCGTTCTTGTCGGCGGCGGCCATGCCCATGCGCTGGTGTTGCTGAAATGGGCGATGGACCCTTTGCCCGGCGCCCGCCTGACGGTGATCGACCCGAATCCGACCGCGCCCTATACCGGCATGCTGCCCGGCCATATCGCCGGCCATTACTCCCGCGCCGAGTTGGAGATGAACCTGGTCGCCCTGGCCCGGAATGCCGGGGCGCGGCTGATCCTGGGGCGGGCGGTCGGCCTGGATCCCGTGGCGCGCCAGGTTCAGGTTCCGGGACGCCCGCCGGTCGCCTATGACGTGGCCTCGATCGACATCGGCATCACCTCGACCTTGCCGGACCTGCCGGGGTTCATGGACCACGCTGTCGCCGCGAAACCGCTGGGCGGCTATTCCGAACGCTGGGCGCATTTCGTGGCCGAGGCGGGCGAAACCCGGCCGCCGATCGTCATCCTGGGCGCGGGCGTGGGCGGGGTGGAGCTGGCGCTGGCGATGCAGCACCGCCTGCCGGGCGCACCGATCACGCTGGTCGAGCGCGACCGCCCCTTGCCGCATCTGGGTCGGGCGGCGCGGACGAAACTGCTGTCGCTGCTGGACAGGCGCGGCATCGTGCTTTGCCAGGGCGCGGCCGTCTCGGTCGATGCGGCGGGGGTCACGCTGGGCGATGGCCGACGCCTCGACGCCGGCTTCGTTCTGGGCGCGGCGGGCAGCCGGCCGCAGGACTGGCTGACCGCGACCGGGCTGCACCTGACGCAGGGTTTCGTCACGGTGGACCCGATGCTGCGCTCGATCTCGCATCCCGATGTCTTTGCCGCCGGCGATTGCGCGCATATGGCCGAAAGCCCCCGCGCCAAGGCCGGGGTCTATGCGGTCCGTCAGGCGCCGGTGTTGCTGCACAACTTGCGCGCGGCGCTGTCCGGCGACGCGCTGCGGCCCTATCATCCGCAGCGCGACTACCTGAAGCTGATCTCGTTGGGCGGGCAAGAGGCGCTGGCCGACAAATGGGGCCTGCCGCTGTCCGGCCGCTGGCTGTGGCGCGTCAAGGATCGCATCGACCGCAAGTTCATGCGCATGTGCCAGACCCTGCCCCGGATGCCGCAGCCCCCGCTGCCCCGCCCCCATGCGCTGGGCCTGGCCGAGGTCCTGGGCGACAAGCCGATGTGTGGCGGCTGCGGCGCCAAGGTGGGACCCGACGCGCTGCGCGGCGCGCTCAGGGGCCTTGCGACGTCGGGCGCGGTAGAGCTGGGCGCGGGCGATGACGCCGCGGTGCTGGCGGTGGGCGGCGCGCGGCAGGTGATCGCAACGGATCATCTGCGCGCCGTGACCGACGACCCCTGGCTGATGGCGCGCATCGCGACCGTTCACGCCCTGGGCGACATCTGGGCCATGGGCGCCACGCCACAGGCGGCGCTGGTGCAACTGATCCTGCCGCGCCTGTCCGAGGATTTGCAAGGCCGCACCCTGTCCGAGATCATGTCCGGCATCGCCGATGTGTTGGCCGGCGCCGGCGCGGGCATCGCCGGCGGCCACACCACGCAGGGCGCGGAACTGACCATCGGCCTGACGGTGACGGGTCTGGCCGGTGACCGGGTGCTGACCAAGGGCGGCGCGCAGCCCGGGGACGCGCTGCTTATGACCAAGCCCATCGGCTCGGGAACCCTGCTGGCGGCCGAGATGCAGAAACAGGCCGACGGGCGCGATATCGCGGCGCTGTGGCCCTGGCTCACGCAGCCACAGGGCGCGGCCTCGGCGATTCTGGCGCCCGTGGCACGGGCGATGACGGACGTGACCGGCTTTGGCCTGGCCGGGCATCTCGACGAGATGCTGCGCGCGGGCTCGGTCGGGGCCGAGATCGACCTCGCCTCCGTGCCCGTCTTTTCGGGGGCCGAGGCCCTGGCGGCGGCGGGCATCGCCTCGACCATCGCGCCGGCGAACCGGGCCGCGCTGCTCGGTCGCATCGCCGCGCCGCAGACCGCCCGCGCCGCCCTGCTGTTCGATCCGCAGACGGCCGGCGGTCTTATGGCCGCGGTGCCCCACGACGCGGTGGCCGATCTGCTGTCGCGGCTTTCCCAGGCAGGCTACGCCGCCGCCTGCATCGGCCGCGTCACCGCGGCCGGCGACGGGCCCGCCCTGCGGGTCACCTGACCCCTTGGGTTTCCTGTGCCGACGGCTTAGGTAAAGGCCCAGACCGACGGAATGCACGGAGCGCGCCATGACCACCCAGTTCGACTATGACCTCTTCGTCATCGGCGGCGGCTCGGGCGGCGTCAGGGCGGCGCGCATCGCGGCCAGCGAACACGGCGCCAAGGTCGCCATGGCCGAAGAATACCGCATGGGCGGCACCTGCGTGATCCGCGGCTGCGTGCCCAAGAAGCTGATGGTCTTCGCCGCCGGCCACGGCGCCGCGATGGACGAGGGCGCGGCCTATGGCTGGCAGGGGGAAAAGGGTCGCTTCGACTGGCCGGTCTTTCGCGCGCGGTTGCACGCGGAACTGAACCGGCTCGAGGGGATCTATACCCGCAACGCCGAAAGCGCGGGTGTCACCATCTACCCGATGCGCGCGACCGTGACCGATCCGCACACGCTGCGGCTGGCGGACGGGCGGCAGGTGACGGCAAAGCACATCCTGATCGCCACCGGCGGCACGCCCTTCATCCCCGAACCCTATCGCGACCTCGGCGCCTGGACCTCGAACGACATCTTCCTGATGGACCGGATGCCCGCGAACCTTCTGGTGCTGGGCGGCGGCTTCATCGCCTGCGAGATGGCCAGCCTGTTGCAGGGGTTGGGGGTGCAGGTCACGCAGATGTATCGCGGCGCCCAGATCCTGCGCGGCTTTGACCGGGACGTGCAGGACCACGTCGCGGCGGCACTGGTGCAACAGGGCATCAAGCTCGAGGTTAACACCGACCTCACCGCGCTCGACCGTCTCGAGGCCGGCCGGTTCCGCACCACCGACACCCAGGGCCGCACGCGCGACTTCGAGGCCGTTCTTTTTGCCACCGGCCGGGTGGCGAACACCGCCGGGCTGGGCCTTGAACGGGCCGGGGTCGCGCTGGACGCAAGTGGCGCCGTGGTGGTCGATGCGTGGTCGCAGACCAACGTGCCCTCGATCTATGCGGTGGGGGATGTGACCGGCCGCATCCAGTTGACCCCGGTCGCCATCCGCGAGGGGCACGCCTTTGCCGACACGGTATTCGGGGGCCGACAGGTCCAGGTCGATCACACGAATGTCGCCAGCGCCGTCTTCACCCGCCCCGAGGCCGGAACGGTCGGCCTGACCGAGGACGAGGCGCGCGCCCTGGGCCCGGTCGAGATCTACATGGCCAGCTTCCGGCCCATGCAATCGGCCTTCATCAACGCCGAGACCAAGGCCCTGTTCAAGCTGGTCGTTTGCGCCGAAACCCGCCGGGTCCTGGGGTGCCATATCGTCGCACCCGGCGCCGGCGAATTGATCCAGATTGCCGCCGTCGCGGTCAAGATGGGCGCCACGAAAGAGGATTTCGACCGCACCGTCGCGGTCCACCCGACCATGAGCGAGGAACTGGTGCTGCTGCGCAAACCGACGCGCTGAGCCCCTTTGCCTCTTATCTGCGGCGTTTTGCCTTGAATCCCGGGCCCGGGTGCCCAATTCAGGCAGAGGACACCGAATTGACAGACCTGAACCAAGGAGAGGCCATGTCAGGCAACAGTGGAGGCCCCTGGGGCGGCGGTGGAAACCGCGGCGGCTCGGGCGACGGGAACCGCCCCCCGGGCGGCGGCAATGGCCCCGAACGCCCCCAGATCCCGGAAATCGACGATCTGGTGAAAAAGGGCCAGCAGAAGCTGAAGGTCCTGATGGGTGGCCAGGGTGGCGGCAATGGCAGCGGGTCTGGCGGCGGGCGCGGCCCGTCGGGTCCCGGGCTGACCGGTCGTGGCATCCTGATCGGCGCGGCGGTTCTGGCCGCCGGCTGGCTTTGGGCCTCGTTCTATCAGGTGCAGCCCGAAGAACGTGGCGTGGAACTGCTGTTCGGAAAATATTACCGCACCGTGGATGACGGCCCGCACCTGGCCCCCTGGCCCTTTGTCCGCGCCGAGGTCGTGCAGACCACGACCGAACGGGTGACCGAGGTCGGCACCGGGCGCTCGCAGCTCGACTCGGGCCTGATGCTGACCCGCGACGAGGCCGTGGTGGACATCGAATTCCAGGTGGTCTGGAACATCTCGGACCCCAGCAAATTCCTGTTCAACCTGGCCGACCCCACGAACACCGTGCGCGCGGCCGCGGAATCGGCGATGCGCGACATCATTGCCCGCTCGGAACTGTCGCCGATCCTGAACCGGGACCGCGGCACCATCGCCGCCGAGTTGCGCGCCGCCGTGCAAGAGGTCCTGGACAGCTACGAATCCGGCATCTACGTCATCCGCATCAACTTCGACCGGGCCGATCCGCCGCGCGAAGTGATCGACAGCTTCCGCGAGGTGCAGGCCGCCCGCCAGGAACGCGACCGGCTGGAACGCCAGGCCGACGCCTACGCCAACCGCGTGTTGGCCGGCGCCCGCGGCGAGGCCGCGCAGATCCGCGAACAGGCCGAAGCCTATCGCGCCGAGGTGGTCAACACCGCCGAGGGCGAGGCCAGCCGCTTCGTCTCGGTCTGGGAAGAATACCGCAACGCGCCCGGCGTGACGCGCGAGCGGATGTATCTGGAAACGATGGAACGCGTGCTGGGTGGCATGAACCTGACGATTCTGGACGGGGTCAGCGGTCAGGGCGGCGGACAGGGCGTCGTGCCCTACCTGCCGCTGGAAAGCCTGCGCGGCACACCGGCCCCGGCGGCCGGCGCCGTGACGCGCGACAGCGCCGCGAACACGGGGAGCAATTGATGAAACGTCTGTCCTTTGTGATCCCCGCCATCATCATCGCCGGCGCGGTGGGCCTGTCGTCAATGTTCATCGTCGATGAGCGTGAAAACGCGCTTGTCCTGCAATTCGGGCAGGTCAAGCAGGTGCGCACCTTGCCCGGGCTCTATTTCCGCATCCCCTTCATTCAGGAGGTCGTGCGCTACGATTCGCGCATCCTCGGCCTGCAATCGCAACCGCTCGAGGTGACGCCCGCCGACGACCGGCGCCTTGTGGTGGACGCGTTCCTGCGCTGGCGCATCGACGATGTGCAGCGGTTCCGTCAGGCGGTCGGCGCGGTCGGCATCAGTGCCGCTCAGGGCCGGATCGAACAGATCCTGAACGCCGCCATCCGCGAGGTTCTGGGTTCGGTCCCGTCGAATGCCGTGCTGTCCGAAGACCGCACCGGGCTGATGAACCAGATCCGCGACATTGCCCGCCGCGAGGCGCGCTCGCTGGGGGTGGATGTCATCGACGTGCGCCTGACCCGCACCGACCTGCCCGAACAGAACCTCGCCGCGACCTATGCGAGGATGCGCGCCGAGCGCGAGCGCGAGGCCGCGGACGAGATCGCACGCGGCAACGAAGCCGCGCAACGGGTGCGCGCTCAGGCCGACCGGACGGTGACGGAACTGGTGTCCTCGGCCCGTCGCGATGGCGACATCGTCCGCGGTGAAGCCGACGCGCAGCGCAACCGGATCTACGCCGAAGCCTTTGGCCGCGATCCCGAATTCTTCGCCTTCAGCCGGTCGCTCATGTCCTATGAGCGCGCGCTAACCGGCGCGAATTCCTCGATGGTGCTGAGCCCGGACAGCGATTTCTTCCGCTATCTGAACGCGATCGACCCGGGCGGGATGCCGGCGGCCATGACCGTGACAGACCCCGCGACGCCCCGGCCCGCGGACACGCCCGCCAGCAACTGATCTCTTGCGCGCCCCCGGATTTGTCCGGGGGCGCGTCTCGTTCCGCAGGAGCCCCACCATGCCCGCCGAGATCGACCACGCCCTCCTCGAACCCGGCGAGAAGCGGCTTCAGGACTACCGCCCCGACAAGGGCCGCTACTGGCGCGATCACGGCATCATGGCGGTGGGCCTGATGGCGCTGGCCGGGGGCGGGTTGTGGGCGATCGGGTCGCCCTATCCCGCCATCGGGTCCTTGGGCGCGATCCTGGCGGTGGCCGTGCGCGCGCTCTATCTCGCCCCTGAGACCCTCGCCCTGCGCTGGGTGCTGACCGACCGGCGGGTGATCCTGCCGGGCGGACAGCGGTCCATCATGCTGCTGGAATTGCAGACCGCGCGCCCGCTGCTGGGCGATGTGCAACTCGTCACGCGGTCCGGCGACAAGCATCTGATGAAGCATCTGCCCAATGCCGACGGTGTGGTCAGCCGCATCCTCGAGGCCCGCGACCGGCGCGCAAAACGGCGCGACTGACAGCCGCGTTAACCCGAGGGGAACCGATTCGCCCCCAAAGTGTCCCCCGCCTTGCCGAGAGACACGATGCAACCCACCCTGCCCTTCGACCCGCGTTTGCTGACGCCGCTCGTGATGATCCTCGTCGCCACCGCGCCAGGGGTGTCCGTCGCGCTGGTTACCCTTGACCGGCGCGCGCCGCGCCCGTCGCTGGTCCCGGGGGAACGGGTGCTGGCCGTGGTGCGGCCCGACCCCGCGATCCTGGCAATGCTGGCGGGGCTGGCGGCGGTGCTGCTGGTGTCGGCCGCAGTGCTGCTGCGGCTTCTCACCGGCGCGGACCCGGCCGCTCTGTCGCTGGCCCTGGTGCCCGTCGGTCTGGCTGGTGCGGCGCTGGCGCGGGACGAATCGGCGCGGGGCTGGTGCGTGACGAACCGGCGCATCGTGACACGCCAAGGTGCCACCTTGTGGCTTTCCGACCTGCGCCGCATCGCGGTCGGACCGCTGTTCCTCGGCCTTGACGGGCCGGATCGACAGGCGCTGCATCTGTGCGGCTTGCGCGATGCCCCGAACCTGGCGCGGGGTCTCGCCGCACTCTGCCCGCTGGCCCGCGCCCCGCCGCATCCGCGGTAGCGCCGCCACGCGCCGCGGGCTATAAGCCCGCCAGACCCAGCTCTCGAGGCGGCGCATGACCCTTCATTTCACCAACGCTCGGCTGATCGACCCCGAGGCCGGCACCGACACCCGCGGCAGTCTGACGGTCGCGCAGGGGCGCATCGTGGCGATCGACGGACCGCAACCCGCCGGCGCCACGACGATCGACGCGGGCGGCAAATGTCTGGCTCCCGGCCTGGTGGACTGGGGCGTGCATGTCGGCGAACCGGGGGCCCGGCACAAGGAAAGCTACCGTTCGGCCGGGCTGGCGGCGGCGGCGGGCGGGGTCACGACGTTCATCACCCGACCCGACACCACGCCCCCGACCGACACGCCCGAGGCCCTGGATTTCCTGCGCCGCCGCGCCGGGGCCGAATCGCGCGTGAACACCCGGCACATGGCTACCCTGACCCGCGGCCGCGAGGGGCGCGAGATGGCCGAGATCGGCTTTCTTCTGGACGCCGGTGCGGTCGCCTTCAGCGATGGCGATCGCGTCACCCGGGACACCCGCATCCTGGCCCGTTGCCTGACCTATGCCCGCAGCCTGGGTGCCCTGGTCGTGGGCCATCCACAGGACCCCGGGCTCAGCGCAGGCGCCGCGGTGACCTCGGGCAAATTCGCCTCGTTGCGTGGCCTGCCCGGGGTCTCGCCGATGGCCGAACGCATGGCCTTTGACCGCGACATGGCCCTGATCGAGATGACCGGGGCGCGCTATCACGCCGATCAGATCACCTGCGCACGCACCCTTCCCGCGCTGGAACGCGCCAAGAAGAACGGGCTCGATGTCACGGCGGGCGTGTCGATCCACCACCTCACGCTGAACGAATTCGACGTGGGCGACTACCGCACCTTCTTCAAGCTGACGCCGCCCCTGCGATCCGAGGACGACCGGCTGGCGGTGGTCGCGGCCGTGGCCGATGGCCTGATCGACGTGATCGGCTCCATGCACACCCCGCAGGACGAGGAATCGAAACGCCTGCCGTTCGAGGAAGCCGCACCCGGCGCCGTCGGGCTGGAAACCCTGCTGCCGGCGGCGTTGCGCCTGTATCACGCAGGGCACCTGACGCTGCCGCAGCTCTGGCGGGCCATGGCGCTGAACCCCGCGAACCGCCTGGGGCTGACATGCGGACGTCTCAGCCCGGGCGCGCCGGCGGACCTGGTGCTGTTCGACCCGGACGCCCCCTTCGTGCTGGACCGCTCCACGCTGCGGTCCAAATCCCGAAACTCGCCGTTTGACGGCGCCCGCCTGCAAGGTAAGGTTCTGGCCACTTACGTCGCCGGAACCCCCGTCTTTACCCGCGAGGCCGCCTGATGACCGTGCTGCCCGAGATCACCACCCAACCCCTGCTGCTGGTCGCCATCGGCCTGGGCGCCTATCTGCTGGGCTCGATCCCCTTTGGCGTCGTGATCACCCGGGCGTTGGGCCTGGGCGACGTGCGCAAGATCGGCTCGGGCAACATCGGCGCGACCAACGTGCTGCGAACCGGCAACAAGGGCGCGGCGGCGGCGACGTTGCTGCTGGACGCGGGCAAGGGCGCTGTCGCCGTGCTGATCGCGCGCGCCATCGCCGGCGAGGACGCGGCGCAGCTGGCGGCGCTCGCGTCGTTCCTGGGGCACCTGTTCCCGGTCTGGCTGGGTTTCAAGGGCGGCAAGGGCGTCGCGACCTTCTTGGGCACGATGCTGGCGCTGGCCTGGCCGGTTGGCCTGCTGTGCTGCGCGACTTGGCTGGTCATCGCGCGGGTGACGCGCATTTCCTCGGCCTCGGCGCTGGTGGCGTCGCTGGCGGCCACGCCGTTCCTGTGGGGCCTGGGGCCGCGCAGCATGATCGTTCTGGCGCTGGCGCTGGCGGGGCTGGTCTGGCTGCGTCACCGCGCCAACATCGAGCGGCTGCTGGCCGGAACCGAGCCACGGATCAGCCGCTAGGCGCACCATGGAAAAGGCCGGATCCTGCGATCCGGCCTATTGTCGTCAGTCTGCGGTCAGAAGCGGCGGTTTCGACCCCGCGATGCGCGGCTTGTCGGTTTCCTCGATCTCCAGCGCGATCTGGTCGTCGCGCAGCACAACCCGAACCAGACCGCCCTTGGTCAGACGGCCAAAGAGCAGTTCCTCGGCCAGGGGCTTCTTGACGTTCTCCTGGATCACCCGGGCCAGCGGTCGCGCGCCCATCTTGTCGTCATAACCCTTGTCGCCCAGCCAGGCGGCCGCGGCATCGCTGAGTTCGAAGGTCACGTTGCGGTCCATGAGCTGCGCTTCCAGTTGCAGCACGAACTTTTCGACCACCTTCATGATCGTCGCCTTGCCCAGCGGGCTGAAGCTGATGACCGCGTCCAGACGGTTGCGGAACTCGGGCGTGAAGGTGCGCTCGATGGCGGCCGTGTCCTCGCCTTCGCGCCGTTCGCGGCCAAAGCCGATGGCGGATTTCGCCTGCTCGGCCGCCCCCGCGTTCGAGGTCATAATGAGGATCACGTTGCGGAAATCCACTGTCCGGCCGTTGTGGTCGGTCAGCTTGCCGTGGTCCATCACCTGCAACAGGATGTTGTAGACATCGGGGTGCGCCTTTTCGATCTCGTCGAGCAGCAGCACGCAATGCGGATGTTGGTCCACGCCATCGGTCAGAAGCCCGCCCTGGTCGAAACCGACGTAGCCGGGCGGTGCGCCGATCAGCCGCGAAACCGCGTGTTTCTCCATGTATTCCGACATGTCGAAGCGCAAAAGCTCCACGCCCAGCGTCGCCGCCAGTTGCTTGGCCACCTCGGTCTTGCCGACGCCGGTGGGCCCGGCGAACAGATAGTTGCCGATCGGCTTTTCCGGCTCGCGCAGGCCGGCGCGCGCCAGCTTGATGGCCGAGGACAGCGACTCGATGGCCGATTCCTGACCAAAGACCACGCGTTTCAGCGCCGCTTCCAGATCGCGCAACATTTCGGTGTCGTTCTTGGACACGCTCTTGGGCGGAATGCGGGCGATCTTGGCCACCACAGCCTCGATTTCCTTGGGCGTGATGGTCTTGCGCCGCTTGTTGGCCGCCACCAGATGCTGCGCCGCGCCGGCCTCGTCGATCACGTCGATCGCCTTGTCCGGCAGCTTGCGGTCGTTGATGTAGCGCGCCGCCAGTTCCACCGCGGTGCGGATCGCGTCATTGGTATAGCGCAGATCGTGGTGCTTTTCGAAATAGGGCTTCAACCCCATCAGGATCTTGACCGAATCCTCGACCGTGGGTTCGTTCACGTCGATCTTCTGGAACCGGCGGCTGAGCGCGCGGTCCTTTTCGAAATGCTGGCGGAACTCCTTGTAGGTGGTCGAGCCCATGCACCGCAGCTTTCCGCCCTGCAACGCGGGTTTCAACAGGTTCGACGCATCCATCGCCCCGCCCGAGGTCGCCCCCGCGCCGATCACGGTGTGGATCTCGTCGATGAACAGCACCGCGTCCTCGTGATCCTCGAGCTCCTTCATCACCGCCTTCAGACGTTCCTCGAAGTCGCCGCGATAGCGCGTGCCGGCCAGCAGCGCCCCCATGTCGAGCGAATAGATGGTCGATCCGGCCAGGATGTCCGGCGTCTCGCCATCGACGATCTTCTTGGCCAGGCCTTCGGCGATGGCGGTCTTGCCGACGCCGGGGTCGCCCACCAGCAGCGGGTTGTTCTTGCGCCGACGGCACAGCACCTGGATGCAGCGCTCAACCTCGGCCGCGCGGCCGATCAGCGGGTCCACATCGCCCTTGCGCGATTTCGCGTTGAGATCGACGCAATATTTGGCCAGGGCGGAATCCTTGGGGTCGGTCTTGGCCGGCTGCGCCTCGCCCTGCGCGCCTTCCTCGGCGCCGGTGACGGGGCGCGGTTCGGAAAAGCCGGGGTTCTTGGCCACGCCATGGGCGATGAAATTCACCGCATCATACCGCGTCATGTCCTGTTCTTGCAGGAAATAGGCGGCATTGGATTCGCGTTCGGCAAAGATCGCGACCAGCACGTTGGCGCCCGTGACCTCATTGCGGCCCGAGCTTTGCACATGGATCGCCGCGCGCTGGATCACGCGCTGAAAGGCCGCGGTGGGCACCGCCTCCGACCCTTCGACCGTGGTGATGAGTGTTGACAGGTCGTCGTCGATGAATTCCTCGAGCGTCTTTCTGAGGTCGTCGAGATCGACGTTGCATGCCTGCATGACACGCGCGGCGTCGGGTTCGTCGATCAACGCCAGAAGCAGATGCTCCAGCGTGGCAAGCTCGTGCCGGCGGGTGTTGGCCAAGGCCAGCGCGCCGTGGATCGCCTGTTCAAGGGTCGCAGAAAACGAGGGCACGTCCTTGCTCCTTCAGTTGCGCGGCGGATGCCGCAAGGGTCGGACCGACGCCATCGTCGCCGGCGCGGTCCGCTCCACCACAGGGTGGGGCCATGAGATTAAACTTTGGTTTTCCGGGCGCTGCTTCAAGGGTTAACTGCCCGGGAATTGCCTCACGTTTCAGTTTGCCACCTTTTCGGGCGACTGAACAGGCGGCACTTGCGCCGGCCGCGCTCATGCGGCGTCCTTCTGGCGGCGGATCTCGGCCAGCACGGCGCGCGCGTCCGCCCCGGGCAGACCGGCGGCGGCGGCGACCTGCGGCAGATCGCAGCGCAGATAGGGATTGAGCAGCCGCTCGCTGGCCAGCGTGGTGCCGGTGGTGGGCCGGCCCTGTTCGGCCAGCACGGGCAGTTCCGCCTGCCGCGCGGCCAACGCCGCCGGATCCGGGGCAAAGCGCGCGGCAAAGGCCAGGTTCGCGCGCGCGTAATCGTGGCCCGAATAGATGCGCGTGTCGGCAGGCAGCGCGTCCAGCCGGGCCAGGGTGTCGAACATCTGGTCGGCGGTCCCCTCGAACAGGCGGCCGCATCCGTGGGTCATCAGACTGTCCGCGGTGAACACCGCGCGCAACGCCGGAAAATGGAACGCGACATGGCCCAGCGTGTGCCCGGGCGCGTCCAGAACCTCGGCCCCGCCCGGCAGCCGGTCACCGGGCGCGAAGGCGTGATCGAGCGGCGGCAGCCGGTGCGCGTCGGCCCGGGCACCGAAAACCGGCGCCGGGGCCGCGTTCAGGATGGCCGACAGCCCTTCGACATGGTCCCAATGGTGGTGGGTGATCAGAACGCGGGTCAGGGTCCAACCCTTGTCGCGCAGCACGGCCAGGATCGGCGCGGCCTCGGGGGCGTCGATCAGCGTGGTTTCACCGGTGGCCTCGTCATGCAGCAGATAGGCATAATTGTCCTCAAGGCAGCGGATGATCTCGATCGGCATGGGCGCTCCTGCGGCAAACGCGGTCTTTGCAAAGCCCCCCGGATGGGGCAGGGTGCAGTCTGTCCCAGCGGGTCCCGAGGTTCAATGCATCTCGACGTGCGCCAATTGCGAGACTTCTACTATCGCAGCCAGCTGGGGCGGGCGGCCCAGAAAGGCGTGCGCGATCAGGTGGTCGCGCGCTGGGGCAACACGCAGGGGCTGACGCTGGCGGGCTATGGGTTCGCGGTGCCGTTGCTGCGCCCGTTTCTGGGCAAGGCAGAGCGGATCATCGGCCTGATGCCGGGCCCGCAAGGCGTCATGCACTGGCCCGCCGACGGCCCCAACCATTCGGTTCTGTGCGACGAAGCGCGCTGGCCTTTGGCCAACGACAGCGTGGACCGCCTGGTGCTGATGCACGGGCTGGAAACCAGCGACCATCCGATGGCCCTGCTGGACGAGGTGCACCGCGTCCTGGCGCCGCGCGGGCGGGCGTTGATGGTGGTGCCCAGTCGCGGCGGCCTGTGGGCGCGCTCGGACGCGACCCCGTTCGGGTTCGGCCGGCCCTATTCGCGGGGGCAACTGGAACGGCTGCTGAATGAAAGCGGCTTCATCTGCTCGGGCGCGACCTCGGCGCTGTTCTTCCCCCCGTCCGACCGGCGCTTCTGGCTGCGCTCGGCGCGCGGGATCGAAAAGATGGGGCATCGCTGGCGGCTGCAACGCTTCGCCGGGGTGCTGATGGTCGAGGCCATGCGCCGCGACACCGCCGCGCCGCGCGGCCTGCCGCAAACCGCCCGGCGCCCCCTCAGGGTGCTCGAAGGGGTGCCGATCAGCGGCGCGCAACCGGCCTGGAGGACGGGAACCCGGCCCCCGGTCGAGGACCCGGCGAATCTGCACAGGTGAACGATTCTGCGCGCGCGGGAACGGCCGCTAACGCCGGATTTGCAGGCACTTTTCTGCGCTGCCGCGACGTCTTTCCACGGCAAAGAAGGGCCCGCACCGAAATCTGCCGGACGGGTGGCAAACTAAGCGCTAACAACGGGCGCTATCACGAGTCGTTGATGGTTGCGGGACGGGGTTTGCTCTGCTACACCCGCGCCGATTTCGGGTGCCGCGCCACAGACAGCACCCTGACCATTGCCCGGGCCTTGCGCGAGGTCGGAGGGAGCACAAACTCGAAAGGGTGGACGTGTCCGAACCTGCTTCGATCTCAACAGGCATCGCCGCGCGCTATGCCACCGCCGTCTTCGACCTGGCGAAAGAGAGCAAGGCCCTGGCCGCGCTCGAGACCGACATCGACACGCTGGAAACCGCCGTCAACGACAGCGCCGACCTGCGTGCGATGCTGTCCTCGCCGGTCTACAGCCGTGACGACATGGGCAAGGCGATCACCGCCCTGGCCGACAAGCTGGGCCTTTCTGCCATCATGCACGGCACGCTGGGCATGATGGCGCGCAATCGCCGCCTGTTTGCCCTGCCCCAACTGCTGGGTGCGTTGCGCGCGATGATCGCCGACGAAAAGGGCGAAGTCACCGCGGACGTGACCTCGGCCACCGTGCTGACCAAGGCGCAGGCCGACCAGCTGGCCGCGACGCTGAAGGCGCGCATCGGCAAGACCGTGAAACTGAATGTCGCCGTCGATGAGGATCTCATCGGTGGTCTTATCGTCAAAGTGGGCTCGAAGATGATCGACACCTCGATCCGTTCCAAGCTCGCGGCCCTCCAGAACAGCATGAAAGAGGTCGGATAATGGGTATCCAAGCAAGCGAGATCTCTGCGATCCTCAAGGAGCAGATCAAGAACTTCGGCCAGGAGGTCGAGGTGGCCGAAGTCGGCCGCGTTCTGTCGGTCGGCGACGGGATCGCGCGCGTCCACGGTCTGGACAACGTCCAGGCCGGCGAGATGGTGGAATTCCCCGGCGGCATCCGCGGCATGGCGCTGAACCTGGAAGCCGACAACGTCGGTATCGTGATCTTCGGTGACGACCGCGCCATCAAGGAAGGCGACACCGTCAAGCGCACCAAGTCGATCGTGGACGTGCCCGCCGGCGAAGGCCTGCTGGGTCGTGTCGTGGACGGCCTGGGCAACCCGATCGACGGCAAGGGCCCGATCGTCGCCTCGGAACGCCGCGTGGCCGACGTCAAGGCCCCGGGCATCATTCCGCGGAAATCGGTGCACGAACCGATGGCGACCGGCCTCAAGTCGGTGGACGCGATGATCCCGATCGGCCGCGGCCAGCGCGAACTCATCATCGGCGACCGCCAGACCGGCAAGACCGCCGTGGCGCTCGACGCGATCCTGAACCAGAAGTCGTATAACGCGGCCGCCGGTTCGGACGAGTCGAAGAAGCTCTACTGCATCTATGTCGCGGTCGGCCAGAAGCGGTCCACCGTGGCGCAGCTGGTGAAGAAGCTGGAAGAAAACGGCGCGATGGACTATTCGATCGTCGTCGCCGCGACCGCCTCGGACCCGGCCCCGCTGCAATTCCTGGCGCCCTATGCCGCGACCGCGATGGCCGAGTATTTCCGCGACAACGGTCGCCACGCGCTGATCATCTACGATGACCTGTCCAAGCAGGCCGTCGCCTATCGCCAGATGTCGCTGCTGCTGCGCCGCCCGCCGGGGCGCGAAGCCTACCCGGGCGACGTGTTCTACCTGCACTCGCGCCTGCTGGAACGTTCGGCCAAGCTGAACGCGGACAACGGCTCGGGCTCGCTGACGGCGCTGCCGATCATCGAAACCCAGGGCGGCGACGTGTCGGCCTTCATTCCGACCAACGTGATCTCGATCACCGACGGCCAGATCTTCCTGGAAACCGAACTGTTCTACCAGGGCATCCGCCCGGCCGTGAACACCGGTCTGTCGGTGTCGCGCGTCGGTTCGTCGGCCCAGACCAACGCGATGAAATCGGTCGCCGGCCCGGTGAAGCTGGAACTCGCGCAGTATCGCGAGATGGCCGCCTTCGCGCAGTTCGGCTCCGACCTCGACGCCGCCACGCAGAAGCTGCTGAACCGCGGCGCCCGCCTGACCGAGCTGATGAAGCAGCCGCAGTATTCGCCGCTGACCAACGCCGAGATCGTCTGCGTGATCTATGCCGGCACCAACGGCTACCTGGACGGTATCCCGGTGAAGGACGTCGGCCGCTTCGAAAAGGGCCTGCTGGGGCATCTGCGCGGCAAGCATGCGGCGTTGCTCGACGACATCACCAACAACGACCGCAAGGTGAAGGGCGAGCTCGAGGACAAGATCAAGTCGGCTCTGGACGAATTCGCGAAAGACTTCGCCTGAGGGCGGGGCAAGAGGACAGGTAGATGCCAAGCCTCAAGGACCTCAAGAACCGGATCGCGAGTGTCAAGAACACGCGCAAGATCACGAAGGCGATGCAGATGGTCGCGGCGGCGAAACTCCGCCGTGCCCAGGAAGCCGCCGAAGCCGCGCGGCCCTATGCCGCGCGGATGGAAGCCGTCGTCAACGGATTGGCCAGCTCGGTCGCCGGATCGGGCAGCGCGCCGCGCCTGCTGGCCGGCACCGGCGCCGACAAGGTGCACCTGCTGGTGGTGATGACCGGCGAGCGGGGCCTCTGCGGGGGTTTCAACTCGTCGATCGTCAAACTGGCGCGGGCGCGGGCGAACGACCTGCTGGCGCTGGGCAAGACGGTGAAGATCCTGACCGTCGGCAAGAAGGGCCGCGATCAGCTGAAGCGCGACATGGGCCATCTGTTCGTCGGTCACGTTGACCTGTCCGAAGTGCGCCGCATCGGCTATGACAACGCCCGTGCGATCGCCCAGGACATCCTGTCGCGGTTCGACGGCGGCGAATTCGACGTCGCGACGCTCTTCTTCAACCGCTTCCAGTCGGTGATGACCCAGATTCCGACCGCGCAACAGATCATCCCCGCCCCGGTGGGCGAGGCCACGGACAGTTCGGCCGTCTATGACTACGAGCCGTCCGAGGACGCGATCCTTGCGGACCTGCTGCCGCGCTCGGTCGCGACGCAGATCTTCACCGCGCTGCTGGAAAACAACGCCTCGTTCAACGGCGCGCAAATGTCCGCGATGGACAACGCGACGCGCAACGCGGGCGACATGATCGACAAGCTGACGATCGAGTTCAACCGCTCGCGTCAGGCCGTCATCACCAACGAGCTGATCGAAATCATTTCGGGCGCCGAGGCGCTCTGAGGAACCGGAGAAACACACAATGGCCACTGACAAAGCCACCGGCAAGATCACCCAGGTGATCGGCGCCGTCGTCGACGTGCAGTTCGACGGAACCCTGCCCGCGATTCTGAACGCCCTGACGACCGAGAACAACGGCAAGACCCTGATTCTGGAAGTCGCCCAGCACCTGGGCGAGAACACCGTGCGCGCCATCGCCATGGACGCGACCGAGGGCCTCGTGCGCGGCCAGCCGGTGGCGGACACGGGTTCGCCGATCGAAGTGCCCGTGGGCACCGCGACGCTCGGCCGCATCCTGAACGTCGTCGGCGAGCCGGTGGACGAAAAGGGCCCGGTCAACGCCACCGCGACCCGCGCCATCCACCAGCCGGCCCCCTCGTTCGAGAACCAGTCGACCGCGTCGGAAATCCTGGTCACCGGGATCAAGGTCATCGACCTGCTGGCCCCCTACACCAAGGGCGGCAAGATCGGCCTGTTCGGCGGCGCCGGCGTGGGCAAGACGGTTCTCATCATGGAACTGATCAACAACATCGCCAAGGTGCACTCGGGCGTGTCGGTGTTCGCGGGCGTCGGCGAACGGACCCGTGAAGGCAACGACCTGTATCACGAGATGATCGAATCGGGCGTCATCAACATCGACAACCTCGAAGAGTCGAAGATCGCCCTGGTCTACGGCCAGATGAACGAGCCCCCGGGCGCCCGGATGCGGATCGCGCTGTCGGGCCTGACGCTGGCCGAGCAGTTCCGCGATGACACCGGTTCGGACGTGCTGTTCTTCGTGGACAACATCTTCCGCTTCACGCAGGCCGGTTCGGAAGTGTCGGCGCTGCTGGGCCGCATCCCCTCTGCCGTGGGTTACCAGCCGACGCTGGCCACCGACATGGGCGCGATGCAGGAACGCATCACCTCGACCAAGAACGGCTCGATCACCTCGGTGCAGGCCGTCTACGTTCCCGCCGACGACTTGACCGACCCCGCGCCGGCCACCTCGTTCGCGCACCTCGACGCCACGACCGTTCTGGACCGTGCGATCTCGGAAAAGGGGATCTACCCGGCCGTGGACCCGCTGGGTTCGACCTCGCGCCTGCTGGACCCGATGATCATCGGCGAAGAGCACTACAAGGTCGCGACCGACGTTCAGCAGGTGCTTCAGCGCTACAAGTCGCTGCAAGACATCATCGCCATTCTGGGCATGGACGAACTGTCGGAAGAGGACAAGCTGACCGTGGCCCGCGCCCGCAAGCTGGAACGCTTCCTGTCGCAGCCCTTCGACGTGGCCAAGGTGTTCACGGGGTCGGACGGCGTCCAGGTTCCGCTGGAAAAGACCATCGCCTCGTTCAAGGCGGTTGTTGCCGGTGAATACGACCACCTGCCGGAAGCCGCCTTCTACATGGTCGGCGACATCGACGAAGCGATCGCCAAGGCGCAGCGCCTGGCCGCCGCCGCCTGATCTGACGCCAAGGAGGGCCTGTCATGGCCGACACGATGCAGTTCGACCTGGTCTCGCCTGAGCGGAAGCTGATGTCCGCCCAGGCAACCGAGGTGCAGATCCCCGGCGCCGAGGGTGAGCTGACGGCTATGCCCGGGCATTCGCCGCTGATCACCACCCTGCGCCCGGGAATCCTGAAGGTGACGGCGAATGGTCAAGTGACCGAATTCGCCGTGACCGGCGGCTTTGCCGAGATCACGCCCGAGGGCGTTTCGGTTCTCGCCGAACGCTCGCTGCCCAAGGGCGAAGTGACCCAGACCGTCCTGGACGAATGGGTTGCCGAGGCCCACAAGGCCCACAAGGAAGCGCATCACACGGTCGTGGACGATGCCGCCCATCTGCTGTCCGACATGGTCGCGATGGGCACCCACGTGGGGCTGAACCCGAACGTGCCGAACTTCTGATCCGGCACCCCGGAATGCTGAAAGGCCCCGCATCGCGGGGCCTTTTGCGTGGTCGGGCGGGCAGCCGAACGCCCGGCACCCCGGGGCCGGATCAGTCGATGCACAGCGTCTCGCGCCGTCCGGGCAGGGTCAGCACATCCTGGCATCCATACAGCGGTTGCAGCGGCGCGCAGGTGCCCGAGCGCGCCAGGCAAACCCCCTCGCAATCGGCGTTCGATTCGCAGTGGTGATAGGCGTCGCGGGTGGGTCGGACGCAGGCGAACACCCCCTGCGCGCGCGGTGTCATCCGCCCCCCGTCGCGCTCGCAGGCGGCGCGCTGCTGGGCCAACATGGGCGGATCGGGCGGTGGCAGGTCATCCTGGGGCGCGGTGGTGATGACCTGAACCTCGGGTTCGGCCGCGATCGCCGGGCCGGGAACCACGGGCTCGTCCACCACCCGCGGCTCAGGCGTGGCGCGCTGCGGCTGGACGGTTTCGGGCGCCCCCGTCAAGGTCGGCGCCGTGGTCGGCACACAGGCGGACAGCAGCACGGCAGCGGCCAGAACGGTCGCAAGAAGGGTCGGGGTCCGACGCATGGTTTCCTCCTCAATACGGCATGGGATGGGCACGATGAAGCGCGTCGATCGCCTCAAGCGTGTCGGGCATCAGGGACAGGGAAAGCGCGGGCAACTGGTGCGCCAGTTGCGCGACGGTGGTCGCCCCCAGGATCGGGATCACCGGGAAAGGCCGGGCGCGCAGCCAGAGCAGCGCCATATGCACGGGATCGAGCCCCCGCTCGCGGGCCAGCCCCAGATAGGCCGAGACCGTCTCGAACACGCGCGGCGTGATGCGGCCCCCCAGGTCGGGCACCGCGGACCGGCGCGACCCCTCGGGCGTCACGTCGCCCGCGTATTTCCCCGTCAACAACCCCGCCCCCAGCGGCGAAAAGGCCAGCAGCGGCAGGTCCTCCATCGCGCAGGCCTCGGCCATGTCGGTGTCTGGCAAGCGACACAACAACGAATACTCGTTCTGCACGCTGGCGATGCGCGGCAGGCATCCCCCTGCCCCGGCCAGCCACTGCGCCAACCCCCAGGCGCTTTCGTTCGAAAGGCCCAGCGCGCCAATCTTTCCCTCGGCGATCAGCCGACCGGCCTCGGTCAGAATCTCGTGGATATGGGCCCGAAAGCCGGCCGCGTCGGTCGCCGGGCGAAAGCCCCAGTTGCGCCGAAAGTGATACGAGCCGCGATTGGGCCAATGCAACTGGAACAGGTCGATGTGCTCGGTGCGCAGCCGCGCCAGAGAGCCCTCGACCGCCGCGCGCAGGCGGGCCGCGCCGATCCGGGGCGTGCCGCCCGCGATGACCGCGCTGCCCTCGCCGGTGACCTTGGTGGCGATCACCAGCCGGTCGCGGCCACCACGCGCCGCGATCCAGTCGCCGATCACCGTTTCACTCAGACCGCGGGTATCGGCCGACACGGGATTCGTCGGATACATCTCGGCGGTGTCGAGGAAATTCAACCCGTGTTCCAGTGCCAGATCGATCTGGCGATGGGCCTGCGCAGGCTCGGTCTGCCGCCCCCAGGTCATGGTGCCCAGGCAGAACGCGGGGATTGTAGGACCGTCGGCACCGATCCGGCGTTTGTTCTCAGGATTGTTCATCAATCGCGAACACTACCGTCTGACGAAAGAAAGACAAGAGACAGGCGCGACAGGGCCCTTTGCGCGGGCGCATTGACGCCCAGGAAGCACAGGCGTAGGAGGGGCGGGCGCGGATGGCCGGGCGGCCGCGGGTCCCAGGACCCGAGGAAAGTCCGGACTCCATGAGGCAACGGTGCCGGGTAACGCCCGGCCGGGGCAACCCGAGGGAAAGCGCCACAGAGAACAGACCGCCTTTGTTCGCAAAGGTCAGGGTGAAACGGTGGGGTAAGAGCCCACCGCGGGACGGGCAACCGGACCGGCACGGCAAGCCCCACCGGGAGCAATGCCGAATAGGGGCCTCGCGCGGGCATGATCGGCCTCGGTCGATATCGCCGCAGGGACGTCTCAGCCCAGAGGCCCGGGTTGGCAGCTCGACTCCGCCGGTAACGGACGGAGCAGATGAATGGTCGCCGCCGGGGCAACCCGGCACAGAATCCGGCTTACAGGCCATCCGCGCGCGCCTGCCGCCACAATTGTGCCGCATCCCGGCGTTAGCGTCGATCATCGCCCCCCATTCCGATGGGGCCCCGCCTGTTGTCCGATGATCCGCCGAACCCGGTATGCGTATGTCCGAATCCCTGAGTCGAAAACGCCTGTTCACGGAGACCCATCGCCGCCGACCCTGGACCGGCGGCGCGCGTCCACGGCTGCTTGGTGGTCAGGCCCAGGCCCAGGCCCAGCGTCTCAGCCGGACGCCGATCAATCCCGCGCTGCTGGGTTTCATCCTTTTTCTGGTCGATGTGGGGCTGGTAACGCTGGCCGGGCTGATCTGCCACCTGTTGCTGCCCGACGCCACCCTGCCCGAGGAGGCCCGCAATGGCGGGGTCGTGCTGGGGGCGCTGGCGGTGGCGATGTTCGCGCGCCTGCTGGGCGGCTACGGCTTTCGCCAGATGCGCAGCGCGCCGCGCGCGCTGCTGGGCGCGACGGTGGCGCTGGCGCTGGGCCTGACCACGGTCTACGCGTTGCTGATCGCCGCCGGCGTGCGCTCGCGGGCCATCGAGCCCTGGCTCGTCCTGTGGTTCGCGACCGCACTGGGGCTGATCCTGGCGGCCCGGGTGGCGATGCACTTGCGGATCATGGACCTCGTGCGCACGGGGCGGCTGGAGCACCGGATCGTGCTGGTCGGCGGCGGCGAGGACATCGTGCCCCTGCTCACCGAAATCAACAAGGAACGCCGCCGCGGCCGCCGCTTCTGCGGCTTCTTCGACGAGCGCATGGACGCCCGCTCGCCCTCGGTCGTGGCCGGGCATCACAAAACCGGCGACGTGGATGATCTGGTCGAATTCGCCCGACTTGCCAAGATTCACACCGTCATCATCACCATCCCCAACGCCTCGCAGCAGCGCATCCGCGAATTGCTGGCGCGTCTCTTTGTGCTGCCGGTGGACATTCGCGTGCTCGAAGGCGCCGAGATCCCGGAATTCTCGCGCCAGCGGCGCTCGCAGATCGGGCCGTTCCGCCTGATCGAAATCTACAAGCCCCCGCTGGGCGGCTTCGCCGCGTTCCGCAAGCGCGTGTTCGATGTCGTCTTTGCGTCGTTTGCCATCGTGGTGTTCGCCCCGGTGATGGCGGTGATCGCGCTGGCGATCAAGCTCGACTCGCGCGGGCCGGTGCTGTTTCGGCAGATGCGCCACGGCTACAACAACAAGCCCATCGCGGTGCTGAAGTTCCGCTCGATGTATGTCGAACAATGCGACCCGACCGCGGTCAAGGCCGTCCGCCGCGGCGACGCGCGGGTCACGCGGGTCGGGCGGTTCATCCGCCGGGCCTCGATCGACGAATTGCCGCAGTTCTTCAACGTGCTGATGGGCTCGCTGTCGCTGGTCGGCCCGCGCCCGCACGCAACCTCGGCGCGCACTGGCGACATCGTTTATGACCAGATCGCCGACGCCTATTCCGCCCGCCACAAGGTCAAGCCCGGCATCACCGGCTGGGCGCAGATCAACGGTTGGCGCGGCGAGATAAACTCGTCCGAGAAGATCATTAAACGGGTCGAGCACGACCTCTATTACATCGAGCACTGGTCGCTGTGGCTGGACCTGAAGATCATGCTGATGACCCCCTGGAGCCTGGTCACCACGAAAAACGCCTACTGACGGCGAGGAGGCGTTGACTCTGCCCCCGAGTTGCGTAAAAGGCGGACTTCAAAGGATTACACCGGTGGCCAGGGCGCTACCGCGCGCTAGGAGACCATCATGGCGAAACCGACGACGATCAAGATCCGTCTGAACTCTTCGGCGGGCACGGGCCACTTCTATGTGACCAAAAAGAACGCCCGCACGATGACCGAGAAGATGACCATCCGCAAATTCGACCCGGTCGCGCGTCAGCACGTGGAATACAAGGAAGGCAAGATCAAGTAAGATCTGCCCTCCGCTGTGGACTTGGGCCGCCCTTCGGGGCGGCTCTTTTCGTTTGCGCGGGCCGTCCGGCAAGGCTGCGGACGGCGATGCTGCGGACCAGGCGCCCCCCTGGCGCCCTTTGGCCAATGGGGTTTTCCACGCCTCTGGATCCCCCAGGGGATAAATCCGGCACAGGGATGGCCCCCCGGCGACGGCCGAGACCGGGTCAAACGAAAACGGGCCGGTCCAAAGGACCGGCCCGTCGTTTGCGAGGCGATTGCCTGCGCTCAGCGGCGGTCGCCGAAAAGTTGCAGCAGGAACATGAACATGTTGATGAAGTCGAGATAGAGCTGCAACGCACCCATGATCGCCGACTTGCCCAGCCACTCGGTGTCGCCATTGTGCGCATGGGCCACATAGGTCGACTTGATGCTCTGCGTGTCATAGGCGGTCAGGCCGGCGAACAGCAGCACGCCGATCGCCGAGATCGCGAATTCCATCGCCGAGGACTGAAGGAACCAGTTGACGATCATCGCCACCAGCAGCCCGATGACTCCCATCATCAGGAAGGTTCCCATGCCCGACAGATCGCGCTTCGTGGTGTAGCCATACAGGCTGAGCCCGGCGAAGGCGATCGCGGTGATCAAGAACACCTGCATGATCGAGAACCCGGTGAACACCAGGAAGATGGAGCTGAGCGAGGCGCCCATCAGCCCGGCATAGACCCAGAAATAGATCTGCGCGCCGGCCGCCGACATGCGGTTCATGGCGGCGCCAAAGAACATCACCATGCCCAGCGGCGCCAGCATCACCACCCATTTCAGCGGCGAGGTATACAGAAGCGCGCCGAACGAGGTCAGGTAATCCCCCTGCCCCAGCGCATAGACCTGACCCTGCGCATTGTGCGCCGCGCCGGCCATGTCCGCCGTCACCGCCAGCCCGGCCAGCGCCCAGGCCGCCAGCGCGGTGATCAGCATGCCCACGGCCATCGTGCCGTAGACCTTGTTCATGTGCGCGCGCAGGCCCGCATCAATCCGTGCGCCGAGCGCGCCGGTGTCGGACGTGCGCACCGACTGGTAGTTGGCCATGAAACCCTCCGTTGGAACCAAGCGTTGTGCGGAAACCGACGGCCCCGCAGATGCCTCCAATATCGGGATTACCTGTCACGGTTTCAAGGCATTCCGCATCAGCGCCAATGCGCGGGGGCGTCCCAGAACGGACGGTCGGCCTCGGACCGGGCCTGGGCGCGGGTCAGACCCAGATCGCGCAGGCGCGCGTCGTCCAGTTCGGCCAGGGCGCGGCGCTGGCGCAAAAGGGCCGGTGCCAGACGCAGAACACCCAGAACCGAACGGCGCCCGGCTGGGGCAGACAGCGGCGCGGCCAGGGACACGGGGGCGGCAAGGGTGCGGGTCATCGGTAGGGTCCTTCTGCAATTCGAATGAGTCGCGCGCGGCTCATGACGGATGTTGATCCGATAGGCGAAACTGGCGTATCATGAAAACGAATGTTCTTGATATCTTGCATCAAAGGTCTTGATATGCGCCGCAACCTCGATCTCGCCGCCCTGCGCGCCCTCGCTGCCATCGCGGATTTCGGCGGGGTGACGCGCGCGGCGCATGTGCTGAACCTGACGCAATCGGCCGTTTCGATGCAGATCAAGCGGCTGGAGGAATCGCTGGGCCTGTCAGTGCTGGATCGCAGCGGGCGCGGCGTGTCGCTGACTGGCGAGGGCGAGCAGTTGCTGGCCTATGGCCGGCGCATCCTGGCCCTGAACGACGAGGCCGTCGAACGCCTGACCGACAGCGATTTCGAGGGGGAGATCGTCATCATCGTGCCCCATGACATCGTCTACCCCCATATCCCCCACGTGCTGCGGCATTTCCAGGCCATGTTCCCGCGCATGCAGGTGCAGCTTCAGGCGCGCAACACGCGCAAGGCGAAAGAGGCCTATCTGAACGGCGATTGCGACCTGATCCTGACCACCGAGCAGCACTGCGGCCCGGGTGGCGAGACGTTGACCCGACTGCCGCTGATCTGGATCGGCGCGCCGGCCGGGCAGGCATGGCGGCAGCGCCCGCTGCGGCTGGCCTTGGGCCGCTATTGCGCATTTCGGCCCGGGATCGTCGCCGCGCTGGACCGGGCCGGTATCCCGTGGGAAGCGGCGGTCGAATCGGAATCGGACCGCACGCTCGAGGCCGCCGTCAGTTGCGACATGGCGATTCACGCGCTGCTGGCCGGGACCGAGCCGCCACACGCCGAACGCATCGCACACAATGGCACGCTGCCCGACCTGGGCAGCCACCTGGTCAACCTCTACATCCGGCCCGGCATCGCCTCGCCGGGGGTGCTGGCGCTGGCCGATCTGCTGCGCAAGGCCTGGGACGGCGCGGGCCTGTCCGTCGCCGCCGCCGCGTAGCCGCTACATCGTCACCACGACTTTGCCGGTCGAGGCCCGGCTGCGCAGCAGGTCCATGGCCTCGGCCGTGCGCTCCAGCGGCAGGGTGTGGCTGACGTGGGGGTGCAGCGCGCCTTGCGCATAAAGCGCCATCAGGTCCGCCAGAGACCGCGTCAGGACCTGCGGCGCAAAGCTGTTGTAGCCGCCCCAATACAGGCCGATGACGTCGATGTTCTTGACCAACAGGATGTTCGCGGGGATCTGCGGCACCTGCCCGCCGGCAAAACCGATGACGACAAAGCGCCCCTCGGGCCTGAGGGCGCGCAACGCCGCCGAGGCCGCCGGTTCGCCGACCGCGTCATAGACCACGTCCACGCCGCCCAGGGCCTTGAACGCCGTTTTCAGATCGGCCTCGGCGCTGTCGATCAGGATCGAGGCCCCCGCCGCCTGCGCGACCTTCAGCTTGTCGGCGCCGCGCGCCACGGCGACAACCCGCGCGCCCAACCGCGCGCCGATCTCGACCGCCGTCAGGCCGACTCCGCCCGAGGCCCCCAGAACCAGCAAGGTCTCGCCCTCGCGCAGGCGCGCGCGGTGAGTCAGGGCCAGGTGCGAAGTGCCATAGGCGACGATGAACCCCGCCGCCTGGTCAAAGGGCATGGCCTCGGGGATCGGCAGGCAGGCGGTGGCCGGGAAACAGCCGTATTCCGCCAGTCCGCCCTGCCCGTAAAAGGCCGCGACCCGCTGACCGGGGGCAAAGGCCGTGACCCCCTCGCCCAGCGCATCCACCTCGCCTGCGACCTCCATGCCCATCACGAAGGGCAGCGCCGGGCGTTCCTGATATTGGCCTTGCGCCATCAGGAGATCGGCGAAATTCAGTCCGCAGGCGCGAATCTTCAGACGAATCTCGCCGGGGGCCGGTTCAGGCAGCGGCAGGTCAGTCACGGCGGGGGGCGTATCGGTCGAAGCCAGGACAAAGGCGCGCATCGGGGTCTCCGGTCGGTGTCGGGTCGTGTTCGAAAGCCGTGTTCGCGCGATCGGGGACCGGGGCGCGTTCACGGCTCGCGGCAGCATGGCGACGGCCCCGCACAAGGGCAAGCGTGACGCGACGCCGCCTGTGGGGTTTCGCAAATTGCATATACACGCAAAAGTTGATGCAGGACGCATTGCATTTTGCAAAACACGCCTTGATGGAAAGTTCCGGGGGTGATTACATCAAGACGGGCAAGCCGAGTCGCCCGCCAAGCTGCCGCCACGTCAACCAGGGCGCGAACGCCGAGGCCAACGGCAGGCGGCCACGAATGACCCTCTGGCCCTCGACCGAACAGGCCCGAAACCTGCAAAAACGGCCTCGACTCGAAAGAACTGAACGGAATTCGTGCCGCCCGGTTACAGTTGGCACGAAAATTGCTTGATGTGCGAGTGAGGAACCATAAACGGCCAGAAACACCCTCGGGCCGATCGTGACAGAGGAGTAGACCTGTGAAGCACCCAGTTGACGTGCATGTCGGAAAGCGCATTCGCCATCGGCGCTGGATGGTGGGCATGACCCAGCAACAGCTGGCGGATTCCGTCGGGATCAAGTTCCAGCAGATCCAGAAATACGAAACCGGCATGAATCGCGTCAGCGCCTCGCGTCTTTGGGACATCGCCCGGACGCTGGGGGTGGAAATCGGCTTCTTCTTCGAAGGGTTGGGCAACGAGGCCAGCAGCGATTCGGCCATCGAGACCGACATCCTGGCCAACAAGGAAGCGATGGAGCTGGTGCGCGCCTATTATGCGATCCCCGAGGCCCAGCGCAAACGCCTGTTCGACCTGGCGCGCGTGCTCTCGGACGCCGCCTGAAGGCACACGACCCCGCCGACGCGGCCGGCGCCCTTGCCCGGCCGCGTCGTCCTGACTAGACAGGCCGCGCAGCCCTTGGAGACACCGATGACGCGCGCGCCCCTTTCCCCAGACCTGACCGCCGACCTGTGGCGCACGGCCCACGCGATGGCCGACGCCGCGCGACCGGCAACCCTGGCGCATTTCCGGGCCGCCGGTCTGTCTGCCGACAACAAGGATTCGCAGGGCTTTGACCCGGTGACCGCGGGCGACCGCGAGGCCGAGTCCGCCATGCGCGCCGTGCTGGCCCGGATGCGCCCCGACGACGCCATCCTGGGCGAAGAACACGGCGCGAAACCCGGAACCACCGGCCTGACCTGGGTGCTGGACCCGATCGACGGCACGCGCGGCTTTCTGTCGGGCACGCCGACCTGGGGGGTCCTGGTCGCGCTGGCCGATGCGCAGGGGCCGGTGCTGGGCCTGATCGACCAGCCCTATATCGGCGAACGTTTTTCCGGTGGCCCGGGCGTGGCCCAGGTCGAGGGGCCGCAGGGCCGCGCGGCCCTGGCGACGCGCGCGCCGCGCCCCTTGTCGCGGGCCATCGTGTTCACGACCTTTCCCGAGGTCGGCACCCCCGACGACGCGCAAGCCTTTCACCGGGTCTCGGCCCAGGCGCAGCTCACCCGATACGGGATGGATTGCTACGCCTACGCGCTGCTCGCCGCCGGCCAGATCGATCTGGTGATCGAGGCCGGCTTGCAAAGCTACGACATCATGGCCCCCATCGCCGTGATCGAGGCCGCGGGCGGGCTCGTCACCGACTGGCAGGGGGGCCCGGCGCACCAGGGCGGTCGGGTGCTGGCCGCGGCCAATCCGCAAATCCATGCCGAGGCGATGGCCCTGCTGAGCGCTTAGGAAAACCGCCTGAGACCGCTTTCGGTGACCACGCCGTCCAGCCGCTGGTCATAGGCATCGACAGGCACCTCGGCCAGTTCCTGCGCGTCAAAGGCAAAGCCCAGCGCGGTCACCGGCCCCGCGGCGCGCAGCTTTGCCAGCGTGCGGTCGTAAAACCCGCCACCATAGCCCAGCCGATAACCGCGCGCATCGAAGGCCAGCATCGGCACGATCAGCACGCGCGGCACCATCGCCACGCCGTCGGCGGGAACCTTGGCGCCGAACGGACCATCGAGCAGCGCGCCCTCGGGCGTCCACAGATGGAACTCCAGCGGCTGCGCCGCGCCCGGGATCACCGGCACGCCGACCGGGCCGGAATGCGTGGTCATGACGGGCACGGGGTCGATCTCGGTCCGGATCGGCAGATAGCCGGCCAGGGGCACGGGTCCGAACGCGGCCAGCGCGGCGCGCAAGCCCGCCTGGGCCGCCACGTCACGCCCGGTTCCGAACACCGCCTTGCGCGCGGCAAACGCCGCCTTGCGGACCTCGGCCTTGATCTGATCCATGTCGCTCATAGCAGCACCATCGTCGCCAGCCCCAGAAACGCGAAGAAGCCGACGACATCCGTTACCGTGGTCACAAAGGTGCCCGAGGCCAGCGCGGGGTCCAGCTCCATCCGGTCCAGGATCAACGGCACCAGCACCCCAGCCAGCGCCGCCACGGCCAGGTTGATGACCAGCGCGCCGGCGATCACCACGCCCAGAAGCACGCTCTGGCCATAGAACACCCAGGCGATGCAGCCCATGATGAGGGCAAAGCCCAGCCCGTTCACCAGCCCGACCACGATCTCGCGCCGCACCACCCGCGACGCGTTCGAGGCCGTCAGGTCGCGGGTCGCCAGGGCGCGCACCGCCACGGTCAGCGACTGCGTGCCCGCGTTGCCGCCCATCGAGGCGACGATCGGCATCAGCGCGGCCAGCGCAACGATCACGGCGATGGTGTTTTCGAACAGGCCGATCACCGCGGCGGCAATGTTGGCGGTCAGCAGATTCACGGCCAGCCAGGGGAACCGCTGGCGCACCGTGTCCCAGACGCCGTCCGACAGGCTCGATTCCTCGCCCACACCGGCCATCCGCAGAAAGTCTTCCTCGTGCTCCTCGTCCAGCACGTTCATGGCGTCGTCGATGGTGATGACCCCCACCAGACGCCCCGCGCCATCGACCACGGGCATCGAGATCAGATGATACTTATTGAACATCAGCGCCACTTCGGATTCCTCTTCCGTGGCCTCGACTGTCAGAAAGCTGCCTTCGACGATTTCGCGCAGGGGCGTATCCCGTCGCGAGGCCAGAACGCGACCCAGCGTCGCGTGGCCGGTCGGCCGGTGCCGTTCGTCCACCAGGATGACGTGATAGAACTGATCGGGCAGCCAATCGACCGACCGCAGATGGTCGATGGTCTGGCCCACTGTCCAGTCCTGCGGCACGGTCACCGTTTCCGACTGCATCAGGCGGCCGGCGGAATACTCGGGCCAGGCCAGCGAGCTTTCGACCGCCGCCCGGTCTTCGCTTTCCAGCGCGTCCAGGATGAAGGCCTGATCGTGGTCTTCCAGGTCCTCGATGATGTCCACGACATCGTCGGTGTCGAGTTCGCGCACCGCCTCGGCCAGGACCGCGCGCGGCAGGGCGTCGATCACGTCCTCGCGCAGGCTTTCGTCCAGTTCGGACAGCACCTCGCCGTCGATGGCGTCCGGCGCCAAAGCCAGGAAGGCACGCCGCTGCGATCCGCTGATCTGTTCCAGAAAATCCGCGATATCGGCCGGGTGCAGCGGTTCCAGCATTTCCTCGACCGCAGGACCGTCGCCGGCCTCGACCGCCTCGAGAACGGCGGGAATCAGACCTTCCAGCGGATCGCCGCTGTCGTTCATCTCGGCCTGCGGTTGCGCGTGAAGGGACTCGTGTTGCGCATCGTCGCGTTCCGGTTCCGTCATGCTCGCCTCCCGGGGGTCTGAGGTGCGTCCGTTCGTGATTCGATGCAGGTCCGACCCGCCAGTGGTTGTTATGCGCAAACAGCCACGCGATAAAGACCTTACCCGGTTCACGAAAAGGCCGCCCCCATGCCCGACCTGCTGATCGGTCAGACCCTGACCTTCGCCGCCGACCCGTTCGTGGAAGGCCCCGCCGCCGCGCGGCACGACAGCCGGGGCGGCGTGGTGATCGACGCCGGGCGCATCATCGCGACCGGCCCCGCCGACCGATTGCGGGCCGCCCATCCCGGCGCGCGGGTGCACGACTACGGCCAGGCGCTGATTTCGGCCGGGTTCGTGGACGCGCATGTCCACTACCCGCAGACCGGTATCATCGCCAGTTGGGGCAAGCGGCTGATCGACTGGCTGAACACCTACACCTTTCCCGAGGAATCGCGCTTTGGCGACCCGGCGCACGCGCAGGCGATTGCCGGAATGTGCCTCGACCTGATGCTGGCGCAGGGCACGACGACGCTGTGCAGCTTCTGCACCATCCACCCCGAAAGCGTTGACGCGCTGTTCACCGCCGCGCGGGACCGCGGGATGCGGGTGCTGGCGGGCAAGACCTGCATGGACCGCAACGCCCCCGACACGCTGCGCGACACCGCGCAGGCGGCCTATGACCAGTCCAGGGCGCTGCTGCAACGCTGGCACGGGGTGGACCGGCTGTCCTATGTCATCACGCCGCGCTTCGCCCCCACCTCGACGCCCGAACAACTGGCCGCGCTGGGGGCGCTGTGGTCGGAACACCCCGAGGTGCCGATGCAGACCCACCTCAGCGAACAGCCCGAGGAAATCGCCTGGGTGGCCCGGCTGTTCCCGCAGGCGCGCGACTATCTCGAAGTCTACGAGCACTTTGGCCTGCTGGGCGAACGGGGGCTTTATGGCCACGCGATCCACCTGACCGACCGCGAGCGGGCCCGCCTGCGCGAGGTGGGCGCCGCGCTGATCCATTGCCCGACCTCGAACGCCTTCATCGGCTCGGGCCTGTTCGACATGGCCGGCCTCAAGGCCGAGGGGCAGCGCATCGGGCTGGCCACCGACATCGGCGGCGGGTCGAACCTGTCGATGTTCCGGACCATGGCCGCGGCCTACGAGATCGCGCAACTCAGGGGTGCGGCGCTGCATCCCTCGCAGCTGTGGTGGCTGGCGACACAGGGGTCGGCCCGGGCGCTGGGGCTGGGGGACCGGATCGGCGCCCTTGCGCCGGGGATGGAGGCCGACCTGGTGGTGATCGACCTGGCCTCGACCCCGGTGATCGCGCAGCGCAGCTCCCGCGCGACCGACCTGTGGGAGGCCCTGTTCCCGACGATCATGATGGGCGACGACCGCGCCGTGGTCGCGACCTGGGTAAACGGGCGCGCCGTCTAGCGGCCGTCGTCCCAGTCGCGCATCCGGGCGACATAGCGGGCCAGCGTGTCGATCTCCAGGTTGACGGCATCGCCCCGGGCGACCGTGCCCCAGGTGGTCACCTGCTGGGTATGGGGGATCAGGTTCACGCCGAATTCGCGGCCCTGAACCTCGTTCACCGTCAGAGAGGTGCCGTTCAGCGCCACCGACCCTTTGGGCGCGATGAACCGCGCCAGATCCTCGGGCGCGCGAAAGGTCACGCGGGTGCTGTCGCCATCGCGCCGCAGGTCCACGACCTCGGCCACCCCGTCCACATGCCCCGAGACGATGTGCCCGCCCAATTCGTCGCCGACTTTCAGCGCGCGCTCCAGATTCAGCCGCTTGCCGACCGCCCATCCGCTGCGGCCAATGGCGGTCTTGGCCTGGGTTTCGGCGGAAATGTCCACGTCGAACCAGTTCTGCGGCGTGCGACCCAGCGCAACGACGGTCAGACAGACCCCGTCGCAGGCGATCGAGGCGCCGATTTCGATCCCGTCCACATCATAGCCGGTGCCGATCCGCGCGCGCAGATCGCCGCGCGCCTCTACCGCCAGAATCCGGCCAATATCGGTGATGATCCCCGTGAACATGCGCGCCTTCCGTCGTTTCTGCCGTCAGTGGTCACCTTTTGAACACCTTCGGGCTTTATGGTCGAATCAATCTCTGGCATCCTTTCGCGCAAAGGGGAACACCCCAAGGGCAGACAGGCAGGCAGCACGATGATCCGCACCCAGGGCGACGACCGCCGATTTCTATTCCTGCAAGGGCCGCACGGGCCGTTCTTCAAGGACCTCGGCGCCATGCTGCGTCGCGCCGGGGCCGAGGTCTGGCGCGTCGGCTTCAATCGCGGGGATCAGGCCTATTGGGGGCGGCAGGGCTACATTCCCTTTACCGGCACGCAAGACGACTGGCCGCAGACGGTCGAGGGGGTTTTCGACCGCCTCGCGATCACCGACCTGGTGCTTTACGGCGACACACGCTTCATCCATGCCGAGGCCGTGACCCGCGCCCGCGCGCGGGGCATCACCGTCCATGTGTTCGAGGAAGGCTACCTGCGCCCCTGGTGGGTCACCTATGAACGCGGCGGCGCGAACGGGCATTCGCGGCTGATGGACCTGTCCGTCGCCGACATGCAGCGCGCGCTCGAACGCTGCGAGATCGACCTGATCGACGCGCCCGCGCATTGGGGCGACATGCGCCACCATGTGTTCTACGGCTTTGCGTATCACGCGCGCGTCCTGCTGGCGAATGGCCGCTACAAGGGGTTTCGCCCGCACCGCGCGATGAATGTCGCGCAGGAATTCCAGTTGTATCTGGGCCGCCTGCTGGCGATGCCCTTGCACGCGATCGAACGGCGGCTGGCAACCTGGCGGGTGCGAACCGGCGGCTTTCCCTATCACCTGGCGCTGCTGCAACTGGAACATGATTCGAGCTTTCAGCAACATAGCCCCTTTTCCACCATGACCGAGTTCCTGGAGGTCACGATACAGGGCTTTGCCCAGGGCGCGCCGCGCCACCACCATCTGGTGTTCAAGGCCCACCCGCTGGAAGACGGGCGCACGCGGCTGAAGGCCGACATCCAGCGCCTGGCGCGCGTCGCGGGGGTGGCGGACCGGGTGCATTTCATTCGCGGCGGCAAGCTGGCGGGATTGCTGAACCACGCGCGCTCGTCCGTGACCGTCAACTCGACCGCCGCGCAACAGGTGCTGTGGCGCGGGATGCCGCTCAAGGTCTTCGGTGCCGCGGTCTATGACAAGCCCGAGTTCGTCTCGACCCAGCCGCTGCCGGACTTCTTCGCACAGCCCTCGCGCCCCGATCTGCGCGCCTACCGCGACTATCGCCGCTTCCTGCTGGAGACCTCGCAACTGCCGGGCGGCTTTTATTCCGCCGCCGGGCGGCGGCAGCTGCTGCGCCAGGTGGTCGATCTTCTGCTCTCGCCCGAGGACCCGTATACCGCGCTGATCCGCGGACATGCGGCGCCACGGCAACACCTGCGGCTGGTGCGCTGACCGCCCGCCGGGCCGGCGCACGACACAACATCCGGTTTGTGACATTCCGCGCGCCCCCCGTATCTTGCCTTTCGCGCGTCACGGCCCTGTCCGACGGGCGCGCCGCGCCCCGGCCGGGCCGCTGGCCGCCCCTCGCAACGGCCGCCCGACATGACATCCCACTTGGAAATTCTGTCGGTTCTGTCTATACTTGCGTGAAAAACTTGAGGCAGATCCATCAAAGGAGCCCGAGCAGTGATTGTCAGACCTTCACGCCGCGCCGTTGCGCTGGCGCTTGGTGTGTTTGTGGCGGGGCTCAGCGCCTGTGGCGTGCCCCGGCCCGGGCCCAACATGAACGAGATCTTTGCAGGATCGGTCCTGCGCGAGGGGGACGCGTATATCGTCGCCGTCGGGGACCGCGTGAACCGTGCCGCCAACGTGCCGGCCGCGCTGGGCTTCTCAGACGCGCTGCGCAGCGCGCGACTGCTGGGAGGCGACACGATCCGCACCGGCGACACCGTGTCCGTCACCATCTATGAAAACGTGCCCGAAGGCTTGCTGACCGCGGCCGACGCGCCCGGCGCCCGCCTGACCGAATTGCAGGTGGACGACCAGGGCTACATCTATGTGCCCTTTGCCGGCCGCGTGCGCGCCGCCGGCCAGTCGCCCGAGGACCTGCGCACCGCCATTGCCCGCCAACTGGACCAGCAGACCCCCGATCCGCAGGTCTATGTCAGCCGCACCGGCGGCGACGGCGCGACCGTTTCGGTGGTCGGCCGGGTCGGGGCGCAGGGCGTCTACCCCATCACCCGCCCGAACCGCAGGCTGACGGCGATGGTCGCCTCGGCGGGCGGCGTCAGCATCCCGACGCAGACCGCCATGATCACCGTCAGTCGCGGGCAGATCACCGATCGCGTCTGGCTGAACGACCTGTTCGAACACCCCGAACTGGATATCGCGATGCGCGGCGGGGACCGGATCTTCGTCGAGCAGGATCAACGCAGCTTTACCGTGCTGGGCGCGACCGGCACCCAGGCGCTGGTGACCTTCGACCGCCAGGAAATGACCGCGATCGAGGCCCTGGCGCGCGTCGGCGGGCTGGACGCGACCCGCGCCGATCCGACCGGCGTGTTCGTCTTCCGCGACGAACCGGCCGAAATTGCCCGCGCCGTGCTGGGCCGGCAGGACATCGTCGGCGATACGCGCATCATCTATGTGCTGGACCTGACCGCCCCGAACGGCATGTTCAATGCCCGCGATTTCCAGATCCGCGACGGCGACACGATCTATGTGACCGAGGCCGCCAATGTGACCTGGAACCGGCAGATCTCGACCCTGGCCGGCACGCTGGGCGCCACCGGCGCGGCGGCGACCGCGGTGTCCGACGTGCGCAACCTCTAGACGCCGAGGCGGGGCGATGACCCAATCCAGCGCCCCGCCGCGCCGCCTGATCGCCGCCAGCCTGGGGTTTCTGGGCCCCTCGGCCCAGGCCCGCCGCATCCGCCGGATCCTGGAACTGGCATTGGCACGGCCGCGCGCCGGATGGCCTGAGGGCGGCGATGCCGTTCTGGCCTGGGGCCACAGCCCCCGCGCCTGGCGGGCCGAGGCCCTGACCCGGCGCACCGGCGCCGCGCTGTGGCGGGTCGAGGACGCCTGGATCCGCTCGATCCAGCCGGCCCGCGTGGGCCACGAACCGCCCGTCGGGTTGTTGGTCGATACGCTGGGAATGCATTACGATCCCACGCAACCCTCGGAACTGGAACACCTTCTGGCGACCCATCCGCTGGACGACGGGCGGCTTGTGGCGCGGGCGCGGCTGTGTCTGGAACGGCTGCGCGCACTGCACCTGTCGAAATACAACAGCCACGACCCTGCCCTGCCGCCGCCCGATCCCGGCTATGTGCTGGTGATCGACCAGGTGCGTGGGGATGCGTCCCTGACGCGCGGGGCCCCCGGCGGCCCGCTGCCGGCCGAGCGGGTCTTCCGCGAAATGCTGGTGCGCGCGCAAGAGGACAACCCCGGCGCCCGGGTGCTGATCCGCGCCCACCCGGAAACCGCGCAGGGCCGCCGCGCCGGTTACTATGGTCCCGCCGACGCGCAGGGGCGCGTCGGCTTCATCGACGGCCCGCACTCGCCCTGGTCGCTGTTCGAAGGCGCGGTCGCGGTCTACACGGTCTCGTCGCAAATGGGGTTCGAGGCGATCCTCGCCGGGCACCGGCCCCGCGTTTTCGGCGCGCCCTTTTACGCCGGTTGGGGCCTGTCCGAGGACGAGGCCGCCCCCCCGCGCCGTCAGCGCGCCCTGACCCGCATCCAGATGTTCGCGCTGGCCATGGTCCTGTATCCGCTGTGGTATGACCCGCTGCGCGACCGCCTTTGCGGGCTGGAAGAGGTCATCGACCAGATGGAGGCCCGGCTCGTCGCCTTTCGCCAGGATCGCAATGGCCACGACGCCGTCGGCATCCGCCTGTGGAAACGCCCGCACATGCAGGCCTTCTTCGGCCGCGAGAAACCGCTGCGCTTTGTCCGCGCGTCGGACCGGACGGATGCCTTGGGGTGGGCCTCGGCCGTTGGGCCCGATTTTGCCGGCCTCAGGGTCGAGGACGGCTTCGTGCGGTCAAAGGGGTTGGGCGCGGCGCTGGTGCCCCCCCTGTCGCTGGCGGTGGACGATCTGGGCATCTACTATGACCCCACGCGCGAAAGCCGGTTGGAGCGGTTGATCGCCGGCCCGCTGCCCCCGGGCGGCGAGGCCCGGGCGCGGGCGCTCCGCGCCGCGCTGCTGGCGGGCCGGGTCACCAAATACAACCTGCCGGCCGGCCCCACCGACCCGGCGGCCCGGGTCGCGGCGCTGCGCGCAGAGCGTCCGGGGGCCGAGGTGATCCTGATCCCCGGCCAGGTCGAGGACGACGCCTCGATCCGGTTGGGTGCGGGCAGCGTGCGGACCAACCGCGCCCTGCTGGAGGCCGCCCGCACCGCCCATCCCGACGCGATCCTGCTGTTCAAACCCCACCCCGATGTCGAGGCCGGACTGCGCGACGGCGCGGTCCCCGATGCCGACCGCCTGGCCGATCTGGTGCTGGCCGATACCGACGCGCCCGGCGCGCTCGATCTGGCCGACCGGGTGTGGACCATGACCTCGGGCCTGGGGTTCGAGGCCCTGTTGCGCGGCATCCCGGTGACCACGCTGGGCGCCCCGTTCTATGCCGGCTGGGGCCTGACCGACGATCGCGGCCCGGTGCCCGACCGACGCCTGCGGGTGCATCCCCGGCCCGACCTGGACCGCCTGACCCATGCCGCGCTGATCGCCTACCCGCGCTATCTGGACCCGCTGACCCGCATCCCCTGCCCCCCCGAACTGGCGGTCGAACGGCTGGCCCAGGGGCTGACCGGCCGCCCCGCGCCCAGCTTGCGCGCCCTGGCCAGACTGCAAGGCGCGCTGGCCAGCTACGCGCCCCTGTGGCGTCACCCGCGGGGCTGAAAGATCAGGCAGGTCGTCGATCCGGTGGCATAGAGCCGGCCATCCGCGACGCCGCGAATCTCGGCCTCGGCCACCGCGGTGGTGCGGCCAGCGTGCTGCACGCGCGCGGTGCATTCGACCTCGAGGTCCAGGGGGATCGCGCGGGTCAGGTTGACCTTGTATTCCAGCGTGGTCTGGCCGACCCCGGCGTCCAGCACCGTCGAGATCGCGCAAGCCAGGGCCGAATCCAGGATCGTGCCATACCAGCCGCCGTGAACGCCGCCCATCGGGTTCAGATGTTCGAAACGGGGGGTGCCGCGAAAGCGAACGCAGCCGCGCTCGGCCGCGTGCACATGGATGTTCATCACTCCCGAAATCGGTGGCCCGGCCAGCTTCCCGTCGCGGATCGCCTCGATGAAGGCCAGCCCGCTGAGGGCCAGAACCTCGTCGCGGGTCGGCATGTCCTGGGGGGTGCGGGCAGGGTGCTGGGTCATGCCGGGGCTCCTGTGCGGGCCTCGGCCAGGGCCTCGGGGAGGGCGCGGGCAAAGGCATCGATCTGCGCGTCGGGGCCGGTGCTGACGCGGATGCAGCGGTCATGCGGCGCGACAAAGGGCATGCGGATGAACACCCCGCGCCGGACCACCGCGGCCAGCACCCGGCGCGCGAAATCGCCGTCGCCGCCGCAGTCGATGGTGACGAAATTGGTGGCCGACGGCAACGCCCGCAGGCCGTTCTCGGCCGCGATGTCGGCCAACCGGGCGCGGGCGACGGCGACCGCCTGACGGGTCTGATCCAGATGCTGCGTATCGCGCAACGCCGCCAGCGCGCCGATCTGCGCCGCCCGGTTCATGCCGAAATGGTTGCGCACCTTGTCAAAGGCCGCAATCAGGGCGGGCGCCGCGATGGCATAGGCGACGCGCGCCCCCGCCATGCCGTAAGCTTTTGAAAACGTGCGAAAGCGGATCACCCGAGGGTCGTCCGGATCGATCCTGGCGGCGGTGCCTTCGGGCGCGAATTCGACATAGGCCTCGTCCAAGGCCAGCAGCGTTCCTTCGGGCACCTGCGCGATCATCGCCTCGATCACCGAGGCCGGGTGCCAACTGCCCATCGGGTTGTCGGGGTTGGCCAGGTAGACGATCTTCGCCCCCACCTCGCGCGCCTTGTGGATCAACGCGGACGGGTCCTCGCTGTCGCCCAGATAGGGCACCTTGACCAAGGTGCCGCCATACCCCGCGACGTGGAAATTGAAGGTCGGATACGCCCCGTCCGACGTCACGACCGGATCGCCCACCTCGATCAACAGGCGCACCAGATAGCCCAGCAAACCGTCGATCCCCTCGCCCACCATGACATGCGCGGGCGTGACGCCCATCCGGGCCGCGATCTCGCGCTTCAGATCGTGGTTTTCGGGGTCGCCATACATCCATTGCCCGGCCGCAGCCTCAGCCATGGCGGCGATGGCCCGGGGCGACGGGCCAAAGCCGTTCTCGTTGGCCCCGAGGCGGGCCTCGAACCCGGCGCCGCGCGCGCGTTCCTGTGTTTCGGGGCCGACAAAGGGCACGGTCGCGGGCAGCGACTGGACAAGGCGGGTGTAGCGGGGACCGGTCATGGGCGGCACCTTCGGACTGGAGGCAGGGACGGGCGCCAGGTGGCGCCTGGGTCACTTGCTGGATGGCGGACACTCATGCGGCGGCCTCTTGCAACCAGCCCCAGATGCGCTGGGGCGTCAGCGGCATATCGACATGACGCACGCCACGCGACCACAGTGCATCGAGTGCCGCGTTGCCGATCGCGGCCAGCGCGCCCACGGTGCCAGCTTCGCCGCAGCCCTTCATGCCGATCGGATTGTTGCGCGAGGGCGTCGGCTCGCTGACGAAGCGGATCAACGGCAAATCGGTGGCGCGGGGCATCGCGTAATCCATGAAGCTGCCGGTCAGAAGCTGGCCGTCGGGGTCGAAGCGCGCGTCTTCGACCACCGCCTGCCCGAACCCCTGCGCCACGCCGCCGTGGACCTGCCCCTCGGCCAGTTGCGGATGCATGAGGGTGCCCAGATCGTCCACCGCCAGATAGCGGTCCAGCCTGAGCGCGCCGGTCTCGGGGTCAACCTCGACCTCGCACAGATGGGCGCCGTTGGGAAAGCTGCGCCCGGGCAGTTTGGTGCGTTTTTCGTGCCTGAGCAGGTCGATCCGGCCCCGCGCCCGCGCCAGATCGGCAGCCTCCAGCAGCGTCAGCCGACGGTTCGACCCGGGGGCCGAGAAGATCCCGTCCTCGAACGTGACCGGGGCAGGCTCGCCCTCGGACTCCAGAAAGGCCGCAAAGGCCGCAACCATCTGTTCCACGGTGCCCAGCGTCGCCACCGACTGCACCGTGACCGACCGCGACCCCCCGGTGCCACCGCCCGTGGCGATGCGGTCGCTGTCGCCCTGGATCACCGCGATCCGCTCGAAGGGCACGCCTGTCAGATCCGCCAGATACTGCGCATAGACCGTCTCGTGCCCCTGCCCGTTCGACTGCGTGCCGACGTAAAGCCGCACATCGCCATCGTCGGCGAACTCGACCGTGGCGCCCTCGGTATCGTCGCCCAGAATGCTTTCAATATAGTAGCAAAGCCCCAGGCCGCGCAGCATCCCCCCGGATTCGCTGGCCTTTCGACGCGCGGCAAAGCCCGACACATCGCCCAGCCCCTCGGCCCGGGACAACACGCGGGCGAAATCGCCCACGTCATAGGTCATGCGCCCGGGGGTGGTATAGGGAAAGCGGTCCGGCGCAATGAAATTGCGCCGCCGCAGGTCGAAGGGCGAAACCCCCAGATCCCGCGCGGCGCTATCCATGGCGCGTTCCAGCAGCGTGATCGCCTCGGGTCGGCCGGCCCCGCGATAGGCATCGACCGGGGTCGTGTGGGAATAGAGCCCCTGCACCCGCAAGACCGCGCAAGGGATGTCATAAACCCCCGTCAGAACCTTTGAGAACAGTTCGGACTGGATGTTCTGCCCGAATTGCGAATTGTAGGCACCCAGGTTCGAGCGGGTCGTGACCCGATAGCCCGTCAGACGGAGGTCCGCGTCAAAGGCCAGTTCGGCCAGGCTTTCCAGATCGCGCGCGCCATTGTCCGAGACCATCGCCTCGGCCCGGTCCGAGATCCAGGCAACCGGCCGACCCAATGCCCGGCTGGCCTGTGCGACGGCGAAATGTTCGGGGTATCCCATGCTTTTCATGCCGAACCCGCCCCCCACGTCGGGGGTGGTGACCTGCACGGCCGCCTCGGGCAGGGACAGGGTTCGGGCCAGCTCGCGCTTCAGGTTCCAGACCCCCTGGCCGTTGAAGGCGAAATGCAACCGCGCACCGTCCCATTCGGCCAGACAGGCGCGCGGTTCGAGGCTGGCGACCGCGACGCGGTTCTGGCGCACCGACAGCCGCGTGACATGGGCCGCGCGGGCAAAGGCGTCGGCCACCGCGTCCTCGTCACCCAAAAGCCAGTCCATGGCGACATTGTCGGGGGCCTCGGCGTGAACCGCCGGGCCGCCCGGTTCCAGCGCCAGATGCGCGGGGTGTTCGGTGTAGTCGAATTCGATCGCCTCGGCCGCGTCCAGCCCCTGCTCGCGGGTCTCGGCGACGATCAGCGCCAGCGGTTCGCCGACATGGCGGATCGTGCCCTCGGCCAGGATGGGGCGTCGGGTGTCGATGCCACGCTGTCCACGCTGGTCGCGCGCGGTCACCGCCCAGATCCCCGCCGTGACACCGGCCGCGTGCAGGTCGCCGGCTGTCAGCACCAGCGCGATTCCGGGCATCTGCCGCGCGGCGTCCACGTCCAGCACCAGGTCCGTCGCATGGGCCACCGGCGCGCGCAGGAAAACGGCGTGCAGGCAGCCATCGGGCAGGGTGTCGGCGACGTAGCGCCCGGTGCCGGTCAAAAAGCGCAAGTCCTCGCGCCGCTTGACGCCCTGCGATTGTCCGAAAGCCCGCATTCCCCGCCCACCTGTCCTGTTTCGCGGGGGCAGGATAGCCCCGCCCGCCGCAAGGGCAAGGGGTAGCGTCAGGCGTGCAGGTCCATCACCATATGCACGGCCAGCGCGCCGAACCCGTTGAACCGGGTGTTTGTCGCCACCGAATAGGCGCCCATCCCCTGGACCAGCAGGAAATCGCCCTCTTCGATGTCGCACGGCAGCGGGGTTTCCCCCGGCAGGCGGTCCACCGAATCGCAGGTCGGGCCAAAGACCACGCGGCGCTGGATCTCGCCGGTGCGCTGCGTGCCCTCGGGCGACCAGACGGTGATGCGGTCCATCGCGCCCATCAGCGGCAGCTCGGCGAACGCGCCATAGACCCCATCGTTGAGAAAGACGTGGTTGTCGTCCCGCAGCCCCTTGATGCGCGCGCACAGCGCCATCGAATCGGCGACCAGCCCGCGGCCCGGTTCGCAGATCAGCGCGGGCGCGTCGGCGCCAAAGGTTTCTTCGGTCACGCGGCCGATCAGGTGGAAGATCGCGTCGAGCGACGGCACCACGGCCTGCACCCGGTGCGACGGGAAGCCGCCGCCCACATTGAGCCGCTGGATGCGCACGCCCGCCGCCTGCGCGATGCGCCCGGCGGCGCGGATATAGGCGTCCCAGGCTTGCGGATCGACGCACTGCGTGCCCGGGTGAAAGGTCAGCGACGGCGTGTAGCCCCGCGCGGCCACGCGGCGCAGGATCTCGGTCGCCAGGTCCTCGGTCGCGCCGAACTTGGCGCCGAAGTCATAGGTGGCGCCCGCGACAGGCAGCTTGTAGCGCGCGGTGATCTCGACGCGTTGGCCGTTGGCGCGGGTGGTGGGAACCAGCGCGAACAGCTTGTCCAGTTCGCTCAGCGAATCGACGGAATAGCTGGCCACATCGCGGCCGACGGCAAAGACGATCTCGTGCCGGGCGCGGACGGGGTTGTTGTAGTGCAGCGCGGCCTCGGGAACCAGGCGGCGGATCAGGGCGATCTCCTCGGGCGAGGCGACATCGAACCCGGTCACGCCGGAGGCGGCCAGATTGGTGATGATCGACTCGTCCGGGTTCGATTTCACCGCATAGGTCACCAGGCCCGGGAACCCTTCGAGAAAGCGGTGCGCCTGGGCCTGAAGGGCCGCCGGCGACAGGAACATGACAGGATCGTTCGGACCGACCGAGCGCAGATACTCGACCGGATCGGACCAGATGGTGTCGGAGAATCCCATGGGCGTGACCTTTCGCCTCGCTGCTCATCGTGTCCGGACCACCTCCGGCACTGTAGAGTCAGGATGGCGCAAATAGGCAAGTTTTGTATCAAGCAAAAGAATTGAATCGTCGCGTGGGGGCGTTAAATTGACGAAATAATCGGCACATCGACGAGGCACCCCATGGACGATCTCGACAAGGCGCTGGTCGCCCTTCTCATCGCGGACGCGCGCCAACCACTGGCGACCCTGGCCCGCAAGCTGAAGGTCGCGCGCACCACCGTTCAGTCCCGGCTCGAGCGGCTGGAGGCCACCGGCGCGATCGTCGGCTACACGCTGAAGCTGGGGGCCGAGGCCGCGCGGCCGCTGATTCGGGCTTCGGTTCTGGTGTCGATCGAACCCCGCAATCAGGCCGCCATCCTGACCCGCCTGCGCACCCTGCCCGAGGTCGAGCGCGCCTTCACCACCTCAGGGCGGTTCGATCTGCTGTTGCAGGTCGCGGCCCCCACCACCGAACAACTGGACAGCGTGCTGGACGGGATCGGCGCCCTGCCGGGGGTGAAATCGTCGGAAAGCCTGATCCACCTGACCACCCGCATCGACCGCGTGGCCTGAACGCAAAAGGGCCGCCCCATGCCGGGACGGCCCTTTCGGAAACTCTGTCGTGCCGGATCAGGCCTGTGCGGCCTGCGCCTGGCTGACGATCTGGGCAAAGGCCTCGGGCTCGTGCACCGCGAGATCGGCCAGAACCTTGCGGTCCACCTCGATCCCGGCGACGGCCAGCAGGTTGATAAAGCGCGAATAGGTCAGCGCGGGGTCCAGCGCGCGCACCGCGGCGTTGATTCGCTGGATCCACAGCGCGCGGAAGTTGCGCTTGCGGTTCTTGCGGTCGCGGGTGGCGTACTGGTTCGCCTTGTCCACCGCCTGGGTGGCCGTGCGGAAGTTGCGCGACCGGGCGCTGTAATACCCCGCGGCCTGCTTGATGACCTTGCGGTGACGGGCGTGGGTGACCTTACCGGATTTGACGCGTGCCATGTGTCGATCTCCTCAGCTCAGCGGGCGTAGGGCATGTAGGTCTTGACGATCTTGGTATCCGGCTCGCTCAGCACCATGGTGCCGCGCGCGTCGCGGATAAACTTGGTCGTCCGTTTGATCATGCCGTGCCGTTTGCCGGCCTGAGCCGATTTGATCTTGCCGGTCGCGGTGACCTTGAACCGCTTTTTGGCGGCCGACTTGGTCTTCATCTTGGGCATTTCCGTCTCCTGTCTTGTCTGAGCGGTCAGAACGCGCGACTCGGCATGCCACTGTCGGCCGGCCGCGCGGGGTGTTCGAGGGGTGCCCATTACCCCGGGTCGGACCGGATGGCAAGAGGGGCCGGCGGAACGCGAGGTCACGCTTGCGCCCTGCCCGCTTTTGTCCTGCCATGGCGACAAACCAGCACGAGGCCAAGATGACCACCGAACCGATCTGGAAAACCCCCTTCACCGTCGAACTGGCGAACCGGGTGGGAATGAACACCGCGAACGCCCACATGGGGATCGAGATGCTCGAGGCCGGCCCCGATTACGTCGTGGGCCGGATGCCGGTCGATCACCGCACCAAACAACCGGCGGGTATTCTGCACGGCGGGGCCTCGGTCCTGCTGGCGGAAACGCTGGCGTCCTGGGCCGGGGCCTTTGTCGTCGATGCGACGCAGCAAACCGTGGTCGGGCAAGAGATCAACGCCAACCACCTGCGCCCGGCGACCGGCGGCTGGGTCACCGGCACCGCGCGGCCGATCCATCTGGGCCGGCGCAGCCAGGTGTGGGAGATCCGCATCACCGGCGACGACGGCAAGCTTGTGTGCATCTCGCGCATGACGCTGGCGGTGGTGGACCGCCCCGGCGCGGCGCAGATGCCTCAGCGCGGCCAGTAACGCGCCAACGTTGCCAGCGCGATATCGGGAATCTCGCGCCAGTCGTAGCCGCCGCCGGGATGGGTGACCCAGGCCCAGCCGATCAGACCGGCGGCGAGCGCCAGCAGGATCAACGCCGCCCAGGGCCGCCGCCGGTCGGCCCAGGCCGAGACGAAGGCGACGAAGCACAGGGGCAGAAAGATCAGCCCGATCAGGAACAGAAGATCGCGGTCCATGGGCTCTCCGGTTGGGGTCTCGACGATTATTCCGCCTCGGCGCGGTAAATCAAGCGTTCGTCGCAGGGCGCCACGCGCAGGATGTTGGTGGTGCCCGGCACGTTGAAGGGCACCCCCGCCGTGACAACGATCTGATCCTCGGTCGTGCCCATGTTCAGATCGCGGATCGCCCGTGCGGCGCTGACCACCGCCGACTTGAAGCGGTCGATGCTGCCCGTCGCCACGCACGAGACGCCCCAGACCAGGCACAAGCGCCGCAACGTATGCACCGAGGGGCTGAGCGCCAGGATCGGCACCTGCGGGCGTTCGCGCGCCACCTTGAGCGCCGTGGTGCCGGATTCGGTGAAGCAGCAGATCGCCTTGATGTCGGTCGATTCCGCGATTTCGCGCGCGGCCGAGACGATGGCATCCGCGACCGAGGTGCGCTCATAGGTGCGGAAGGCGTTGATGACCTGCCGATAGGTTGCGTCGCCTTCGACCGACAGCGCGACATTGTGCATGGTGCGCACGGCCTCGACCGGGTAGTTGCCGGCCGCCGATTCCGCCGACAGCATGACCGCGTCGGCGCCCTCGTAGATCGCCGTCGCCACGTCCGAGACCTCGGCCCGGGTCGGCATGGGGCTTTCGATCATGCTTTCCAGCATCTGCGTCGCCACGATCACCGGCTTGGCCAGCGCGCGCGCGCGCCGCACCAGGCGCTTCTGGATCGGCGGCACCGAATGCACCGGCAGTTCCACGCCCAGATCGCCCCGCGCCACCATGATCCCGTCGGACACCTCGGCGATGGCATCGAACGCCTTGACCGCGGCCGGCTTTTCGATCTTGGCCAGGACCGCGGCGCGGCCCCGGGCCAGTTCGCGGGCCTCCAGCACGTCCTCGGGGCGCTGCACGAAACTGAGCGCCAGCCAGTCCACGCCCAACTGGCAGGCAAATTCCAGATCCGCGCGGTCCTTGTCGCTGAGCGCGCGCAGCGGCAGCACCACATCGGGCACGTTCACGCCCTTGCGGTTCGAGATGACTCCCCCCACCAGCACGGTGCAATCGGCGTGATCCTCGGCGCAGGTCTCGACTCGCAGGATGATCTTGCCGTCATTCACCAGCAGGCGCGCCCCGGGTTCGAGCGCGGCGAAGATCTCGGGGTGCGGCAGGGTCACGCGGTGATGGTCGCCCTCGGCCGGGTCCAGATCGACGCGAAAGCTCTGCCCTTCCTCCAGTTCGACGGCGCCGATGCCAAAGGTCCCGACCCGCAGCTTGGGCCCTTGCAGATCCGCAAGGACGGCGATCGGGCGCCCGGTCTCGGCCTCGACCTGACGGATCAGGCCGTGGCGGGCGGCCTGCTCCTCGTGCGTGCCATGGCTCATGTTCAGGCGGAACACATCGGCGCCGGCCTCATACAAGGCGCGGATCGTCGCCAGATCCGACGACGCGGGCCCCAAGGTGGCGACAATCTTGACGTTTCGGTTGCGTCGCATGGCGCGCGTCCTTCCCTGATCTTTCCGGCTGCTGCTGTCCGTATCGCGCAATTGCGACGCCCCGGCAACCGTTGTCGGCGCATTGTCGATAACGCTAACAGGCAGGGTCCGCTTGACGGCGCGGCCGCGAATGGCCAGTTCTGGGGCATAGCAGCGACACGAGGCCGCCATGGACGACGCCACCCGCACCCGCATCGAGGCCGCAACCTATCGCCGGTTGATCCGTCACCTGATGCACGACCGCCCCGACGCGCAGAACATCGACCTGATGAACCTGGCCGGGTTCTGCCGCAACTGCCTGAGCCGCTGGTATGGCGAGGCCGCAGCCGACGAGGGCCTGACCCTGACCAAGGACGACGCCCGCGCCATCGTTTATGGAATGCCCTACGACGAATGGCGCGCACGCCATCAGCGCGAGGCCACGGGCGACCAACTCAAGGCCTTTGAAAAAAGCTTTGCCGAGAATGTCGGAAAAGCCGATTGAGGTCGCGATTCGGCATTCTTCGCGGATCAGGAACGGTTGTTTCCGGTTTCGCGACAGTCCGTAACCCCTCTGCAATATTCGTCGCGTTCTGCAAGCTGTGCGCTGCGGAAATCACCACCCCCGGTTGAAAGTAGCCGGTCAGGACCGAGTTTCCTTGACCCCGGCATCCATGCCATTTCCAATGCTCGCCGGGTGACCGGACGTAGATTTTTTGGGGGTGTGCCATGGCGTTTCTCGGACTTTTTCTTGCGCTTGCGCTGCTGATGGCGGCTGGAGGCTTCGGGTCCAGCGACCCGGTGGACACGCCCGAGCCCGAACCGATCGACGGCACGAACGACGATGACACGCTCACGGGCACGGACAACGGCGACCTCATCAACGGCTTTGGCGGCGACGACACCATCGACGCGGGGGCCGGCAACGACGAGGTCAATGCCGGCGGCGGCAATGACAGCGTGGACGGCGGGCTGGGCGACGACTTCCTGCGCGGCGAACGCGGTGACGACACGCTCGCGGGCGATGCCGGCAACGACCTGCTGTGGGGCGAGGGCGGCCGGGATTCCCTCTCTGGCGGCGACGGCGCGGACACGCTGAACGGCGGCGACTGGGACGACGTCCTGACCGGCGGCAACGGCTGGGATTCGCTCTACGGCGGCAACGGCAACGATCTGCTGTCGGGCGGCCAGGGCAACGACCGGCTGTTCGGCGAGGCCGGCGACGATTCATTGACCGGCGACATGGGCAACGACTCGCTCTTTGGCGGTGACGGCAACGATTCCCTGCTGGGCAACGGCGGCCAGGACAGCCTGGACGGCGGCGCCGGCAACGACACGCTGGATGGCGGCGACTGGAACGACACCCTGACCGGCGGCGGCGGCAACGACCTCATGCTGGGCGCGGCCGGCAACGACCGGTTGGCGGGCGACGAGGGCGACGACACGCTGGACGGCGGCGCGGGCAACGACCTGTTGCAAGGCGGCGGCGGCAATGACCGGCTGCTGGCCGGCAGCGGCCGCGACACGCTGGCCGGGGACGCCGGCAACGACACGCTCGACGGGGGCGACGGCGGCGACCTGCTCTATGGCGGCGACGGCAACGATGTGCTGATCGGCGGCGCGGGGATCGACACGCTCGAAGGCGGCGCCGGCAACGACATCCTGCAAGGGGGCGAAGGCGGCGATTACCTCAATGGCGGCGCGGGTGCGGACAGCCTTTATGGCGGTCAGGACGACGACTCGATCCTTGCCGACCGCGAGGATACGGTTGAAACCGGGGACGGACTCGACGTGGTCCGCCTCGAGGGGCACCTGAACGAGACCACGGGCACCGGCGCGGTCATCACCGACTTCACCACGGGCCAGGATTCGCTGGAACTGAACGTGACCTATACCGGCGCGACACCGCCCGACGTGGTCACGACCTATGACGCGGTGAATGACCAGACGGTGGTCAGCGTCGGCGGCGAGGTCTGGGCGCGAATCGCGGGCTCGACGTTCAACGCGGCGACCGATCTCACCGTGGCGCTGGACCGGGCCGCCTGATTTCCGCGACAAAAGCAGGCGGGCGCGGGAACAATCCCGCGCCCGCGTGTCTTTGTTTCCTGCGCGTGGACAATCCCCGGGGAACGGGCGTTCCAATCCACCCAAAGGCCGCCAAGGCGCAACCCGATCAGATCGCGGCCTTGCGCATTTCGTCCAGGTAGATCTCGCGCAGTCGCGCGGTCACCGGGCCCGGCGTGCCGGCGCCCAGCGCCGCACCGTCGATCTCGACCACCGGCATGACAAAGGCCGAGGCCGAGGTGATGAACGCCTCGTCCGCGGCCTGCGCCTCGGCGATGGTAAAGGGGCGTTCGACCACCTCCATCTGGGCCTCACGCGCAAAGCGCAAAACCGCGGCACGGGTGATCCCGTGCAGGATGTCGTTCGACAACTGCCGCGTGATGATCTGGTTGCCCTTGACGATATAGGCGTTGTTCGAGGTCCCCTCGGTCACCGCGCCGTCTTCGACCAGCCAGGCGTCATCGCAGCCGGCCTTTTTCGCCATCATCTTGCCCATCGACGGATAGAGCAGTTGCACCGTCTTGATGTCGCGCCGGCCCCAGCGGATATCCTCGATCGAGATCACCTTCATGCCGACCCTGGCCGCGGGACTATCGGCCATGCCCGGCTTGTTCTGGGTGAACAGAACCACCGTCGGCGGGCAGGTCTCAGGGTCGGGCCAGACGAAATCGCGGTCGCCGGGCGCGCCGCGCGTGACTTGCAGATACACCAGCCCGTCGATGATGGCGTTCTTCGCCACCAGGTCGCGGTGAATGGCCAGCCAGTCCTCATCGGACAGCGGATTGCGGATCTCCAGTTCCGAAAGCGACCGCGCCAGCCGCTTCAAATGACCGCCAAAGTCGATCAACTTGCCGCCCAGCACCGAGGTCACCTCGTAGACGCCATCCGACATCAGGAACGCCCGGTCAAAGATCGAGACCCTCGCCTCTTCCTCGGGCAGATAGTCGCCATTGACATAGACAGTGCGGGACATGAGGCTCTCCATTCGGTTTGGTCGGTTCATCGGCGCAAGGGCGCGCGCCGTCAAGAGGGCTCACCCCCAGAGCGCGGCCTCGGGCGGGTGCACGCCGGCGGCGTCATAGGCCAGCGGCGTCGCCCGGTCCTCGGCCAGCAACAGCGGGCCGTCCAGATCCACCACCTCGGCGCCCTGCGCGACCAGCACCGCGGGCGCCATCGCCAGCGACGTGCCGACCATGCAGCCCACCATCACCCGGTAGCCCTCGGCCCGGGCCGCGTCACGCAGCGCAAGCGCCTCGGTCAACCCGCCGGTCTTGTCCAGCTTGATGTTGACCATGTCATACTTGCCCCGCAGCGCCGGCAGGCTGGCCCGGTCATGGCAGCTTTCATCCGCGCAGACCGGCAGCGGGCGCGCGATCTCGGCCAGCAGGTCGTCCTGACCGGCCGGCAGGGGCTGTTCGACCATCTGCACGCCCAGGCGCAGCAGATGCGGCGCCAGGTCGGAGTAGACCTCGGCCGTCCACCCCTCGTTCGCATCGACGACGATGCGCGCGTTCGGAGCGCCGGCGCGCACCGCCTCCAGCCGCGCCATGTCGTCGGGCGTGCCCAGCTTGATCTTCAGAAGCGGCCGATGGGCATTCCGCGCGGCGGCGGCGCGCATCCGCTCGGGGGTGTCCAGCGACAGCGTGAAACAGGTTTCCATGGGCCCCGGCGCGGCCAGCCCCGCCAAGGTCCAGACCCGCGTGCCCCGGCGCTTCGCCTCCAGGTCCCACAGCGCGCAATCGACGGCGTTGCGCGCCGCACCGGCGGGCAACGCCGATTGCAGCGCGTCGCGGTCGATCCCGCCCGGCAAGCCCGCGATCTGCGCCGCCACCGACTCGATCGTCTCGCCATAGCGCGCGTAGGGCACGCACTCTCCCCGGCCGGTCAGCCCGTCCCGCTCGATCCGGACGGTCAGAACCCGCGCCTCGGTGCGCGACCCGCGCGAGATGGTGAATACCTCGGCCAGACGAAAACTCTCGGCCTCGACCCGGATCATGCGCATGTCCTTCTCATCTTTGTGCCCGAAATATCCTCGGGGGTATCCAAAGGGGGTGGAAAACCCCCTTTGGGCGGGGGGTTCGGGGGGCGGCAGCCCCCCGACGCTCCGTCACAGGTTTTCCAGCGCGTCCACCAGCTTGGCCGCGCCATAGCGGAACGGGTCGGTCGCCGGCAGACCCAGCCGAGCCTCGACCTCGGCCAGATAGGCCCGGGCCTCGGCATCCGCCATATGCTGCGTGTTCACCGACACGCCCACCGCCACGCAGGCCGGGTTCGCCACCCGCGCCAGCGCCAGCGCCGTATCGCGCACCGCCTCGATCGAGGGCAGTTGATACCCCGGAAGCCCGCGCATGTGGGGGCGCGTCGGCTCATGGCAGAGGACCAGCGCATCCGGCTGACCGCCGTGCACCAGGGCCAGCGTCACCCCCGAATAGCTGACGTGATAGAGGCTCCCCTGACCCTCGATCAGGTCCCAGTGGTCGGCGTCGTTGTCGGGCGTCAGATACTCGATCGAGCCGGCCATGAAATCGGCGATCACCGCATCCAGCGGCACACCACCGCCGGTGATCAGGATACCGGTCTGCCCGGTGGCGCGGAACGTGGCCTTCATGCCGCGCGCGCGCATCTCGCGCTCCATGCAGAGCGCCGTATACATCTTGCCGACCGAGCAATCCGTGCCCACCGCCAGCATCCTCTTGCCGGTGCGCTTGACACCATTGGCGATCGGATATTTCACTGAGGGGATGCGCACATCGTGCAGGGTGCGCCCGGTGGCCCGGGCGACCGCGGCCAGGTCCTCCTCGTCGCGCAGCAGGTTGTGCAGCCCCGAGGCCAGGTCGAAACCCTCTTCCAGGGCTTCGACCAGCACCTTCTTCCAGCTCTGACTGATGACGCCGCCGCGGTTCGCGACGCCGATCACCAGGGTTTTCACGCCCGCCGCCTTGGCCTCGGCCAGGGTCATGTCGGGCACGCCCATGTCGGCCTTGCAGCCTTCCAGACGCAGCTGGCCCACGGCATATTCCGGGCGCCAGTCCTTGATGCCCTGCGCGACCTTGGCCGCCAGTTGGTCGGGCGCATCGCCCAGGAACAGAAGATAGGGGGTTTCGATCATCGCAGGGACCTCGCAGGGATTTGGCGGCAAGAATGCCGCGCCTCGGGCGCAATGTCCTTGGAAAATCACGACACCACAGCGGAAAGTGGCGAAGATTCTTCACAGGGCAAGCGTTTGCGCGCAAATTTCGTGCGCGTCCCTGCCACGGCCCGTCAGAAGATCGAAAACAGGCTGGGCAGGCCCCAGGCATGCGCCAGATCGAGCAGCGCCACCAGCGGAATGAGGATCAGAAAGCCCAGCGCATCGGCGATGTTCGTGCGCAGGATCCGCGGCTTGAAGGTCACCGTCTCGGCCGTGTGGAACAGCGCAAGACGCGGCAACACGCGGGTCGTCACCCGCTGGGCGAACCGGTCATAGCCGGCGCCGAACTCGGCGCGCAGAAAGCGTTCCTCGCGTGCGGCGGTCGCGGACAGGATCAGCAGCGACAGCCCGCCCAGCAACAGCGCGAAAACCAGCGAATTCAGCATCAGCCCAAAGCCCGCCATCGCCAGCGTCGTGCCGAAATACAGGGGGTGGCGGCTCATGGAATAGGGGCCGTCCTGCACCACCTCGGCGTTCTTGCGCCCGCCGATATACAGGATCGCCCACACCCGGTAGAGCACCCCCGCCACCAGCATCAGCGTGCCCAGCGACCGCAGGATGGCCGTGGCCAGCGACCAGTCGGACCAGATCGGACGCGCCAGAACGATCAGTGGCACACAGGCAAGAAAGGCCAGGCGAACAATCCAGAAGCGGATCTTCTGGTTCACGGGCTTCACGGCGGTCTCGGACATGGGGTTTCCTTGCTGCAAGGGCCAGCGCATCGCATAGACCCGACGCGCCGGGGCGTCAATCGAGGGGCTTGCCGCGGCGCAATGTCGGGCCTCTCGCAGGCGCAGAATCCCCTTGCATCCACCCGCGCAAGATAATAACCAAGGCGCCAATCCAAACGCAATTTCCTTGCCCGAGGCCCGAATGTCCTTTCGCATCCAGCCCCCCGCTCCCGCCCGTCCCAATCGTTGCCAACTGTTCGGCCCGGGGTCGCGCACGGCGCTGTTCGAAAAGATGGCGGCCTCGGCGGCGGATGTGATCAACCTCGATCTCGAGGATTCCGTCGCCCCCTCGGACAAGGATCAGGCCCGCGCCAACGTCATCCGCGCGACGCATGACATCGACTGGGGCAACAAGCTGCTCAGCGTGCGCATCAACGGGCTGGACACGCCCTGGTGGTATCGCGATGTCGTGGACCTGCTGGAACAGGCCAGCGACCGGCTGGATCAGATCATGATCCCCAAGGTCGGCTGCGCGGCCGATGTTTACGCGGTGGACGCGCTCGTCACCGCGATCGAGCGCGCCAGGGGCCGCACCCGGCCGATCAGCTTCGAAGTCATCATCGAAAGCGCCGCCGGGATCGCCCATGTCGAAGAGATCGCGGCCTCGAGCCCGCGCCTGCAAGCGATGAGCCTGGGCGCGGCCGATTTCGCGGCTTCGATGGGGATGCAGACCACCGGCATCGGGGGCACGCAGGAAAACTACTACATGCTGCGCGAGGGCCAGTCCTATTGGTCCGATCCCTGGCACTGGGCGCAGACCGCCATTGTCGCCGCCTGCCGCACGCATGGCGTGCTGCCGGTGGACGGCCCGTTCGGCGATTTCTCGGATGACGACGGGTTCCGCGCGCAGGCCCGCCGTTCGGCCACGCTGGGCATGGTCGGCAAATGGGCGATCCACCCCAAGCAGGTCACACTGGCGAACGAGGTCTTCACCCCGTCGGACGCTGCCGTGGCCGACGCCCGCGCAATCCTGGCCGCGATGGAAGAGGCCAAGGCGAATGGCCAGGGCGCCACGACCTACAAGGGCAAGTTGATCGACATCGCCTCGATGAAGCAGGCCGAGGTGATCGTGAAACAGGCCGAACTGATCGCCAAAGGCTGAGGAACACCCGGGCCGCGCGGGAGGAGGACCCAAACGGCCACCGGAGGAGGCGCGCGCGTCGGAGAGATCCGGCGCGCGCTGTTTTTCCCCGGGACACGGACGGTTCCCAGGGGGCAGAGCCGCCCGAAAACCGTCAAGGGGGAAAAACCCGCCACCGCTCCCCCCTATGCGTGCATCAAGTGACAGGCTGGCGCAAAATCGTCTTCAGCCGCTCGGGCGCGACCCGCGCCGGGTCCGAAAGATAGATCTCGTGGTGGCGCCCTCTCAGCGCCCGGCCCCGCGCCGCCGCCTCGGCGTGCATTCTCTGGATCAGCGGGCCTTCGTCGGCATAGGGGCCGACGTGCAGCGCCTGAACGCAGGCCCCCTCGTCCAGCGTGGTCAGCGCGACCTGGTCCAGCGCCGCAATTCGCGCGCTGTCCATGGCCTTTTTCTGCCGGGCGGCAACGCGCAGGCCCTGGAACGCGACCTCATCCAGCCACGACGGCGCCCGGATCATCATCCGCCAGCGCCAGTCTTCGCGACGACCGGACAGAAACGCGGTCATGTCGTCGGCCCACCACAGCCCCTCCAGCGGCCCGACCTTTTCGTCGATCCCCCGCACCTTGCCGGCGAAGCGCGCGCCATAGGCCAGGGGATAGAGCGCCCCGACCGCCAACCTGTAGGCCGCGTCCCCGGGCGCGCCCTGCCCCTCGATGGCAAGGTAGGTCATTGCCGGAACCTGCACGAATTCAACAATTCCGGGTTTGCCTGACAATAGAGGGTCTTTGACCATCACAGGGTCTCCTATGGCAGAAAACGATCATTTCTTGCGCCCTGATGGGCTATTTCCAGGGGATCATGTTCGAAAAATCGCAGATCGCCGCGTCCGCTGGAACCGCGTCATGGCCCGCGATCGGCGTGTCCCACCAGCCCCACAGCGCCACATTCCAACCCGCACCCAGAGCCCGCCCCCCGCGCCATTCTCCCCGGTGCGCGCACTTTGCACCCCTGCCGAGGGGATACAGCCCCGGCCCCAGCTTGCCAAGCCGGGCCGCGCCCCACGCCCACCACATGACCGCGAAACGGCGGGCCGGGACGCGCCGAAAAGACCCGCGTTCGTCGTTTTCGATCGTCGATTGCCCCCGCAAGCCCCCTTCGCCCCTGTATTGGCTTGGCCGGGCCGTGCCTGTCTTGCTATTCTCCCCTATACAGCGCCGCCGCCCGGGCGTATTGGGGCGGCTTCTCTTTATATGCCGGACATTCCCATGACCTCCGCCCTGCCCTCTCTGCCCGCTCCTCTGGCGACCGCGCTCGCCGAACAGGGCTATGACACCCTGACGCCGGTGCAGGAGGCCATGCTCGACCCTGCCCTGACCGGAAAGGACCTGCTGGTCTCGGCACAGACGGGCTCGGGCAAGACCGTGGCCTTTGGCCTGGCGATGGCCGGTGACCTGCTGATGGAGGGCGACCAGATGCCGCCCCCCGACACCCCCCGCGCGCTGGTCATTGCGCCGACCCGCGAGCTTGCCTTGCAGGTCCGCCGCGAATTCGAATGGCTCTACGGCCCGGCGGGCGCGGTGTTGGCCAGTTGCGTCGGCGGGATGGACATCCGCACCGAACGCCGGGCGCTGGAACGTGGCGCGCACATCGTCGTCGGCACCCCGGGGCGCCTGCGCGACCATATCGAACGCTCGACGATCGACCTGACCACCGTGCGCGCCGTGGTTCTGGACGAAGCCGACGAGATGCTCGACCTCGGCTTTCGCGAGGATCTTGAATTCATCCTGCAAGCCCTGCCCGAGGATCGCCGCACGCTGCTCTTCTCGGCCACCGTCTCGCGCGAGATCGAACGCTTGGCGCAAACCTATCAGCGCGACGCGCAGCGCCTGGCAACGGCCGCGCCGCGCGAACAGCATGGCGACATTGCCTATCGCGCCATGGTGGTCGCCGCCGAGGATGCCGAACACGCCATCGTCAACACCCTGCGCTTTTACGAGGCCCGCAACGCCCTGGTCTTCTGCAAGACCCGCGCCGCCGTGAACCACCTGACCGCCCGGTTCCTGAACCGCGGCTTCCCGGTGGTGCCGCTGTCGGGCGAACTGGCGCAGGACGAACGCGCCCGCGCACTTCAGGCGATGCGCGACGGGCGCGCGCGGGTCTGCGTGGCAACCGATGTGGCCGCGCGCGGCATCGACCTGCCGGGGCTGGAACTGGTGATCCACGCCGACCTGCCCACCAACAAGGAAACGCTGCTGCACCGTTCGGGCCGCACCGGGCGCGCCGGCAAGAAGGGCGTGAGCGTGCTGGTGGTGCCGACCGCGGCCCAGCGCAAGGCCGAGCGCCTGCTGAAAATGGCCGGGGTCGAGGCCGACTGGGGCCCGGCACCCACCGCGGCCGAAGTGTCCGCCCGCGATGCCGAACGGCTGCTCACCGACGCCGCACTGACCGCGCCGGAAACCCCGGACGAGGCCGACACCATCGCCATGCTGGCCGAACGCTTCACCGCGCGCGAACTGGCGGCGGCCGTCTCGCGGTTCTATTTCGCGGCCCGCTCGGCGCCCGAGGACGTGGTGCCGGTCAGCGCCGACGGCCCGAAGCCGCGCGCCCGCGCAGAATTCGAACGCAGCTTCTGGGTGCGGTTGGGCGTCGGTCGCAACGAACGGGCCGAACCGCGCTGGCTGCTGCCGATGCTGTGCCGTGCCGGCCAGCTGACCAAGGCCGACATCGGGGCGATCCGCATCTACGACGATCACACCCTGGCGCAACTGCATGACGATTGCGCGGACCGCTTCTTCAACGCCCTGGGCGAGGACATGGCGCTGGAGCAGGGCATCCCCGTGACCCGTGCCGACGCCCCGCCCGAGGGCGAGCGCCCTGCCCCGCGGCCCCGTCGCGACGATGCCGAGCGTCCGGCCCGCGCACCGCGCCCGGACGGCGACAGCCGCCCGCCCCGCCGCGAGGACAGCGCGGATCGCCCCAAACCCGCCTATCGCGCGCGTGAGGACAGCGCGGATCGTCCCAAACCCGCCTATCGCGCGCGTGAGGACAGCGCGGATCGTCCCAAACCCGCGTATCGCGCGCGTGAGGACAGCGCGGATCGCCCCAAACCCGCCTATCGCCCACGCGAGGACAGCGCGGATCGTCCCAAACCCGCGTATCGCCCGCGTGAGGACAACGCCGATCGCCCCAAGCCCGCCTATCGCGCGCGTGAGGACAGCGCGGATCGCCCCAAACCCGCGTATCGCCCGCGTGAGGAACGCGCCGCCGGCGAACGCAGCGCCGAACGGCCCTACGCGCCGCGCGACCGCAAGGCGCAAGGCGACGCGCCCGGCGCCAAGCGTCCCTACAGCCCCAAGGGCGACGACAGCACCCGCAAACCGCGCGCACCCAAACGCGGCGACGACGCGGGCCCGGCGCGCAAATTTGCGAAATACACCGCCGAGCGCCCCGCGCGCGATGACAGGCGCGGCAAGGACGCGCCCGCCAGGGACATGACCGCGGCCGACCGGCCGGCGAAACCCGCCCGCCCCCGGATCGATCCCGAGGCCGCGCGCAATCCCTCGGCCCGCCTGGCCCCGCCCAAAGGCAAGAAGGCCCCGGATCGAAAGCCCCGCCCGACCGGCGGCGACCATCGCCCGACGCGGCCCAAACGCTGAAACAAACACCGGGGGGGCGCTGCCCCCCCTCGCCTTTCAGCCTTGTGCCCAAGGGGTATTTCAGGCCCCGACAGGGCGATTGACCCTTTGGTGGCGCGGCCCTTCTTTGTGCTGCAAATATCCTCCGGGAGGGTCCGGGAGGGTGGAAAACCCTCCCGGCGCTTGCCACAGGCGTTACAGCATCCCGGGAAGCACCTGATCCGGCGGCCGGTGGCCGTCGGCGAAGGTCTTGATGTTCAGGATGACCTTTTCGCCCATCTCGATCCGCCCTTCGAGCGTGGCCGACCCCATATGCGGCAAAAGCACGACATTCGACAGTTCGCGCAGTCGCGGATTGATCTCGTGGCCGTGTTCGAAAACGTCGAGACCGGCGCCGCCCAACTCGCCCGCGCGCAGCATCCGCGTCAGCGCGTTCTCGTCTATCACCTCGCCGCGCGACGTGTTGACGATCACCGCCGAGGGTTTCATCAGCTTCAGCCGCCGTGCGTTCATCAGGTGAAAGGTCGAGGGCGTGTGCGGGCAGTTGATGCTGATCACGTCCATGCGCGCGACCATCTGGTCGAGGCTTTCCCAGTAGGTCGCCTCCAGCGGGCCCTCGACCTCGGGGCGCAGGCGCCGGCGGTTGTGATAGTGGATCTGCATCCCGAAGGCCTGCGCGCGCCGCGCCACCGCCTGGCCGATCCGGCCCATCCCCAGAATGCCCAGCCGCTTGCCGCCGATCCGACCGCCCAGATGCGCCATCGGCGACCAGCCGCGCCAGTCGCCGGCCTGCATCTCGGCCAGGCCCTGGGGAATCTTGCGGGTCACGGCCAGCATCAGCGCCAGCGTCATGTCCGCGGTATCCTCGGTCACCACGCCCGGCGTATTCGACACCAGGATCCCGCGCTGGCGGGCAGATTGCACGTCGATGTGGTCAACCCCCGCGCCGTAGTTCGCGATCAGTTTCAGCCGCTCGCCCGCCTGCGCCAGCAGCGCCGCGTCGATCGAGTCGGTTACCGTCGGCACCAGAACGTCGGCGCGTTTCATCGCCTCGACCAGGTCCTCGCGGCTCATCCGGGTGTCGTCGTCGCGCAATTCGGCGTCGAACAGCTCCTTCAGCCGCGTTTCCACGGGATCGGGCAGGCGCCGGGTGACGACGACATGCAAACGCTTGAGGGGCATGGGAACCTCCGGTGTCTTCGATCGGGGGCCTTTCATCGCGGCCCGTTTTTTGGCAAAGTGACCCAGAGCGAACCGAGGCACAAGCCATCCGCGCACCCCGGCACGAAATAAAATTACCCGGGGGCCGCTGGCGACAACAGGACCGCGCAAGCGGGCCGGGCAGGACAGGATGAAACGGGCAATCGCCATCGCCGCGTTGTCGGCGCTGTTGCTGGGCACCGGGACGGTGGCCCGGGGCCAGACGCCGGACCAGTCCCTGGCCCAAACCGGAGAAGACCCGGCCGAACGGTCCGGGGCGGCCGACCCCTCGGTCGGGCCGGAAACCGGGCTGCCGTTGCCGCGCTATGTGTCGCTCAAGTCCTCGCGCACCTATGCGCGCCGCGGCCCATCGGACAGCCACCGCATCGACTGGGTCTACAACCTGCGCGACCTGCCGCTGCGCGTCACTGGCGAATTCGACCGCTGGCGCCGGGTCGAGGATTCCGAGGGCCAGGGCGGGTGGATCAGTTTCCAGATGCTGTCGGGCGTGCGCACGCTGCTCATCACCACGGACATGGCGCCGATGCGCACCCGACCCGCGGCCAACGCCCCCGAGGTCGCGCAGCTCGAACGCGGGGTCGTCGGGCGGATTTCCGAATGCAACCCGGACTGGTGCGAAATGACGGTGGACGGCACCTCGGGGTGGGTCGAACGCAGTATGGTCTGGGGCATCGACCCCGGCGAAACGCTGGACTAGCGGCCGGCGCCGGCGCTAAGTTGCGCCCATGCACGCCGAGCCGATCGAAAAGCTGACCCGCGCCGGATTGAGCCTGATCCAGCAGGCGCTGTCGATCTTCGACAGCGACCTGAAACTGGCGGTCTGCAACCCCCGTTATCAGGCCATGTTCGGCCTGCCCGATGCCCTGGTCGCGCGCGGCGCCTCGTTCGAGGATACGATCCGCTATCTGGTCGAGGCCGGGGAATACGGCCCGCAAAGCGACCCGGCCGAGGCCGTCCGCCAGCGCGTCGAGACCGCGCGCGCCTTTCAGCCGCACTACATGGAGCGTCAGCGCGCCAACGGGCGCTGGATCTCGGTCGAAGGCGCGCCGCTGGCCCAGGGCGGCTGGGTCACGGTCTATACCGACATCACCGAAATCAAGGTCCAGGAACAATTGCTGCGTGCCCGGTCCGAGGAACTCTCGGATCAGGTTCTGGCCCATGCAGAGCGCCTCGGTCTGGCGAACCGGGCGCTCGCCTCGGCCAACGCGGCGCTGCAAGAGGCCAAGCGCGAACTGACCGAAAGCGAAGCGCGCACCCGCCTGATGACCGAGATGGCGCCCGCGCATATCGCCCACCTGGACCGCGATCTGGTTTTTACCTATTCGAACAAACACCTGTCGGCGCTGATCCCCGGCGCCCCCGGTGACGTTGTCGGGCTGCATGCCTCGATTGCGCTGGGCCCGGGCACCTTCGCGCGCATCCTGCCGCCGATGCAGCGCGCCCTGGCGGGTGAGCCGGCGGTCTGCGAGATCACCCACGAAGACAGCGGCCGGCGCTTGCGGGTCGCGCTGACCCCCGATCTCGATGGCCGGCCGGGCGGCATTTACCTTCTGTCCACCGACATCACCGCCGAAACGCAGGCCCGCGCGGCCCTGATGCAGACCCGAAAACGCGAGCTGGCGGCGCAGCTGACCTCGGGGCTGGCGCATGATTTCGCCAATCTGCTGACGATCATCCTGGGCTTGCAGGGCAAACTGGCGCGCGATCCGCGCCTGGACCACGAGGCGGCCGAGGCGGTGCGCGCGACGCTGGCCGCGGCCCGACGCGGCGGCACCTTGCTGCAACGGATCGGCGAGATCTCGGGCGAGCGCGCCCTCAGGCCCGAGCCGGTCGATCTGGAGGCGTTGCTCGACGACCTTCGCATGATGGCGTCGCCGTCCCTGCCCGAGGGCACCCGACTGCAGATCGCGCTGGAGCCGGGCCTGCCGCGCATGATGCTGGACCCGGGCGCGGTTCAGGATGCGTTGCTCAACCTGATCCTGAACGCGCGCGACGCGATCTGCGGCACGGCCGGCCGCGCGTCGGCCACGGCGCCAACCAGCCAGACTGGCGGCACGGTCCGTCTGGATGCGCGTCGCGTGCGCGATACCTGGCTGGAGCTTACGGTCGAGGACACGGGCCCCGGGTTTTCCGACGAAGCGTTGAAGCGCGGCCTCGATCCCTTTTTCACCACCAAGGGCGGCGAGGGCTCGGGGCTGGGGCTGGCGATGGTGTTCGACCAGGCCTCGCTTGCCGGCGGATCGGTGCGCTTGTCGAACCGGACCGCCGGCGGCGCGCGCGTCACGCTGCGCCTGCCCCTGCGGCCCGCCGCCGATCCGGCGCCCAACCAGTCGCGCCTGGTTCTGCTGGTCGAAGACAGCCCCGAGATCCGCACCCATGTGCGCGAGATCCTGGTCGGCCTGGGCCATCAGGTGATCGAAGCCGAAACCGCCAGCGACGCACTGGCCCTGTCCCAGATCCCCGAGATCGGCGCCGTATTGTCCGACATCCAGCTTCCGGGCGAGGCCACGGGGCTCGCGCTGTTGCGCCAGTTGCGCGCGGCGCGGCCGACCCTGCCGTCGCTGCTGATGACCTCGCTGCCGCCCCACGATTCCCTCCATGCCGCCGCCGCCGCCGAATTCGGGGTCTTGCAGAAACCCTTCGAACCGGATGATCTGGACGCGGCGTTGCACGGCCCGACGGCCCGGACGTTCGCCCCATAGGAGCCCCATGTCCCAACCCCATGTCGCCATCCTCGACGACGAGGCCGAAATCCGCTGCATCCTGGCCGATGCGCTGACCGAGGCCGGGTTTCGCACGTCCAGCTACTCGCGCGCGACCGAATTCGAGGCGGCGCTGAAACGCACCGCGCCCGATGTCTGTCTGGTCGATCTGGGCCTGCCGGACCGCGACGGCCTGGCCCTGGTGCACCGCCTGGCGCTGGAATCGGGCGCGACGATCATCATCATCTCGGGCCGCGCGGCGCCACACGACCGGGTGACAGGCCTGGAACTGGGGGCTGACGACTACATCATCAAACCCTTCGAACCGGCCGAGGTCGTGGCCCGGATCCGTGCCCGCCTGCGCAAGGGTCGGCCGGCGCAGGGCAGCGGCGGCAGCATCGCGCGGTTCAACGGCTGGGAGGCCCAGTTCGACCGCTACGTGCTGATCGGCGCGGACGGCGCCGAGGTGCCCTTCAGCCACGCCGAGGGCGAGGTCCTGCGCCTGTTCCTGGATGCCCCGAAACGGCTGATCTCGCGCACGCAGATGCAGGAAAGCCTGGGCGGCGCGGCCGGTGAAAGCTTTGACCGGGCGATGGATGTCCGCATCTCGCGGTTGCGCGCGAAGCTGGGCGAGGACCCCAAGAACCCGCGCCTGATCAAGACGATCTATGGCGCGGGATACATCTTTCTGGGCGACGTGCACTGGAGTTGAGCCGCGCGCGCCCGGCGGCGGGTCAGAAATAGCCCCGCACCAACGAAGCCGACACCAGCGTCCAGCCATCCGCCACGACGAAGAACGCCAGTTTGAACGGCAGCGACACCACCGCCGGCGGAACCATCATCATGCCCATCGACATCAGCACCGCCGCCACCACCAGGTCGATGATGAGGAACGGCAGGAAGATCACGAAGCCGACCTCGAACGCGCGCGACAGTTCCGACAACAGGAAGGACGGCACCAGCACCGACAGCGGACCGTCGGGCGAAAAGACGGGCGCGTCGGGCCGCAGCGTGGCCAGACCCTGCCAGGTGTCGGGGTCGATGCGTGCCGCCATGAAGCCGCGAAAGGGCACGATCGCGCGCGCCATGGCCTCGTCCACGCCGATCTGCCCCGCCTGAAGCGGCACCACACCCGCGTCCCAGGCCGCCGTAAAGACCGGTTCCATCACGAAATAGGTCAGGAACAGCGCCAGCGTGGTCAGCAGCATCGACGGCGGCGACTGCTGCAACCCGATCGCCTGCCGCAGGATCGCCAGCACCGTGACGATGAAGGGAAAGCAGGTGACCATGACCATCAGCCCCGGCACCAGGCTGAGAAGGGTCAGCAACACCATGAGCTGCACGGAGCGGACCGCCAGCCCGCCCCCCTCGCCCATCGACAGAGTCACCTCTTGCGCCGATGCGGCGATGGGCCAGACCAGCAGCGCCAGCAGCGCCAGAATCGCGACTGCGCGGCGCATCGCCTACAGCCCGTTCGACAGATCGGCGACCTCGGTCAGCCGCACGACCATCTGGCCCGCCTGCTCGCCCTCCAGTTCTTCGAGAACACCGCGCGCGATCAGGCGGTCGCCGACGAACAGTTCGACCGGGTCCTCGACACGGCGGTCCAGGGGCAGCACGCTGTCGCGCTGAAGCCGCAGCAGGTCGCGGACCAGGGGCCGCGCGCGGCCGACGGATACCGTGATCTCGATCGGAACCTGGGTAAAGGCGCCCCGGCCCAGGTTGTTGCTGGCGGTGCTCGGGGCGGATTGGGTATCAGGCACGGCGGGTCTCCTCGGACTGGATGCGGTAGAAACGGCCGATCGCCTCGGCGATCGCGCGGGCGGCATGGCTGAGGTCGATCCGGGTCTCGGCAGCGCCAAAGGCGAATTCCGCCTGCCCCGCGTCCAGATCGTCGGTTTCGATCAGCGTGAGAGGCGGCAGCGGCTGACCCTCGAACGCGTCTTCGAAGGCCGAAAGACTGCCGCGCCCGACTCGCAAGGTGATCGGCGTCTCGGTCGCGGCAAGCGCCAGGGGCATGAGTTGTTCCATCGCCACGGGCGCCACCGACGCCCGCGCCGCAGCCGGCAGAACGGCGTCGATCATCGCCCTCAACAGCGGTTCGAGCCCCTTGAGCACATGCCCGCGGGCCTCGTGATAGGTGAAGGTCAACTGCTCGACCTGGCGCTCGACCGCCGCGCGGCGCGTGGCCGCATCGCTCGCGGACTGGGTGCCGCCATCTTCCCATCCGGCGACATAGCCGCGTTCATAGGCGTTGAGGCGGATGTCCTCGATGTCCTCGGGCATCAGCAGCGCGGGGCCGTCCAGCGTGTCCGGGGTTTCGAACACCTCGAGTCGCAGGGGACTGGGCATCAGCGGGGCTCCTCGGGTTCTTCCATCCAGTTGCGCAGGATTTCCAGCGTCTCGTCCTGGCGTTCCGCGATCAGCTGGCGCATCCGCTCAACCGGATCGGGGGGCGCGGCGCGATCCTCGGCCACGCGCAGCGCGGCGGCGCCCGGCGCCTCGTCGTCGATTTCGCCGGTCAGCACCGGGCCCGCGGCGGGGGGCGGGGGCGACAGGCCGGGCAACAGATCGGCGCTGTCCCCCCGGGCGGGTGCGCGCAGGATCGGCCGCAGCACGAAAAGCGCGAGGAACAGCACGACCGCCGCCAGAGCCGCCAATCGGATGAGCCCCATCGCGTCCAGACCCAGCCGGTCGAACCATCCCACCGTTCCCGCGGTGCCGACCTCGATGCCGGTCAGATCGAACGGCAGGGACCGCAGGGTGATCACGTCGCCGCGCGCCTCGTCGAAGCCGACGGCCGAGGCCACGAGTTCGCGCAAGGCGGCCAGTTCGTCATCGGGGCGGGGTTGCCACTGGGGATCGCCGTTCGCATCGACCGCGTGCAGGCCGTCGATCAGAACCGCCACCGTCAGCCGCCGAATCGCGCCGGGGCCGCGTTCGACCTCGCGGCTGGTGCGTGACACCTCCCAGCTGGTGCGGGCGCGCGACAGGGTCTCGCGCGATTGGGCCTGGCCACCGTTCTGGGCGGCCTCGCCATCCGGCAGGTTCGAGGCCACAGTCACCGCGCCGCCGCCCGAATCGCTGGACGTCGCGTTGCGCTCCTCGCTTTCCTGGGACACCGCCGCGCGCTGGCTGGGGTCGATCAGCCGTTCGGTAATGGTTTCCCGGTCGGTCACCGTATCGACATTCACCTCGACCACGGCGCGACCCGGGCCGACGCGGGCCTCGAGCAGGCGCTCGACGTTATGCCGCAAGGCCTGCGCGCGGTCGTTCGCCTGGGTCATCGGGCCGGCGTCCTCTCCGATCACGACCCCGCCGTTGGAATCGATCACCGAGACATTCTCGGCGCTCAGCCCCGCAACGGCCGAGGCCACCAGATAGCGGAGCGCCTGAGCCTGTTGCGGCGTCAACGGAACCCCCGCCGGCGTCACCGTGACCGAGGCCGACGACTGCTGCGCGCGCTGGAACGGCTGCGTCGTGCCCTGGGCCAGATGCACGCGGGCAAAGCGGATATGGGGGCTGGCCATGATCGTGCGCGCGAGTTCGCCCTCCTTTGCGCGCCAATAGGCGGCGTCGAACATCTGCGCGGTGGTGCCGAAGCCGGTCAGACCGTCCAGCAGCTCGTATCCGGTGGCCGAATTCGCAGGCAGCCCCTGGGCCGCCAGCGACATCCGCGTTTCATCGCGTTGCGACGAATCGACATAGATCGCGTCGCCGCGCACCTCGTAGGCGATGCCACGCTGATCGAGCGCCTGGATCACCTCGCCCGCCTGCGCCCCCTCAAGCCCGGAATAGAGCAGCGACAGGCCCGGCGTGGTGGCCAGACGCGCCAACATGAGCACGGCCACGAAGACCCCGACCGTCGCGCCGACCGCAAGGAGCCGGCGGCGCGGTTCCAGGGCGTTCCAGACTGACAGCAGCTGTTCCAATGCGTATCCCCCTCGTGGACCTTCTGTCCCGATGAGGCGATCCTTGACCCGTTTCGATTAACAATCGGTTAGCCAGATCATGCGAAAACCGGCGGAGAGAACAGGAAACTGCACAGGGTCCCGCCGCCATGTCCAACGCCGCCGCAACCGCTGAAACCCCGGCCAGATCGTCGAAACTTCCGCTGATTCTGGGGCTGGTCCTGGCCTTGGCCGGCGCGGGCGGCGGATTCTACGCGACCTATGCGGGGCTGATCGATTCGTTGCTGCCCGGCGGCGCCGGATCGGCGGGATCGCATGGCGCCACGCCGGAACACGGCACGCCTGACCCTGCGGCGGCGAGCCATGGCGGCAGCTCCGGGGACTCCGGGCATTCCGGCGATGTGGGATTTGTGCCGCTCGATCCGATCACGGTGAACATGGGGCCGCGCGCCGAATCGCGGCACTTGCGGTTTTCCGCGCAGCTCGAGGTCCCCTCGGGCAACGAAGGTGACGTGCAGCACCTGATGCCGCGAATCATGGATGTGCTGAACATCTATCTGCGCGCGCTGGACCCGCATGAACTGCAAGAGCCGGCCGCGCTGCTGCGCCTGCGCGCGCAGATGCTGCGCCGGGTCCAGATCGTCACCGGACCGGGCATGGTCAACGACCTGCTGGTCATGGAATTCGTTTTCAACTGAGGGGCTTGCGATGACCTATCTCTCCGATCTTCTGCTGACCGCCGCCGCCCTGGGGGCCGCGATCTACTGCGCCATCCTGTCCCGCCGGCTCAAAGCCCTGGGCACCCTGGAAGGCGGGGTCGGCAGCGCGATCGCGGTCCTCTCCGCTCAAGTGGACGCGCTGGCCCGGTCGCTGACCGTGGCGCAGGAAACGGCCGGGCGGGTCGGCGGGCGGTTGGACGGGCAGGTGGACCGCGCCGAAACCGTCGCGCGAAAGCTGGAATTGCTCGTCGCGTCGATGCATGACCTCCCCGAGGACCGGGGGACCCACACGACGGCGCGCCCTCCCTCGCCCTGGCCGACGGACGCCGCCCCCCGCCAGACTGCGCCCGAACCGCAGGACGACGACCACGGTGCGGCGCCGACGCGCGCGCGGGTCCTGCGCAGACGGCAAGGGCCGGGAGCGTTCTGATGGCCCCCCTCCTGTCCCGGCGCCGCCGCCCGCGTCCCGCGCGCCGCGCACGCGTCCTGCCGGCCCTTTCGGCGCTGTTCGTGTTGGCCGCGGGCCTGCGCGCGGTTTCGGGCCTGGGGATGGCGATGGCGCAAGACCCGGTCCCCGCGGTGGCGGCTCTGCGCTCCAGCCCTGTGAGCGACGCGCAACTGACGCTGGAAATCCGCGAGCGCGAGCGCAGCGTCAACCAGCGCGAAGCCGATCTGCAGGAACGCGAGGCGCTCCTCGCGGCCGCGCAGCAGCGGGTGCAGGCCCAGATCGACGCACTTCAAAGTGCCGAGGCCGAACTCTCGGCCACCATGGCGCAGGCCGATCGCGCGGCCGAGGACGATATCGCCCGCCTGGTCAGCGTGTTCGAAGCCATGGAACCCGAACAGGCGGCCGCCGTCTTCTCCGAGATGGACCCCGAATTCGCGGCGGGCTTCCTGGGACGGCTGTCCCCCACCAGCGCGGCGGCGATTCTCGCCGGACTGGATCCCAGGCAGGCCTACGGGTTCAGCGCGATCCTCGCCGGACGCAATGCCCTGGTTCCGCGCGAATGACGGACCGGCGGTGAGGCTTTCTTAAGGTTCCCACGCCAGATTGGCCCAAAGCAGGAACGGAGCGTTTCATGATCGGCATCATAGGCATCGTCGTCGTCTTCGTGATGGTGTTTGGCGGCTATGTCGCTGCCGGGGGCCATTTCGGGATCATCCTGCATTCGCTGCCCTTCGAACTGACGATGATCATGGGCGCGGCGATCGGGGCCTTTCTGATCGCCAACGACGGCGCCGGGGTCAAGCAGACGATCAAGGATATCGGCAAGGTCTTCAAGGGCGCGAACTGGAAACCCGCCGATTATCAGGACCTTCTGTGCCTGCTGTTCGAACTTATCCGGCTGGCGCGGCAGAACCCGGTCGCGTTGGAGGAACACATCGAGGCCCCCGAAACATCGGACATCTTCGGCCGCTATCCGAAGGTCCTGAAAGACCACGAGGCCGTCGAACTGATCTGCGACACCTTGCGCTCGATCACCCTCAGCTACGACGACCCGCTCCAGGTCGAGGAGGTGCTGGACAAGCGGATGGAATCGACGCTGCACCACGCGCTGCATTCGAGCCATGCCATGCAGACGGTCGCCGACGGCCTTCCGGCGCTGGGCATCGTCGCCGCCGTGCTGGGCGTCATCAAGACCATGGCCGCGATCGACCAGCCGCCCGAAGTGCTGGGCGGTCTGATCGGCGGCGCGCTCGTCGGGACCTTTCTGGGGGTCTTCATCGCCTATGGTTTCGTCGGTCCCTTCGCCGCCAAGATGCGCGCCGTGGTCGAGGACGACTCGCATTTCTACAAGCTGATCCGCGAGGTTCTGATCGCCAACCTACACAACCATCCGGCCAACATGTGCATCGAGGTCGGCCGCCAGAACACCCCGCACCACGTCCGGCCCAGCTACGGCAACCTCGAAGAAGCCATGCGCAACCTGAAGCGCGAGGCGGCCTGATGCGCTGGCTCGCCGCCCTGCTGTTCTGGCTGACCTTGACCCAGTCCGCGCTGGCCCAGGTCGTGCCGGTCAGTGCCGGCGAGCACGCGGATTTCACCAGGCTTGTGCTGCAGATGCCGGCCGGAACCGGCTGGCGCCTGTCCGGCACGGGAACGGAACGGGGGATCGTCCTCGCCCCCGCTGACGCCACGTTCGACCTGTCCCGCCTCTTCGCCCGCATTCCGCGCACCCGTCTCGCCGCCGCCGCGGCGCAGGGGAACCGGCTGCAATTGACCCTTGCGTGTGACTGCGCACTGCGCGCGTGGGAAGATCGGCCAGGGTTGGTCATCCTCGACCTTCGCGATGCGCCGACGGACCCCATCGCGGCGGTGGCCACGCCACCGGCACCACCGCGCCCCGTGCCCGACGCGCGCGTGGTGATTGATCCCATCGATACCGCGCGCGCGGCCGGCAGCGCCTTCGCGCAAAGCCTGGCCGCGCAACCCGCGCCGGCTCCGACACCCGCGCCGCAGCCGCAATTGCAGTCGCTCGCACGCGATCTCGGCCTCAGCCTGTCGCGGGCGTTGGGGCAAGGTCTGCTCGATCCCGCCCCTGAGCGCGCGGAACCGGGCGTCTTGCTGGCGTCGGACAATGCGCCCGCCGCCGCCCTTCCGGAAAACATGCGCATCGCCTCCGTTCTGGACCGCCCCGATCCCGATGCCCCGGCCCCGGCCCGGTTGGCCGCCACCTGCCAGGGGGCAGAGATCCTCGACACCCTTCTCGATCTTGGCGACGATGGGTTTTCCGAAACCTATGGCCGCTTGACCCGATCCCTTTTTGCGGAATTCGACCAACCCGATCCCGAGGCCCGGCTGGACCTTATCACCCTCTATCTCGCCTCCGGTTTCGGGGCCGAAGCCCGTGCCCTGCTGGAAAACGCCCCCGACCCTGTCGCTGGCCGCGACCTTGCGCTGGGCATGGCAGACGTGCTGGAGGATCGTGCCTCGAACTCGCGAATGCGACTGGCGCAAAGCGCCGATTGCGGTGGGGTTGCCGCGGTGATGGCGGTTCTGGCCGGCGCCCCGATCCAGGCAAGCCCCGACCTGGCAACCCCGCTTTCGCTGACCTTCAGCCGCCTGCCAGGGGTGCTGCGCGCGCTTCTCGGTGCCCGAATGGTCGAGATCCTGGCACAGTCCGGTGCCATCGATGCGGCGCGCGTGGTCGCCGACAGCGTGACCCGATCGCCTTGGTTCCCGCCCTCGGACGGCGGGCTGCTGCAGGCGATGCTGGACCGGGCGCGCGGCTACAGCGCCGACGCGCTGCTGCGGCTGGAACATGACAATCGTGACGACCCGCCCGACGTTCAGGCACGCCTGGACCTGGCCCTGGAAACACAGGCCGCGGTGCCGGCGCCGTATCTGGAGGACGCCTCCGCGCTGGCCGCGACCGAGAGGAACAGCGACAGCGGTCCGGCCCTCATGGCGTCGATCCTGCGGGTTCAGGCCCGCTCGGGCATGAGCGAGGATGCCTTTGCGACGCTGGATCGACTGGAACGATGGATGGCCGAGACCGGTGAAAACCGCCGCCTGCTGGACCAGTTGCGCGACGAGGTCTGGAACAATCTGGCCCGGCGCGGCAGCGACCTCGGGATCGTGCAAAGCGTTCTGGCGCGCGAAGATTGGCGCGATCGGGCCCTGAGCCGCGACACCCGCCTGGCTCTGGCCGGCCGGCTCATTGACCTGGGGTTGGTGACGCCCGTCGCGGATCTGGTCGGGACCGACCCGTCGCCCGATGCCGCGCATATGCTCGCTCGCGCGTCGTTGGCCGAGGGCGAGCCACGGCAGGCCCTGGATCGCCTGCAAGGGCACGATGACACGGTGTCCCGCCAGATCCGTGCGGCGGCGCTTGCCCGGCTGGGTGATAGCGCGGGGGCGGCGGCAGAGTTCGCGGCTTTGGGCATCCCCGACCAGGCCCTGCGCAACGCCATCGCGGCCGGCGATTGGCCATTGGTCGAGAGCCTTTCCGCCGCTGGCGGCCCATCGGCGGATTTGCCCGGCGACCTGGGGGATCTGTTGGGGCGCGCGCCCGGCCATGCCGAAATCGCACGGGACCTGCAAACCGACGCCCCGCCCGCCCCCCGAACCGGCAGCGCGCCAGGGATCGAGACGGGCGGTCCCGACGCCGGGCGCCCCGGCCCGGGCGCCGCGCCGGCCCCGCAAGAACCCGAACCGTCAGGCCGGTTCGCCACGGGGGTTTCATCCGAAATCCAGGGCGGGGTCTCGACCGCCCCGTCCCTGGGGCCGAACCCGCCCGACCCCAGCCCAGGGGACAGGCCCGTGGGCAACGGGGACGGTCAACCACCGTCGCCCGGTCTGCCGGCGGCGGAGGCGGCTGGCACCGGGGGCCGCGACGACCTGACTGCGACGGCAGCTCTCTCCGGGACCGGCGCCGAGCCCGAAGCGACCCGGCCCGCAGCAAGGCCCGAACCAGCCGATATCGCGCGGCAGTTCGATCGCCTGGGTCTGGTCAGCCGCAGTTCGACCCTGCTGGCCGAAAGCGAACGGTTGCGCAATGCCCTGGCACCCTTGGTGGCCGCGCCGAGCAGACCGTGACGCCCGCCCGGTTGCAATCGGGACCGCGCGCCGCCAATCCGGGGGAAACCGAGGTGCCCTTGGCCGCGCCTCGCGCCACTCCGCTCGCGCCGCCCCGGGTGCCGCCGCCAAGAACCGGGGCCATGGGCATCGGTCGCGGCGGATGCCGGCCGCGTCCTTGCCGGGCCCAGGACATCCGTTTGCGCCCCGTTTGGGCGGTTTCGACGGGGACCTTTTCCCGGCGCGCATTCGCGCCCGGGCTGTGAAAAAATTCCGGGATACTGCCTGCTGTCCGGACGCGGCCTTCCGGCGCATCCCCGCGCCCCGGACCGATCGCGCGCAGCGGCAGCCCGCGCACCACACCGGGCCACGACTCCGGACCCGACCCAGAGCGCCGTTTCCCCCAAAGGCAAGGCGCGCCCGCCCAAACCCTGCCCCGGCAACCGGGTTCAGGCACCGCGACCGGCCTCTCGCGGTCCGCGGACGGCTGCGGAACCGGGCTGGCACCGGTCAGGACACGGCCGTCCGCTCGGTGGACGGGCGCGAGGCGCGCCGGAATATTTCAAAGTTAAAAAATTTGCACTTCGGGCGGTGTTTGCTAGGCTTGCTCCGATTCGCCCCGAACGAAGGCGAACACTGTAACAGGGAGAAGATCATGACGTTTCGCATGACAATGACAGCCGGCCTATCGGCCCTGGTTCTCGGCGCAGGCGCGGCCTCGGCCGACCCGGTGACCGTCGGCCTGATCACCACGCTGTCCGGCGGCGGCGCCGGGATTGGCACCGACATCCGCGACGCGTTCCAGCTGGCGCTCGACCTGAACGGTGGCGACCAGATCCATCTGGTGGTCGAGGACGACGGCCAGCGCCCCGAACAGGCGGTTCAGATTGCCGACCGCATGATCCAGGCCGAGCACGCGCAAATCCTGACGGGGATCATCTGGTCGAACCTCGCCATGGCCGTGGTTCCCGCCGTCACCGCGCAGGATGTGTTCTACATCTCGCCGAACGCGGGCCCGTCGGCGCTGGCCGGCGCCGGTTGCAACCCGTTCTATTTCAACGCCGCGTGGCAAAACGACATGCTGCACGAGGCGGCGGGCGCCTATGCCGCCGATCACGGCATGACGCATACCTTCATCCTGGCGCCCAACTACCCGGCCGGCACCGACGCGCTGACCGGGTTCAAGCGGCGCTACACGGGCGAGGTCGCCGGCGAAATCTATACCCAGCTGGGCCAGACCGATTACGCCGCCGAAATCGCGCAGATCCGGGCGTCGGGCGCGGACAGCGTGTTCATCTTCCTGCCGGGCGGCATGGGCATCAGCTTCGTGCGGCAATACGCCCAGTCGGGCGTGGATCTGCCGCTGATCTCGACGGCCTTCACCGTCGGCCAGGACAGCCTGCCCGGCATGGGCGAGGCGGCGCTGGGCGTGGTCAACGCGGGCCAATGGTCGCCGGACCTCGACAACGCGGCGAACGCCGCCTTTGTCGCCGCCTTCCGCGCGGCCTATGGGCGCACCCCGTCGCTCTATGCGAGCCAGTCCTTCGACACGGCGAACCTGATCCTGTCGGCAGTCGCCGCGGCGGACGTGAACGATACCGACGCGTTCCGCGCTGCCCTGCGCGCGGCCGATTTCGCGTCGGTCCGGGGCGCCTTCCGGTTCGGCAACAACCAGCACCCGATCCAGAACGTCTATATGCGTGAGGTGGTCAATGCCGATGGCGAGATCACCAACCGCCTGCTGGGCCTGGCGATCACCGACTATCAGGACGTCTACGCCAGCCAGTGCGCGATGCAGTAAACAACGGCACGGGTGCCCCGTCACGGCGGGGCGCCCCCCCTTCCCCGCAACCCAGAGGAAAGGTGTGCCGTGAGTGCTGCGCTCTTTTTTGAACAGCTGCTGAACGGTTTGCAGTTCGGCCTGATGCTGTTTCTCATGTCCGCCGGCCTGACGCTGGTGTTCGGCGTCATGGGCCTGATCAATCTGGCGCATGGCTCGCTCTACATGCTGGGGGCCTTTTTCTGCGCCGCCGCGGCCGCCGCGACGGGCAACTTCTGGCTGGGCCTGATCGCCGGCGCCTCGGCCGCCGCCGCCGCAGGGGCCCTGATCGAGATCGCGATCCTGCGCCGGCTCTACGCGCGCGACCACCTGGACCAGGTCCTGGCAACCTTTGCGCTGATCCTGATCCTGACCGAGGGCACCAAGATCGTTTTCGGCCCGTTTCCGCTGTATCTGAACACGCCCGCCCTGCTGCAAGGCACGGTCGATCTGGGCCTGACGGAATACCCGCTGTATCGGCTGGCGCTGATCGGGTTCGGCCTGGCGGTGGCGCTGGGGCTCAGTCTGCTGATCAACCGGACCCGCCTGGGCATCCGCATCCGGGCGGGCGAAAACGACCGCGAGATGATTGCCGCGCTGGGGGTGAATATCCGCGCCCTCTACACGCTTGTCTTCGCGCTGGGTGCGGGGCTGGCGGGGCTGGCGGGCGCGCTGGTCGGCGCGGTGCAGGCGGTGCAGGTCGGCATGGGCGAGCCGGTGCTGATCCTGGCCTTTGTCGTGATCGTCATCGGCGGCATCGGGTCGATCAAGGGCGCCATGGTCGGCGCGCTGATGGTCGGCATCATCGACACGATGGGCCGCTTCCTGCTGCCGCGCGCCTTTGGCCTGTTCCTGGACCCCTCGCAGGCGACGGTGATCGGCGCGGCGCTGGCGTCGATGCTGATCTATCTGCTCATGGCGCTGGTCCTGATCCTGCGCCCCCAAGGGTTGTTCCCCGCCCATGCGTAACCACCATCGCGAATACGCCGTCAACGCGGTGCTGGCCCTGGGATTGCTGGCCGTGCCGATCTGGGCGCTCTGGGCCGGCGAGCCGTTCACCATCACGCTGTGCACCCGCATCGCCGTGCTGGCGCTGGCCGGCGTGGGGCTGAACATCGCGCTGGGCCTCGGCGGGATGGTGTCCTTTGGCCATGCGGCGTTCTTCGGGCTGGGCGGCTACGTCGCCGGCATCCTGGCGCAACACGCGGGCAGTGGCGCGCCGATCCTGGGTCTGCCCGGATCGAACCAGATGCTGGTGATCTGGCCCGTGGCGATGCTGGTCGCCGGCGCGGTCGCGGCGCTCATCGGGGCCCTGAGCCTGCGGACCGAGGGCATCTTCTTCATCATGATCACGCTGGCCTTTGCGCAGATGGTCTATTATTTCGCCGTCTCGTGGCCGGCCTATGGCGGCGAGGACGGCCTTCCGATCTATGTTCGCAATCGTTTTCCCGGCCTGAACACGATGCGGCCGTGGGACCTGTTCGTGATCTGCTGGGGCCTGCTGATGGCCGGTGTCGGCCTGTTCGCACTGATCCGCGCCTCGCGCTTTGGCGCGGCGCTGATGGCGATCCGCCAGAACCCCGATCGCGCGGCCGCGGTCGGCATCAACCCCTTTGGCGTGCAACTGGCAGCCTTTGCGCTGTCGGGGGCGATCACCGGACTGGCGGGGGCGCTGATGGCCGATCTCAGCCGCTTCACCAGCCCGTCGATGCTGGCCTGGCCGATGTCTGGCGAACTCATCGTCATCATCATCCTGGGCGGCGTCGGCCGGATTTTCGGGCCGGTCGCGGGGGCGGCGATCCTGGTCGGATTCGAGGTCACTTTCGGCGGCATGACCGAACACTGGAAACTGTGGCTGGGCCTGGTTCTGCTGGGCGTCGTGCTGTTCGCGCGCGGCGGCCTGATCGGCCTGATCGCGGGGAGAGAGCGCCATGGCTGAGCCGGTCCTGACCCTCTCGCACCTGTCCAAGAGCTTTGGCGCGCTCAGGGCGACCGACGACGTGTCGCTGACCCTGGAACCTGGCGAGATCCACGCCCTGATCGGGCCGAACGGCGCGGGCAAGTCCACGCTGATCGGGCAGATCGCCGGACGGCTGGCGCCGGACAGCGGCACCATCGCCTTTCGCGGGCGCGACGTGACGCGCCTCAGCACCGCGCAGCGGGCGCGGATGGGGCTGGGGCGCACGTTCCAGATATCCTCGCTCATCCCCGAGTTTTCGGCGCGGCGCAATGTCATGCTGGCGCTTCAGGCGCGGCAGGGCCATCCGTTCCGGTTTCTGAAACCCGTGCAACGCGACAAGGGCCTGATCGCCGGCGCGCAGTCGATCCTGGCCCGGGTCGGGCTTGACGGGCGCGCCAGCGTGCCCTCGGCCGAACTCAGCCACGGCGAGCGGCGGCTGCTGGAGATCGCGGTCGCGCTGGCCCTCGAACCGGCCTGCTTCCTGCTGGACGAACCCATGGCCGGCATGGGGGCCGAAGGGGTCGGCACCCTGGTGCAGTTTCTGCGCGCGCTCAAGCAACAGGCGCCGATCCTGTTGGTCGAACACGACATGGACGCGGTCTTTGCCCTGGCCGACCGGATCAGCGTGCTGGTCTACGGGCGCGTCATCGCGACGGGTTCGGTCGATCAGATCCGCAACGACCCTCAGGTGCGCGAGGCCTATCTGGGCGAGGAGACACCATGACCCCACTGGCCGAAGTTGACGGGATCGAGGTGTTTTACGGCGCCTCGCAGGCGCTGTTCGGCGTGGACCTGACAGTGCAACCCGGCCAATGCGTGGCGCTGATGGGGCGCAACGGCATGGGCAAGTCCACGACCATCCGCACCTTGTGCCGGATGCAGGCGCCCTACAAGGGGCGCGTGCGCTTTGACGGGCAGGACATCACCGCCCTGCCGTCCTACCGCGCGGCGCGTCTGGGCATCGGCCTGGTGCCCGAGGGGCGGCGCTGCTTTGCCACCCTCACCGTGACCGAGAACCTGATCGCCGCCGCGCGTCCCGGCGCCTGGACGCTGGAACGCGTGCAGGGGTTTTTCCCGCGTCTGGGCGAACGGGCGGGGCAACAGGCGCGCACGCTTTCGGGCGGCGAACAGCAGATGCTGGCGATCGGGCGCGCGCTGATGACCAACCCGCGCCTGCTGGTTCTGGACGAAGCAACCGAGGGGCTGGCCCCCGTGATCCGCAAGGAAATCTGGGCCGCCATCGCCCGGCTGAAGCGCGACGGCCAGTCGATCCTGGTGGTGGACAAAACCTTGAGCGAGTTGAAGCCGATCGCCGACGCCTGTGTGATCCTCGAACGCGGGCGCACCGTCTGGACCGGCGAGCCCGCCGCGATCACACCCGAGGTCGAGCACCGCTACCTGGGCCTGTGATCCGTCGCCACAGCCGCCCGTCGATGACCATGAGCCCCAGCGCGATCAGGCCCATGCCGGCGACCTGACGGGGGAGCAGCGTCTCGCCCAGAAAGGCCACGCCCAGCGCCACCGCGCTCACCGGGATCAGGAAGGTGACGAGAAAGGCGTTGACCGCGCCCGCGCTCTGGATCAGGCCGAAATACAGCGCATAGGCGAACGAGGTGGACAGCACCGCCATCCCCACCAGCGCCCACAGCACGTGGGGCGCCGGCATCGGCAGGGTCCAGGGGGCCTCGCGCAGGGCGACGACCGGCACGAGCAGCACCGCCGCGCTCAGACATTGACCGAAGGCGACGCTCAGGGGCGGCAGGCCGCTGCCCCGGAACCGCCGTCCCCAGACGCCCGCCAGCGCATAGCTCAGCGCCGCGCCCAGACAGGCGATCTGCCCCCACAAGTGGCCGCCGCTTTCGCCCAGAACACCCGGCCCCATCATCACCGCGACGCCCGCGAACCCGACCAGCACACCGATCACGCGCGCCGGGGTCATGCGTTCGTCCCGGGTCGCCAGATGCGCGACGATCACCCCCCAAAGCGGCGTCGTCGCGTTCAGGATCGACGCCAGCCCCGACGAGATCTGCCCCTGCGCCAGCGCGAACAGGCTGAACGGGATCAGGTTGTTCAGCACCCCCATCACCAGCAGCGCCGCCCAGGGTCCCGAACCCCTGGGCACGGGCAGGCCGAACAGCGGCAAGGCCGCGCCCAGCACCAGCGCCGCCAGGCCCACCCGCGCCAGGACGATCGTGAAGGGCGGCAGAACGGGCACCGCGACACCCACGAAAAAGAACGACCCGCCCCACAAGAGCGAGAGCAGCAGCAGTCTGGACCAATCCGCGCCGGACATCGGGTTCCCTTACCTTGTCAGGGGCTTACCTTGCCCGCCCGTGCGCCAAGCGGCGACCCGGAAGATGCGCATTCAGTCGGTGCGGGTCCAGGTCTGATCGCGGCAGATGAACAGGACACAGCCCGCCACGGTCAGATGGTTGCCCTGCAGATCCATGCGCGAGCGATAGGTCTGGTCGCGGTCCGGTGCCCAGATCTGGCCGTCCCGATAGGCGCCATCTCCGCGCGGCTCCATGTCCCAGACGATGCGTCGGCCGACGTTTTCCGACTGGAAGGTGCTTCCATCGGCGTGGCGCGATTCGATCAGCGTGCCGCAAAAGCGGTTGCCGCACTGGGTGATCTCGACCACCCCGGTGTTGCCGTTGTCGTCGGGCTGGGTGCTCCACCGTCCCTCGACAGGATCGGCCAGCGCGGCCCCGGTGCCCAGAGCCAGCGCCGCAAGGATCAGAATCGGTGATTTCATGTTGTGGGTCCTCCCTCGGCGCATCCTCGGGGGCGGGCGCGGTTCTGGCAAGGGGGTTGTCGCGTCAGTCGGCGGCTCCCATCGCCCGGGCGATCTGGTCCATGTCGCATTCGGTCACCGCGAACAGCCCGAGGCGCAGCCGGTAGCCCCAGTTCGGGCCCCCGAAGCTGAGCTGCGCCAGCAGCGGCCGGATCGGCGCGACCCCGGCCTTCAGCCAATGGACATCGCGGCGGAAAGGCACGAACCCCGGCGCCATCGGCACCGCGTAGGGCGCGCCCTCGCGCACCCGCCCCAGCGCGGTGAAGGCCTGCACCGGCGCACCCGCCCGCATTGCCTCGCGCGGGGAATAGCAGGCCACGCGGTCGCCCGGGCTCAGGCGGCGCAGAGGCGCCGCCTTGCCATGGCAGACCTGCACGAAGCCCCCCGCCAGACCGATCCGCACATGATCGGCCGAGACGACGGCGACCCAGGCCCGCCCGCTCATCGCGCCGCCGGAACATAGGGGCGCAGCCGGTGGCCGTCCGGATCAAGGACGGTGAACGCCCGTCCGAACCCCATCGCGGCGGGGGGCTGCGTCACCCGCGCGCCCTGCGCCGCAAGCCGGGCATGCAGCGCATCCAGCGCCGCCGCGTCGGGCAACGCCACGCAAAGCTCGCCGCAGCCCGCCGCACCGGACGCAGCGGGCGCGACCGCGCCGGCCCGCCACAGGCCCAGGCGCATCCCCGCCCCCAGCGCGAGCATGGCGAAATCGGCGCTTTCATGGATCACCGGCACGCCCAGCGCATCGGCATAGAAGCGGGTGCTGGCGACCGGGTCGCGGACATAATGGATCATCATCGGACAGTCTTGCATCGCGGATCTCCCTGGTTGCGATGCCCGCTTGTGCCAGCGCCGGCTGTCAGGATCTGTCAGCAGCCACCCCCGCGGCGCGGATTTTCTCGGCCGTGGCCCAGTCGCGCAGCAGGCGCGCCCGCCGCTGCGGGTAGCGCAGCTCGAGCACCGCGCAGTCGGCGATACGGTCCTCTCGAAAGTGGCGCACCGCCTGGCGGGTCTCGCACCAGGCGACCAAAACCTGCACGCTGTCGAAAAACCCCATCGCAAAGGGCCAGACCACGCGCCGTGTCTCGGTGCCGGACTTGTCGCGGTAGCGGATCTCCACCTTGCGCTCGGCGCGAATCGCGCGCCTGAGCGCGGCCATGTGGGGCGCGTCGCGCCGCGCGCCTGTCGGCACCAGCAGCGCCGCGCTCTCGGCCAGGTCGCGCAGCCGCCCCGGCAAAACCGCGCCGATCCGCGCCACGGCTTCGGCGGCGGCGGCGGCCAGCGTGGGGTCGCCACGGCTGGCAACCAGACGGGCGCCCAGAACCAGGGCCTCGATCTCGTCCTCGGTGAACATCAGCGGCGGCAGCAGGAACCCGGGGCGCAGGACATAGCCCAGCCCGGCCTCGCCCTCGATGGCCGCGCCCTGGGCGCGCAGGGCGTCGATGTCGCGATAGACGGTGCGCAGACTGGTGCCGGTCTCGCCAGCGATGCGCTGCGCAGCCACCGGTTGACGATGGCGGCGCAGGATCTGCAACACGGCAAGCAGGCGTTCGGCGCGGGCGGTCATGACGTCACCAAGGCTGACGCAAAGGCGACACGCCGGCAAGAGGGCGGAACGCCCCCGCGCGGCGCTTCAGCGCCGCGCCGGGTCGCCCGAGGGCTGCGGCCTGGAAGGCCGCCGTCCGAAGGCGAAACCGCCCCCCTAGCGCAGATCGGGCGCCACGGCCTCGGCCGTCAGCTCCGCCACCAGACCGTCGAGCGCGCATGTCTCGGTGCGGGTATCGCCCAGCCGGCGCACCGAAACCGTGCGCTCGGCCACCTCGCGCGCGCCCACCGCCAGGATCACCGGGACCTTGGCCAGCGAATGCTCGCGGACCTTGTAGTTGATCTTCTCGTTGCGGGTGTCGGCCTCGACCCGCAGGCCGGCGGCGGTCAGCGCCGCGGCGACCTCGCGCACATAGGCGTCCGCCTCGGACACGATCGAGGCCACGACCACCTGCTTCGGCGCCAGCCACATCGGCAGCTTGCCCGCGTAGTTCTCGATCAGGATGCCGATGAAGCGTTCGAACGAGCCCAGGCAGGCGCGGTGCAGCATCAGCGGGCGGTGCTTTGCCCCGTCGGACCCGACATATTCCGCATCCAGCCGCTCGGGCAGGTTCGGGTCCACCTGGAAGGTCCCGCATTGCCAGTCGCGGCCGATGGCGTCGGTCAGAACGAACTCCAGCTTGGGCCCGTAAAACGCCCCCTCGCCTTCGAACAGCTCATAGGCGTGACCCGCCGCGGTCACCGCGTTGGCCAGGGCCGCCTCGGCGTGATCCCAGCTTTCCTCGGTGCCGATGCGCTTCTCGGGCCGCGTCGACAGCTTGATGCGCCACGTGTCAAAGCCGAGCTGCGCATAGACATCGGCCAGGAATTCGATGAACCGCTTCGCTTCGCTTTCGATCTGCTCTTCGGTGGCAAAGATATGCGCGTCGTCCTGGGTGAAGCCGCGCACCCGCATGATCCCGTGCAGCGCGCCCGAGGGTTCGTAGCGCGCGCACGAGCCGAATTCCGCCATCCGCAGCGGCAGGTCGCGATAACTCTTGATGCCGTGGTTGAATATCTGCACATGGCAGGGGCAGTTCATCGGTTTCAGCGCGTTGACGACCTTTTCCTTGGCGCCTTCCTCGTCCACCTCGACGATGAACATGTTCTCGCGGTAGTTCTCCCAGTGACCCGAGGCCTCCCAGAGCTTGCGGTTCACGACCTGCGGCGTGTTCACCTCGACATAGCCGCCGGCGCGCTGCTTGCGGCGCATGTAGTCCTGAAGCTGCGTGTAGATCGTCCAGCCGTTCGCGTGCCAGAACACCTGGCCCGGCGCCTCCTCCTGCATGTGGAACAGGTCCATCTCGCGGCCCAGCTTGCGGTGGTCGCGCTTGGCGGCCTCCTCGAGCATGGTCATGTGCGCCTTCAGGTCGTCGCGCGACTTGAACGCCACGCCATAGATGCGTTGCAGCATCGGCCGCGTGCTGTCGCCCAGCCAATAGGCCCCCGCGACATGGGTCAGCTTGAACGCATCGGCCGGCAGTTGCCCCGTGTGTTGCAGGTGCGGCCCGCGGCACAGGTCCTGCCAGGGCCCGTGCCAATACATGCGGATCGACTGGTCGGCCGGGATGCGGTTGACCAGTTCGACCTTGTAGGGTTCGCCCGTGCGCTCGTAATAGGCCAGCGCGTCGGCGCGGGACCAGACCTCGGTCTTGACCGGTTCGCGTGCGTTGATGATCTGCTTCATCCGCGCCTCGATCTGGCCCAGGTCCTCGGGCGTGAAGGGCTCGGCCCGGTCAAAGTCATAGAACCAGCCGTAATCGCGCACCGGGCCGATGGTGACCTTGGTGTCGGGCCAGATTTCCTGCACCGCGCGGGCCATGACATGCGCTAGATCGTGACGGATCAGTTCCAGCGCCGGGCCGTCGTCCTTCATCGTGTTCAACGAGATCGTCGCATCGCCCTGGATGGGCCATTGCAGGTCCCAGTGCTGGCCGTTCACCTGCGCCGAAATCGCGGCCTTGGCCAGCGACGGTGCGATGGATTGCGCGACCTGCGCGGGGGTCACGCCGGCGTCATACTGGCGCGTGTTACCATCAGGGAATTTCAGGGAAATCTGGCTCATCGGCCAAGCTCCTCGTCGTTCTGGCGCCCACGGAGCGCCCGGTTGCGGGTCTGTCGGCGCCTGCATGAACCGTCGCGCGCCGCTTGTCAATCGGCGCGCAGGCGCGCAGGATCGGCGCAAATCCGGAGAGAGACCATGCGCAGCTATGACGAGATCCTGGCCATCGCCGCCAGCCGCAAGGGCAGCGTCGAGGCGGTGCTGAAGGACATCCCCGTGCCGCTGGGGGCCGACGCGCTGGCCGCGATCCCCGATACGCGGTGGCTGGCGCAGATGGCGCGCGGCATCTTGCAGGCGGGGATCAGCTGGAAGGTGGTCGATACCAAATGGCCCGGGATCGAGGCCGCGTTTCACGGCTTCGACATCGGCTTCGTGACCTTTCAGCCCGAGGACTGGTTCTACGACCTGTGCGCGGACACGCGCGTCATCCGCAGCCCGCCCAAGCTGCGCGCGATCCTGGACAACGCGCACTTCATCCGTCGGGTCAGCGCCGAGTCGGGCAGTTTCGGCCGCCGCATCGGCGACTGGCCGGCCGAGGATTACGCCGGCCTGATCCAATGGTTGCAGTCCCAAGGCGCGCGACTGGGCGGCGCGACCGGCCCCTACATGCTGCGGCAGATGGGCAAGGACGGCTTTGTCCTGTCGCAGGACGTGACCGCCCGGCTGGTGGCCGAAGGCGTCATCGACAAGGCACCGACCTCGAAAAAGGCCTGGGCGCAGGTGCAGGCGGCGTTTGACACCTGGCGCGCGCAGTCGGGGCAAAGCCTGACCACCATCAGCCGCGTGCTGGCGCAAAGCCTGTGACGCCGGCTTGCCCTTTCGCCTGACCCGTGCATCATGACCCCGCACAGACAGGAGGCCCCCGATGCAAGAAACCGACTGGTCCCGCCTCAAGGCGCACGAACTGCGCGCGCTGGCCGCCCAGGATGCGGTGGTGATCCTGCCAATCGCCTCGATCGAGCAGCACGGCCCCCATCTGCCGACCATGACCGACACGCGCCTTGGTTACGAAGTCAACATGCGCGCCGCGCGCAAGGCTTGCGCCACGCGCCCCGTGGTCGTCGCGCCGGTCGTCTGGTCGGGCCTCAGCGAACATCACATGCCCTTTGGTGGCACGCTGACGCTGAGCCACGCGACGTTTCGCGCCGTGCTGCATGACCTGATCGTGTCGATCACCCGGCACGGATTTCGGCACATCCTGATTTCCAACTCGCACGGCGGCAACATGGTCGCCATGCAGCAGATCTGCGACGAGCTGGGCTCGCAGATCGACGCCGTTCTGGTCGGCGCCACCTATGTCGCCGAGGCCGGCGAGGATCTGGCGCAGCATTGCCAGGACCAGCCCGGCGTGATGCATGGCGGCGAGGCCGAGACCTCGATGATGCTGGCCTGCGAACCGGATCTGGTGGACACCTCGGACCTGGCCTCGGTCATCGACGGGATGGACGGCGCAGGGTTCCTCAAGGCCGGCAAGACCGCCTATCGTTGGCGTCCCTTCCCGCATATCACCGGCAACGGCATGGCCGGGAATGCCAGCCGCGCCACCGCCGAAAAGGGCGAGAGGATGCTGGAAGCCGGCGCCAATGCACTGGCCGCGCTGATCTGCGACCCCGCCACCTGGGCCGACCCCGCCGACCGGCGCGGCGCGGGCACGATGGGGGTGCCGTTCCGTTGACGCAGGTCCTGACGACCCCGCAAGGCCGCCGCATCGCCTATGTCCGGACGCCGGGCACCGGGCCGGGCGTGGTGTTCCTGGGCGGCTTCAAATCCGACATGACGGGCACCAAGGCGCAATTCCTGGAACACTGGGCCCGGGACCGGGGCCGGGCCTTCCTGCGCTTCGACTATTCGGGCCACGGGCAGTCCAGCGGCGATTTCCTCGACGGTTGCATCGGCGACTGGTCCCAGGACGCCATGGAGGCGATCCGCGCGCTGACCGATGGGCCCCAGGTCTTGGTGGGCTCGTCCATGGGCGGATGGATCGCACTGCTGGTGGCGCGCGCGATGCCCGACCGGGTGGCGGCGCTGGTCGGCATCGCCGCGGCGCCCGATTTCACCGAGGACGGCCTGTGGTCCGACTTTTCCGACGATCAGCGCGCCCGTCTGGACGCCGACGGTGTCGTCGATCTGCCGTCCGAGTATGACGACGCCCCCTATCGCATCACGCGCCGCCTGATCGAGGACGGCCGCACCCGCCTGGTGTTGCGCAGCCCCCTGCCCCTGCCGTTCCCGGTGCGGCTGCTGCAAGGGTCGAACGACACCGACGTGCCGGTATCGGTGGCGCTCAGGCTGTTCGAACACGCCGACAGCCCGGATCTGACCCTGTCGCTGGTGAAAGGCGCCGATCACCGCTTTTCCGAACCCGACAACCTGGCGCTTCTGGCCCGCACGTTGGCCGATCTGCCGCTCACGCCTTGACGGAACCCGCGCGCTGGCCCATGAACGGCGCCAGCGGTCCCGTAGCTCAACCGGATAGAGCACCTGACTTCTAATCAGGGGGTTGGGGGTTCGAGTCCTCCCGGGATCGCCATCGGCACCGGCCTTGGGCCCGGCGCGTCGCCCTCAGTCGAAAGTCTGGTGCATCTGGGCCAGTCGGGCCGTCGCGGTCAGCAGGCAGAGCGCGGCAAAGACCCAGGCCAGCGCCGGAAAGACCCCGGGCCACAGGCAGAACGCGGCGAAAAAGGCGATGGTTTCCGTGCCTTCCATCAACCCTCCGGCGTGATACCAGGATTTCTGGCCGCGCGCGCGCGTCGTGCGGCCCTGCTTGGCCGCCAGGATGGCATACCCCAGGAAGCTGGCGGCATTGACGTAGAAACCGGCGATCAGCGCGGCACCGGCCAGCCCGTTCGCGACGGGGTCGGCCCAGACAAAGGCCAGGGGAAGCGCCGCATAGAACACGAAATCGGCGGCGATGTCGAAGACCCCGCCAAAATCGCTGGGCCGGGTCGCGCGCGCGACTGCGCCGTCCAGCCCGTCCGCCAGCCGCGAGGCCAACATCAGGGCCAGCGCCACGCCGAACGCGCCCAGCGCCACTGCCAGCGCGGCGCCCAGTCCCAGCGCCAAACCCAGCGCCGTTACCGCGTTCGCGCCGATGCCGAGCCCGGCCAGCGCCCGCCCCAGACGGTCGAGCGGCGGGTCGATGAGCGGGCGCAGGTATCGGTCGAGCATGGGATCCCCCGAATTCGGCTGTGCTTTCCGATACGCGGGACCGGGGCCGAACGTTACCGGGATTCCGCGGGAACCGCGCGCAGGACGGGCCGCGCGCCCGCCATCAGCACCAAAGCCGCGTCTTCGCGGCGCCAGCCATCGACCTGCCCCGTGACGCGGTTGAACAGCGTTTCCAGCTCGGCCGCGCGGCCGAAACAGGCCATGCGGGTCGCGGCCAGCGGGCCAAAGGTGAACCCTGAGCCCAGCGCATACCCCCCGGTGAACCGGTTGCACCCTGAGCGGCCCGTGGCCTGACCATCGGCCAGCGCCAGCGTCACCCCGTCCGCGGGAGCGATGGCCGTGCCATCCAGTTCGACCACCCGCCAGTCCCCTTCGGGGCCCGCACCTGCGCCGGTGCACCCGGCCAGGGACAACAGAACGGCAACCGCGACCGCACGCATGGGTCAGGCCCTTTCGGAATACTCGAAGGTCTCGGTGTGGACGACGATATCCTCGTCCTGGGCGACGAAGGGCGGCACCATGATGCGCAGGCCGTTGTCCAGGACTGCCGGCTTGAAGCTGTTGGCGGCGGTCTGGCCTTTGACGACCGGCTCGGTTTCGATGATCTTGCAGACGACCTTGGGCGGCAGCGCGACATTGAGCGCCTCGTCGCCGTAGTATTCGATGGTGACGGTCATGCCGTCTTGCAGGAACGGGCGGCGGTCGCCCAACAGATCGGCGGGCAGTTCGATCTGCTCGAAGGTTTCCGAATCCATGAAGGTCAGCATGGAATCGGCTTCGTAAAGAAACTGTTGATCCTTGCGTTCCAGTTTGACCACCTCGACCTTGTCCTCGGACCGGAAGCGCTCGTTCAGCTTGCGGCCGTCGCGCAGGTTCTTCAGCTCGACCTGGGCAAAGGCGCCGCCCTTGCCGGGCTTGACATGGTTCACCTTGACCGCGACCCACAGGCCATTGTCGTGCTCCAGAACCGCGCCCGGGCGGATTTCATTGCCGTTGATCTTGGCCATGAGAAAACTCTTGTGAAAATGTTGAGATTGCTTGCGGCAAGCCTATATCGTGCAGGGTTCACCCGCGCAAGCCAAGGCCAAGAGGCGACGCCAGACCCAAGCCATGCATACAGCGCATGACAGACATGCAATAGATCGGTAGCGAATCGCCGCGTCAAACCGTTAAAGAGGCGAACGCCCGGAAATGCAAGAGCAAGAATAAGGACGGTAAGTATGTTCGACTCCGTGGATGGCACGGCGTACAATCACGAGCAGGGCCAGCGCGCGCGCAAACTGTTTGCCGCGGTCGTGCTGGCGGCACTGGACGACGCAATCGCCGACGACAAGAAATATGGCAACGGCCCCGAGCAGATCGCCCGTTGGGCGCGGTCGCGCGACGGCCGCGAGGTGTTGAGCTGCGCCGGCATCGACCCGAACGAGCGCGTCGTGTCGGGGCTGATGCAATTCGTGGCCGCCGGGGTGCGCACCTCGGTCGCGCTGTCGCGCGAGGAAAGCGAGCGCCGCATGGCCGCCGCCGAGGCCGAGGCCGAAGCCGCCTGACCCCCGAACCGCGCGTTTGTCGAACCGCGCGATCATCGAATCCGAAACCCCCTGTGTCAGCCGACGCAGGGGGTTTCCGTCTCGGCCAGGGGCTGCCCGGTCCGGCGTCGCCAGGCGTCGATCGCGCGCGCGGTGTCGGCCGGGTGGGTGATCGGCGCCATATGCCCGGCCCCCGCAACCACGACCACCTCGGCGCGCGGCAGACGCTGGGCCAAGGCGTTGGCCGTGGCGTGAAAAATCGGCGTCGTGTCGCTGCCGACCATCAGCAGCACGGGAGGGTCGAACCCCTCCATCACCCCCGGCGCGCACAGCCCGCCGCTGTCGCCAAAGAGCCCGGCCTCGGTCGCGGCGACCAGGCGCATCTGCGCCGCCATCTGCCGTTGCACGGGCGGCGGCAGGGCGTCCCAGTCCGGCGAGCCGGGGTTCAGCGCCAGGAACTCGCGCGCGGCAACGTCCAGGTCCCCCGCGCGCACGGCCGCGTGCAGCGCCCGCTCGCTGGCGCGGTAGGGCGCGAACGCCGGCGTGCCCCGCGCGGCGGCGAAGAACACCGGCTCGATCAGCACAAGGCCGGTCGCGGTCGCGGGATTGCCCAGCGCGTGGCGCAACATCGAGGCCGCGCCAAAGGAATGCCCGACCAGCAGCGACGGGCGCGCCACATGCAGGGCGATGGCGGCGGCCGTCAGCGCATGGAAATCGCCCGGATCGTCCGGCATCGCGCTGCCGCCGTGCCCCGGCAGATCGAGCGACAGCGCATCGAGCGGCGCCATCGCCGCCAGCATCCGCCGCCAGCTGCCGCCATTGCCCAGGAAGCAATGCGCCAGGACCGCGGGCGGGGCGCCCGGCGTTCCCAGCCGCAGGCTATGCAATCCGCTCAAAGCTGGCCCGCCAGGAACAGGTCCAGATCGTCGAGCCGGTCCTGACCCCAGAAGCCTTCGCCCTCGACAACAAAGAACGGAAAGCCGAAGACCCCGGCGGCGACGGCCTCTTCGAGGTTGCGCGCATAGGTTTCGGCGCCGATCAACATGCCGGACATGGTCAGGCTGGCCGGAAAGCCGGCGCGGACCAGGCATTCGGCGATGACCTCGTCGTCGGCGACATTCCTCTCCTCGGTCCAGCAGGCGGCGCAAAGCGCGCGCACCAGCGCGTCCAGGTCGCCGCCGCCCTTTTCCTGCGCGGCGATGATCGCATAGGCGGCGGGCGCCGGATTGGCCGGGAAAAAGGCGGGTCGCATCGTCAGCGGCAGGCCGGTCTTGCGCGACTGGCGGCGCAGTTCCTGCAAACGATAGGCCTGCCGGCTTTCGTGGCGCTGCGCAAGCGGCAAACCGCCGGTGCGCGCGAACAGCGCGGTCGGATCGACCGGCTTGTAGCGCAGGCTGGCGCCGTGGCGCGCCGCGATCTCTGCCGGACGGGCGCCCGCCAGATAGGTCCAGGGCGAGATCACGGTGAGGTAATAGTCAATCTGTTGCATGCTGGGGGCGTCTCCGGGACCTCTGGGTTTGCAAGACCCTAGCGGGGTGATAAGCGGTGTCAACAGCCCGACTCTCCTGCCCTATCCCCATCGAGACATGCGCCATGACCGAACCGAAACTCATCGCCGGCAATGCCAACAAGCCGCTTGCAAAGGCCATCGCGCGCCGCATGTCGCTGCATCGAGGGATGCAGGTGAACCTGGTGGATGCGCGCGTCGAGCGGTTCAACGATCAGGAGATCTTCGTCGAGGTCTATGAGAATGTCCGCGGCGAGGACATGTTCATCATCCAGCCGACCTCGAACCCGGCGAACGACAACCTGATGGAATTGCTGATCATTGCCGACGCGCTGAAACGCTCGTCGGCGGCGCGGATCACCGCCGTGATCCCCTATTTCGGCTATGCCCGCCAGGACCGCCGGACCAAGGCCCGCACGCCGATTTCCGCCAAGCTGGTCTCGAACCTGATCACCGAGGCCGGGATCGACCGCGTGCTGACGCTGGATCTGCACGCGACGCAGATCCAGGGGTTCTTCGACATTCCGGTGGACAACCTCTATGCCGCGCCGATCTTTGCGCTGGACGTGATGCACACGTTCCGGGACCGGCGGGCCGAGGTGATGGTGGTCTCGCCCGACGTGGGCGGGGTCGCGCGCGCGCGCGAGTTGGCCAAGCGCATCAACGCGCCGCTGTCCATCGTGGACAAGCGCCGCGAGAAGCCGGGCGAAATCGCGGAAATGACGGTGATCGGGGACGTGCGGGGCAAGACCTGCATCATCGTGGACGACATCTGCGATACCGCCGGCACCCTGTGCAAGGCCGCCGAGGTGTTGATGGACGCCGGCGCGACCGAGGTGCACAGCTACATCACGCACGGCGTGCTGTCGGGCCCGGCGGTCGAACGGATCCGCAATTCGGTCATGAAGACGCTGGTCATCACCGATTCCATCGAGCCGACCGACGCGGTGAAGGCCGCGCCCAATATTCGCATCGTGCCGACCGCGCCGATGTTCGCCCAGGCGATCCTGAACACCTGGAACGGCACCTCGGTCTCGTCGCTGTTCGACATGGAGACCCTGACGCCGATCTACGAGGGCTTCTACTCGCGTTGACGCGGGCGGCGATTGACGCAGGCGGCGGGGGGCCAGCCCCCCGCACCCCCCGCCAAAGGGGGTTTTCCACCCCCTTTGGATACCCCCGAGGATATTTCCGGCACAAAGAAGGGGCGGTCAGCCGCAGATGCCGCGCGTCTCGGCCCCGTCCCAGGGCAATGAAACGGGGGCTTGCGGCAGCGCGCCCGGCGCCATGACCTGGGCCAGGAGATCGTGCAACCGCGCGGTGCGGGCGCCCTCGGCATCGAGGGCCATGCAGCAGACGTATTCCTCGACCAGACTGGCCTGTTGTTCGTATCCGTAGTCGAGGAAATGCGCGTTCGTCTGGGGATCGAAGAGATAGGGGTCGGTGCCCGGGCGGTGTTCGGCCCCGACCCGCAGCGGCGAATAGCCGGTCAGCGCCCGGTTCTGCCATTGCCAGACATGCGTCAGTTCATGCGCGAGGAACATCGCCGCCGCCAGCGGCAGCGTGCCATCCGCGCGGCGGGTGAAATCGGGGCGAAAGACATCGGGCCGGAAGTGCAGGTGATTGCCCAGCGCCACGCCGGCGATGCGGCCGGTTTCAAAGGGGCCGGTGGGCGGGGGGCCCAGGCGCTCGCGGCAGGTGGTGCGGGGGCGCGTGGCAAAGCGGTGCTCGGTCAGGCCGACCAGCGAGGTGTCGTGCAGGCGCACCGGCGCGGGGTCCAGCGTGTCGCCGAACAGCCGCGCGGCGAGGTCGGTCTCGTGCGGCGTCAGCGGGCGGCCGCAGGCGGCCAGGATCAGCAGCAGGGCAAGGGTTCGGAGCATGTCCTTACCCAAGGGCGCAACCCTTTCTGCGTCAAGAGGTTTCGCGCGCCACGCTGCGGACCATCAGGCGTGCGTAGAGCCCGGGCGACAGGCGGTTGAGCCACCAGCTCAGCCGCGCGACCCGGCCGACGGGGATGAACGCGCGCCGCCGCTCCAGCCCCTCGAGGATCGCCTGTGCCGCCTGGCCCGGGGTCATCGCGTCGATCCCGTCGCGGGCCGCGCCCGGTCGGCCGATCCCGTCGGGGCCATAGGCCGCGCCCGGGTTCGTCGCCACGAAGGACGGCGCGGCAAGGGCGACTTGGACACCGTGCGGGGCCTCCTCGGCCCGGAGCGAGGCGAAGAACCCGGTCAGCGCGTGTTTCGAGGCCGCATAGGCGGTGCGGTGTTTCAGCGGCGCGAAGCCGGCAACCGAGGTGATCGCCAGATGCGTGCCCCGCGCCGCGCGCAGGTCGGGCAAGAGTTCGGCGGCCAGCGTGACCGCGCCCCAATAGTTGATCTCGAACGCTCGTCGATGCGCGGCCGGGTCCATCCCCGCGAACGGCGCGATCAGCGTCACGCCGGCGTTGTAGACCGCCAGGTCGATCGACGGGTGCTGCGCCCGCAGATCGGCAACACAGGCGCGCACCTGCGCCGGGTCGGTCACGTCACACGGGTGCAGGCTTTGCCGGGGGCCCGCCTGCAACCCCGCAAATCCCTCCGGCAGGTCCATCAGCGCCGTGAACCAGCCTCGCGCCTGAAGCCCCTGAGCCAGGGCGCGGCCCAGCCCGCCGCCGCCGCCGGTGATGACCGCGCATTTCACGGGTTTGCCCAGCGGCGCCACAGGTCGAAGACCTGCGCCGAGGTCAGCGCCGGGGTGACGCCGAAGTCGCGTTTCAGCGCGGTGTTGTCCAGGACCGGGCGGTATTGCAGGAAACGCACCTGTTCCGGCCCATAACGGCTGAGGCGCAGCGGACGCGCCACCGCCAGCGCGGCGGTCAGCAACCAGGCGGGCAATGTCAGCACGGGTTTCTCCATCGCTGCCGCCAGCGCCTCCACGCCCAGCGCCCCGTCGCCCGCCACGTTGAAGATCCCCGCCGGACCGTCGGTCGCCGCGCGCGTCAGGATCGCCGCCAGGTCCTGCGTCCAGATGAAGACGAAGGGGCTGTCCGCGCCCTTGACCTTGAGCAGGCGCTTGCGTCGGAACAAGGCGGTGATCTGATTGTCGACCCCCTCGCCCAGCACGGTGCCGACGCGCAGCACCACCTGCTCCAGTGCCGGGTGTTCGGCGCGGGCCGTGGCCAGCATGGCCTCGACCTGGCGCTTGTGGTCGGCATAGGGGAACTCGGGGTTGCCGCGCAGCGGGTCGCTTTCGCGCAGCGGAACCGGGTTGTCGGCGTGATAGCCATAGGCCGCCCCCGAGGAGGTCACCACCAGCCGCCGCACCCCGTGGCGCAGGCAGGCGTCCAGCACATTGCGCGACCCCTGCACATCCACCCGCCATTCAAAGTCGCGGGTGGACCCTTTCGGCGGCGTCACGATCGAGGCCAGATGCACCACGACCTCTGGCCGGAAAGCGCCGATCACGCGGTCGGGGTCGTCGCCGGTCACGTCGCAGGGTTCGAACCCCGGGGCGACATCGGTGGCCAGGACGGTATGCCCCAGCAATCCCGCCAGAAGCGCGCGCCCGACGTTGCCGCCCGCCCCGGTGACAAGGATGCGCGTCATGCCGGCCTCCGCGACCACAGCGTCGCCAGCAGCAGGCCCGAAACCGCGTGCCACATGCCCCAGAAGGCCGCGACCACCGCCATCCCGCCAAGCCCGCCGAAAAAGGCGAAGATCAGGATCAGCCCCAGGCCCGAATTCTGGATGCCGGTCTCGATGGTGATCGCGCGGCGGTCGGCGGGGCTGACGCGGAACGCCAGCGCGACCAGAAAGCCCAGCGCCAGCGCCAGCGTGTTGTGCGCGATGACCAGGCCCGCGACCAGGCCCGCGAGATCCAGGAAATACTGCCAGTTCGCGGCCAGCGCGGCCGCGATGAAGCCGACGAAGATCACCATCGACAGGATCTGCATGGGCCGGCGGATGCGCGCGGCCCAGGCGGGCGCGCGGGCATTGACCAGCATTCCCAGCGCCAGCGGCAGCACCAGCAGAAAGGCCACCGTCACCGCCACCTGCACCGGGTCGATGCGCGTCGCGTGCAGGATCGCCCGCGTCGGCGCATAAAGACCGCCCCACAGCGCGATGTTGAGCGGCGTCAGCACCAGGGCTCCGACCGTCGCGATGGCCGTCAGGCTGACCGACAGGGCCGTGTTGCCGCCGGCCCGGTGGGTCAGGAAATTGCTGATGTTGCCGCCCGGGCAGGCCGCCACCAGAATGAGCCCCAGCGCGATCGAGGGGCGCGGCTGCATCGCCAGGACCAGCAGATAGGTGGCGGCGGGCAGCACCAGGAATTGCGACAGAAAGCCCGCGATCACCGGCCTGGGCGCCCGGATCAGGGCGCGGAAATGCTCAAGCTTCAGGTCCAGCGCGATGGCGAACATCACCACCGCCAGGATGCCGTTCAGCAGCATCAGCGAGCCGGGGCTGAAATTCAGCATCACGCTGTCGATATCGCCGCTCATGGCTGCCCTCCCAAGGCCTTGATGCGCTGCGTGACCGCTGTGCGATAGGCACTGCGTTCGACATAATAGGCCATGCGCGGCAGATCGACGTATTCCATGCCACCGGTGACGCGCTGGAAGCCGCGTGCCTTTTCCGCCTGAATGGCGCGCGCCCCGGCGCTGCCCGAGCGCAGGCCCTTGATGTAGCGCGCGACCATCTCGGCCTGTTCGTGGCGGCCCTGCCAGCCCAGGCCCGTCGCCTCGACCATGCCCATGACGAACAGGTCGTCACGGTCGGGGTGCAGGCAGTTCAGGAACAGATGCGGCGCGGCGCCCTGCCAGTTCAGCAAGGCGCGGTCGATGAACGGATAGTGCAGCAGGTAGCCGGTGGCCGCGATCACCAGATCATAGTCGGCCTGCGTGCCGTCCTTGAAATGCACCGTCTGCCCGTCGAACCGGGCGATGTCGGGACGGACGCGGATGTCGCCGTGCCCGGCGTGAAAGATCGCCAGCGAGTTCACCACCGGGTGGCTTTCATAGAGCTTGTGATCGGGCGCGGGAAAGCCCACGCGCTGCGGGTCGCCCGCGAACCAGCGCAGGATCATCCCGTCCACGCGCCGCTTCAGTGCCATCGGCAGGGGCAAGCGCCCCAGCGTGTCGGCCGGTTTGCCAAAGACGTATTTCGGCACGAAATGATAGCCCCGCCTGAGCGACAGGTCGGCGCATTCCCCGTGGTGCACCGCGTCCACCACGATATCGCACCCCGAGTTCCCGCCCCCGATCACCAGCACCCGCTTGCCGCGCATCTGATCGTGGTGCCGATACTGCGCCGAGTGGATCAACTCGCCCGCGAAATCGCCGACGAAAGCGGGCATGTTCGGCTCGCTCAACGTGCCGTTGGCGATCATCACCCCGCCAAAGCGCCCCTCGTGTTCGGCGCCGTCCTGACGCCAGACCACGCGCCACCCCGCATCCAGAGGCTCGCAGCGCAGCACCTCGGCGCCAAAGCGGTAATGGCGGCGCAGGTCGAAACGGTCGGCGAAGGCGTGGAAATAATCCTTGAGCACCCGGTGCGAGGGATAGTCCGCCACGCCCGGGTCCATCGGGAAATCGCGAAACTCGGTCTTTGTGCGCGACGAGATCAGATGCGCGCTGTCATACATCGTGGACCGCGGCCCGGCGATGTCCCACAGCCCGCCCACGTCGGAATGCAGTTCAAACCCCTGAAAGGCGATCCCCTGTTCGACCAGAACCTTGGCGCAGGCCAGCCCCATCGGCCCGGCCCCGATCAACGCAATCGGCAAATCCTGCACAATCCCCTCCCCTTCCTCGGGCGCGCCCGTCACAATCGGCCACCGTCCAGCAACCGGCGCAGGAACGCCTGCGTGCGCGGATGTTCGGGCGCACCGAAAAGCTGGGCCGGAGGCGCCTCTTCGACGATGCGCCCGCCGTCCAGAAAACACACCCGGTCCGCGAGATCGCGCGCGAAGCCCATTTCATGCGTGACGATCACCATCGTCAGGCCACGGGACTTCAGCCCGCGGATCGCCTCCATCACCTCGCCCACCAGTTCGGGGTCCAGCGCCGCCGTCACTTCGTCCAGAAGCAGCACATCGGGCGCGCCCGCCAGGGCCCGCGCCAACGCCACCCGCTGTTGCTGACCGCCCGAGAGCTGTTCGGGATAGGCCCGCGCGAAACGGTCCATGCCCAGAAGCGTCAGAACCTCCATCGCCCGGACCTCGGCCTGCGCGCGTGGCACACCCTGCGCCTTGCGCGGGGCCAGCGTCACGTTGTCGAGCACCCGCATGTGCGGAAACAGGTTGTAGCTTTGGAACACGATGCCGACCCGGCGTTGCAGCCCGGTCCGGCCAAAGGACGGATCGGTGATCGGCCGGCCATCCAGCCGGATCTCGCCCCAGTCGGGTTCGATCAGACGGTTGATGCAGCGCAGCAGCGTGGACTTGCCCGAGCCCGAGGCCCCGATCAGGCAGACCACCTCGTGCCGGGCGACGGTCAGATCCACCCGGTCCAGCACCAGGTGGTCGCCGAAATACTTTGTGAGCTCGCGGATCTCGATCATCGGCCTAGTCCGCGATCTGCAAGCGCCGCACGCGGTCGCGGTGGGTGATCCAGTCGGCCAGCCGCGCCATCGGGATCGTCGCCAGCAAGAACAGCAGCGCCGCCGCAACCAGCGAGGAATAGTTGAACGTGGTCGCGGTGTAGATCTGCGCCTCGCGCACCGCGTCGCGCACCCCGATCACCGACAGCAGCGCCACGTCCTTTTGCAGCGCGACAACGATGTTCATCAGGCTGGGCACCGCGTTGCGCAGCGCCTGCGGCAGGATCGCGTAGACCATCGCCTGCCATTCCGTCAGGCCCAGCGCGCGGGCGGCGGCGCGCTGTCCCTCGTGCACGGCGTCGATGCCGGCGCGGTAGATCTCGCAGACATAGGCGGAATAGCTGAGCACCATCGCCACCCCGCCCCAGAACAGGCCCGAGTTCGGAAGCCCCCCCAGCCTGAGCGCGGGAATGCCGAAGCCGAACAGGATCACCAGCAGCAGCGCCGGCAGGCCGCGAAAGAGGTCGATGTAAAGCATCACCATCAGCCGGAACGGCGCGAACCAGGGCCCGCGCAGGCTGCGCACCACCGCCAGCACCAACGCCCAGACCGCGATGCAGGCCAGCGCGATCAGCCAGACCGTCATGTTGGTGACAAAGCCCCGGGCCACGCGCGGCAAGGCCGCCAGCATGTGGTCCAGGCTGAAGAACTGCGCCTGGATGCGCGGCCAGTTCGGGTTGATGGCGATGAGCCAGGCCAGCCCGCCGAACACGACGACGATGCAGGCGCCCCCGATCAGCGTCGGCACCAGCGCGGTGCGCCAGTCGAACCCCCGCCGCCGGGGCGGCGGCGGGGGCGACGTGGGCTGTCGGGGGATCATTCGGTGATGACGGGCAGCGACGGGTCGGCAACCAGCCAGGTGTTCACCAGCTCTTGCACGGTGCCGCGTTCGATCAGCCGCGACAGCGCCGCATCGACCCAGGGCACCAGCGGATTGTCTTTCTGGAACAGCAGGCCGTGGCCTTCGTCATGGGCGTCCGGCGGCAGGATCGCCACGATCGAGGCCTCGGGGATCTGCACGGCGGTGGCGAACAGGGCCGTCGGCACCGCGGCCACGGTGGCGTCGATCTGCCCGGCCTGCATCGCCTGGAACACCCCGACCTGGTCGTCGTAGACCGCGACATCGCCGACACCCAGAACGGTCTCCAGGTAGATCAGGTCGGTCGTGCCAATCGCCGCACCCCAACGAGCCTGGCGCAGATCGGCAAAGCTGGTGGCGCCGATCACCGGCGAGCCCGGCAACGCGATCACCGCCTTGTCGGACTGGTAATAGACCTGGCTGAAGCTGACCACCTCGGCCCGGGCGGGGGTGACGGACACCTGGTTGATGGCAAAATCGAACGGCTTGTCGCCCGGTGCGATGATCTGGTCAAAGGTCAGCCGCACCCACTGCACCTGATCGTGCGCAAAGCCCATTTCGGCGGCCAGCGCATAGATCAGCGCGTTCTCGAACCCCTCGCCCGATTCGGGCGAATCGTTCATCATCCACGGCGGATAGACCGGGTCCGAGGTGCCGACGGTCAGAAACCCGGGATGGACCAGACGCGCGTCGTCCACGGTGCCCGTGTCCTGCGCCTGCGCCGCCCCGCCCACCAGGGCAATGGCCAGCGCGGCGCCCGCAGCCAGGGTGCGAAGAAACGGAAAACGGTCGGTCATAGGACAAGCCCCCTGCTGGCCCCCGTTGGCGGGGTGCGGTTGATCAACAGGTCAAGCTTTGCGCCCCTCGGCCCAATTCGCAAGGGCCAATCCGCGGCTCTTGCCGTAGCGGCAGGCGCGGATCAGGCGCGCGCGGCTTCGATCTCGTCCATCGTGCGGCCGCAGAACATGTCATACATCAGCCCGATGGTCTGTGCCGCGCGCTGGTCGCCCAAGGAATAGTAGATGGCCTTGCCCTCGCGCCGGCAGGTCACCAGCCCCTCCAGCCTGAGACGCGCCAGTTGCTGGCTGACAGCCGCCTGGCGCGAGCCCAGAAGATGCTCGAGCTCGGTCACCGATTTCTCGCCGGACGAGAGGTAGCACAAGATCAGAAGCCGCCCCTCGTGCGCCAGCGCCTTGAGAAAGGTCGCCGCCGCCTGGGCCTGATCGACCATGTCGTCGATCGGGCGCGATGCGCAATCGCCGCTGGTCGCGCCGGGATCGCGGTCGGTCGCGTCAATGGGCTCTTCGGGACTTGCGGTCATTGGCAGCGCCATCGAGAACCCTCCGGCAATCAAATGCACAAATCGTGATGTTGAGCACAAGAATAGGGCACGCGGGCCCACCGAACAAGGGCAGCGGAAACATTCGGGGCGCGCATCCCCGTGGATGCGCGCCCCGTGCAACACTTTGTGTCGGGCTCGAGCTTACGAGTCGTCCTCGTCGGCGGCACCGCCGATGTCATCGAACAGTTCCGCGATTTCGAACTCGGCCGCGGCTTCGGCTTCGGCCGCCAGTTCCTGGATCGACTTGCCCGAGGCCTGAAGTTCGGCCTCTTCGGGCGAACGGGCGACGTTCACGCTGATCGAGGCCGAAACCTCGGGGTGCAGCACGACGGTCAGGTCATGCACGCCCAGCGCCTTGATCGGCGCCAGCAGGACCACCTGGCGGCGGTCGATCGAGAAGCCCTCGGCGGTGGCGACCTCGGCGATGTCACGCGGCGTGACCGAGCCATAGAGCGCCCCGGCGTCCGAGGCCGAGCGGATCACGACATAGCTGGTGCCATCCAGCTTGTCGGCCAGCGCCTGAGCTTCGGCGCGGGATTCCAGGTTGCGGGCTTCGAGCTGCGCCTTCTGCGCCTCGAACACCTGCCTGTTGGCTTCGGTCGCGCGCAGGGCCTTGCCCTGCGGCAGCAGGAAGTTGCGGGCGAAACCGTCGCGCACCTTCACCTCGTCGCCCATCTGGCCCAGCTTGGCCACGCGTTCCAGCAGAATCACTTGCATGACGGTGTCCTCACTTCACGGCATAGGGCAGCAGGGCGAGGAAGCGGGCGCGCTTGATGGCGCGCGCGAGTTCGCGCTGCTTCTTGGCCGAAACGGCGGTGATACGGGCGGGCACGATCTTGCCGCGCTCGGAAATGTAGCGTTGCAGCAGGCGCACGTCCTTGTAGTCGATGGCGGGCGCGTTCTCGCCCGAGAACGGGCAGACCTTGCGGCGACGGAAAAACGGTTTGGTGGCCATTGGGGTTTACTCCTTCAAGACCGGATCAGCGGCGCGGGCGGTCGCCGCGATCGCCACGATCGCTGCGTTCGTCACGCTTCTGCATCTGCACCGAGGGGCCGTCCTCGTGGGCGTCCACCTTGACCGACAGCACGCGCATGACGTCGTCATGCAGGCGCGCCAGGCGTTCCATTTCCAGGATCGCCGCCGACGGCGCGTCGGTGCGCAGGAACATGTAATGGCCCTTGCGGTTCTTGTTGATCTTGTAGGCCATCGTCTTGACGCCCCAATATTCGGTGCCGACGATCGAACCGCCGTTGTCGGAAATCACGGTCGAGAAGTGCTCGATCAGCCCTTCCGCCTGCGCGTTGGACAGGTCCTGACGCGCAATCATGACATGCTCGTAGAGAGGCATGTGGTCTCCAATACTGTCGAGGCGCATTTCACAAGGCGGGCGTTACGCCCCGCCGCGCCCGCCCACGAGAGACTGCGCCGGATTCGTGGGATGCAGCGGGATGGGGCCTTATAGCGGGAATCGCCCCACGCGCAAGGCACAAAGCACCGCCCGCCCGCAGGCGCCGCACGGTTCCCTTGACGCATGGCGCCACCGCATTACACTTGTGTAACAACGAATTCACTCGGATTGTGGGGGTCCGCCATGTGGAATCGATGGATCGACCGATTCCTGTCGCGGCTGGTGAAGACCGGCACGCTCGACCTGACGGCACCGGACGGCACGACACGCCGTTACGGCACCGGGGCGCCTGTGGTCGCCGTTCATGTGCACACGCCCGACGCGCTGCGCCAGTTGGCCACCAATCCGCATCTGGCGCTGGGCGAAACCTACATGCAGGGCACCCTGACCATTGCGGGCGACGATCTGCACGGGTTGCTGGAACTCGTGCTGCGCAACATCATGCTGGGCCACGACAGCGCCGCAAACCGCGCCCGGCAGACGATCCGCGACCTGACGCGCGGGATCAGCCAGCGCAACCAGGCGCGGCGCGCGCGGCGCAATGTGGCGCATCACTATGACCTGTCGGCGGCGCTTTACGATCTGTTTCTGGACGAGGACCGCCAATATTCCTGCGCCTATTTCCGGACGCCCGACGACACGCTGGAACAGGCGCAAGCGCAGAAAAAGGCCCATATCGCCCGCAAGCTGGGGCTCGAACCCGGGATGCGGGTGCTGGACATCGGCTGCGGCTGGGGCGGCATGGCGTTGACGCTGGCGCGCGATTTCGGCGTCGATGTGACCGGCGTCACCCTGTCCGAGGAACAGCTCAAGATCGCCCGCCAGCGGGCCCAGGCGGCGGGGCTGAACGACCGGGTGCGGTTCGAACTGACCGACTACCGCGCGGTGACGGGCCCATTCGACCGCATTGTCTCGGTCGGGATGTTCGAACATGTGGGCGCGCCCAATTTCCGCACCTATTTCCAGAAGGTGCACGACCTGCTGACCCCGGACGGCGTGGCGCTGATCCACACCATCGGCCGCTTCACCCCGCCCGGGTCCACGAACCCCTGGATCGCCAAATACATCTTTCCGGGTGGCTACATCCCGGCGCTGTCGGAAACCATGGCGGCGATCGAGCACACGGGCCTCGTGTCCACCGATGTCGAGGTCTGGCGCCTGCACTACGCCCGGACCCTGCGCCACTGGCACGACCGCTTCATGGCCCGCCGCGACGAGGCCGCGCGGCTTTATGACGAGCGGTTCGTGCGGATGTGGAAATTCTACCTGGTCGCATCCGAGCAGACCTTCCGCCACGCCGGGCAATGCGTCTTTCAGGTGCAACTCGCCCGCCGGCAAGAGGCCGTGCCGCTGACGCGCGACTACCTCTATGCGGGCTAGCCGGGCCCGGGCGGCGACCCTGCGCCCCGTTTTTCCGATTCCCTAGGCGGGGAAAGGGGATTATGCACTCTCCCCAGTCCAGCTTGACGGAGACCCCCATGACCCGCGCATTCGTTTTCCCCGGCCAGGGTGCCCAGACCATCGGCATGGGCCGCGATCTGGCCCAGGCCTATCCCGCCGCCAAGGCGATCTTCGACGAGGTGGACGAGGCGTTGGGGGAACCGCTGTCGGCGCTGATCTGGGACGGCGACATCGAGACGCTGACGCTGACCGCGAACGCGCAGCCGGCGCTGATGGCGACCTCGCTCGCGGCGATGCGCGCGCTCGAAGCCGAAGGGTTCGCGATCACGGACGCGGCCTATGTCGCGGGGCACAGCCTGGGCGAATACGCGGCCCTCGCCGCCGCCGGCACGCTGAGCGTGGCCGACACCGCGCGCCTGCTGCGCATCCGGGGCACGGCGATGCAATCCGCAGTGCCGGTCGGCGTGGGCGCGATGGCCGCGCTGCTGGGGCTGGATTTCGCCACCGCGGCCGAGATCGCGGCCGAGGCCGCGCAGGATCAGGTCTGCCAGGCCGCGAACGACAACGACCCCGCGCAGGTGGTCGTGTCCGGTCACAAGGCCGCCGTCGAACGCGCGGTCGATCTGGCCAAGTCCCGGGGCGCCAAGCGCGCGCTGATGCTGCCCGTCTCGGCGCCGTTCCACTGCGCGCTGATGCAGCCCGCAGCCGACGCCATGGCCGAGGCCCTGGCGGGCGTGACCTTTGCCGCCCCCAGGGTGCCGGTCGTGGCCAACGTCCGTGCCGAAGCCGTCAGCGACCCCGAAACCCTGCGCAGCCTGCTGGTGGACCAGGTCACCGGGTCGGTGCGCTGGCGCGAATCGGTCGCGTGGATGGCCGACCACGGCGTGACCGAGTTCTGGGAGATTGGCGCGGGCAAGGCGCTGTCGGGCATGATCAAACGCATCAGCCGCGAGGCCACGACAAAGCCCGTGGGCACCCCCGCCGACATCGCCGCCCTCAAAGGGTGACGCCAGCGCCGGCCCGGCACGACCCCCGCCGAGGCGCCGGGCCTGGACCGGGTTTCGTTTCGGGCCCCGCTCGCCGCCTCGTCCGAGGTGCGGCAGGCTGGGCGCGAGCGCATTTCCTTACCGTGTGAACAATTCCTCTTTTCAACGCGACACGCGCAGGTTACGCCAAGGCCATGAACACGCTCACCGCCCCCGACGACCGCCGCGCCAAGCGCAACGTGACCGTTCTGGTCGCCGCCCAGGCCATCCTGGGTGCCCAGATGCCGATGATCTTCACCACCGCGGGGCTTGCCGGCCAGTCGCTGGCGCCCAACCCGTGCTGGGCGACCCTGCCGATCTCGGCGGCGGTGCTGGGCTCGATGCTGTCGGCGACGCCGATGTCGGCCTTCATGCAGCGCCGCGGGCGGCGCGCGGGCTTTGTCCTGGGCTCGGCGGCGGGCTGCTTCGGTGCCATCATCGCGGCCTTCGGACTGTTGAACCATTCGTTCTGGATGTTCGTCATCGCCGCGCTGTTCACGGGCGTCTACATGTCGGCGCAGGGGTTCTACCGTTTCGCCGCGACGGACACCGCCTCGGACGCGTTCAAGCCCAAGGCGATCAGCTACGTCATGGCCGGCGGGTTGCTCAGCGCGATCATCGGGCCGCAACTGGTCAAGGTGACCTCGGACGCGATGGTGATCCCGTTTCTGGGCACCTATTTCGGGGTGATCGCGGTCAACCTGGTCGGCGTCTGGCTGTTCGCCTTCCTCGACATTCCCATGCCGCAACAGGTGTCGCGTGACGCCCCGATCGAGGGTCGCAGCCGCGGCGAACTGCTGCGCGAACCGGTGATCGTGGTCGCCATCATCTGCGCGACCGTCAGCTACGCGCTGATGAACCTGGTGATGACCTCGACCCCGCTGGCGGTCGTGGGCTGCGGATACCAGACCTCGAACGCGGCCGACATCGTCTCTGCGCACGTGCTGGCCATGTATGCGCCGTCGTTCTTCACGGGCCACCTGATCGCGCGGTTCGGCGTGGAAAAGATCGTCGCGCTGGGACTGGTGATCCTGGCCGGCGCCGGCGCCGTGGCGATGAGCGGTCTGGACCTGCAACACTTCTTCGTGGCGCTGATCCTGCTGGGCATCGGCTGGAACTTTGGCTTCATCGGCGGCACGACGATGCTGGCGCGCGCCCACACCGGGGTCGAGCGCGGGCGCATCCAGGGCGTGAACGATGCGATCGTCTTCGGCGGGGTGACCGTGGCGTCGATCAGCTCGGGGCAGTTGATGAATTGCTCGGGTTCGGACGTGCAGACCGGCTGGCAGATGGTCAACCTGGCCATGCTGCCGTTCCTGGTGCTGGCCGGCGGTGCGCTGATCTGGCTGGCCATGCGCCCGAAAGCGGCCTGACCCTTTCGACAGTGCCGCAAGAAACGCCGCCCTGCCCGAGAAATGACCCCGTTTCAGCGACTTGCGGGGCGAAGCGGGGGCGCACTCGCGTTTTGGTGATTTCCTGTTGACGCATCGCAAATTTGCCCCTAGCGTCCGAACCCATAAGTCGGCCAGTCCGACAGGGAGCAAAAAAGTCGAAAGGGGTCCAGCTTGCGGGCCCCTTTCGCTTTTGCCCGCGACGATGCGGTTCGCAGCAGGTGCGACCGGCCCCGGGCCGGCCCTGAAACGCCCCCGGGATCGCGTTGGCTGACCTGCGCCGACCATGGGCGGCGCGCCGCCGGTGACGCGGATTTCACCTGACTTGGGCGCGGGTTCGTGCTAACCCGCTGCCGACCGAACCGTTTCAGAGGACATGTTCATGACGCTTCGTTTTGCCTTGCTTCCGGGTCTGGCCACGGCTGCGCTGCTCGCCGCTTCGTCGGCAATGGCGCAGGACAGCGGGTCCGCCGCGCCCGCCCAGACCCCGGCGCCGGCGCAGTCGCAACCCGCCGCGCCGCAACCCTTTGTCGCCGCGACCCATGGCTCGTGGCAGATCATCTGCCCCCCGGAAGAGGCCAACGGCCCCACCGGCGCCTGCGAGATGTATCAGCTTCTGAACGACGCCCAGGGCTCGCCCACGGCCGAGATCAGCATCGCTGCACTGCCCCTCGGGGCCGAGTTCTCGGCCGGGGCGTCGGTGACCACGCCGCTCGAAACCTTCCTGCCGGCGGGGCTGGCCTGGTATATCGGCGACCGTCCCGCCGACGAACAGATCCGCGTCGAACCCTTCCGCGTGTGTTCCGTCGTGGGCTGCCTGGTCCGTATGGGCCTGTCGGCCGACGAAGTGGACGCGATGAAGGCGGGATCGAACGCGACCTTGCTGATGCGCCCCTTCGTCGCGGTGGATCAGGAGGTGTCGCTGACCGTCTCGCTGTCGGGCTTCACCGCCGCCTACGAGGATCTTCAGACGCGCCTGTCGAACGCTGCCGCCGCGCAGCGGTCGCAGAACAACTAGGCCCGCCGCACCGCCAGGCAGGCATTCAGGCCGCCGAACGCAAAGGCGTTCGACAGCGCCGCGTCCACCCGGGCGCGGCGCGCGTCATTGGGGACCATGTCGATGGCGCAATCGGGATCGGCCTGGCGCCAGCCGGCGGTCGGCGCGATGACCCCATCGCCCAGCGCCATCAACACCGCCAGCAATTCGACCGCCCCCGCCCCGCCCAGCAGATGCCCGTGCATCGACTTGGTCGAGGACACCGGCGGCGGCGCATCGCCGAACACCGTGCGGATCGCCTGGACCTCGCCCCGGTCGTTGACCGCGGTGCCGGTGCCATGGGCGTTGATGTAGCCGACGCCCTCGGCGCCCTGCCCGGCATCGGCCAGGGCGCCGCGCATCGCCCGCACCGCGCCATCGGGATCGGGCAGCACGATGTCCGAGGCGTCCGAGGTCATGGCAAAGCCCGTCACCTCGGCCAGAATCGCCGCGCCGCGCCGGGTCGCGCGGTCCCAGTCCTCGAACACGAAGACCGCGGCCCCCTCGCCCTGCACCATGCCGTTGCGGCTGGCGCAAAAGGGACGGCAGCCGTCGGGCGACATGACGCGCAACCCTTCCCAGGCCTTGAGCCCGCCAAAGCACAAGGTCGCCTCGGCGCCGCCGGTCAGCATCACCGGCGCCGCGCCCGAACGCACCATCTGGAACGCCAGCCCCATCGCGTGGTTGGACGAGGCGCAGGCAGTCGATACGGTGAACGCCGGACCCTTGAGCCCGTGCCGCATCGCCAGATGCGCCGCCGCCGCCGGATGCATCAGGCGCGGCACGGTAAAGGGGTGGACGCGGTTCTTGCCCTCGACATGCACCGCGCGATAGGCGTCGTCGATGGTCGTGTAGCCGCCGCCGCCGGTGCCCATGACCACGCCGGCGCGCAACGCCTCGCCCTCGGTCAGCACGAGACCGGCTTGCGCCACGGCCTGGCCCCCCGCCTCGACCGCGAATTGCACCGCCCGGTCATAGAGCGCCAGCTCCTGGCGGGTGAACAGGGTTTCGGGCTGCCAGTCCCGCACCGGCGCGCCGATGCGGATGCTCAGCCGCTCGACATCGGGGAAATCCAGGGGGCCGATCGCCACCCGTCCGTCGGCCAGCGCCGCGAAAGTGCCCGGCACGTCGGCCGATAGCGCGTTGACTGTCCCCGCCCCGGTGATCGCCACGCGCCGCGTCATCTCAATCCTTCTGATCGCGAACCAGGGCCGTGACCGCGGCGCAGACCGACCCGACCGTGCGCAGGTCCAGCAGTTCGCCCTCGGGTTCGTTGGCGTTGAAAGGCACGGTCACGTCAAAGGTTTCCTCGATGGCAAAAATGATCTCGGCCAGGCCCAGGCTGTCTATGCCCAGGCTTTCCAGCGTGGTTCCGGCGGTCAACCCCGAGGGCTCCCGCAGGGCCTGCGCCGCCAGGATCGCGATCACCCGGCTGTCGAGATTGTCGCTTGCGGTCAAATATGCGCCGTCCATTCCGTCTGCTCCTGGTCAGGATTCGCCACCCGCACCCTTCTCCACCAGGTTCTTGACAGTTTTCTGAAGCTCGGCGAATTGCGCAAGGATTCTCGGCAGTCGCCGCTGGGCTTTGTATATCTCGACATTCTGGTCCATGCGAACGGCGGGCGAGCCCATCAGCATCCGCCCGGCCGGCGCGTTCGACGTGATCAGCGTGCCCGCCGCCGCGACCACGCCGTCGCCGACAGAGATGTTGTCCACCACCCCGGCCTGCCCGCCCAACACGACATGGTTGCCGATCCGGGTCGAGCCGGCGATGCCGACCTGCCCGCACAGCAGGCAATCCTCGCCCACGATGACGTTGTGACCGACCTGCACAAGGTTGTCGATCTTGGTGCCCCGGCCGATCACGGTATCGCGAATCGTGCCCCGGTCGATGGTCGAATTCGCGCCCACCTCGACATTGTCGCCGATACGCACGGCGCCCAGCGAATGTATCCGCAACCAGGCCTGGTGCGCGGCTTCGGCGTTTTGGCCCAGCGACTGGCGCGCCTCTTCGACGCGCGAGCGATCCTCGGTCACGAAACTGAACCCGTCGCCGCCGATCACGCACCCGGGCTGGGCGATGAAATCGTCGCCGATCCGCACCCGCGCACCGATCCGCACCCCGGACAGGATCAGGGCCCGCGCCCCGATCTGCACCCCCGCGCCGATGCTGACGTGATCGGCGATGCGCGCCTCGGGGCCGATCCGCGCGTCGGCGCCGATCACCACAAAGGGGCCGATCGCCGCGCCCGGGCCGATCTGGGCCGAGGTGTCGATCACCGCGCTGGGGTGGATGCCGGGGGCAAGCACCGGACCGGGATCGAAACTGCGGGTCAGGACCGCCATCGCCAGCCGCGGGCGCGGGGCAAAGATCGCCGCCTCGAGCCCCAGCGCGCGCCAATCCGCGCCTTCCCAAAGGATCGCGGCGCGGGCCCGGCCTTGCGACAGCCCCTCGGCATAGCGGGGCGCCATGGCCAGGGCCAGATCGAACGGCCCGGCCACGCTCGGCTCGGCGGCGGCGGTGACGGTCAGGTCGCCCACGCCCTCGAACCGCGCGCCCAGCGCGGCGGCGATATCGGAAACGCGGTGCTGCATGGGAAACCTCCGGTCGGGCGACGGGTTCGACGCCCGACCGATGTAGCGTGCTCAGGCGCCCACTTCCACCCCGGCACTGATCAGGGCGTCATAAAGACGCGCGTCACGTCCATAGACGTCATCGCGGTAGTTCATGCGCCCATCGACCGAGGTATACGCCGTCCGGTAGACCAGATGCACCGGGATCGGCGTCACCAGGTTGACCTGGGTCTGCCGGCCCGAGTTCAGCACCGACATGTAGAAACGCTGGGGGTCCGGCTCTTGCGGGCGCAGGATCTCGAAGGCGAAGTCGCGCGGCCGTTGCAGGCGGATGCACCCGTGCGAGAACGCCCGCACCGGGCGGCCGAACAGCGACCGCGAGGGCGTGTCGTGCAGATAGATCGCGTAGGGGTTGGGGAACAGGAACTTGACCTCGCCCAACGGGTTGCCCGGCCCCGGGGGCTGGCGCACCTCGAACGGCAGCGTGGTGGGCGAATAGGCGCCGATGTCCACATATTCGCGCGGCACGACGTTGCCGCGGTTGTCGATCAGTTGCAGGTGCTGCGCCCCGCCCGAGGTCAGAGCGCCCCAGTATTCGCCGACGATCGACCGCGGCAAGGTCCAGTCGGGGTTGATCTCGATGTATTCCATGACGTCCGAGAATTCCGGCGTCTGGGTGCCGCGCGCGCCGACCACCGCACGGGTTTCAAAGGTGACGTGGTCGAAATCGACGATGCGGGCGACAAAATCCACCAGGTTCACCCAGACGTGCCGGTCGCCGCGCGGAATGTTCAGCCAGCGTTCGCGCTCCATCGCCACGACGATCGGCCGCAGGCGGTCCTCGGGATCGACGTTGATCTGGCGGATGGTGTCCGAACCGGCGACGCCGTCGGCCTCGATGCCGACGGAATTCTGGAACTCCAGCACCGCCGCCTGCATCCGCGCGTCATATTGCGCCGACGGGCTGCGCGGCAGGAAACCCATGGCGATCAGACGGTTGCGCAGTTGCACCACCGCCGGGCCACGGTCGCCGGGCGCAAGCGATCCGGCCTGGACATGCGGCCCCCAGCCGCCCTGGGCGATCTGCGTCTCGAGGTCGTGCTTGGCACGGTAGAGGCGCACGTATTCGGGCGACGACGGCGCCAGGTTGCGCATGAAGCTGACCGGCTCGGCGTTGACGAAATCATGCATCAACTGCGTCGGATCGGGACGCGGAAGCTGGCGCACGATGTCGGGAATGATGGTCGAGGGTTCCAGCACGCCCGAATGGATGTCGCGCGCGTATTGCAGGAACGTCAGCGAGGCGCGCGCCTCGACCAGGCCGCGGTCGCGCTCGGTCTCGACGCCGTTGAAAGCCGCCAGCAGACCGGGCAGGTCATAGCGCGCCACGGGCAGGCCATGCTCGGCCGCGCGGCTCAGCGCCGAGACCAGCGCGGTGCGCCGCGCCGCGTCCTGGGCCCCGGTCCAGATCGGCTGAAAGCCGTTCTCGCGGTAATAGGCGGCCAGCGCGCTGTTTTCGGCCGCGCCTTCGGCCAGCGCCTGTCGAAACGCCGGAAAGGTTTGCGCGAGGGCCTGCCCCGGCCCCAACAGCGCCGCCGGCGCGACAGCGGTCACCCCGAGAGCAACCGCCATGACCGCCGCGCGCAGTCCTGGCGCCATCCGTCCCGCAATCCTCATCTCCGGCCTCCGTCAAGGTCTGTGTCTGATGCCCGTGAGTCGCGCGAACCTGCCCAAAGGTTCACGAACAATCACGGAATTGTGCCAAGATCGCAGAAAGCAGGTCGATTCACAATTGCGACAGCCCGCGATTCCCTTTGTCGCTCGGCAAATTCCACCGGCTCGCCCCGCGCGCCGCAACCCACGCGGGAACGCCCGACGCAACGCACCGCCACAGGCCGCGATTCGTCCCCGAAATTGCATGAGCTTTGCCTTGCAAGATCCTGGAAAGGCCCGGGAAAGAGGGCGCTTAACGCATTTTCAGCGAATTCCCGCCTATTTTGCCGTTGGACCGCCCCGATCACCGACTCCGTGCTTGGGCCAAGCGGCTTGTTGTGGCATAGACGCATCAGAAGACGAAAATCTTCATGATCGGTTTGCCATCAGGCCCACGGCCCGGGCGCAAGACCCAGAAGGGAAACCGTGATGAAGCAAGGCCTCAACGGCTCGAACGCAGTATTGGGATGGGACAGAACCAGAATGTCGACCTCCGCTAATCCCGGATTTTCGCGGCGCGCCCTGCTGGGCATCTTTGCCGCGACCGCCATCACCGCCGCCCCGCGCATGTCCAAGGCCTTTGCCTTCAACCGTGGCGCCGGCGACATCCGCCGCCTGAAGATGTATTCGGGCCGGACCGGCGAACGCCTGGATGCCATCTACTGGGTCGATGGCGAGTATATCCCCGAGGTCCTGACCGAAGTGGACCAGTTCTTCCGCGACTGGCGCATCGACCGCAGCCACCGCATCGACACCCGAACGCTGGACATTCTGGCCGCCACGCACAACATTCTGGACGTGAGCGAACCGTACATGCTGCTGTCGGGCTACCGGTCGCCCGAAACCAATGCCATGCTGCGCCGCCGCTCCAGCGGTGTCGCGCGCAATTCGCGGCACATGGTCGGCCAGGCGGCCGACGTGCGGCTCGACAACCGCTCGGTCAGCCAGATCGCCCGCGCGGCGCTGGCGTGCAATGCCGGCGGCGTTGGCCGTTACTCGCGCTCGAATTTCACGCATGTCGATTGCGGCCCGGTCCGCACCTGGGGCGGCTGATCCCCACCGTTCCGCGCCCGACCTGACGCCCCGCTGCCGCCGGCCGCGGGGCATTGTCGTTGCCGATACCGCCGCGACCCTTGTGCAGGCGACCCCGGCACCCCTATCTTGGCGCACCATCCCACCGAGTGAGCCATGACCACTTTCGACACCGCATTCTGGACCACCAGCGCCGCGATCCTGGCGCTTCTGATCCTGTCCGCCTTTTTCTCGGGCAGCGAAACCGCGCTGACGGCCTCGTCCCGGGCAAAGCTGCGGGCGCAGGCGGACAAGGGATCGAAGGGCGCGCAAGCCGCGCTCAACGTGACCGAAGACAGCGAGCGGTTGATCGGCTCGGTGCTGCTGGGCAACAACCTGGTGAACATCCTGTCGGCATCGTTGGCGACGGCGCTGTTCACGCGGCTATTCGGCGATTCGGGGGTCGCGCTGGCGACGCTCATCATGACCGTGCTGGTCCTGGTCTTTGCCGAGGTCCTGCCCAAGACCTACGCCATCACCAACCCGGAAACCGCCGCGGCGCGCGTGGCGCCGCCGATCCGGCTGATCGTCCTGGTCTTTGCCCCCGTGGTCAGCGCGGTGCGCATGTTGGTGCGCGGCATCCTGGCGTTGGTGGGCGTGCGCACCGACCCCGACAGCGCGGTGCTGTCCTACCATGAGGAAATTGCCGGCACGCTGGCCCTGGGCCACCAGGAAGGCACCGTGGACAAGGAGGACCGCGACCGCCTGCTGGGGGCGCTGGACCTGTCCACCCGCACGGTCGAGGAGGTGATGCTGCACCGCTCGCAGCTCGAGACCGTGAACATCGACGCCCCGGTGGCCGAGATCATCGCCCAGTCGGTAAACTCGCCGCACTCGCGCCTGCCGGCCTGGCGCGACGAACCCGAGAACATCGTCGGGGTGATCCATTCCCGCGACCTGATGCGCGAGGTTCACCGACTGGTCGCCGAGGCCGGCGGGCATTTCGGCGCAATCGAGACGCTGGACATCCTCAGCGTCGCGCGGGCGCCCTATTTCGTGCCCGACACCACGCCGCTCGATGAACAGATGCAGCAATTCCTGCAACAACGGCGCCATTTCGCGCTGGTGATCGATGAATACGGCGCGCTTTTGGGGTTGATCACGCTCGAAGACATCCTGGAAGAGATCGTCGGCGAAATCGTGGACGAGCATGACCTGCCGACCGAAGACCCGATCACGCGGCTCGACTCGGGCGCGATCGAGATCGACGGCGCGATGACGATCCGCGACCTGAACCGCGCGATGGACTGGACCCTGCCCGACGACGAGGCGAACACCGTCGCCGGCCTGGTGATCCACGAAGCGCAGGCAATCCCCGAGGCCGGGCAGGTGTTCCAGTTCCACGGCTTCCGCTTCGCGGTGGTGGAACGGATGGAAAACCGTCTGACCCGGCTGCGCATCCGGCGGATGTGACCCGCCGCGACGGGCCGGCCCGCGCTCACAGCGGTTCGATATCGCCCTCGGCCCTCAGCGCGTGAAACTCGGCCACGAAGGCCGCCAACCGATGATCCCGGATCGCGTCCCGCAGGCCCTGCATCAACGTCTGGAAATAGTGCAGATTATGCCAGGTCAGCAGCATCGAGCCGATGATCTCGTCGGCGCGAACCACGTGATGCAGATAGGCGCGCGCGTAGTTCCGGCAGGCCGGGCAGGTGCAATCGGCATCCAGCGGCCGGGGATCGTCGCGGTGGCGCGCATTCTTCAGGTTGACCGCGCCCCGCCGCGTCCAGCCCTGCCCCGTCCGCCCCGACCGGGACGGCAGCACACAATCCATCATGTCGATGCCGCGTTCCACGGCGCCCACGATATCGTCGGGCTTGCCCACCCCCATCAGGTAACGCGGTTTGTCGGCGGGCAGCTGGCCGGGCGCGTAATCGAGCACACCGAACATCGCCGCCTGCCCCTCGCCCACCGCGAGACCGCCGACGGCATAGCCGTCAAAACCGATCTTCACCAGCGCCTCGGCGCTTTCGGCGCGCAGCTCGGGCGTGACGCCGCCCTGCATGATCCCGAACAGGGCGTGGCCGGGCCGGTCGCCAAAGGCATCGCGCGAACGCTGCGCCCAGCGCATCGACAGGCGCATCGATTCGGCCACGCGCTTTTCATCGGCGGGAAGCGCGGGGCATTCGTCAAACGCCATGACGATGTCCGAACCCAGCAGGCGCTGGATCTCCATCGAGCGTTCGGGCGTCAGCCAGTGTTTCGAGCCGTCGATATGGCTGGAAAAGCGCACGCCCTCTTCCGTCAGCTTGCGCAGGCTGGATAGCGACATCACCTGGAACCCGCCCGAATCGGTCAGGATCGGGCGCTCCCAGTTCATGAAGCGGTGCAGCCCGCCCAGGGCATGGATGCGCTCGGCCGTGGGCCGCAGCATCAGGTGATAGGTGTTTCCCAGCAGGATATCCGCGCCGGTCGCGCGCACGCTTTCGGGCATCATCGCCTTGACCGTGCCGGCCGTGCCGACCGGCATGAAGGCCGGCGTCCGGATCTCGCCGCGGGGCGTGTGGATGACGCCGGTGCGCGCCGCGCCATCGGTCGCGTTCAGGGTAAAGGAAAAGCGTTCGCTCATGCAGGGCCTCTCTTTCGCCTGCCCCTTTAGCGCGCGCCGCGCCCTCTTGCCAGAGCGGCCTGTCCCGTCGCATCCTGCCGCGATGACCGATCTCGTCTCCTCTGCGCTGGACGCCGGCGTCCTGACCCTCACGCTGGGCAACGGGGTCGCGCATCCGCTGTCCCTGCCCATGATCCGCGCCCTGCACGGGGCGCTCGATGTGCCGGAGGCGCGGGTGATCGTGATCCACGGACCCGGGCGGATCTTTTGCGCCGGTCACGATCTCAAGGAGATCGCCCGCCACCGCGCTGACCCCGACCGGGGCGCGGCCTATCTGACCGCCCTGTTCGATGCCTGCGCCGCGCTGATGCTGGCCGTCGCCCAATGCCCCGTGCCGGTCATCGCGCAGTTCGAAGGGATCGCCACCGCCGCCGGTCTGCAACTGGTCGCCGCCTGCGACCTTGCCTATGCCGCCGACACCGCCACGGTCTGCCTGCCCGGCGTGCGCAACGGCGGGTTCTGCACCACGCCGGCCGTCGCCGTGTCGCGCGCGATCGGGCGCAAGGCGGTGAACGAACTGCTGCTGACGGGCGAGGACCGGGGCGCGGACTGGGCCCTGCGTGTCGGACTGGTGAACGAGGTCGTGCCGCGGGACGCCCTGGGCGCGCGCGTCACCGAGGTGGCCCAGGGCCTGGCGCAGCGCAACGCGGCGCCGATCCGCGACGGGCGGGCCTGCCTGTCCGCCCATCTGGCGCTGCCGCTCGAGGCCGCCTATGCGCTGGCAACCCCCGTCATGGTGCGCCATTTCCTGGACGAAAACCGCCGCTGAGGGGAATCTGCCCCCGCCCCCTTTACGCACCGCAGGCATAATCTTATATCTTCGCTCAGGAATTGAATGAGGGACGTATGGACGCCTCGCCTGCCACCAATGCCGCCGAAGGCACCCCGCTGATCGCCCCCTCGACGACCGAGCATCCGCTCTATGACAGCGTGGTCGATGCCTGCCGGACGGTCTTTGACCCGGAAATTCCGGTCAACATCTATGATCTGGGACTGGTCTACACGATCGCCATTGACGACCGGTCGGTGGTGCATATCGTCATGACCCTGACGGCCCCGGGGTGCCCCGTCGCGGGCGAGATGCCGGGCTGGGTTTCGGACGCCGTCAGCATCGTGCCCGGCGTCCAGGATGTCGAGGTCGAGATGACCTTTGATCCGCAATGGGGCATGGACATGATGTCCGACGAGGCCCGCCTGGAACTGGGGTTCATGTAAGCACCATGTTCGGCATTCCGGGAAAATCCCCCGTGACCCTGACCCCCGCCGCCGAGCGCCATATCGCGCGGCTCATGGCCAAGGGCGGCACGATGGGTCTGCGCATCGGCGTCAAGAAGGGCGGCTGCGCGGGCATGGAATATACCATGGACTTTGCCCAATCGGTCGAACCGCATGAAGCGGTGATCGAACAGGGCGAGGCCCGCGTCCTTATCGCGCCGATGGCGCAGATGTTCCTGTTCGGCACCGAGATCGACTATGAGACCGGGCTGCTGGAGAGCGGCTTCAAGTTCCGCAACCCGAACGTGTCCGAAGCCTGCGGTTGCGGCGAAAGCGTCAAGTTCGACGACGTCGAAACGCTGAAGGCGCGGATGGACGCCTCGAAAGCGGCCGAGTAGGCGCGGGTTGACGCCGCCGGGGGCCAGCCCCCGGACCCCCGGGATATTTTGCGCACAAAGAAGGGCGCGCGCGCGACCTGATGCCCGGCGTCGCGCATCAGGCGCTCGTGCACCGCCTGCATGCCGCGCGCGGCCATGTCGCTGACCTCGGCCGCGTGGGTGTGCAGCGCGGCAACGATGTCGCGATCGGTCGAAGTCTGGGTGACGACGATCCCCGCGTCGGTCATCGCGATATCGGTTGTGATCGCGCCGGGGCGGGCAAAGAAGATGTCCAGTGTCGGGCTCTGGATCACGATCTGCGGATCGCGGCCCTCCGCGACGCGCTGGATCATCCCCGCGACATGGCGCGTCAGCGCCTCCATCACCGCGGGGTCGGCGGCGCGGGTGAGCGTGCGGATGCCGTTGGGCCGTTCCACGACCCCGCGGGTCAAGGTCTGGTAGTTGCGGAACATCACCGCCAGATCGGCGCTTTCCGCAGGCGTCGCGCCGCGGCCGCGAAGCCCCGGCATCGTCACCTCGTCATGCCCCGTGCCATCGGCGCCGTGGCTGTGCATCATCGGGTGCTGGACGGTTTGCGCCAGCGCGGGCACCGACCAGAGACAGAGGACCAACTAGGGGGCCAGACGGCGGATCATGGGCAGGCTCGCCCGATGCATGGGGCGGGCGGGCGGCGCCAAGCGGGACGCGCCGCGCGTTCCCCGGGCGATGGGGGCGCCCCGCGGGCGCCCCGATGCAGGGCTCACTCGTCACCCGGCAGGATACGCACGCCGCCCTTGGCGGCCGAGGATGCCAGCATCGCATAGGCCTTGAGCGCGGTGGACACCGCACGCTTGCGGATTTCGGCCGGTTTCCAGGGCAAGGCGCCCTTCGCCGCGCGCCGCGCCTCAAGCGTGGCGTCATCGACCGCCAGGTGGATGGTGCGGTTCGGGATGTCGATGTCGATGCGGTCGCCGGTCTCGACCAGACCGATCAGGCCGCCCTCGGCCGCCTCGGGCGACACATGGCCGATCGACAGCCCCGAGGTCCCCCCCGAGAACCGCCCGTCGGTCAGGAGCGCGCAGGCCTTGCCCAGCCCTTTCGATTTCAGGTAGCTGGTGGGATACAGCATCTCCTGCATCCCCGGACCGCCCTGCGGCCCCTCGTAGCGGATCACCACGACCTCGCCGGCCGCGACCTTGCCCGTCAGGATGCCGTTCACCGCCGCGTCCTGCGATTCATAGACCTTGGCCGTGCCCGAGAATTTCAGGATCGAATCGTCCACGCCCGCCGTCTTCACGATGCAGCCGTTCTCGGCGATGTTCCCGAACAGCACCGCCAGGCCGCCATCCTTTGAAAACGCGTTTTCGACCGTGCGGATCACGCCCTTGGTGCGGTCGGCATCCAGCGTCTTGTAGCGGTTTTCGGTGCTGAACGCCTGGGTGGTGCGCACCCCCCCGGGGGCCGCGCGGTAGAATTCGTCCACCTTGGGATCGTTCGCGGTCTTGATGTCCCATTTCGCAAGGGCCTCGGCCATGGTGGCCGAATGCACCGTGCGCGCGTGGCCATGCAAGAGTCCGCCGCGATACATCTCGCCCAGGATGCCCATGATCCCGCCGGCGCGGTGCACATCTTCCATATGGACGTCGGCGACCGAGGGCGCCACCTTGCACAGCACCGGCACCTTGCGGCTGAGCCGGTCGATGTCGTCCATGGTGAAGTTGACCTTGCCCTCGTAGGCGATGGCCAGAAGGTGCAGCACGGTGTTCGTCGAACCGCCCATGGCGATGTCCAGCGACATCGCGTTCTCAAAGGCCTCGAAACTCGCGACCTCGCGCGGCAGATAGCCGGGTTCGTCGCGCTCGTAATGCGCCTTGGTGATCTCGACGATGCGGCGCCCGGCCTCCAGGAAGATCGCCTTGCGGTCGGCGTGGGTCGCCAGCATCGACCCGTTGCCCGGCAGCGCCAGGCCCATCGCCTCGGCCAGGCAGTTCATCGAATTGGCGGTGAACATCCCCGAACACGACCCGCAGGTCGGGCAGGCGTTCTGTTCGAACGCATCGACCTGTTCGTCGGAATAGCTGTCGTCGGCGGCGACGATCATCGCGTCGATCAGGTCCACCGATTTCACCAGATCGCCGATCTGGACCTTTCCGGCCTCCATCGGGCCGCCCGAAACGAAGATCGTCGGAATGTTCAGGCGCATCGCCGCCATCATCATGCCGGGCGTGATCTTGTCGCAGTTCGAGATGCAGACCATCGCGTCGGCGCAATGGGCGTTGACCATGTATTCCACGCTGTCGGCGATCAATTCGCGCGAGGGCAGCGAATAGAGCATCCCGTCGTGCCCCATGGCGATGCCGTCATCCACCGCGATCGTGTTGAATTCCTTGGCCACGCCGCCGGCCGCCTCGATCTCGCGGGCGACCATCTGGCCCAGGTCCTTGAGGTGGACATGCCCCGGGACGAATTGCGTGAACGAGTTCACGACGGCGATGATCGGTTTGCCGAAGTCGCTGTCGGTCATGCCGGTCGCGCGCCAGAGGCCGCGCGCCCCGGCCATGTTGCGCCCGTGGGTGGATCGACGGGAACGATAGTGCGGCATGGGTCAATCCTCGTGCTGGTTCGTGCGTCTCGATACCGCAGCAAGGGGCTTCGAACAAGGGTTCGACGCGTTGCGGGCTTGGCCTGAGGGGGGTGGCGCGGTAACACGGGGGAAAGACAGGGAGAGGTCCATGAGCAGACGCAAACTCGCCGCCGGCAACTGGAAGATGAACGGGCTGCGCGCCCATCTCGACGAGGCGCGCGCGCTGGCCGCCGCGCATCCCGCGCCCTCGGTGGGGGTGCTGCTCTGTCCGCCCGCGACCTTGCTGGCGCCGATGGCCGAGGCCCTGAAAGGCAGCGCCGTGGCGCTGGGCGGGCAGGATTGCCACGCCGCGCCCAAAGGCGCGCACACCGGCGATATCGCGGCCGCCATGCTGGCCGACGCGGGCGCGTCGCATGTGATCGTGGGCCATTCGGAACGGCGGGCGGACCACGGCGAAACCGACGCCGACGTGGCGGCCAAGGTCCGCGCCGCCTGGCAGGTCGGGCTGGTCGCGGTGGTCTGCCTGGGCGAGACCGAGGCCCAGCGTGACGCCGGTGAAACCCTGGGCGTGATCGGCGCGCAATTGGCCGGGTCCCTGCCCGACGGCGCCACCGCGTCGAACACCGTCATCGCCTATGAACCCGTCTGGGCGATCGGCACCGGCCGCACGCCCGACCGGGACCAGATCGCGGAAGTGCACGATTTCCTGCGCCGCGCGGTGCCCGACGCCGCAACGATGTTGCTTTATGGCGGGTCGGTGAACCCCGCGAATGCGTCTGACATTTTCGCCATCGCCAATGTGGACGGCGCGCTGGTCGGCGGCGCCTCGCTCAAGGCGGACGATTTCGGGCAGATCATCCAGGCCCTGGAACGGGCCTGACCACGCCTCGCGCCCCCTGTCCCGGCCATCGCGATTCCGCCACCCGCCTCAGCCCGCGGGGCTGAAACGTTCGGTCCACATCGGGAAATGCGCCGCGCCCCCCTCGTAGGGTGGAAAGTTGTGATAATCCGCGCGCAGCGCGTCGCGCACCGGGGATTGCAGCGCCGCCTGCAACATCTGCGGCGTATCGAATTCGACCCGGTTGCGTTGCAGGTAGCCGGTCTTTTCAAACGGCAATCCGCTGACCCAGTCCACCGGAGTCAGGATCTCGATGCCGCGAATGCCCGGCATCTGCTGAAACAACGGCGGGTGCGACGCCATGTAATGCGAATGCCAGGCGTTGGGGTCGCGGGCCGGTCCGGGGTAATGCACCACGTAGGAACAGCTGCGCGGCGGGGTCCTGCCCGGCGCCCAGGGCGCGGGCACGGGCCAACGCCGCCGCCAGAACGCCTGCGCGGTGACGCGCGGTTGCGCGCGGTCCGCCAGCCCCGCCAGACCCTGCACCTCGCCACCAGCGCAGGCGGCGGCCTCGAGGTCCTCGAGCCGGGCGAAATGCAGTTGCAGGCCCAGCATCGGCGGCGGCCCGTCATCCACATAGCGATCCTGCGCGGCCGCCGGTGTGAAGATCAGGGCGTCCTGCAACCCCCCGAGTTGCGCCAGCCGGGACCGCAGCGCGGCCCCGTCCGGCGGTGCCTCGTGGCCGGGCTCAGGGTGATAGAACAGCGCCAGGGCAAAGCTCATGTCATGGCGCCATCATGTTGGGCAGGAACAGCGCCAGTTGCGGCACCATGGCGATCAGGAAGATCAGGAACAGCGTCAGGCAGACATAGGGCGCCGCCGACAGCGCGATGGTGCGCAGCGACGTTCCCGCGGGCGCCACGCCCAGCACGATATACAGCAGCAGGCCAAAGGGCGGCGTGACGAACCCGACCTCGAAGGCCAGCAGCAGCATCAGGCCGAACCAGACCGGGTCGAAGTGATAGAGCTGCGCGATGGGCATGAACAGCGGAATGGTGATCAGCATCATCGACACCTGGTCCATGAACATCCCCAGCACCAGGATCACGACGATCATCATCAGCAACACGCCATAGGGCCCCAGGTCGATTCCCGTGATCGTGCTGATGAACCCGTTCGACGCCCCCGAAAACGCGAAGATCTGGCTGAAGGTGGTCGAGGCGGTGATGATGAGGAAGGTCATCGCCGTGACCTTCATCGCGTCGTCCAGCGATCGCCAGATCACGGCCCAGCTGAACTTGCGATAGACCAGCAGCAGCACGACGACGCCCATGCAGCCCAGGGCGGCGCTTTCGGTGGGGGTGGCAATGCCCAGGATGATCGTGCCAACCACGCAAAAGACCAGAAAGCTCATCGGCAGGATGTTCAGGGACACGGCCCGCAGCTTGGTCCAGCCGCTGACCTGGGGCACCGGGTATTGCGGGGCGGCCTCGGGGTCGATGCCGGTCTGCACGAAGATGAGCCCGACGAACAGCACCATCAGGATCAGGCCGGGGATGATCCCCGCGATCAGCAGCGCGCCCACGTTGATTTCGGCCAGCGACCCAAGCAGCACCGCCAGCGCCGAAGGCGGGATGACCACGGCCAGACTGCCCGCGCCCAGGATCGGGCCATAGGCCATGTGCGGCTTGTAGTTGCGTTTCAGCATCTCGGGCGCCATCAGGCTGCCCATCATCCCGGCGTTCGCCAGGCTTGAACCGGACAGCGCGGCAAAGACGGCACCCGCGCCCAGCGTGACCAGCGACAAGCGCCCCCGCAGATTGCCGACCGCCAGATCGAGCGCCTGAATGACCCTCTCGCCCAGGCCCGAGCGAAAGAACAGGCTGCCCATGACCAGGAACATCGGCAGCGGCGCCAGCGCGTAGGTGGTGATCGCATCCGAGAAGTTGGAGACCATCTGCGTCACGCCGCGCGCGCCGCCGAAGAACAGGAACAGGCCGGCGATGTTGGTGGCGAAGAACGCAAAGGCCACCGGCAGGCCCAGCCCCATCAGCACCAGAATCGAGCCGATGAGAAAGGAAAACGGATAGAGCCAGTCCATGTCTCAGTGTCCCCCGTTCGCCAGCGGGTCGCTGTCGTAGTAATCGTCGAACCCCAGTGCGAAGCGCAGCCATTCCAGCGCGGCCAGGAAGAAGGCCAGCGTCATCGGCGCGAAGATCACCCATTTGGGGATGTCGAAGTTGCGCATTTCATAGGTGTTGCGCGCAATCGCCAGCTGCATCGATGTCAGTGCGACCCAACCCAGGTAGAGACAGAGCGCCACGCACCCCAGATACACGATCCTGGCCAGCACGCGCTTTCCGGCGTCCGACAGCGCGATGCGCAGGAAGCTCACGAACACATGCCCTTTGTTGCGCACCAACCAGGGAATGGAAAAAAACGTGATGTAGAGCAGCAGCAATTCCGAGCTGTTCACCGCCCAGCTCAACGGTCTGAACCCGAAATTGCGCACGGCGACATCGGCAACGACGATCAGCACAAGCAGGCCGATCAGGGCCCGCGCGATGACCGACAAGACCCAGCAAAGCCGGCCGGACAGGTCAAATATGGTTTTCATTCGCTTCCCTCGACACCTTTGCACCGTATAGCACGGCCAGGTGAGTCGGGGCGCGCCCTTTGCGCAGGGCGCGCCCCGGAACGCTTACTGGAAGAGCGCGCGCAGTTCGGCCACATGGGTCGGATCACGCGCTTCCATCCGCTGCCACGAGGCATTGGCCGCGGTCTCGAGGAACCGCGCGCGGCCCTCGCCGGTCATCTCGACGACCTGCTGGCCAAGATCCACCATCTCCTGCCGCAGACGTTCGGCCAGGGCGGCGGTTTCCTCGTAGCTGGTGCGCTCGAACTCGCGACCGGTCTCCAGGATGATCTGCTGCGCCTCGGGCGAGAGGGCCTCGAACGCATCGTTGTTCATCGAGATCAGCACGTCCATCCGGAAAAAGGACGGATCGACCCGGTAGCGGGTAAAACGGTCCCAGCCAAACGCGTGATAGCCCAGCGCCGGATAGGCAAGGCCGTTGATCACGCCCCGCTCGAGCGAGGTGTAGACCTCGGACCCGGGCAGGATGACGAAGGTCGCGCCCAGCGTCTCGAAGAAGGTGCGATAGAGCGGCGAGGCACGCAGCACCAACCCCGAGAAATCGATCATCCCGTCGGCATCGAGCTGCGGCTCGTCCACAGTCCAGATATGGAACCCGGCCGAGGCATCGAGATGCGCGATCAGCCGCGCGTTGGCCTTTTCCTGGTAGATCGACGACAGAAGATCCCAGCCGCCGTTCTCGCGCGCTTCCATCGGCGAGACCGACCCGGCCGACAGCACCTCGCCCTCGGGCACCAGCTCAAGATACAGGCCGGCGGGGTTGTGGATCATGTCGATCAGGCCCGATTGCTGGGCGGTGCCAAGCTGCGGGCTGGGGATCACTTCGGGTCCGCCGCGCACGTCGATCCGGACGATGCCTTCGCCACGGGTGTTCACCGCTTCGACGAAGCGCAGGAACTCTTGCGAGAAATCGGTCGAGGCCGGCGTGAAGTGGACGGCGTTGATCACGTCCTCGGCCACCGCGGTCTGCGCGGTCAAGGCGAGGGTTGCGGCGAGCGCCGCGGAATAAAGGAACTTCATGGTGTGACTCCGTGTTGGTTCTGTCGGACAGGGCGGTGTCCCGGGGGTTCCGGTCTTGCTTGACGACCGCCGTATCGTGCCGGTGGGTCAGGTCATCTCATGTCGTGTCAGGGGTCGACGCGATCCTCCTCTGCTGGGGCGTGGGCAGGCGTGGTCTGACGTCGCAGGCCCTGCTTTTCGGCGCGGAAATCATGCGCGCGTGGGTCGGTCAGAGGGTTCGCGGCAAAGGCCGTGGCGCTGACGCGACGCATCTTCTGCGTGCTGGTCACCGGCAGCGCGTCGCGGAACATCACCAGACCGGGCACCTTGAAATAGGCCAGCTTGTCCGCGCAATGCGCGAAAAGCGCCCGGGCCAGCGCGCCGCCCTCGGTCCCGGCCTGGGGGACGACGACGGCCATCACCTCTTCCTCGCGCACCGGGTCCGGCAGCGCCACGACCACGACCTGCGCCACGTCGGGGTGGCTGGCCAGGACGCCCTCGACCTCGAGCGCGGCGATATTCTCGCCCGAGCGGCGGATCACGTTGCGCCGCCGGTCCACGAAATGCAGCGCGCCGTCCGGGCCGCGCCGCACCACGTCGCCGGTGCGCAGCCAACCGTCCTGCCAGGCGGCGTCGGTGGCGACCGGGTCCTTCAGATACCCGCTGAACAGCCCGGCGGTCGGGTCCGGGCCCGCCGCGCGCACGCACATCTCGCCTTCGCCCTCGCCGACAAGCTCGCGGTCCAGCCCGTCGATCAGGCGCACCTCCATCTTCGGGCCGGGTCGGTCGGCGCGGCCGATGCAGCGGGTGCCGACATGGCGCGGACCGGGCAACGACGAGAGGATGCAGGCGCCGCCGGTCTCGGTCATCGCCCAACCTTCGATCAGAGGCACGCCAAAGCGCGCTTCGAACGCCGCGTGGTTGTCGGGGTGGACGCCGCCGCCAGACCCGAACCGCAGCCCGTGCGCCCGGTCATGCGGCGCCGGCGGCAGGTTGAGCAGCATCGCGGGCATGACGCCGAGATAGTGGAAACAGGTTGCCCCCGTCTCGATCGCGGTGTCCCACCATTGGCGCGGATGAAAGCGATCGACGATGATCTGCGCCCCGCCGCTGGCCAGCATCCCCATGAAACTGTTGCCCATCGCGTTGACGTGAAAGCACGGCATCGGGGTCAGCAGCCGTTCGCGCCCGGGGCGCAGCGCGATCGGCTCGGGCTGCGCCAGATACCAGTCGGCCCAGGCCATGAAATAGGCGTCGGACAACTGGCACCCCTTGGGCCTGCCCGAGGTTCCCGAGGTGTAGATCAGCGCGCAATGCTGGCCGCCATCGCCAGCCGCGGGCACCGCGGGCGGGGTATCGCCGTCCAGCAGGACCGGCACCCCCAGGCCCGCGACCTGGTCCCGTCGCTGCGACAAGGTGACGATCAGACCGGCATCGGAATGCGCCAGGATCCACGCCAGTTCGTCCGCTGCCGCGTCCGGGTTCAGCGGGACCACGCAGACCCCCAACCCGTTCAGCGCCAGCCAGTGCAGGAAATGCGCGGGCCGGTTTTCCAGCAGCAGCGCCACGCGGTGACCGGGGCCGAAACCCGCCGCGCGATACGCCGCGCGCAGGGTTTCGACCTGGGCCTGTGCCTCGGCATAGGTCCAGGTCCGGCGCGCCTCGCCCCAAAGGTCTGCGACGGCGGCGGGGATCACGAACAGCGCAGACGCGCCAAAGACCTGCGCCTGCTGCGCCAGCAGGGCCGCAGGCGAGGCAGCGCGCGTCACTGCCCCACGCCCCGGGCGGCCAGCGCGCGGAAATCGGCCACGGCGTTCGCCGGGGCGCGAGCGCAATAGCCGCCGCCGGCCAGGTCCAACCCGTTGAGCGCGCGCAGACGCACCTGCATCTCGGCCTGCATGAGCGCCACCGCCGCGCAGTTCACCACCGGCGCGTGACCGATCCGCAGCCCGAATTCGGCGCTGACCAGCAACCCGGGCAACACCCCCGCCGGGATGATGACATCCGCGCCGCCCGCCACCATCGGCTCGGCGACCGCGCGCAGCGCGGCAATCATGCGCGCCTGGGCCGCATCGTCGCCCGCAAAAGCCGCCGAAAAATCCGACGGTTCGACATTGAGCCCGGCTACATGCGTAACGCGGCCGCCCAACCCGTAGAGATCGGCCTGCTCGCGGTGCATCGCGCGATACACATCGTCCAGCGTTACCAAGCCCAGGTGCCGACCGTATTGCGCGGCCAGATGCAGCGTCGCCTCGCCCGTGCCGATCACCGGAATCGCGACCGCGGATTTCAGCTCGTAAAGGCCCGGGTCCTGGAAATGACCCATGACGACGGCGTCATAGCCACGCTCGGCGGCCTCGATCCCGTTGTTGATGGCGCTGATCGCGCAGCGAAACTCGGACAGTCGCGAAAAGCCGCGATCCGGCGGCGTGATGCCGTGCACCTCGACCGTGGTGCCCGGGCTGGCGATGGTGTTCAAATAGGTCGTCAGCCGCGCGATATAGGCTTCGCTCGTCTGCGAATCGATAAAGCTTTGCCACCAGATCTTCATTCGTCCTCTCCCTCTACCAGAGCAAGCACGCGCAACGGGCTGCCCGATCCCTCGTGAACCTTGAGCGGCGCGGTCATCAGCATCGCGCCCTTGGGCGGCAGCAGATGAAGGTTGGTCAGGCATTGCAGCCCGTAGCGGCCGGCGCCGTGCAGATAGTGGTGGGCGGGATAGGGCGGTTCGAAATGCCCGCCCTGCCCCGCATCCGTGCCAATGGTCTCGGTGCCAAAGCCCAGAATACCACGCGCATGGACCAGATGCCGAATCGCTTCGGCGTCGGGGCCGGGCGTATGGGCACCATCGTCGCGCAGCCCCGCATAGGCGGCGCCCGATCGGGCCGACCAGTCGGTGCGCATCAGCACCCAACTGCCGGCGGGAATCGCCCCGTGCCGGTCCTCCCAGGCCTCGATCATCGGGCGGGTCAGCAGGAAATCGTCGTCCAGCGCGGCCCCGTCCGAACAGTCGATCACGCACGCCGGCGCCACCATATGCGCGCAGGGCATCGTGTCCACGGTGCCGAGGGGCCGGTCGCGGCCGGTGAACCAATGCGCGGGCGCGTCGAAATGGGTGCCCGAATGTTCGCCAAAGGACAGGTTGTTCCAGTACCACGATGGCCCGGCGGCATCGTAATGCGACACACGCTCGATACGGATCGGGGCGGACGGAGCGAACTCGGGCGGCAGGACGATGGTGGGGAAATCGTCGCGCAGGGTCTGCGTCAGATCGACGATCCGCACGCCGCCGCCGCTCAGCGCCCGGGCCAGGGTTTCCAGAACACGCGTCATGACAGGCTCCCCCGCGCCAGGTCCCGTTCCACGGCCTTCGGGTTTTCCTCGAGCCGGGCGATCAGATCGAGGGCGACATCGCCCACGGCAACCTCCTCGAGCCCCTCGCGCAGGGCCTTCAGGATGGCATTGGCCAGCGCCGGGCCGGTGACGCGGGGCGCGCCCAGGGTCTGGAACCAGTCGTCGTCTGTCGGGCCGGTCAGCACGGTGACAAGCCGCACCCCGCCCGCGCCCAGTTCGGCGCGCAGCACCTGCGACAGCGACAGCGCGGCGGCGTGGGCGGCGCCGTAGCCCGCCCAACCCGGCGGTGTCGCGCGACCAAAGACCGACAGCAGGTTGACCCAGGCGGCAGCGCCGTGGGGACCATCGGCACCGCGTCCGGCCATGGCCGGGCCAAAGGCGCGGGCCAGCCGCATCAAACCTTGCGCGATCACCTCGGACATCTCGCGGGCCTGCACCTGCGCCGCGGGGCCCAGCAGCCCGCCCGGACGCGGCAGGTCGGCGGTGTTGACCAGGATCTCGACCTTGCCGGCCAGATCCGCGGCCAGATCGGTGACCGAGCGGTCCGAGGTGATGTCCAGATCAACCAGACGCACGCCGGCGATCGCCTCGAACGCGGCGCGCGTCGGCAGGGGTTTCCACGCCTCGGGGACGCCCAGATGGACCGAATGGGCCCCGGCCTGGATCAGCGCGCGGGCCAGCGGCAGCGCGGCGAGGTGGCGCGCATCCGTAATCAGCACCCGGCGCGCGGCGGGGTCGGCGGTCATCTCGCGGTATTGCGGATCGGCCTGCATGGCGGCTCCTTTCGGGGCGGCGTGCAGAACGGCCTGCCCCGCGCGGTCGAGCATGAGGGTCAGCCGAACGTCCTGGCCGGGCACCGCGTCGGGGTGCATGTGGACGATCGCCTGAGGGCCGCAGTCCAGCGTCACCAGACCGACGCGCCAGGGGGCGCGTTCGCGGAAATAGGTGTCGGCGGGCATCTCGGCGGTGGTGATCGAGATCACGCGCGCCCCGCGCGGCGCGGGCGCCGTGGCGATCTCGGACAGGCAATCGGGGCAGGCCTCGGGGATTGGCCAGACGAAGCGGCCGCAGCCCCTGCAACAGGGCAGATCAAAGCGCCCCCGAGCGGCCGCGGCGGTCAGCAGATGCGCCGCGCGGCTGCGCGCGTCGGGCGGCAACAGGGGCCGCCGGGTGCGCCGCAGAGGATTGGCCCTGGCGCGGGTCGGACTGGTGTGCGACGGATCGGTCATGCGGCCTCCAGGATTGCGGCGCCCGAGCCCAGCCCGCGGTCGAACACGATCATGCCAAAGCCCGATACCAGCGCGCGCCGGGCCCGCGCCACTTGTCGCGCGCCGGCCTGCCCGGTCAGTTGGCGGATCGACTCGACCAGCCCCAGATATCCGCCCGCACACCCCGCCTGCCCGCAGGACAACTGCCCGCCCGAGGTGTTGTGCGGCAACGATCCGGCGACGCCGAAATCATGGCCGTGAATGAACTCGGCCAGATCCTTGCGGTCACAAAAACCCAGATCGGCGAACTGCATGGCACTGACAAAGGGATAATCGTCATAGGTCTGGACCAGATCGACCGCGCCCGGTTCGACCCCCGCCTGCGCCCACAGGCTGTCAACATCGCGCGCCCAGCCACCACGCAGCATCACCGTGTCGGCCGGAAAGGCGTTGTGGCGTTCGATCGACGCGGTCAGCCGGACAAACGGCAGGCCCTGCGCCCTGGCGGTCTCTTCGCGCAGCACCAGAAAGGCCTCGGCCCCGGCGCAGGGCATCACGCAGTCGAACAGATGGATCGGCGGCGCGATGGGACGGGCGTCCAGATAGGCATCGAGCGTCAGCGCGCCCTTGATCAGCGCCAGAGGATTGAGCTGCCCATTGCCGCGCTGCGCCACGGCGATGCGGCCGAAATCCGCGCGCGTCAGCCCCGTTTCGGCCATGAACGCCTGGGCGATCAGCGAAAAGTTCACATTCGGCCCGCCCGCGCCATAGGGATAGACCGCATCCTGGGCCGAGCGCGAGAAGTTCTCGAGCGAGCGACGAAAGCTCTGCGGCCCGTTCGCATCGGCGCCGATACAGGCGACGATCTCGGCGTCGCCCGCCTGCACCGCCCGCGCCGCGCGGCGCAGCGCCGCGATACCCGACATGCCGCCCAGCGGTTGAAAGTCGATATAGCGCGGCGACAGGCCGAAGTGCTGCGTCAGGCCGATCGTGGTATCCGGGGCCAGCGAAAAGCTGGCAACCGAGAGCCCGTCAAAGACCTTGTGCGAGAGGCCCGACCCTTGCGCCAGCCCGGCCAGCGCGCGACCGATCCACCACTGGGTGGATTTGGGTGCGTTCTTGACCGACGGCACCGTGACCGGCACCGCCAGAACAATCCCGTCATAGCCGCGCGGGCCTGCCATTCAGACCACCGTCAGCTTGACGGCGACATTGCCCCGCGTCGCGTGGGAATAGGGGCACCGTTGATGCGCGCCGTCCACGACCTCGATCGCCGTCTGGCGGTCCAGACCGGGCAGATGCACCGCAAGTTCGACGGCCAGGGCATAGCCGGGATCCACGGGACCGATGCCGACCGTGGCCGTCACGGTGGACTCGGCGGGGATCGCAAGCTTGCGCTGACGCCCGACCAGCGCGACCGCGCCCATGAAGCAGGCGGCATAGCCGGCCGCGAAAAGCTGCTCGGGGTTCGAGCCCTCGCCACCCGGCCCGCCAAGGGACTTGGGCACGCTCAGCGCCATCGACAGGCTGCCGTCGCTGGCCTCGACCCGGCCCGCGCGCCCTCCGGTCGCGGTGACGGTCGCCTCGTACAGGATCTTGTCAGGGGTCATCAGGGTATCCTCATGGTTTCTTGCGTTGGGTGCCCTTGGCGCGGCGCAGGTCCAGCGCCTGGCCATTGGCCACGGCAGCCTGCGCCAGGGCGCGGATTTCGCCACGCTGGAGCTTCTGCGTCGCGCTGACGGGCAGTTCCGTGACGCACATCAGCCAGCCGGGCAGCTTGTGGTAGGACAGCCGCTGCGCCAGCCGGGACAGCAGCGCGTCGGGATCAAAGCCGGTCCCGGCGACAACAAAGGCAAAAACCTCTTCCTCGCGCAGCGCATCCGTCACGGGGGTGACAGCGGCGGTTTCGACGCTGGGATCGGCCAGCAACGCCTGCTCGACCTCGAGCGCCGAGATGTTCTCGCCGGACCGGCGGATGATGCTTTTGCGCCGATCGACGAAATAGAGAAGCCCCTGCGCATCGGCGCGCATCACGTCGCCGGTGTGGAACCAGCCCTCTGTCCAGGCGGATTCGGTCGCGGTTTCATCGCCCAGATAGCCCGAAAAGAACCCGCTCCGCGGCTCGGGGCCCGCGGTCCGGACCACCAGTTCGCCGGCCTCGCCTACCGGCAGGTTGCGCCCGGCCTCATCGACGATCCGCCACTCCATTCCGGCGCGGGGCGCGCCGATGCAGCGGCCGCCCGGGATCGCGGGCAATCCGGCCGTGTCGGTGATCGCGGCGCCGCCGGTTTCGGTCATCGCCCAACCGTCCACGATGGTCATGCCGAACCGATCCTCAAAGGCGGCGCGCTGCACCGGATCGACACCCGGGGCAAAGGTGAAGCGGGCCTTGTGACGGCGGTCATCGGCCGACGCCGGGCGTTGCAGCGCAATGGCCGGAATCACGCCGAGCGCATGCACGATGGTCGCGCCGCTGTCCGCGATCGAGGCCCACCAGCGATCGGGGTGGAACCGGTCCAGCGGCACAATGGCGCCCCCGATCCGGATCATGCCAAGCGCGGTGCACCCCAGCGCATTCATGTGGAAAAAGGGCAGCGGCGTCAGGCTGATCTCGGTATCCGGGGTCATGGCGGCGCAGCCCGGCATGGTCACATACCAGTCGGCAAGTTGCAGGAAATAGCCGTTCGACAGGATGCAGGCCTTGGGCTTGCCGGTGCTGCCCGAGGTGAAAAGCAGCGCCGATTCGTCGTCCAGGGCCCCACCGCCCGGCGCGCGCGGCTGGCGGGACCGGGGCGGCGTTTCGTCCATCCCCGCCACCGGCAGATCCCGCGGCAGGCCCTGCGCCAGCAGCCCCTCGAATCCCGGCGCCGCGATCACCAGTTCGGCCTGCGATACGGCCATCTGGTGGCGCAGTTCCTCGGGGCGCATGTCACCGTTCAGGGGCACGATCGACGCCCCCAACCCGTTCAGCGCCATCCAGTGAAGCAGCATCTCGGGCCGGTTCTCGAGCATCAGCGCCACGCGCGAACCGTGTCCGTATCCCGCCGCCGCATAGGCCGCCCGCAGCCGGGCAACCTGTGCCTCGGCCGCGCCATATGTCAGGCGAAAGCCCTCGGGGGCCCAGGGCAACCGCGCCGAGGCCGGGGCCAGCGCGAAGACCAGGTCCGGCCTGCGCTGCGCGGTCGCAGCAAAGAGGTGGGCTGGGGACGAACACTCTGACACGGGAATCTCCACTTGCGCTCTGCAAAGGGTTCCGCCGAACCGGGCAATATTTCCAATTCAAAATGATTGATTGATTGATGCCGTTTTGCTATCAAAACGCATGGAAGTGAGACAGATTCAGTATTTCGTTGCCATCGCCGAGCTCGAGCATTTCGGCCGGGCCTCGCAGCGTCTGCGCATCGCCCAACCCGCGCTGTCGCGGCAGATGAAACTGCTTGAGGCCGAATTGCGCGTGCCGCTGTTCGAGCGCCTGCCACGCGGCGTGCGGCTGACCCCGGCGGGGCGGGTGTTTCTGGATCATTCCCGGGGCGTCCTGCACCAGCTTGCGCAAGCCGCCGAGGCCGCGCGCGCCGCCGCCGAAGGGCAGCGCGGCACGTTGCGGCTGGGCTTCATCGAGGCCGTTGCCTGGCACGGGCTGATCCCCGACGCGCTGCGGCAGTTCCGCGCCGCGCATCCCGATGTGGACCTCAGCCTTGCGGCGATGCAGACCTCGTTGCAGATTGCCGCGCTCCGGCGCGAGGAACGCGACGCGGCGCTGGTCTACAACGCGACCGGAACCGAGGACCTGACAGTGATCCCCGTGGACCGGCACGAAATCGTCCTGGCGGTGCCCTTCGATTCGCCGCTGGCGGACAAGAAGGTGGTCAGCGTGACCGATCTGAGGGGCCAGCCGATGATCGGCTTCATGCGCAAATCCAGCCCAAAGTTCTTTGACGAGGTGCACACCCGTTTTCGCGAATGCGGTGTCACCCCGCATTATCTGACCGAACTGGAATCGGACACCGAGATTCTGGCCCTGGTCAGTGCCGGGACCGGGATCGGGCTGACCAATTCCATGCAAAGGCACCGGCCCCCGGCGGGCGTGCACCTGTTGCGGGTGCACGATCTGGACGTCTGGCTGGAGCTGTGCCTTGTCCACCGCACCGGCGAAGTGTCCCCGACGCTGCGGCGGTTCATGGATATTCTTGTCGCCCTGTCGGCGCAACAAACCTCGGGAAAGACCCTATGACGACCATGCGCGCCGCCCTTTATGACCGCCATGGACCGGCGGATGTGATCCGGATCCAAACCGTGGCCTTGCCGGACCCCGGACCGGGCGAGGTGCTGGTGCGGCTGGCGGCGGCCAGCGTGACCCCGCTGGACTGGAAGCTGCGCGCGGGCCTGCTGGCGCAGCATTTCACGCTGGATTTCCCCAAGATCCCGGGGCGGGACGGGGCGGGAACCGTGATTGCCTGCGGTCCGGGCGTCGCGCGGTTCGCACCGGGCGACCGGGTCGCCGTCATGGCCCCGCCGGCCGGGCGCGCCGGCACCCATGCCGAGGCCATCGCCGTGCCCGATGCGCTGTGCGTGCCGATCCCCGCGGCGTTGGATCTGATCGAGGCCGGGGCGCTGGTCAACGCCGGGCTCTCGGCCTGGATTGCGCTGTCGCGCGCGCCCGAGGTCGGCCCCGGAACGCGGGTCCTGGTCCAGGCCGGGGCGGGGGCGGTCGGCGGGCTGATCGTGCAACTGGCGGCCGCCCGGGGCGCCGAGGTCACCGCCACCTGTCGCGCCGCGAATGCCGATTATGTGCGGGGGCTGGGCGCGGCGCGGGTGATCGCCTATGACCGGCCCGCGCCGGGCGATCTGCCGCCGCAGGGCGTGGCGTTCGATCTGATGGGCGGCGCGGTGCACGCGGCCTGCTATCCGCTGCTGGCGCCGGGGGGGCTGCTGGTCTGGCTGAACGCCGCCCCGATCGTGGATCGCGCCCGCGACTTTGGCGTGCGCGTGGTGAACGCCGGAATTCGCGACGACGCCCAGGCCGTGGCCGAGGTCCTGACGCGGGCCGCCGACGGCCGCCTGAGCGCCCAGATCGCCGAGCGCCTGCCGCTGGAGCGCGCCGCCGAGGCCCAGACGATGGTCGAGCAGGGCCGCGTCTCGCGAGGGAGGCTGATGATCCTGCCCTGAACCGCGCCGCACCCGGTCGCGGTTGCCCACTGACGGCCCTGGGTCGGTTCCGGCACGCCGCCGACGGAATACGCCGGCGGCGCGCTTGCCGGGTCGGCCAAGCCGTCAGGCGGTCTCGAACAGCGCCGCGGCGCCCATGCCGCCGCCCACGCACATCGACACCACGGCATAGCGCGCGCCCCGGCGCTTGGCCTCGATCAGCGCATGGCCGGTCAGCCGCGCGCCGGTCATGCCATAGGGGTGACCAATGGAAATCGCGCCGCCGTTGACGTTGTAGATCGCGGGGTCGATGCCCAGGTGATCGCGGCAATAGAGCGCCTGGCAGGCAAAGGCCTCGTTCAGCTCCCAAAGGCCGATATCCGAGACCTTGAGCCCGTGCTGCGCCAGGAGTTTCGGAATCGCATGGATCGGGCCGATGCCCATCTCCTCGGGCGCGCAGCCCGCGACCGCCATCCCGCGATAGATGCCCAGCGGCGCCAGCCCGCGCGCGTTCGCCTCGTCCGCCGCCATCATCACCAGCGCGCTGGCGCCGTCCGACAACTGACTGGCGTTGCCCGCCGTGACGCATCCGCCCTCGATCACCGGGGCCAGCGATTGCAGCGAGTCCAGCGTCGTTTCCGGGCGGTTTCCCTCGTCGCGGGCCAGCGTCACCTCCTTGTGCGAGACCTCGCCCGTGGCCTTGTCCCTGACGGCCATTTGCGTGGTGATCGGCACGATCTCGGCATCAAGCCGCCCGCCGGCCTGCGCGGCGGCCGTGCGCTGCTGCGAGACCAGCGCGAATTCGTCCTGCACCTCGCGGCTGATGCCGTATTTCCGCGCCACGAACTCGGCCGTTTGCAGCATCGGCATATAGGCGTGCTCGACCTGCGCCGTCACATTCGCATCGCGCGCCGCCGTCACCGCGTCGAAATACGGCCCTTGCACCAGGCTGATGCTGTCCTGCCCGCCCGCCAGCACGATCTTGCGCCCCTCGGAGCGGATCATCCCGGCAGCGATCGCCACCGCCATCAGGCCCGAGGCGCATTGCCGGTCGATGGTCTGCGCCGGAACCGACACCGGCAACCCGCCGGCAAAGCCCGCATTTCGCGCCAGGTTCATGCCGGCGGTGCCGGCGGCCAGCACGGTGCCCATGATCGAATCCTCGATCTCGGGCCCTTCCAGACCCGCGCGCGACACGGCGTGACGGATCGCGTGGCCCAGCAGCGTCGGCGACTTGGTGGCGTTCAAGGCCCCCCGGAAAGCGCGACCGATGGGCGTCCGGGCGGTCGAAACGATGACAGCGTCCTGCATGGGAACTCCTGAAACAAGGTGGGAAGGAAGGCGGTGAGGCCGGGTGTCGAACACCCTAGCGCGATCCGGACCCGGCCGGCGACGAAAAACCACGCAACGCGGCGGAACACCTTGGCGACGTGGACCTGACGATTTCAAGCCGGCTGACCACACTGCCGCCTAGCTGCAAAGGCCAGCCTTCAACACACCGTCCGGCGGCTCCAACAGGTTCGGCCCCGGCCATGGTCGGAAGCCATCGAGCCCCGCGATCCGGCGGGCTTTCGACGAGACCGGGCAGAGCGACGGCGCGCGCAAGGGCTTGCGACAGCGCCTCGGGCAAGGCGTCGATGTGGACCGTCGCCACCTATGCCCAGGGGATACTGGGGTCACGGCGGCACCTCGGATGCGCCGGGGAGGCTGCGCGCGAAGCCGTTCGAAACCGGACCCTAGAATCCAAAGGCGTGTGGCAGGGCCAGGACGACGGCGGGAACGTAGGTGATGACCCCGAGGCAGAGGACGAGGGCGATCAGGAACGGCCAGAGGTAGCGCACGGTGTCGCCCATTCCGACCCTGGACAGGCCACCCAGAACGAAAAGCAGCAGGCCAAAGGGCGGGGTCACCAGTCCGATCATGATGTTGACGGTGATGAGCACGCCGAAATGCACCGGGTCGATACCCAACGCGGCGACGGCGGGCATCAGCAGCGGCACAAAGACCAGGATCAGCGTGCCGGTGTCGATCAGGCATCCCAGCGCCAGAAACACCAGATTGACGATCAGCAGGAACATCCAGGGCGACAGGTTCCGCGACAGGATCAGGTCGGCAAGCGCACGGTCCAGGCGTTCGGCGGTGACGGCGTAGTTGATCAGGAACGCCCCGGCGATCAGCAGCATGACCACGGTGGCGTTCTGCATCGACACCCGCAGCACCTGCCAGAGCCCTTTGAGATCCAGCGCGCGATAGACCACCGCCGAAAGCAGAAAGGCCCAGATCGCGCCCACGGCCGCGGCCTCGGTCGGGGTGAAGATCCCCGACCAGATGCCGCCCAGCAGGATCATCGGCAGGGTCATCGGCAGCACCGCGGCGATCAATGCCCGGCGGATCTCCGCGCCGCTCATCGCCTCCGATGCCGGCAGACCCATGCGCGGGGCGATGATCGCGATGGTCAACATCAAGGCCAGGCCCATCAGCAGGCCGGGGACGATGCCGCCCAGGAACAGCGCCCCGACCGAGGTGTTCGAATTGAGCGCATACAGCACCATCGGAATCGAGGGCGGGATGATCGGCGCGATCACCGCCGAGGCCGCGGTGATCGCCACCGCCAGCCCTCCTGGATAGCCGCCGACCTTCTGCATCATGCGGATCGACATCATGCCCGGCCCCGCGGCGTCGGCGACGGCGCTGCCGGACATCGACGAGAACACGATGCTGACCAGGACGTTCACATGGCCCAGCCCGCCCCGCGCACGACCCACCATCGCATCGGCCGCGCGCCACAGGCGTTCCGAGATCGTTCCGGCGTTCATCATGTTCGCGGCCAGAATGAACATCGGAACCGCCAGCAGCACGTAGGAACTGAACAGGCTGTTCATCACCTGATCGACCACCAGCCCCATGTCCTGCCCGCCCACCCACAGATAGACAAAGCCCGCGCAGATCATCGCGAAGGGGATCGGAATGCGCATCAGCACCAGGGTCACGAGCACGACAAGTAGCGTGGCAAAAGCTGGGCTCATTCGATCCAGTCCTCGATGTTGGCAGGGGCCGGATCGTCAAAGGGCGTCGCGCGACCGATCAGGCCGATCAACGCGCGCAAGAGCAGGCCGAGGGCAATCAGGCCCTGGAACAGGGCAAAGATCAAATAGACGTGGTTCAGCCGCCAGCGCAGCGCCGGCGTGCGTTCGCGCCACAGGAAGGCGATGTAATCCATCGTGACCGGCAGCGTCGCCAGCAAGATCGCCCCGGCCAGGGCTGCGCCCAAAACCTCGAGCCAGCGGCGCCAGGGGGCGGGCACCGTATCGACCAGCAACCCGACCGCGATCTGGTCACGGTAAGGCACCACCAGCGCGGCGGCACCAAAGATCAACCACAGAAACAGGATCATCGCGAACTCGTCCGACCAGGACGAGGGGGTGCCCATCACGTAGCGTTGCCAGACGGTATAGGCGAGCAGGCCCGCGAGCGCGCCGAACCCGAGGGTCGCCGCCACCTCGGAGAGGCGGCGGACGACTCGGGCACCCGCAAGGAGTGTGAGCAGGATGCGGGCCATGACAGGCTTATCGACCCAGGATCTGGTTCATCAGATCGGTGTTCCACTCGGCCGCCAGATCCGACGCTGCGTAAACGCGATCGGCATTGGCGCGGAACGGCGCCAGATCGATGGCATCGACGCGCAGGCCACGCTCGGAGACCAGGCGGTCCGCGACCGACACCTCGTCGGCCCGACGCTGCTCGTTGTTCCATCCCGCGCCGATCCGGGCGCCCTCACGCAACGCCTGCTGCTGCTCGGCGGTGAGCGCGTCGAAGAAGGGCTTGGAGATCGCGTAGAACACCGGCTGCACCATGTGCGAGGTCAGCAGGACCTGTTCGCTGACTTCGTAGAACCGCGCGGCGTTGAAGATCGTCAGCGGGTTTTCCTGGCCGTCGATGGCGCCGGTCTGAAGCGCGACATAGACCTCGGGCATAGCCATCGGCGTCGGTTCGACCCCCAGCGATTCGCCCAGCAACAGCCATTCGGGCGAGCCGGGCATCCGCAGGCGCACGCCGTGCAGATCCTCGGGGCTGTGCACGTCGCGGGCCTGGTGCAACGCGACCTGGCGCGTGCCGAGATAGGCCACGGCGAGGATCTCGATCCCCATCTGATCGGCGACATCGGCCACAAGTTGCTGACCGATCGGGCCGGACATGACCTCGATCATGTGGTCATAGTCGCGAAACAAGAAGGCGCGGCTCAGGAACCCCCAGGACGGGATCTGCGCCGAGATTTCGGGCGCGGCCATGGTGCTCATTTCCAGGTTGCCGCGCTGGATCGCCGGAACCTCGGTGCCCTGCCGGAACAGCGACGAGGCCGGGTAGGTCTCGACCGTCAGGCCGACATTGGCGTCGGCCACGTGTTGGGCCATCATCTCCATCCCGCGATAGAGGAAATCCCCGGCAGGTCCGGCGGTCGAGAAACGCACGGTTTGCGCCTGGGCCAGCGCCGGGAGGGTGGCCAGTCCGATCGCCGTGATGGCGAGCATCGCGCGCCGGGAAAGAGTGGTAAGGCTCATCTGTCGTCTCCTTGTCGAAGGGGCTCCGCCGTTAGCCGGCGGTCGTTTTCGGGGGTTGAATGGTGGTGGTCAGAGTGCCGATGCCGTCGATCCAGGCCTCGACCCGGTCGCCAACCGACAGAAAGGTCTGCCTGGCCGCGCCGACCCCGGCCGGGGTGCCGGTCAGCACCACGTCGCCCGGGTCGAGGGTCATGATCCGCGACAGGATCGACAGTTGCTCGGCGATCGGAAAGATCATGTCGCCGGTGATGTCGTCCTGCTTGGTCACGCCGTTGACGCGCAACCCCAGACGGATCGCCTGCGGATCGGCAAAGGCCGACGCCGGAACGAAGCGCGGCCCCAACGGGCAACAGGTTTCCTGTGCCTTGCCCGCGACCCAGTCCAGCTTGTAGAATTGCTCGGGCGCCTTGTTCAGGTCGCGCGCGCAGAAATCGACCGCGACCGTGTAGCCGGCAACATGGTCCAGCGCCTCGTCCACACTGACCGCGCGGCACGGCTTGCCGATCACCACGGCCAGCTCGACCTCCCAGTCGAAGGCCTGCGTATCAAGCGGCATGTGGACCGTCGGCCCCTCGCCGACCACGGCATTGCGCGGCGGCTTGAAAAAGAAGAACAGCCGCTGCGTGGACTTGTCTTTGACCGGAAAGCCCATCTCGGCCATGTGGTTGTAATAGTTCGCGCCGGCGCACAGAACCTTGCCGGGATAGAGGACCGGCGCCAGGCGTTTCAGGGTCGGATCGACAAGGTCGGCCGGGTCAACCCGTTCGGCCGCCGCCGTGAGGCTTTTCTCGGCGGCGGACCAGTCGTCGAAGAGCGCGGTGCCGGTGACCGCGCCGGTCCACCCCACCCGCGCCAGCGAGGGCGCCAGACGATAGAGTTTGCCACCCGTTTCAAGGCAGGCGAGCGGTCCTGTCGCCGAATCGACGGTGGCCAGCGCCCAGGGGCAGTCAGGAAAGTCTGTGCTAGTCATGACGGTAACGATCTCCTGCGGCGCCTGCCGTCGTTGCTTGACGGCTTTCATTCTGTGACATACAGTAGATTTCATAAAATCGAACCGTCAACATATAAATTGAGATGTCAGATAAAATCGCGCAATCCGCCTATGACGTCCTGAGGCACGAGATCCTTCATGGCGCGCTGATTCCCGGCGAGCGTCTGCGCGCGGCGGACCTGCGCGAACGCTACAGCCTGGGGCTGACGCCGATCCGCGAGGCGCTCATGCGCCTGGCAAGCGAGGGCATGGTCACCAACGAGGTGAACCGCGGCGCCCGGGTGCGCGCGGTAACGCTGGCCGAACTGCACGACCTGATGCAGACCCGCCGCGAGATCGAGGCCTTGTGCCTGACCAAGGCCATCGCGCGGGGCGATGCCGAATGGGAGGGCGAGATCCTGCGCGCCATGCATCTGCTGGCCCGCGCGCCCTTGCCGGAATCGCCCGAGGACCGCGCCACCGCCGCCGCCTGGGAGGTGCAGCACCGTCAGTTCCATTACGCGCTGGTCTCGGCTGCCGGGTCGGATTGGCTGTTGCAGATATGGCGCGACCTGGCCGACCATTCGGAACGATATCGCAAGTTGCGACTGCTGAATTATCGCAACCTTGCCGCGGACGTGCGCGACGTGAACGCCGAACACCGCGCCATCATGGAGGCCGTGCTGCGCCGCGACACCGCGCAGGCGGTGGCGCTGATGAACACCCATCTGCGCAAGACCGAGCAGGCGGTGGCGCGGCTGCTGACCCCCGATTCCCATGGAAAGGACCCGTCGTGATCCTCAGATCTGCCTTGTTGCTGGGCACGGTGGCCCCCGCCGATCAGCCCGCCTTCGACGCCTACATGCGCGACGCCGTGGTGCCCGAAATCGGCACCTATCCCGGCATTCGCGGCGTGACCCTGCGCAAGCTCGTTCAGGCCGACGAGGGCGCGCCGCCCCTTTATATGCAGTTCGATCTGCTGTTCGAAACCCTGGCGGACATGGAGGCCGCACTGGCCAGCCCCGTGCGCACTGCGGTGCGCGACCGCATCAAGGCAGGCATGGCACCCTTTCAAGGGACCGTGACGCATGTCGTCTCGGAATCGCTGGAGGGCTGAGCCATGGTAGCCAAACGCACGTCGCTGGTCACTGGCGCTGGACAGGGCATCGGTTTTGCCATCGCCCGAGCACTTGGCGTGGCCGGGGACCGGGTGATCCTGCTGGACCTCGATCAGAACAAGATCGACGCCGCCGCCGAATCCCTGCGCGCCGAAGGAATCGATGCGCTGGGTGCTGTCGCGGACACCACCAACCGCGGGCAGATTCAAGCCGTCATGGATGCCGAAGAGCGGATCGACACGGTTGTTACGGCTGCCGGTGTCTACTGGGACCGCAAGCTGGCGGATCTGACCGAGGACGACTTTCGCAAGATGATGGAGGTCAACCTGATCGGCACCTTCATCGCCGCTCAGGAAGGAATCGCGCGGATGACCACCGGCGGACGGGTCGTGACGATCTCGTCGCGTGGGGCCCTGGGTGGCACGCGCTTTGCACATTACGTCGCCTCGAAAGCGGCGGTGGTCGGTTTGACCCGGGCCTTCGCGATGGAATTGCGCGGCACCGGGATCACCGTGAACTCGGTTGCGCCCGGGTTCACCGACACCCCGATGACCCGCTCGGCCCCCGAAGAAATGTTCGAAGCCTGGAGCAAGCTGGAACCCGCAGGCCGTGCCGCCGATCCGTCCGAGATCGCCTCGGCGGTGGTCTGGCTGGCCAGCCCCGAGGCGGCGTTCGTCACCGGCCAGACGCTGTTCGTCGATGGCGGCAAATCGCTAGGTGGGTTGGGCATTTGAAACCAGTCCTGATCACTGGCGCGGGGCTGATCGGCCAGCAATGCGCCAGTCTTCTGTCCGCGCGTGGGCAAGCCTGCACGCTGGTCGATATCCGCCCGCCTTCGCCCTCGGTTCTGTCGCTGCCGGGTGTCGCGTTCATCGAGGCGGATCTCTTGCGCGCACCGTTGCAGGACATGCTGCATGGTATCGACGGGGTCCTTCATACCGCCGCAGTGCTTTCGACGGGATTGCGGGCCGACCCCCTGCGCGGGCTCGAGGTCAACATCATGGGCACCGCGCGCCTGCTGGACGCAGCGCATATGGCCGGGGTTCGCCGGTTCGTGCAGGCCAGTTCGGCAACGGTGGTCTATGCCGGGTTTCCCGCACTGGGCCCCGACCCGATCCCCGAAGATGCCGCCCTTGGCTTGGTCAGCCATCGCCCCGGCAGCCTGTATGCCCTGACCAAGCAAAGTTGCGAGCATCTGGCGCTCTTGTGGCGCGACCTCTACGGGCTTTCCACGGTATCCCTGCGTTTTGCCGCCGTGGTTGGCGGCGAGGCGGATCAGCCGACCAGCGTTCCTGGTCGCCTGATGGCGCGGCTGATCGCGGCGGCGCGGGCCGGGGGCGCGCATAGGCTCGACGACCCGTTCCTGTGGTGGGACGGAACCGAAGAGTTCATCGACCCCCGCGATTGTGGGCGTGCCATGATCGCCGCGCTCGACGCCGACGCCCCGGCGCAGGGGGTCTATTCGATTGCCCATCCGACAGCCTGGACACTGGACGCCGTGGCCCGGGAAATCGCGTCGCGGTTCGGGGCCTTCACGCTATCGGTTCCCGATCACCCGCCGAGCGGGTTCGCCGGCTTTCCGCATCTGCGCCCGGCGCCGACCGACTTGTCGGCCGCCGCGCAAGAGCTGGGTTTCCGGGCGGAACACGGTCTGGGGGATACACTGGAAACCTGGTGGAGAGCGGCATGAACCCCGACGAGATCACGCGCATCGTCGATGTGCCCGTTTCGCCGGACCGGGCCTGGGCGTTCTTTGTCCACCGGTTCGCCGAATGGTGGCCACGCGCGCATTGCTTTTGCGGCGAGGCGAATCTCGACACCCTGTTCATCGACACGCAGGCCGGCCTTTGGGGCGAAGTCACGCGGACTGGCGAGCGCAGGGCCTGGGGCACGGCCCGGTCCGCCGAACCCGGAAGGGCGTTGAGCCTGGGCTGGCAGATGGACGCCACCGTCAGCCCATGGGTGCCCGAAACCGATCCGGCACGGGCCAGCCTGATCGACATCTCGTTCGATGCGCGCGGGGCCGGAACGCGGGTCACCCTGCGCCACCACGGATTTTCGCGCCAGGGCGAGCCGCATGCCCAGGCCATGCGCGACGCCATGATCGGACTGAACCGGTGGCACGCGTGGCTGGCGTTGTTTCGCCTTTTCACCACGCAAGTCAAATAGGCCGACCTTGCCAACCCTCACGGTCCGCGGATGCCACCCGGTTCCAATCGCTCGAAGGTTTGCGCGCGGCCGGTCAGGCAAACAGCGTTGTGAGAGGGGGGCAGCCGAAGTCTCGGCCGTTCGGCTTTCTCAGCCGGGCGATCGACCGTTTGACGGTGGCCGGCCCTCACGGCCGCGTCCCTTGCCCCCGGATCCGGGGAACCGAGGTCATCAATGCCTCGAACCCCGACACGTCATCCGCAAGGTGCCGATGTCCGTCAGGCGCATCCCTGTCCGATGCGTTGCAACGATCGCGGGGACCGGGGCGATCCCTTTGCGGACCCGGGAGGTCGCACGGGGTCCGGAACGATCTGGCCGCGCCTGAACAAGAGGATGGTCGGGGCGATAGGATTCGAACCTACGACCTACGGTACCCAAAACCGTCGCGCTACCAGGCTGCGCCACGCCCCGACAGGGGGCGTCATAGACCAGCCGGGCGTTGCTGAAAAGGGGCGATCACTCGGAACAGGGCCAGACGGCGCTGCCCTGGGGAATGGCGGGGTGGCGCAGTTCGGCCCCCGGCACCAGCCCCAGCCGATGCGCCATGCCGCCGTTGATCTCGAGAACATATTGAATGCCCTCGCCGCCGTCGATGGGCGTGCGGTCCATGGGCACGGCGTTCTCGTGGATGGTGCGCACGACGCCCTGCGCGTCAATGAACAGCATGTCCAGCGGGATCAGGGTGTTTTCCATCCAGAACACCGCGTGTTGCGGCGTCGGCCAGACGAACAGCATGCCGGCAAATCGGGGCATGGACGGGCGGTTCATCAGGCCCAGCGCGCGCTCGCCATCGGTGTCGGCGATCTCGACCGCGAACGAAGCCTGACCGAACGTGCCGCGAATCTGGACGTGATCGTCGCTGCACCCGGCCGCCTGCGCCGCCGGTGCGCCCAGAAGGAGGGCCGCGAGGGTCAGAACCAGACCGGCCAAACCGTTGCGCAGCACCATCCGTTCAGTCCCTTCTGTTCGACGCCGTCTCCCACGAGGCGATGGCGACCGCCATGCGGCCGCGTTCCCCGTCGGTGATCCTCAGCCCCACGGCCTCGCCCGGTTGTAGCTCGGCAAAGCCGGACCGGCGCAACACTTCCATGTGAATGAACACATCCTCGGAGCGACCAAAGACATTGGCAAAGCCGAATCCCTTGACCTTGTCGAACCATTTGACGCGGGCGGGTTCCAGCGGCAGGCCGGCGCCGGGCGCTTCCTCGTCCTCGACCAGACCCGCGGTTTCGCCGTCCTCGTCAACCGGAGGCGTGACCTCGAACACCTCGACCGCCTGAAGACCGCGCTGCGTCTGCTGGACGCTCACCACGATGCCCGCACGATCGCAGACCGAGGACTGCCCGAAATTCCGCAGCGCATTCACATGCAGCAAAATGTCGGGGCCGCCACTGTCGGCCACGATAAATCCAAATCCTTTTGAAGGATCGAACCATTTGACACTTCCACGAACCCGCGGAAGGCCCCGTTCAATCTCAACCATCGGCATTCCCAACCCGATATGTCGCCAACCAGGCCCTAACATCTTCGCATTTTGCAGCGTTGACAAGGGGCTCACCATTCACGAAGCGCGAATTTCACGGGTTCAGACGGAGGATTTTCCAGGGCTGCCCCTCGTGACCGCGCGTAAAGCGGAAGCGGTCATGCAACCGGAAGGCGCCGTCCGCCCAGAACTCGATCTCGAGAGGCGAAATTCGGTAACCACCCCAGAACGGGGGGCGCGGGGGATTGGTGCCAAAGCGCAAACTCGTCTTCGCGACCTCGGCCATCAGCGTTCCGCGCGACGCCAGCGGCTGCGATTGCTGCGACGCCCAGGCGCCCAGGCGCGATTGCAGCGAGCGGCTGGCAAAATAGGCGTCGGCCTTGGGTCCGTCCTCGCGCTGGACGGTGCCGCGCACCCGAATCTGGCGGCGCAACGATTTCCAGTGCAGCACAAAGGCGGCCTTGCCGGCCTGCTCGATCTCTTGCGCCTTGGCGGAACCATAGTTCGTGTAGAACACGAACGCGCCCTTGCCGTCGCCGTCCGATTCGATGTCCTTCAGCAGCACCATGCGGACATTCGGCAGGCCGTTCGCGTCCACCGTGGACAGCGCGATGGCATTGGGATCGTTCGGTTCGCTATCCTCGGCCTCGGCCAGCCAGGCGCGGGCCAGAACGAACGGGTCGTCGCCCGCAAAGATCCCGGTGCGTTGCGGTTCGGAAGAGGGGTCTGTCATGATCGGGCCTGCATGGGACGCGTCGGGTTCACACCGGACACTGGCAGGTTTCGGCCCCCCGGCGCAAGGGCGGGCCGTCGTCATGCGACCTTGATGCACCCGGGCCTTTGGCCTAAAGCTAGCCCCTACGTCAACTATTCGCCGGAGACCGCGATGTCCGCAGGACTTATGGAGGGCAAGCGGGGCCTCATCATGGGCCTCGCCAACGACAAATCCATTGCCTGGGGAATCGCCCAGGCGTTGGCCTCGCAGGGCGCGGAGCTGGCGTTCAGCTATCAGGGCGAGGCGCTGAAGAAACGCGTGGTGCCGCTGGCCGAACAACTGGGGGTGCCCCGGCTGTTCGAATGCGACGTCTCGAACATGGACTCGGTCGATGGGATGTTCGCCGCGTTGCAAGAGCAGTGGGGCACGATCGACTTTCTGGTCCATGCGATCGGATTCGCCGACAAGAACGAGCTGCGCGGCCGCTATGTGGACACCTCGCACGCGAACTTCCTGATGACGATGGACATTTCGGTCTATTCCTTCACCGCCGTCGCCAGGCGCGCGGCGGCGATGATGCCGCAGGGCGGATCGCTGCTGACGCTGACCTATTACGGCGCCGAGCAGGTCATGCCGCATTACAATGTGATGGGCATTGCCAAGGCCGCGCTCGAGGCCTCGGTCATGTATATTGCCGAAGACCTGGGCAAGGACGGCATCCGCTGCAACGCGATCTCGGCCGGGCCGATCAAGACGCTGGCGGCCTCGGGGATCGGCGATTTCCGCTACATCATGAAGTGGAACGAGCTGAACTCGCCCTTGCGGCGCAACGTGACGCAGGAAGAGGTCGGCAAGGCCGCGCTCTATCTGCTCAGCGACCTGGGGTCGGGCACCACGGGCGAGGTCCTGCACGTGGACGCAGGCTACCATGTCGTCGGCATGAAGGCGGTGGACGCGCCGGATATCGACGTGGTGACCGGCCGCAAGGACTGAGCGCGCGCCGTTTCCTGGCGGGGGACGGGATTTCCCCTTGATCGCGCGCGCGCGCGGTATATCAGGCTACCCACCATGATCGACCGCGTTCCCCGCACCGGCCGGACCGGGGCGGGGCCCGCCACCTGAGGGATGTTGCCATGATCGACCGCCTGCCCCACGAGAAAGGCTTTCACGTCAGTTGGGACCAGCTGCACCGCGACGCGCGCGCGCTTGCCTGGCGGCTGCAAGGGCGCGGCCCCGATGACGGCAACTGGCGCGCGGTGGTGGCGATCACGCGCGGCGGAATGGCCCCGGCGATGATCGTGGCGCGCGAACTGGACATCCGCACCGTCGATACGATCAGCGTGAAATCCTATCACGCGGGCGGCGGCAAGGAAGATCAGCGCCGCGAGGCCCAGGTGCTCAAGGCCCCCAACGCCGAGATGATGGGCGACGGCGAGGGCATCCTGATCGTGGACGACCTGGTCGATACCGGAAAGACGCTGGAACTGGTGCGCAAACTCTACCCCAAGGCGCATTTCGCCTGCGTCTACGCCAAACCCGAGGGCGAGAAGCAGACCGACACCTTTATCACCGGAGTCAGCCAGGACACCTGGATCTTCTTCCCCTGGGACATGGCCCTGCAATACGTCGAGCCCTTCCGCGGCCGCGACTGACCCCCCCGAACCCCGGCCCCGCGCCGGGGTTTTCCGTTGCACCCCCGCCCCGATGGCGCGACAGTGGCGCCAGACCGGAGGTGCCCCATGTCGCCCAACCCCTTTCCCCGCCTCAGCTTTCACGGTGCCGCGCATGCGGTGACGGGCTCGTGCTACCGGCTCGAGACCGCCACCGGCACGCTGCTGGTCGATTGCGGCATGTTCCAGGGCTCGAAAAGCGAAAAAGAGCTGAACTACCGCCCCTTTCCCTTCGACGCCGCCCGGATCGACGCGGTGGTGCTGACCCACGCCCATATCGACCACTCGGGCCTGTTGCCCAAGCTGGTGCGCGACGGCTATCGCGGTGCGATCCACGCCACGCGCCCGACGGTGGGCCTGTGCGGCGTCATGCTGCCCGATTCGGCGCATATCCAGGCGCTGGAGGTGCAGCAACTGAACCGCCGTCACGCGCGCTGGAATGCCGCCGGGGTCGAGCCGATCTACGACGGCGACGACGTGGACCGCACCATGGCGCAGATGCTGGGCCATGACTACGGCGACTGGGTGGCGGTGCTGCCGGGCGTGCAGGCCCGGTTCTGGAACGCAGGGCATATGCTGGGGTCGGCCTCGGTCGAACTGGAGGTGACGGTGCCGGGGCTGCGCGAACCGATGCGGCTGCTCTTTTCGGGGGACATCGGACCCGCGTTCAAGCTGCTGCACCCGGATCCCGAGGGGCCGGCGGGGGTCGATTACCTGGTGTGCGAAAGCACCTATGGCGGCACCGATCGCCCCGCCACCAGCGACGAGGCCCGCCGGCTGGTGCTGCGCGACGAGGTGCGCGCCGCGATGCGGCCGGACGGGGCGCTGCTGATCCCGTCCTTTGCGGTGGAGCGGGCGCAGGAATTGATCGCCGATCTGACGCTGCTGATCGACGAGGGCGCCCTGCCCGAGATCCCGATCTACATCGACAGCCCGCTGGCCGCCCGCGCGACCGAGGTGTTCCAGCGCCACCGCCGCACGCTGGACCACGGCAATTCGCTGACCCGGGGCCTGCACGCGCCGTATGTGCATTTCACCCACGATGTCGCGGACTCAAAGCGCCTGGACGATCTCGACGGGTTCCATATCGTCATCGCCGCCTCGGGGATGTGCGAGGCGGGGCGCATCCGGCACCGGCTGAAACGCTGGATCTGGTCGGACGCGGCGACGGTGCTCATGGCCGGTTATCAGGCGGTTGGCACGCTGGGCCGGCTCTTGCAAGATGGCGTGCGCTCGGTCCGCATCCAGGGCGAGGTCTACGACGTGCGCGCGCGCATCCGCTCGATCGAGCTGTATTCCGGCCACGCCGACGGGCCCGAACTGTCCGCCTGGATTGCCGCCCGCGCGCCCGTGCGCCAGGCGCTGTTCCTGACGCATGGCGAGGAACCGGCCATGAGCGCGCTCGCCGCTGCCGAGGGCAAGACACTGTCGGTGCCGATCCTGCGCCCGGTGCTGGACCAAAGCGTCCTGCTGACCCCCGCCGGCCCGCAAGTGCAGGACCCGCCGGCCGGCGCGCCCCCGCCCCGCCTCCGCCCCGAGGCCGTCGCCAACCTGGACTGGCACAACGACGTGTCCAGGCTGTTTCTCGATCTCAACGAGGCGCTGACCGGCGCCACCGACGAAAAGACCCGCGCTGTGCTGATCCGGCGTCTGCGCGCCGCGTTGCAGGCCTGGCAGGACGATAACCCGGCCTGAGGCAGCGCGCCACGAAAAACCCCCGCGCCAGGGTATGGCGCGGGGGCGAAAGCGAGAGGTGCGGCCGAAAGACCGCAGCGGCCGAAAGGGCCCGATCAGGCCTCGGCTTCCAGCGCGTCCAGGGCGGCCTTCAGGTCGTCCTTGGACACTTCCTTTTCCGTGACGGCGGCCTTGCCCAGGACCATGTCCACGACCTTGTCCTCGAACAGCGGGGCGCGCAACTGCTGCTGCATCTGCGGGTTCTTCTGCACGAATTCGAAGAACTCGCGCTCTTGGCCCGGATACTGGCGCGCCTGCTGGATGATGGCTTGGGTCATCTCGGCATCGGTCACTTCGACCTCGGCCTTGCGGCCCACTTCGGCCAGCAGAAGGCCCAGCTTCACCCGGCGCACGGCCAGGCTGCGATGCTCGTCCGAAACTTCGACCGAACCGTGGTTGTGGTCGTGCACCTCGGGGTGCTCGTCGTGCCACAGCTGGTGGGCGATCTGGCTGGCTTCGGCCTCGACCAGGCTTTCGGGCAGATCGAAGGTGACGGCGCTGTCCAGCGCGTCCAACAGGCCACGCTTGACCACCGCGCGGGCGGCCTGGGCGTATTCGCCTTCCAGCCCCTCGCGGATCTGGCCCTTCAGCGCATCCAGCGATTCCGCGCCGAAACGCGCCGCCAGTTCGTCGGTCAGTTCCGCCGCTTTCGCCGCCTTGACCGCCTTGACCGCGCATTCGAACACGGCCTCCTTGCCGGCCAGGTTTGCCGCGCCATAGTTCTCGGGGAAGGTCACGGTGACATCGCGCGACTCGCCGGCCTTGGCGCCCACGAGTTGCTCTTCAAAGCCCGGGATGAACTGGCCCGAGCCCAGCACCAGCGGATAATCCGTCGCCGCGCCGCCCTCAAAGGCCTCGCCGTCGATGCGGCCGGTGAAATCGAAGGTCACCTGGTCGCCGTTTTCCGCCGCGCCGTCCTTGTCCTCGAAATCCTGCGCCTGCTTGGCCAGGTTTTCCAGGGCCTCGGTCACGGCCGCGTCGTCGGCCTTGACCACCAGACGCTCCAGCGTGATGGCGGCAAAATCGGGTTCGTCGATCTCGGGCAGCGCCTCGTAGGACAGCGCGACGGTCACGTCGTCGCCTTCCTTCCAGGTCTCGCCGTTCTGCATCTCGACCTTGGGCTGCATCGCCGGACGGGCACCGGTTTCGTCGAAATGCGCCTGCATCGCGCCATCGACGGCTTCCTGCATCGCCTCGCCCATCAGGCGCTGGCCGAACTGCTTCTTCAGCATCGCCATCGGCACCTTGCCCTTGCGGAAGCCCTTGATCTCGATCTCGGGCTGGGCCTCGCGCAGCTTTTCGTCCACCTTCGCCGCCAGTTCGTCGGCGGTGACGGTGATCGTGTAGCCACGCTTCAGGCCGTCGTTCAGGGTTTCGGTGACTTGCATCTCGTTCCTCGCATAAGCTGACAGGCCGCCCGGACGGCGGCCTGAAGAAATCTGCGCCTTCCTAGTGCGCGCGCGGGGACGGATCAACCCTGAATCGTTGGGGAGAGGGTGGTGCGGGTGAAGGGACTCGAACCCCCACGCCAAAGGCGCCAGAACCTAAATCTGGTGCGTCTACCAGTTCCGCCACACCCGCACGCCGACGCTTCTAGCAACACCGGCGCGCCCCGACGAGGGGGAATCCGCCTCGAAATCGCACCCAGTGCACCACAATTCCGCCCAGATTGATGCGCAAATGGAAACGATACAGTGTTGTCCAAGGGTTTATCATGGTTCCGCAGCTTCTTCCCGTCCCGCAACCCACCCCCCTGCTGTCCCGGCACGCGCGCCCCGTCGGCCTGACCGAAGGCACCCTCGTCGCGACCGAAGACGGCCCGCTGCCGGTGGAATTCCTGCTGGCCGGTGACCGGATCATGACCGCCGCGGGGCTTGTCGAACTGCGCGGCACCTCGGTTTTCATGGCGCAGGACGCAGAGGTGATCGTGATCGCCCCCGGCGCGCCGCTGGCGGGCGAGACGGTGCGCGACCGCCCGCTCGTGGTGCCGGCGCATCAGCAGATCCTGGTGCGCGACTGGCGCGCAAGCATCCTGCACGGCCGCGCCGAGATGATGACCCCCGCGGCCTCGCTGGTCGATGACGCGCTGATCCGGCGCGAGACGCGGTCGCGGCTCAGGCTGTTCCGTCTGCATTTCGACACCGCGCAGGTGATCCACGCGAACGGCGTCGCCGTCGCCTCGGCCCGCACCCGCGCCCCTGAGGTCGAGCGCCTGCGCCAACTCCACTGACCCCCACGCGCCAGCGCGACGCTAGGCCAGCGCCCGCAGCACCCGGGGCAGCGCCTCGGGCAGGTCCTCGGCGATCAGGCCGGGTCCCAGGATCACCGCCGCCTCGACGTGAATCCAGGCGGCGGCGCAGGCGGCCTCGAACGGCGCCATGCCCCGCGCCAGAAGGCCCGCGATCAGCCCCGCCAGCACGTCCCCCGCGCCCGCCGTCGCCAACCAGGGCACGCGGCGCGCGCCCGTTGCCGCCTGCAAGGCAGTGCGCCCGTCGGGCGCCGCGATCACCGTGTCGGGCCCCTTGTTCAGAACGACGCACCCCGCCCGACGCGCCGCGGCGCGGGTGCGCTCGATCTTGCCCGCCTCGGACGCCGCGAGGTCGGGAAACAGCCGCGCGAATTCGCCGCCATGCGGCGTCAGAACGCAACGCCCCGGCAACAGCCCCTCCAGCGGCGCCAGCGCGGTCAGCGCATCGGCATCCAGAACCAGCGCACCGCCGTAGGGTGCGTGCTTGCCACGCACCGCCCCCATCAGGTCGCGCGCCCGCGCGACCCCCAGACCGGGGCCCAGACAGAGCGCATTGATCCGCGCATCCCCGAGCAGCGCCTCCAGGTCCTCGCGCCCGTCCACCCGACGCAGCATCACCGCCGTGACCTGCGCCGCGCATTCCGCCATCGCCGCCGCAGGCGCGCCCAGGCTCACCAGTCCCGCGCCGACCCGCAGCGCGGCGCGCGCCGCCAGCCGCGCCGCACCGGTGCGCCCCATCGCGCCGGTGGGAACCACCACATGGCCGTGGTCGAACTTGTGTCCCCCCGCCTTGTCCAGCGCCGGGCGCGCCTCGGCCGCGCCGATCAGGCGGGTTGCGTCGGCCGGGGTCTCTGTCAGGCCGATGTCCACCACCGACAGCGCGCCGCAATGCGCGGGCCCCTCGGCCAGATAATGGCCCGGCTTCGCCCGGTGAAAGGTGACCGTGAGATCGCAGCGCAGCACCGGCCCGCGGGCCCGTCCCGTATCGGCGCACAGACCCGAGGGCAGATCGACCGCGACCATCGGCACCGCCCCGGCCGGACCCGCGCGCCAGTCCGCGACCGCCCGCAGCGCCCCGGCCGCCACGCCGTGCAGCGGACGGGACAATCCGGTGCCGAACACCGCATCGACAATCAGGGCGGGCGCCGGTGTTGCGGCCAGGTCCCCGGGCCCGGCCAGTGGCGCGACCGGCCCAAGCGCCGCCCAGCGCGCGCGCATCGTCCGCGCATCCGGCCCGGACCGCGCCGCCTCGCCCAGCGCAAGGACCTCCACCGCCCATCCCCGCTCTCTCAGCAACCGGGCGATCACAAAGCCGTCGCCGCCGTTGTTGCCCGGCCCGCACAGCACCACCGCGCGGCGCATGCCCCGGGCCAACGGCGGCCAGCGATCGAACAGCGCCGCGACGGTGCCGGCGCCCGCACGTTCCATCAGGGTTGCGCCGGTGACGGCCTGCGACTCAATCGCGGCCCTCTCGATGGCGCGCATTTGAGCAGATGTCACCAAAACGGTCATTTCCAGCCCCAACCATCCAAGGACCGCACGCCCAGCGGGCGCTTTGCCTATTTTTTGTGCGATTTTTCGGATTTCCCGCGTCTGTCCGCGAAAACCCGCCGCGCCGGCAGGCTAGCGGATTGTCGCACGGGTGGGAACGTGGTCTGTGGGCCTCGAGCCCGATACTGGCCCGGGGAGCCTGCGCATGAAAAAGATCGAAGCCATCATCAAGCCCTTCAAGCTCGACGAGGTGAAGGAAGCTCTCCAGGACATCGGCATCCAGGGGCTTTCGGTCATCGAGGTCAAGGGCTTCGGCCGCCAGAAGGGCCACACCGAACTTTATCGCGGGGCGGAATACGTCGTCGACTTCCTTCCCAAGGTCAAGATCGAGGTGGTGCTGACGGATGACATGGTCGATGCCGCCATCGAGGCGATCATCTCGGCCGCCCGCACCGACAAGATCGGCGACGGCAAGATCTTTGTCTCGCCCGTTGAACAGGTGATCCGCATCCGCACCGGCGAGTCCGGCGAAGATGCCGTGTGATCCAGAACTTCCTACGCAATCAGGGGACTACGAATGAGCGTTGAATCGGTTCTCAAACTGATCCAGGACGAGCAGGTCGAATATGTGGACATCCGCTTCACCGACCCGCGCGGCAAGTTGCAGCACGTCACGGTGATCGTGGACCTCGTCGACGAGGATTTCCTGGAAGAAGGCTTCATGTTCGACGGCTCGTCGATCGCGGGCTGGAAATCCATCGACCAGTCGGACATGAAACTGATGCCCGACACCTCGAGCGTCTATGTGGACCCCTTCTACGCGGAAAAGACCATCGCACTGCACTGCGACGTGGTTGAACCCGACACCGGCGAGGCCTATTCGCGCTGCCCGCGCCAGACCGCCAAAAAGGCCGAGGCCTATCTGAAAGCCTCGGGGGTCGGCGACGCCTTCTACTGCGGCCCCGAGGCCGAGTTCTTCCTGTTCGACGACGTGCGCTATTCGGTGACTCCGGCCAAGGTCGGCTATCAGATCGACGCCGACGCCGCCGCTTGGAACACCGACGCCGAATTCGAAGGCGGCAACCAGGCGCACCGCGCCGGCCACAAGGGCGGCTACTTCCCGGTCAACCCGATCGACGAAGCGCAGGACATCCGTTCGGAAATGCTGTCGACCATGAAGTCGATCGGCATGAAGGTGGACAAGCATCACCACGAGGTCGCGACCTGCCAGCATGAGCTGGGCATGATCTTCGGCGGGCTGACCGAACAGGCCGACAACATCCAGAAATACAAATACATCATCCACAACGTCGCCGCCGCCTATGGCAAGACCGCGACCTTCATGCCGAAGCCGATGAAGGGCGACAACGGCTCGGGGATGCATGTGAACATGTCGATCTGGAAGGACGGCAAGCCGCTGTTCGCTGGCGACAAATATGCCGACCTGTCGCAGGAGGCCCTCTATTTCATCGGCGGCATCCTGAAGCACGCCAAGGCGCTGAACGCGCTGACCAACCCCTCGACCAACAGCTACAAGCGCCTGATCCCCGGCTTCGAAGCCCCGGTTCTGCGCGCCTATTCGGCCCGCAACCGCTCGGGTTGCGTCCGTATTCCGTGGACCGAATCGCCCAAGGCGAAGCGCGTCGAGGCCCGTTTCCCCGATCCCGCGGCGAACCCCTACCTGGCGTTCGCGGCCCTGTTGATGGCCGGCCTCGACGGCATCAAGAACAAGATCGACCCGGGCCCCGCGTCGGACAAGGACCTCTACGACCTGCCGCCGGAAGAACTGGCCGCGATCCCGACCGTCTGCGGCTCGCTGCGCGAAGCCCTGGAAGAGCTGGAAAAGGATCACGAGTTCCTGCTGGCCGGCGATGTGTTCACCAAGGACCAGCTCGAAGGCTACATGGCGCTGAAGTGGGACGAGGTCTACGCCTACGAACACACCCCGCACCCGATCGAATACCAGATGTATTACAGCTGCTGATCGGCGGCGGACGGATCGAAAGGGGCGCCTTCGGGCGCCCCTTTTTCCTGCGTGCGAAGGGCGCGCCGCGTGCTATTCTGGGGGCATGAGCAAGTATCATCCCATCGACATCCGGCACCCGGCGAATCGCAAGTATCAGCACCGGAACTATCTGCTGGACCCGCCCCCGCGCGCCGCCACGCCCGCGAGCGGCACCACCCGGGCGGCGGGCGCACGCACGGGCAGCGCGCCGGCGTCCTTTTCGCGCAAATCGGGCCAACCCAGCGGGCCCTGGGGCCTGTTGCAAGGCGGCGGCAGCACGATGCAGGGCAGCGTCTCGCAACCCCGCAAAAGCGGGCTGGGCCGGATCGCGCTGATCGTCGGCATTTTCGTGATCTATGCCGTGCTGCGCGCGCAACCCGGGCTTTGGGACCAGATCACGCGCCAGATCCAGCAACTGTTCTACGACTGGGGCCTCTACCGTTATTTCTGAGGTCCGCCTCTTGGGTCCCACGGCCGGGCACGCGGTGGCTTGTCCATGAAATTGTAACGATTTTCGCCATTCGCAGCACGCGACCCGGTGGTATCCTGTCGGCGCAGGCGCGAAAGGATCGGGTTGGATGCGCAAGGGCACGGGAATCGCGGGGGCAACCCTGCTGTACGGACCGCAAGAGCCGGTGCCCGACCTTGTACTGGCCATGCAGTTCCTGATCGACGACCTGCGCGGCGCCGGCCGGCGGATCGGCGGCATCAAGCTGAACGCAGGCGGGTTGCGCATCCGTTCGGACCCGTTCGACATGGTGCTGACCCTCGCCCCCGCGCCCCTGCCGACCCGCGCGCTGGAGGGGGTCCTGCGGCCGCGCCTGGGCTCGGGGCCGGATTTCGCGCGCGTCCATCTGACCCGCGCCCTGCGCCGGCACCAACACGCACTGGGGTTCTTGTTGAGACGGCGCGGCGCGCTGCCCGCCGACCCCGAAAGCGCCGCCCGCGACCTGATCCGCGAAGGGCGTCTCAGCCTGCTGCCGGTGCTCGAAGCCGCGCCGCCGTCGGTGCTGGTCTGGCAGCCCGGCGGGCTGGCGCTGACGTTGCAGGAATTCCGCGCCCTGGACGCCGGCGTTCTGATGCAGGCGGGCGACCCGGATACCCGCTTGCTGGCGCCCATGCCGCCCGGTCGCCAGGCCCTGCCGCGCCCCGACCAGCCGCTGCCGCAAGCCCGGCCCGATTCGCGGCTCGAACGCGAGCAGGGGCGCAGCGGGGGCCAGATGTTCGGCACCCAGCGGCCGCTGCGCGCGCGCGGATTGCCCGGCCTCGACCGCGATCAGGAACGGCTCAGCGCGGCCCTGCGCGACACCCTGCCCCGCGCGGCCGCGCTTGGGGCCTGGGCGGCGCTGCTTGGCAGTTTGTCCTAGCCGTCTGGCCGCGCGGGGGCGGTTGCGGTGTTAGTGCCGGCCCTGTCGCAACAGGGCCAGATCCTCGGACGGCAGGGAATCGGCGCGCACGACATAGGTGTGGATCGAAAACACCACCGCGCGCGACACCGGCAGACGCAGCAGGCACTGGCGTTCGGACCGGACGTAGCCGTCCGGGCCGCGGGTGGGCGGTTTTTCCTGCCCCTCGCGCCGGGGCTGGTGCAGCGCCGGATCGGCATAGGTCAGCGCGTTCGCGCGCCACAGGGGGGCTTCGGGGCGGATCGCGTCGAACAACCGCTGCACCCGCACCGCCAGATCGCCGGCATAGCCGGCGACCGGCGTATGGATGCCGGGCAAACCGCGCCCCAGCTTCTCTGCCAGGGTCCAACTGGCCGGAAAGCACAGGATCGCGCCGGTCAGGACGTGGTGGCCGTCGGGCCCGTCCTGCATCAGGCAGAAATCCTCTTGCAGCAGGCGACCCAGGGACAGCAGCGGCTGCGCGGGGTTGGGCACGACATGCCGGCCATCGGGACAGCGCCAGCCGCCCCCCTCGGGGGCGAACCCCAGCCCCGGCAGGCGGGGCAGCACCGCGTCGTAAAGTTCGCGCGCGGCGGCGACGGCGGCGGGCAGCAGTCCATGCACGGCGTCCGGACAGGTGGCGATCAGGCGCTCGCGCTCGGCCATCTGGCCGGCATAGGCCGCGTCCACCCTGAGCCAGTCGGCCGGGTCCAGCGGCTGGATGCCCGGCAGCCGCGAAAGGCGCGGGTCGCGCCAGGGCAGGACCGGCAGCGAACCGTGCAAAACCGCCATGTTTCCGATCCTCCGGTCGCTATTGGACAAGACTGTCCAGCACGAAACCCGCAGGCTCAGCGGACAGGAGGAGCGACCATGGACCACTACGCTGACCGACGCAAGATCGACCCCAGCCGCGGTGCAACGCTGGCGGACGGCACGCCCAACGACAACGACCGGGTCGAGATCGGGCCAACCCAACTGGCGTTTCGCGAATGGGAGGCGGCGGGCCTGTTGCTGCCCGATCTGGCGCGGATGCGGGGCTATCGGCTGCAACGGCTGGTCGATGCGATCGTCGCGCGCGATCTCGGCGGCTTGTTGCTGTTCGACCCGCTGAACATCCGCTACGCGACCGACACCACGAACATGCAGTTGTGGAACAGCCACAACCCGTTCCGCGCCTGCCTGGTCTGCGCCGACGGGCACATGGTGGTCTGGGAATACAAGCAGGCGCCCTTCCTGGTGGATTTCAATCCGCTGGTCCGGGAATTGCGCCACGGGGCGTCCTTTTTCTACGCGGTGTCGGGCGACAAGGGGGCCCAGGACGCACGCAGCTTTGCCGGACAGATCGACGAGGTGATGCGCGCCCATGCCGGCACCAACCGGCGCCTCGCGGTGGACAAGATCCAGATCCTGGGATTGAAGGCCCTGGAGCGCGCGGGTTTCGAGATCCACGAGGGCGAGGAAGTGACCGAGCGCGCGCGCGCGGTGAAGGGCCCCGACGAGATCCTCGCGATGCGGGCCGCGCATCACGCCTGCGAATCCGCGATGTCCGAAATGGAACATTTCGCCCGGACAGCGATCCCGAAAGGTGGCGTATCCGAGGATGACGTCTGGGCCGAGCTGCATAAATCCAACATTCGCCGCGGCGGCGAGTGGATCGAGACGCGGCTTCTGGCCTCGGGGCCGCGCACCAACCCCTGGTTCCAGGAATGCGGGCCGCGGATCATCCAGCCGAACGAGATCGTCGCCTTCGACACCGACCTGATCGGCAGCTACGGGATCTGCATCGACATCAGCCGCACCTGGTGGATCGGCGATCAGCGCCCCACGAACGCGATGATCTCGGCCATGCATCACGCGGTCGATCACATCGCGCAGAACATGGCGCTGCTGAAACCCGGCGTGACGATCGAGGAACTGGTGCATTCCGGCCACCAGCTGGACGCGCAATATTGGGCTCAGAAGTATTCGTGCAAGATGCACGGCGTCGGATTGTGCGACGAGTGGCCCTATGTGCCCTACCCCGACGGCTGGGTGCCCGGCGCCTTTGACGCGGCGCTGGAACCCGGCATGGTGCTGTGCGTCGAGGCGCTGGTCTCGCCCGAGGGCGGGGATTTCTCGATCAAGCTGGAAGACCAGGTGCTGATCACCGAGACCGGCTACGAGAACCTGACGCGCTATCCGCTGGACCCGGCCTTGATGGGCTGAGGCGCGCGCGCGACCCGGGGTCGCGGGGGGCCAGCCCCCCGCACCCCCCGCCAAAGGGGGTTTTCCACCCCCTTTGGATACCCCCGAGGATATTTGACGCACAAAGACGGGCGCGGTCAGTGCCCGGGCTTGATGTGCTTTTTCAGGCGCGAGGGCTGCGAGGATTTGCGCGCGCGGTAGGGATTCTGATCGCCCGAGCCGCGGAAATACAGCCGGATCGGCGTGCCCGGCATGTCGAAACTGTCGCGTAGCCCGTTCACCAGGTAGCGGCGATAGCTTTCGGGCAGGTCCTCGGGGTGCGAGCATTTGACCACGAAGCCTGGCGGGCGGGTCTTGGCCTGGGTAATGTAGCGCAGCTTGATCCGGCGGCCGCCGGGTGCGGGCGGCGGGTGCGATTCGGTCATCGCGCCCAGCCACTGGTTCAGCCGCGAGGTGCCGACGCGGCGGTTCCAGATCGCGTGCGCGCGCAGGATCGCCGCGTGCAGACGGTCGAGCCCGCGCCCGGTCCTGGCCGAAACCGTCACCAGGGGCGCACCCTTCAATTGCGGCAGCATACGCTCGAAGGCTTCGAGCAGGGCGCGGAGCTTGTCCTGCTTCTCGTCCTCGAGGTCCCATTTGTTGACCGCGACCACGACGGCGCGGCCCTCGGTCTCGGCGAGATCGGCGATGCGCAGGTCCTGGGTTTCGAAGGGAATGGCGGCGTCCAGCAGAACGACGACCACCTCGGCGAATTTCACCGCCCTGAGGCCGTCGGCGACCGAGAGTTTCTCGACCTTGTCGTTCACCCGGGCACGGCGGCGCATCCCGGCGGTGTCGAACAGCCGCATCGGCGTGCCGTTCCAGGTGAAGGGCAGCGCGATGGAATCGCGGGTGATGCCAGCCTCGGGCCCGGTCAGCAGGCGGTCCTCGCCGATGATCTGGTTGATGAGCGTCGATTTGCCGGCGTTGGGGCGGCCGATCACCGCCACCTGAAGCGGGCGTTTTTCGGTTGGCGCCCAGGCGGGGGCGTCCTCGCCCGCGGTGTTGTCGTCCTCGCTGTCTTCGGCGATGGCGACATCGGTGACGGGGGCCTCGGCCTCTTCGCGGGCGTCGAAGGTCTGCGCGAGGGGGCGCAGGACGTGATAGAGTTCCTCCATCCCCTGGCCGTGCTCGGCGGACAGGCGCACGGGCTCGCCCAGACCCAGCGAATAGGCTTCCAGAAAGCCCCCCTCGCCGGCGTTGCCTTCGGCCTTGTTGGCGGCCAGGATCACATGGCGGGCGCGGCGGCGCAGGATGTCGGCAAATATCTCGTCGGCCGGGGTGACGCCAACCCGCGCGTCGATCATGAACAGGCAGACATCCACCATCTCGACCGCGCGTTCGGTCAGCCGGCGCATCCGGCCCTGAAGGCTGTCGTCGGTGACATTTTCCAGACCGGCCGTGTCGATCACCGTAAAGCGCATGTCGCCCAACCGCGCCGCCCCCTCGCGCAGATCGCGCGTGACGCCGGGCTGGTCATCGACCAGCGCCAGGCGTTTGCCGACCAGGCGGTTGAACAGTGTGGACTTGCCCACATTCGGGCGGCCGACCAGGGCCAGGGTAAAGCTCATCGCGCCCTCCAGAGCGTGCGAAGGCGCCGACATAGGCGCCGGCGCGGGCTTTGTAAAGCGTCAGCGATAGGCCAGCAGCGCACCGTCGCGCGACAGGATATACATGGCGCCGCCCACGACGATCGGCCCCGAGGCCGCGCCGCCGGGAATCTCGATCTGCGCCACCGTCTCGCCCGAGGCCGGATCGAAGCCCCTGAGCACGCCGTCGCCCGACGCGACCCACAGGCGGCCGCCGGCCAGAACCGGCCCGTGCTGCGGGTAGATGCCCAGGCGCCGGCGCACCCGCTCGGTCGTATAGAGCGGCAGTTGCTGCGCCCAGATCACCGAGCCGTCACGCGCGTCCAGCCGCATCAGGCGGTTCTGGTCGCTGACCAGGAACACCGATCCGCCAACCGGCCAGACCGGGGCAAAGGCCCCTTCGTCCACGGACCAGATGTCCTGGCCAGTGCGGGCGTCGATGGCAAAGATGCGGCCCGACTGGTTGGCGGCATAGATGCGCCCGCCGTCCACCACCGGATCGCCCGTCAGCGCCGAGATGGTCGAGGACGCGGCCCCCAGCCGGCGGCCGGTGGCGACCGTCGTCCAGGCCCGTCCGCCGTTCGAGCGGCGCACCGCCGTCAATTCGCCGGCCTGCGTCGGGAAGATCACGAAATCGCCGGCAATGGCTGCGGCCGAGCCGCGCGCATAGGTGCTCATCGAGGGCGTGCCGGGGATCGTCCACTGGATGCGGCCGTCCGCGATGTCGAGGCTCCACATCGTGCTGTCGGCGGCGGTGACGTAGACGCTGTTGCCCTGGACGGCAGGCGAGCCGGTCAGCGGCGCGTCGAAATCGACCCGCCACAGCTCGCGCCCGGTGTCGGCGTCCAGCGCCGCCAGGAACGCATAGGCCGAGGCCACGAACAGCTTGCCGCCCGACACCGCCAGCGCACCGCCCGAGGCCGAGTTGCTCCGATCGCGGGCCGGGGTTATGTCCTCGCTCCAGACCACCTGACCCGAGGGGGTCGTGGCCTGAACGCGGGCGTGGGCGTCCAGCGTGTAGATGCGCGCGCCATCCGACACCGGGTCGGTGGTCAGGCGCACCCGGCGGCTGTCACCGGCGCCGATCGGCACCGACCAGGCCAGCTGCGGCGTGGCCGAGAGCGACGGGTTGACCGGCCGGCCGCCGGCGCTGCCCTGGCGCTGGGTCCAGGCGCCGTTCGCGCGCGCCGCCGGAATGCTGATCGGCGCCGCGCGGTTCTCGTTGGTTGCATCCTGTCCGCCCCAGGGCGCGCGCAGGTTCACGCGCTCGCCCTCCAACGGGCGTTCGCGATTGCAGCCGGTGATCGCCAACGCGGCGATGCCGACCAGGGCCAGGGTTCTGAACACGCTCACAAGCCGGTCTCCGGGGATTGCCGCCATCGGGCGGTCAGCCTAGATCGCCGGGCAGACCGCCCAGCACGACAATCAGTTGCGCCACGCGCCGGCGCAGGGCATCGGTCAGGTTCGGTTCCTGCAACAGCGCCTGGGCCTGCTGCAAGGCCCCGTCGTGATCGCCGGTTTCCATCGCCAGAAGCGCCAGTTGCTCCAGCGCCAGCGGGCGGAACGCCTGACCGGGCGCAGCCAGCCCCTGCAACGTGGCGCGGCGCTCGTCGGCGGGGATGTCGGCGCCGCCCAGCGTCACGCGCTTCAGCGCCGCGATCTGGCGATAGCTCATCGGCAGGGCGGCGTCGCTTTCCACGCCGGCCAGCGCGGCCAGCGCCGCGGGTCGGTCCTGCGCCGCCAGATCGGTCGCGGCGATCAGCAGCGACAGGATGCCCTGACGATCGCCCTGCGCGGCGATCGCCTGAAGGGCGATCAACCGTTGGGCCGGGTCCTGATCGTCCAGCGCCGCGACGACCGAGTCGCCAAAGGCCTGCGCGGCGGCCTCGTCGCGGGCCTTGCGCCATTCGTTCCAACTGGTCGCCCCGACCGCCACCACCACGGCCAGCACCGCGATCCAGCCGTATTTGCGGATGCCGGCGAACAGGCGGTCGCGTTTGAGTTCCTCGTTCACCTCGTCGATGAAACTGTCGGGGTTGCTCACGTCTGGTCTCCGAGTTCTGCCGCGGGGCGGGTGCGCGCGGGCAGGCGCGCAGGGCCGTGGCCCGTCATAGCCCGAAGGCGCCGCGCTGCCAAGCCTGCACCCCGGCATCGGGCGGCGGATCGCCGCTTTTCCCGTCAGGACGGTCCTGTGGATGCCTTGCGCGGGGGCGGGCCGTGCCTTGCATCGCTTTCGGTGCACGTCGCGCGCGCGCGGAATTGAAATTCCGACGCTTTCCGCCTATCTGCCTGTCAATTCGCCGTGACCTTGCGGGATCGGACGTGATGGTATGCCCACGGCCCGGCCCGGGCGACAGACAGGAACAGGTGCCGCAATGCGTATCGTGCCCCCACTGACCGCCGCGCTGGTGCTGGCGTTCCTCTATCTCTTCGTGATGGAACGCGGGTCGCTGATGGCCCTGGCCGGGGTCGAACCCGCCAGCGCGGACACCGCCGCCGAAACCGCCGCGGCTGCGGTCACGGCGCCGGCCGAGGACGCGCCCTTTGCCGTGGTCGTGCAGCGCATCGAGGAACGCGACCTGGACAGCGCCGTGGTCCTGCGCGGGCGCACCGCCGCCTCGCGTCAGGTCGAGGTGCGCGCCCAGACCGGCGGCCTGGTGGTGTCCGAGCCGCGGCTGCGCGGCAGTCTGGTCAGCGCCGGCGAGGTGCTGTGCGAACTGGACCCGGGCACCCGCAACGCCATGCTGGCCGAGGCCGAGGCCCGCCTCACCGAGGCGCGCGCCAGGCTGGACGCGGCCACCATCGAACAGCAGACCGTCACCCGCCTGTCGCAGGAAGGTTACCGCGCGCAGAACAGCACCGCCTCGGCCGACGCCGCGGTGGAAAGCGCGCGCGCCGGGGTCGAGGCCGCCAGCGCCGGGATCGAAGCCGCGCGCACGGAACTGGCGCGCCTGACGATCACCGCCCCCTTCGCCGGGGTGCTCGAGGCGAACTCGGCCGAGCGCGGCTCGCTGATGGCGTCGGGCGGGCTTTGCGCCACGGTGATTCGTCTCGATCCGATGCTGATCGTCGGCTTCGCCGCCGAATCGCAGGTGGACCGGCTGGCCGAAGGGGCGCTGGCCGGTGCGCGCCTGTCGAACGGCATGCAGGTGACGGGCCGCGTCACCTTTCTGGCGCGTTCCGCCGATGCCGCGACGCGCACCTTTCGGGTCGAGGTAACGGTGCCGAACACCGATCTGGCGATCCGCGACGGGCTCAGCGCCGACATGCTGGTCGCCGCCACCGCGACGCGCGGCCATCTGGTGCCGGGTTCGGCGCTGACGCTGAACGACGACGGCACGCTGGGCCTGCGTCTGGTGGACGACACCGACCACACCTTTTTCCAGCCCGTCACCGTGCTGCGCGATGCGCCGCAAGGGTTCTGGGTTTCGGGCCTGCCGACGGTCGCCGACGTGATCGTGGTGGGGCAGGAATACGTCACCGACGGCATCGCGGTGCGCGTCACGCGCCGCGAACAGGAGTAATCCATGCAGGGCATGATCGACTGGGCCGCGCAACGCGCTCGGATGGTGCTGGCCTTCGTCGTCATGACGCTGGCCGCCGGGCTGCTCGCCTATACCGGCCTGCCGAAAGAGGGCGAGCCCGACATCGAGGTGCCGGCGCTGTTCATCTCGGTGCCGTTTCCGGGCATCTCGGCCTCGGACGCGGAAACGCTGCTGATCCGCCCGATGGAGCAGGAGCTTTCAGGCCTGACCGGTCTGACCGACATGCAGGCGACCGCCTATCAGGGCTATGCCAGCATCGTGCTGCAATTCGAATTCGACTGGGACAAGACCGCGACCATCGCCGATGTGCGCGACCGCATGAGCCGCGCCGCCGCCAATTTCCCGGAAGGCGCGGACAATTACACGATCAACGAATTCAACTTCAGCCAGTTTCCCATCGTCTTTGTCGCCGTCTCGGGCGACGTGCCGGAACGCACCCTGCTCAGCGCCGCGCGTGACCTGGAACGCGCCATCGAGGGCGTGGACGCGGTGCTCAGCGCCAATGTCTCGGGCACCCGCGACGAGATGGTCGAGGTCGTCATCGACCCCCTGCGACTCGAGGCTTACAACGTCTCGGCGATGGAGCTCATCAACGCGGTGACGATGAACAACCAGCTCGTCGCGGCGGGCGACATCGAAAGCGAGACTGGCCGTTTCTCGCTGTCGCTGCCCGGCAGCTTCGAAAGCGCGCAGGATATCTACGAGCTGCCGATCAAGGTGAACGGCGACCGCGTGGTCACCCTGGGCGACCTGGCGACGATCCACATGACGTTCCAGGACCGCGCGGGCACCGCGCGCTTCCAGGGCCTGCCGACGCTGGCCTTGCAGGTGGTCAAGCGCAAGGGCTTCAACCTGATCGGCACGGTCGAGGAAGTCCGCGCCGCCATCGACGCCGAGGTCGCGACCTGGCCGGACGCAATGCGCGACGCGGTGCATGTCACCACCGCGCTGGACCGCAGCTATCAGGTCGCTTCGATGATCTCGCAGCTCGAAGGGTCGGTGCTGACCGCGATCGCGCTGGTGATGATCGTGGTGCTGGCCAGCCTGGGCACCCGCACCGCGCTGCTGGTCGGCTTTTCGATCCCGTCGTCGTTCCTGCTGTCGTTCATCCTGCTGGGCATCATGGGGGTGACGATCTCGAACATCGTCATGTTCGGATTGATCCTGGCCGTCGGGATGCTGGTCGATGGCGCGATCGTCGTCGCCGAATACGCCGACAGCCAGATCGCCGAGGGCAAGGGCCCGATGGCCGCCTATACCGCCGCCGCCAAGCGCATGTTCTGGCCGGTCGTGTCCTCGACCGCGACGACGCTCTGCGCGTTCCTGCCGATGCTGTTCTGGCCCGGCGTCGCGGGCGAATTCATGGGGATGCTGCCGATCACGCTGATCTTCGTGCTGTCCTCGTCGCTGATCGTGGCGCTGATCTTCCTGCCGATCCTGGGCGGCGTCACCGGACGCATCGCGCGCAGCTTCGACCGGATCGCCCGGGCCCTGCGCCGCCTGCCCTGGCTGGCGCGACTGCCGGTGCTGGCCCTGGCCCTGGGCGCGGCGCTGCTGGGGCTGCGCGGAATGCTGAACCCGGCCACGCTGATCCCCGACGCGCAGGCGGCGGCGCAGATGGGTGCGCTGGCGCTGCTGCCGGGCGCGGTGCTGACCGGCCTGGGGGCGATGGGGCTGTCCATCGCGCTCAATGCGCTGAAACCCCTGGGCAAGCCGCGCCCGATCCACGCAGGCTATCGGCGCACCTGGTTCGGCTGGCTGACCAAGGCCATCGTCGCCAATCCGGTGATGCCCTTCGTCACAACCGGGGTGATCGTCTTCGCCGTCTGGCAGGTCTTTGTCTATTACGGCGAGAACAACTACGGCACGACCTTTTTCGTGGATACCGAGCCCGAGCAGGGCATCGTCTACGTCCGCGCGCGGGGCAACCTGTCGCTGGCGGAAAAGGACGCGCTGGTGCAGCAGGCCGAACAGATCGTGCTTGAGGAACCCGGCGTCGCGGCGAGCTTTGCCTTCGCCGGGTCGGGCGGGCTGAACCAGAACACGGCCGGCGGACAGGCGCCTCGCGATTCGATCGGCCAGATCCAGTTCGAACTGCTCAACTGGACCGAACGCGACGGCCGCCCCGATCTGCGCGGGCAGGTCATCCTCGACCGGATGGAGGCCCGTTTCCGCGAGATCCCAGGCATCGTCACCGAATACATGATCATGTCGGGCGGACCGGCCTCGTCGAAACCGATCCACCTGCGGCTGACTGGGTCCGATTTCGACACGCTGGGCCAGGCGGTGGACATCGTCGCGGCCCGGATGCACGCCATCGGCGGCATCACCGGGATCGAGGACAGCCGCCCGCTGCCCGGCGTCAACTGGGAAATCCGCGTGGACACCGCCGCCGCCGGCCGCTTCGGCGCCGATGTGGCGACCGTGGGAGGGCTGGTGCAACTGGTCACGCGCGGCATCATGCTGGACACGATGCGCGTCGATACCTCGGACGAGGAGATCGAGATCCGCGTGCGCCTGCCCGAGAACGACCGCCTGCTGGCGACGCTGGACACGATGCGCGTGCCGACGCGCTTTGGCCAGGTGCCGCTGTCGAATTTCGTCAGTCGCCAGCCGGTGGCGCTGCGCGGCACCATCGACCGCTACGGCGAGCAGCGCTATTTCGACGTCAAGGCCGACGCCCTGCCCGATCTGATGGCCGTCACAAACGCCGACGGCAGCGTGGACCGGCTGGTGCCGCGCGCCGCGATCGATGCGCGGATGCACCCCGACGACACCCGCGCCGCCGAGGCCGCCCGCGCCCTGCGCGCCGAGATCGCCGACGCGGGCCAGCAACTGGTTGCCGTTACGCCGAGCGAACGGATTGCCGCGCTGACCCGATGGCTTGAGCAGGAATCCCCCCTGCCCGCCGGCGTCGGCTGGCAATGGACCGGCGAACAGCAGGACCAGGAGGAAACCGGCGCCTTCCTGGGCGTGGCCTTCGGCGCCGCGATGGGGCTGATGTTCGTGATCCTGCTGGCGCAGTTCAACAGCTTTTACAACGCCGTCCTGGTGTTGCTGGCGGTGGTCCTGTCCACTGCCGGCGTGCTGATCGGGATGCTGGTGATGGGGCAGCAGTTCTCGATGATCATGACCGGCACCGGGGTCGTCGCCCTGGCCGGGATCGTGGTCAACAACAACATCGTGCTGATCGACACCTATCAGGAGTTCATCCGCTACATGCCCCGGATCGAGGCCATCGTGCGCACCGCCGAACAGCGCCTGCGGCCGGTGATGCTGACCACGATCACCACCATGGCGGGACTGATGCCGATGATGCTGGGTCTCAACATCGACTTCATGAACGGGGGCTACACGCTCGATAGTCCGACCTCGATGTGGTGGAAACCGCTGGCGACGGCGGTGGTCTTCGGGCTGGGGGTCTCGACGGTGCTGACGCTGGTGCTGACCCCTGCGCTGCTGGCGGCGCGCATCTGGATCGAAAGCGGGCTGGCCGCGATCGTGCCGGGACTGCGCGCGCTGCTGGGCGGTCAGGCCCGGGCGGACCGGGCGCTGAATCGCCGGTCGGGCCGTGTGCGCCATGCCGAGATCATCTGGGACCCGACCGCGGCCCCGCTGACCGAGGAGCCCGCGACCGCCGAACCCGCGCCCCCCGCCGCCGCCACGCCGTCACGGCCCAGGCCTCACGCCGCGGAATGAACGAAGGGCCGCCCCGACCGGGCGGCCCTTTGCGATCCGGGGACAAGGATCAGACCAGCGCGCCCTCGGGCGTGATGCGGGTCTTGCCGCCCAGCCAGGGGTGCAGCGCCTCGGGCAGGATCACAGAACCGTCGGCTTGCTGGCCGTTCTCCAGCACCGCGATCAGGCACCGCCCCACCGCCAGCCCCGAGCCGTTGAGCGTTGCGATGAACTCGGGCTTGCCGCCGGCCTCGGGGCGGAAACGCGCGTTCATCCGCCGCGCCTGGAACTGGCCGCAGGTCGAACACGAGGAAATCTCGCGATAGGTGTTCTGGCCGGGCAGCCAGACCTCGATGTCATGCGTCTTCTGGCTGCCAAAGCCCATGTCGCCGGTGCACAGCACGACCGTGCGATAGGGCAGGCCCAGCTTTTCCAGGATCGCCTGCGCGCAGGATGTCATGCGCTCGTGCTCGGCCAGGGCCTGGTCGGGGTGGCACAGCGTCACCATCTCGACCTTTTCGAACTGGTGCTGGCGCAGGATGCCGGTGGTATCCTTGCCGGCGCTGCCCGCTTCCGAGCGGAAGCAATGGGTGTGCGCTGTCATCCGCAGCGGCAGATCGGCGGCATCGTAGATCTCGCCCGCCGCAAAGTTGGTCATGGTCACTTCGGAGGTCGGGATCAGCCACCAGCCGTTGGTCGTCTGATAGCTGTCTTCCGCGAACTTCGGCAGATTGCCGGTGCCGAACATCGCCTCGTCCTTGACCAGAACGGGGGTCCAGGTCTCGGTCAGGCCGTGTTCGGTGGTGTGGGTATCGACCATGAATTGCGCCAGCGCCCGGTGCACGCGCGCCACGGCGCCCTTCAGCACCATGAAGCGACTGCCCGACAGTTTCGCCGCCATCGCCAGATCGAGACCCGGCTTCACCGCCGGAATGTCGAAATGTTCCAGCGGCCGGAACGCCAGCGCGCGCGGCGTGCCCCAGCGGCGGATCTCGACATTCTCGGTCTCGTCCTTGCCAAAGGGCACCGAATCCAGCGGCAGGTTCGGGATCTCGGCCAGCAGGGCGTTCAGGCGCGCGACCTCCTCGCCGGCCTCGGCATTCATCGCCGCGACCTCGGCCTTTTTCTCGGCCACCAGCGCGCGCAGGCGTTCGAATTCGGCGTCGTCGCCGCGCGCCTTGGCCGCGCCCACCTCTTTCGAGGCGCGGTTCTGATCGGCCTGCGCGGTCTCGGCGGCCAGGATGCGGGCGCGCCGCCCCTCGTCCAGCGCCAGCAGCGTCGCCGCCATGGGGGCCAGCCCCCGGCGCGCCAGCGCGGCGTCAAAGGCTTCGGGGTTCTCGCGGATGGCGCGGATGTCGTGCATGGGGGTCCTCGGGCTTGAACGGCCCAAGGTATGCACCAAAGCGCCGCGCGGGAAAAGAGGTGCCGGCACCCCGGCCGGCGCCGCGCGCGCTCAGTATCGTTGCTGAACGATGACGTCGAAGTCGATCCGACACCATGCCACGCCGCCAAAGTGGCGCACCTGCCCGCGAATGCGCACGGGGCGGGCGGTCGTGTCGTCCAGGACCGCCGGATAGATCGAGGTCAGTCGCAGTTCGGTCGCCTGCCCTTCGGCATGGCCGCGAAACCACGGATGGCTGAAAAGCTGAGCAGCATCGACGGTCTGCCAGCTTGTCGTGAAATCGCCGCCGGGCCGGGAAAAGCCAAAGGCATGATAGTCGCTCAGGAAATAGAGCGTCGCATCCGCCCCGCTCGAGCCCAGCCCGGCCGGTTCGAAGCGGACGGAATAGGCATCGGCGTTGCGGGTCCAGCCCACGTTGACGCAGGCCGGCGAGAACCCCGATATGGTGCCGCCGCCCTGAAAGACGCCGTTGAAAGCCGCCGAAGGCGTCGCGCCCAGCGCCACGAGGGCGGCCGCGGCAAGACCGGACAAGGGTAGATTGCGCATGTCGTGCTCCTGTTCCTGGGCCAAGGGGGCAGCCGGCGCGCAGGTCTGCGGCACCGCCCACCCGGTTGTGCCCCCGGGGCGCAGTTTTGAGGAACCATTGCCCCGGGGGTGCCGTCGCCCTGCCTGCGCGGTCGGCCACGCGGGGCAAAGGCGATGCCGGCGGTTCTGGACAGTCGCCGCCGGTTGCAACCGATCCTGACAGAGCAGCGTCAAGGGATCATCAAACCCCGTCTGCCCGACTTGCGCCCATGCCTCCCTGCGGCTAAACCGCTTGCGATCCCTGCCGGAGAGAGCCATGTCCACCATCGACATCGAGACCGCGCGCCGGGTGGCGAAACTCGCCCGCATCCGCGTGCCTGACGAAACCCTGCCGCAACTGGCCGAGCAGCTCTCGGGCATCCTGACGTTCATGGAACAACTGAACGAGGTGAACGTGGACGGGATCGAACCGATGACATCGGTCACCCCGATGCGCCTGAAGCGCCGGCAGGACAGTGTGACCGACGGCGACATGCAGGCAAAGATCCTGTCCAACGCCCCCGATGCCCGCGAGGGTTTCTTTGCCGTGCCGAAGGTGGTCGAATGAGCCTGAACACCCTGACCATCGCCGAAGCCCGCGACCGCCTGCGCGCGCGCGACGTGACCTCGGTCGAATTGACGCAGGCGTGCCTGTCGGCGATCGACGGTGCCGGTGCGCTGAACGCCTTCGTGCACAAGACGCCCGAGATCGCGCTGAAGCGCGCGGCGGCCGCCGACGCGCGGATTGCGGCGGGCGACGCCCCGGCGATGTGCGGCATCCCGGTCGGCATCAAGGACCTGTTCTGCACCGAGGGCGTGCCCTCGCAGGCTGCCTCGAACATCCTGAAAGGCTTCCGGCCCGAGTATGAATCCACGGTCTCGGCGCAGTTGCGCGACGCGGGCGCGGTGATGCTGGGCAAGCTGAACATGGATGAGTTCGCGATGGGTTCGTCCAACGAATCCTCGTGCTACGGCAACGCGGTGAACCCCTGGCGGCGCGGCAACGACGACACGCCGCTGACGCCGGGCGGGTCCTCGGGCGGGTCGGCCGCGGCGGTTGCCGCCGACCTGTGCCTGGGCGCGACCGGCACCGACACCGGCGGTTCGATCCGCCAGCCCGCCGCCTTTACCGGCACCGTGGGCATCAAGCCGACCTACGGGCGGTGCTCGCGCTGGGGGATCGTGGCCTTTGCCTCGTCGCTGGACCAGGCCGGGCCGATGACCAAGACGGTGCGCGACGCCGCGATCATGCTGGGCGCGATGGCCGGACATGACGCCAGGGATTCGACCAGCGCCGACATCGCGGTGCCGGATTTCGAGGCCGCGTTGAGCGGTGACATCCGCGGCAAGACCATCGGCATTCCGCGCGAATACCGCATGGACGGGATGCCGGCCGAGATCGAAAAGCTGTGGTCCGACGGCACGCGGATGCTGAAGGACGCCGGCGCGGCGATCCGCGACATCTCGCTGCCGCACACGAAATACGCGCTGCCCGCCTATTATGTCATCGCCCCGGCCGAGGCCTCGTCAAACCTGGCGCGCTATGACGGCGTGCGCTATGGCCATCGCGCCACGCTGGGCCCGGGCGACGGCATCGTCGAGATGTATGAAAAAACCCGCGCCGAAGGGTTCGGCCCCGAGGTGCAGCGCCGGGTGATGGTGGGCACCTATGTGCTGTCGGCCGGGTTCTACGACGCCTATTACAACCGGGCGCGCCGCGTGCGGGCGCTCATCAAGCGCGATTTCGACCAGGCCTTTGCCGCCGGCGTCGATGCGATCCTGACGCCGGCCACCCCGTCCTCGGCCTTTGGCCTGGGGGAAATGGCGGATGCGGACCCGGTGGCGATGTATCTGAACGACGTGTTCACCGTGACTGTGAACCTGGCGGGCCTGCCCGGCATCGCCCTGCCGACCGGGCTGGACAGCAAGGGCCTGCCGCTGGGCTTGCAACTGATCGGCCGCCCCTGGGGCGAGGCCGACCTGCTGAACACCGCGCTGGTTCTGGAAAACGCGGCGGGATTTGTTTCCAAACCGCAAAAATGGTGGTAACCTGTCGGCCTAACAAGATCGAAAAAAGATCGAGCAGAGGCAGACATGCGAATACTGGCACTGGCGGGACCGCTGGCCCTGTTGGGTTTGGCGGCCTGTAGCACGGGTCCGGAATCCTATGCGTCCATGACCCAGACTGGGGTCGGGTTCGGCGATTACCAGCAGTATCTGCGCCAGCGTGAAACCGCGCGCCAGTCGGCCGTGCCCTATTCCGTGCCGCCCGAGGCCCAGCAACGCATTCTTCCGCCAGGCGCGATGCCCGCGCAGGCCCCCAGCACGCTGGACGCCGTACCGGTGCGCGCGCGTCCGGTGCCGCCGCCTGTGCCTGCCGCGACGCCCACCCCCGCCGTGACGCCCATGCGCACCGTCGCGGTCGCGCCGATCGCAACGCAACCCCTGGCCCCGGCCAGCGCGGCCCCCATGGCTGCCCCGATGCGCACCGCCGCCGCGCAACCGGCGCCGCAACCGGCGGCCACCGTCGCCTTTGCCGGCACCGCCGCCGGGACGGTCGAGACCGCGCCGCGCTCCTCGATCCGCGATCAGAACGTCTTTCACGGCGGCGCCTCGCAGCGCGTCGCGCCCGGGTCGGTCGGCGGCGCGCGGGGTCCGGCCCCGGCCGAGATCGTCACCGTCACCTCGGTGCCGCCTCCGTCGGAAAGCGGCGGGCCGAACCTGATCGCCTATGCGCTTGGCGCCACCGGCGCGGTCGGCACCGAAACCTACCGACGCCTGAACCCGCTTCGCTGGTCGCGCTGGCAGGACGCCTGCCTGCAATACCGCAACCAGGACGCGGCGCAGCTGGCCTTCCTGTCCAATGGCGGACCGCAGCGCGACCCCGACAACCTGGACCCCGACGGCGACGGCTACGCCTGCTGGTGGGACCCGAGGCCGATCCGTCAGGCCGCCGCGCAGCGTTGAGATGATCCGCCACCCCTCGCCCAACGCCGGGCCGCGCCGCGACGGATTGCGGCCCGAGCTGGTGGTTCTGCATTTCACCGAGATGGCCAGCGCCGAGGCCGCGCTTCAGCGCCTGTGCGACCCCGCGGCCGAGGTCTCGGCGCATTACCTGATCGCGCGCGACGGCAGGCTGTGGCAGATGGTGGACGAGGGCGCGCGCGCCTGGCACGCCGGGGCGGGCGCCTGGCGCGGCCGGGACGATGTCAACTCGCGCTCGATCGGGATCGAGCTGGACAACGACGGGCGCAGTCCCTTCCCGCATCCGCTGATGGCGCGCCTGGAAACGCTCTTGCCCGGGATCCTGTCGCGCTGGTCGATCCCGGCGCGTGGCGTCATCGCGCACAGCGACATGGCGCCCCAGCGCAAGAGCGACCCGGGCCCGCGCTTTGACTGGCGGCGGCTGGCGCGGCAGGGGCTGGCGATCTGGCCCGAGACCGCCGGCGACGCCGACGCCCCGCTCGCCGCATCGCTCGACCGGATCGGATACCCGCCGGCGCCTGCCGATCTGCGCCTCAGGGCCTTCCGGCTGCGGTTCCGGCCGGGCCATGCCGGGCCCGAGGACGGGCGCGACCGGGCCCTGGCGGATGCCCTCGCCAGATTGTCTGACGATTGAAATTCGACCAGAACTGCCGCGCGAGCCAGCGGATCGAGCCTTTGGCAGGTCGAATAAGTGACAGCCTGACTCAGAGCGTGGTGTTGATCCCGCCGCCGTCCAACAGGATGTTCTGCCCGACGATGAACCCCGCGTGCTGGCTGCACAGAAAGGCGCAGGCCGCGCCGAATTCGGCTGCCGTGCCATAGCGCCCGGCTGGAATCGTCGCCATCCGCTCGGCCCGCGCCGCCTCGAGGGTGACACCCTTGGCCCGGGCCACGCCGCCGTCCAGCGCGTCGGCCCGGTCTGTCGCGTGGATGCCGGGAAGCAGATTGTTGATCGTCACGCCGGTGCCCGCGACCTGCCGCGCGGTGCCCGCGACGAAACCCGTCAAGCCGGTGCGCGCGGCGTTCGACAGCCCCAGAACGCCGATTGGCGCCTTGACCGCCTGGCTGGTGATGTTGACCACCCGGCCCCAGCCGCGCGCCATCATCCCCGGCAACAGCGCCTGCATCAGCGCGATCGGCGTCAGCATGTTGGCATCCAGCGCCTTGATGAAATCCGCGCGCGACCAGTCGGTCCACAGGCCGGGCGGCGGTCCGCCGGCGTTGGTGACCAGGATATCCACCGCGCCCGCGACCTCGAGCACCCGCGCGCGCCCTTCGTCGGTCGTGATGTCGGCTGCGACGGCCTCGACCGTGACGCCATGCGCGGCGCGGATCGCCTGGGCGGTTGCCTGCAACGCCGCGTCGCCGCGCGCGTTCAGGACCAGGTCCACCCCGGCGTCGGCCAGGGCCTCGGCGCAGCCGCGCCCCAACCCCCTGGACGAGGCACAGACCAGCGCGCGTTTCCCCTTGAGACCCAGATCCATGAGCGTTCTCCCGTGCTTTCGGACAGAGGTAACACCCGCCCACCCGCTGGGCAATCCGCGGCCGCGATTGACCTTTGCCCCGGGGGCACCCTACACTCGCGCGCCAAGTGTCCGAGTTCACCCGATGCCCGCCTCCCTGCCGCCGACCCCTGCTGCCGCGCACGCCGTTTCGGCCTATCCGGCCGAGGACCTGCGCGTCCACACCGGCGCGAACGCGGGCGATCCGCTGGCCTCGCCCGCCGACAGCGTGTGCGGTGATTATTACCGCCTGGCCGAGGGCGCGACACCGCTGACGTTGATGCTGGACCTCGACTCGCCCGACGGCGAGGGGCGACTGGCGCCGGGGTCCGAGCGCGGCAACCCCGGCGATCCGGTTCGGCTGGAGGGGCGGCTGTCGCTGATGGCGCCCGACGGCGATCTGGTCGAGGTTCTGGTGGTGAACCTGGGCGCGGCGCGGGTGGCGCTGCCGCTGTCCCCCCTGCTGACGCGCCACGTCTATTCGCTGATCGCCACCGACCCCACGCCCGGGCCGATCCGGCTGGCTGCGGTGGTCGCGGGCGCCTTTGCGCGGGGCACGCGTGTGGCATTGGCCGACGGCCGCCAGTGCCCGGTCGAGGATCTGGCCCCCGGCGACGCGCTGGTTACCCGCGACCACGGCGCGCAGGTGCTGCGCTGGAAGGGGGCGGTGACGCTCAGGGCCGAGGGGGGCTTTGCGCCGGTCGTGGTGCAACCCGGCGTCATGGGAAACCCCGGCCCGCTGGTGGTCAGCCCGCATCACCGCCTGTTTCTCTATCGACGCGACGCGCGCAACCTGACCGGTGCGGCCGGGCTGCTGGTGCAGGCCCGTCACCTGGTTGATGACAGCGCGATCCTGCGCCGCGAGGGGGGGCATGTCGAGTATTTCTCGTTGGTGTTCGACGCGCACGAGGTGATCTACGCCGAGGGCGTCCCGTGCGAAAGTCTCATGGTCTGCCCCTCGGTCCTGACCCGCCTGCCCGAGGATCTGGCCGCCCCCTTGCGCGCGGCCTTTCCCGGCCTGTCGCAGCGGCTGCACAGCGGTGCCGATCTGGCCCCCGAGATGGTCTCGCGCCTGCCGGACCGGCCCGGCGCGCGGCTGCCCCTTCGTCCTTGAGCCCGGAACGCCATGCCCGACCTCTCTGTCATCGCCGCGACCGACCTGTCTGCCCGTTCGGCCCATGTCGCCGCCCGCGCCCGCGCGCTGGCAGAGGTTCTGGGCGCGCGGCTGGTCTGCGTCCATGTCACCGACGGCAAGGCCCCCGCGGCCCTACCCGGCGACACCCGCCTGCTGACCGGCGAAACCGCGCCCGCCCTCGCCGCCCTGGCGACCGAGGAAAACGCGGCGCTGATCGTGTTGGGGCTGCACCGGGAACGGCGCGTTCTCGATGTTCTGCGGCTGACGACGATGGAGCGCATCGTGCTGGCCGCGCCCTGCCCCGTGCTGATCGCGCACCAACCGCCGGAACGCAAATATGCGCAGGTGCTGGCACCGACCGATTTCTCGGCCGGGTCGGCGGCGGCCCTGGCCATGGCGGCGCGCATCGCCCCCGGCGCGCAATTCCACGCGATCCACGCCTTGCAGATGCGTCTAGGCGCCCGCGCCGCGCCCGGCAACCGCGAGTTCGAAGCCGCCATGGACCGCGCCGAGGCCCATTGCAGCGCCTTCCTGTCGCGCCCCGGCCTGCCGCCGCTGGCCGAACCGCCCGAGATCGTGCCGGGCGGCGTGCACCCCGTGCTGGCGTTTCGCAGCGCCGAGCTGGGGGCCGATCTGGTGGCGATCGGGGCGCATTCGGGGCGCAGTCCCGACCAGTTGGGCAACTATGCCCGCGACCTGATGCGCGCGCCGCCGACCGACCTGCTGGTCAGCAAGCCCGGTCCCTGAACGGCGCGGCGCCGACAGCAGAAAGGGGGCCGAGGCCCCCTTTCCCGTCGCCTCGGGTCGGGCGTGTTATTGCAGCAATTCCGTCCAGATCTGGGTGCGGATTTCCTGCACGTCTTGCGGGCAGGCCGGCGAGAAACGCCCCGCCGACACCAACTCGGCCGGGATCACGATCTCGGGCGCGTTGCGCATCCCTTCGTCCATGAATTCCTCGGACCCGGTGATGCCGTTCGCATAGCGGGCAAAGTTCGACAGCATCGCCGCGTGCTCGGGTTGCAGGATGTAGTTGATGAAGATCATCGCGTTTTCCGGGTTCTGGGCGTCGGCCAGAACGGCGGCGTTGTCCATCCACACCGGATAGCCCGTCGCCGGATAGCCATAGGCGAGGTCGGCGTTCTGCAACCGCGCCCGCATCGAGGCCCCGTTCCAGTAGATGCCCGCCAGAATGTCACCGGCGGCGTAATTGTCGATCGTGCCATAGTCGATCGACAGCCAGTGCGGCTTTGCCGCCATCAGCGTGTCGCGCGCGCGGCGCAGCACGTCCATGTCCGTGGTGCAGACGCTGTCGCCGCCCGCCGCATAGATCGCGATCGCCATCACGTCCGACATCTCGGGGATCACGTTGATGCGGCCGTCCAGCTCGGGCGGTGGATTCAGGACGATGTCGGCGGTGTTGATATCACCGTGATAGACCGAGGTGTTGACCAGAATCCCCGTCGTCCCCCACTGCCACGGCACGGTGTATTCGCGCCCCGGGTCGAAATCGACGTCGCGCCACTGCGGCGCGATGTTGTTGCGGTCGGTGACGATGGCGGGATCGAGAGGCTGCAAGAGCCCCTCTTGAATCCAGGTCTGCACATAGGAATGCGTCGGCACGACGATATCGAACCCGTGCCCGCCCTGCCGGACCCGGGCCAGCGCGGTGTCGTTCGAATCGAAGTCGGTGATCGTGACCTGGATGCCCGTGTCGCGGGTGAATTGTTCGATCAGTTCGGGGCTGGTGTAGTTGCCCCAGTTGTAGATGTTCAGCACCCCGTCCGCCTGGGCCGCGGTGGCCGAGGCGGCGATCAGTGCCAGCGTGGAAATCAGCGTTCTTTTCATTGTTGGGTCTCCCTGTCGGTGTTGGATTGGATCACCCGCGCTTGCGGGTAATCAGGAAAAACGCGGTCACGAACACCAGTGACAGCGCCAGGAACAAGGTCGCGATCGCGTTCATCTCGGGCGTGATGATGCGCCGCAACTGGCCGAGCATGTAGGTCGGCAGCGTGTCCTGCCCGGCGGATTTCACGAATTCGGTGATGACCACCGTATCCAGCGAAATGACGAAGCCCAGCATGAAACCCGCCGCTATGCCCGGCACCAGCAGCGGCAAGGTGATGTATCGGAACGCCTGCACCGGGCTGGCATAGAGATCGGCGGCGGCGCGTTCCAGCGTCGGGTCCAGGGTCTCGAGTCGGGCGCGGATCGGCAGATAGGCAAAGGGGATGCAGAACGCCGTATGCGCGGCGACCAGATAGCCCATCCCGGTGTAGCCCGTGTTGACCTTGACCCAGGCCACGCAGATCAGCAGCGCGATGCCGGTGACGATCTCGGGCACCATCAGCGGCTGGTTGATGAGCGCATAGATCATCGTCTGCCCCGGAAAGCGGCTGACGCGGGTCGTGGCCAGGGCCGCCGGCACCGCCAGCGCCGTCGCCACCCCCGCCGCCACCCCCGCCAGCCAGAGCGAGCGGATCGACACGTCCTGCACCTGCTGGTTGGCAAAGGCCGCCGCATACCATTGCAGCGAGAACCCCTCCCATTGCGATTGCGAGGTTCCGGCGTTGAAGGAAAACACCACCAGAACCAGAATCGGCAGGTAGAGCAGCACGAAGGTCGCCAGCGCGACCACGCCGAAACCGGGCAATCTGCGCACGTCAAAGGGTCTAGCCATGCCGCCGCCCCTCGCCATCGGTGTTGACCGCGCGCAGATAGAACACCAGCGCAACCGTCACCAGGATCAGCAGCAACATCGCCAGCGCCGCGCCCAGGGGCCAGTTGCGCCCCTGCCCGAATTGCAGCGCGATCAGGTTGCCCAGCATCATCGTCCGCCCGCCCCCCAGCACGCGCGGCGTGACATAGGCCCCGATCGACGGGATGAAGACCAGGATCGAGCCCGCCACGAATCCGGGTTTCACCAACGGCAGAATGACATGCCAGAGCACCCGCCAGCGGCTGGCGTAAAGGTCATAGCCGGCCTCGACCAGGCGGAAATCCAGCTTGTCCATTGCCGCATAGAGCGGCAGCACCATCAGCGGCAGGAACACATAGGCCATGCCCATCAGGATCGCGACATTGGAATAGAGCAGTTGCAACGGCTCGTCGATCACGTGCAGCGCCAGCAGGGCGGTGTTCAACATCCCCGTGCCGCGGATCAGTTCCTGGATCGCAAAGGTGCGGATCAGAAGGTTGGTCCAGAACGGAATGGTGATCAGGAACAGCCACAGCGCCCGGCGATGTGGCGGGCGGGTGGCGATGAACCAGGCGGTCGGAAAGCCCAGCACCGCACAGATCGCGGTGGTCTGGACCGACAGCCAGACCGTGCGCCAGAACACCGTCAGATTGGCGGTGTTCCAGCTGACCAGATCTGGCTCAAAGATGTCACGGCTGAAAAAGACCTTGAACCAGCCGTCGAGCGAGGGCGACCAGGCGATCCCGCCCATGTTGCCAGGGCTGAGGAAGGAATAGACGGCGACGATCAGCAGCGGCCCCGAGGCCGCCAACACCAGCACCAGCAAGGCGGGCGCGCTGAGCAGCCATTTCCAGCCGTGGCGCTCGGCGGGCGGGGCCGGTTCCGGGGGCGCGGCGCGAACGGCGGGCTCAGGCATCGCTCACGCCCTCAGCACGCGCAACGCGCCGGTTCCCAGCGCCAGACCCACGGTGCTGCCGGGCGCGGGCACCGGCAGATCGGCGGTGTTCTGGCGCCGCAAGACAAAGGGCTGGCCGTCGCCCAGCGTCAGGTGCAGGTGGGTATCGGTGCCGAAAAAGACCGCCGACTGGACGGTGGCGGTCATCGCCGCGCCGGGCGGATCGGCGAGCGTGGCCTGTTCGGGACGCAAGATCGCCGTCACCGACTGCCCCAAGGCCGGAACCAGCCCCTCCGGCAGGCGGGCCTCGGCGGTCTGGCCACCCGGCAGGGTCAGGGTCGCGCGTCCGTCGCCCAGCGCGACGACCGTCAGGGTCAGGAAATTCGTGTCGCCGATGAAATCCGCGACAAAGCGGTCGGCGGGCGCGTGATAGATGTCGTGCGGGGTGCCCAGTTGCAAGATGCGGCCCGCGCTCATCACCGCGATGCGGTCGGACATCGTCAGCGCCTCTTCCTGGTCGTGCGTCACGAACACAAAGGTGATCCCGGTCTCGGATTGCAACCGCTTGAGTTCGCTTTGCATTTCCTTGCGCAGCTTGAGGTCCAGCGCGCTCAGCGGTTCGTCCAGCAGCAGCACGCGCGGGCGCGGCGCCAGCGCCCGGGCCAGCGCAACGCGTTGTTGCTGCCCGCCCGAGATCTCGCTGGGCCGGCGGCCCGCCATCGGCTCCATCCGCACCAGACGCAGCATCTCGGCGACGGTCGCGGCGACCTCGGCCCGGGGGCGGCCCAGCATCTTCAGGCCAAAGCCGATGTTCTGCGCCACCGTCATATGCGGAAACAGCGCATAGTTCTGAAAGACGGTGTTCACCGGGCGCGCGTTGGGCCCCTTGCCCGCCATCTCGTCGCCGTTGATGCGCAACCTGCCAGAGGTCGGGGCCTCGAACCCGGCGATCATGCGCAAGAGCGTGGTCTTGCCGCAGCCCGACGGGCCCAGGAGGGTGAAGAATTCGCCCGTGCCGATGGTCAGGTCGATGTCGCTCAAGGCGCGAAAGGCGGCGGCGCCCTGACCAAAGACCTTTCCCAGGCCGGTGATCTCGATTTCCGGGGTCATGCGCTCTCCCAGACGACGCGACCGCCGCAGACGGTGACCGCGGCACGCATCTCGCCGATTTCGGGGATGGGCGTGGCCTCGATGTCGCCCGACAGGATCACCAGATCGGCCAGATACCCCGCGCGCAGCCGGCCCTTGCGGTCCTCGGTGTGTTCGGCCCAGGCGCCACCGATGGTATAGCCCGCCAGGATGTCGTGCAGGCCCAGGGTCTGGTCCGTTCCGCCCTCATAGCGCGGGCGGGTCAGCGCCGCCTGGATGCCGCGGAACGGGTTGATGTCGGTCACCGGCCAGTCCGAGGCAAAGGCCAGCCGCGCCCCGGCGGCAGCCAGGTCCCGGCACAGATAGGCGTCGCGCCAACGGTCGCGGTGAATCTTGTTCATGGTCGGCAACAGGGGGAAATCCATCGCCCCGGGCGCGTGGACCGGCTGGATCGAGGCCGTCACCCCCAACGCCGCCAGTCGGGGCACATCGGCCCGGTCGATCAATTCGATATGTTCGATCCGGTGCCGCGAATCGCGCGGACCGTTCGCCTGCCGCGCCGCCTGATACCCGTCCAGCACCCGCCGCACCGCGCCGTCACCGATGGCATGGACGGCGATCTGAAGGCCGCGCCGGTCGGCCTCGATCGCGATCTCGTTGAACCGCTCGGCGGTGTGCAACGGATCGCCCTTCCAGCCGGGATGATCGGGATAGTCGTGCAGCATCGCCGCCGTTTCGCTGTCCACGACCCCGTCCATGAACAGTTTGACGAACCCCGACGCCAGCCAGTCGTCGTTGAATTCCGCGCTCAAGGCGGTGGCCTCGGCCAGATCGGCGGGCTGGCGGTGGGGGCGGTAGTGGAACGGCACCCGCACCCGCGCGGTCAACCGCCCCTGCCGTCTGAGTTCGGCCAGCACCAGCAGCGTGTAGCGGTTGCCGTCCATGTTCACGAGCGAGGTGAACCCGTGCCGCGCGCAGTGCCGCAGGCCGCGTTCCATCGGTTCGAGATCGGCGATCAGATCGGCATGATCCGGCGCCGGCACGGGTTCCTCGCCCGTCGCGATGCCCGCCGCGATCCGCGTCTGGCCGGTCAGGGCCAGCACCGGGGCGAAGGCCTCGAATTCGCGCAACTCGCCGGTGGCGAGGCCATCGGCCCCCAGGACGATCTCGTTGCCGACGCCCAGCGACCGCCCGTGCAGGATGCCCGCCATCTCCAGCGCGCGGGTGTTGGCCCAGGCGGTGTGGTGGTCGGCGGCGGTAAACAGGACGGGGCGGTCGGGGATGATCGCGTCCAGATCGTGGCGGGTCAGGGCGCGGCCCAGAATCGCATAGTCACACCCCTGGCCCATCAGCATCGGCGCGTCGGGGTTGGCCGCGGCAAAGGCGCCCAGCGCCTGGCGCAGGGCCTCGGCGCCCTGGACATGCAGCAATTGCAGATGCCCCAATTCGTTGCCGCCCATGAAAAGGTGCAGGTGACTTTCGATCAGCCCGGGCAACACCGTCGCGCCGCCGGCGTCGATCACCCGGCAGCCGGCACCGGCCAGCGCGGCGATCTCGTCCGTGGTGCCGACCGCCAGCACGCGCTCGCCTTGCAGGGCGACGGCTTCGGCGCGAGGCCGCGCCTCGTCCATCGTCAGGACCTTGCCGTTGGTCACGATCAGCGTCGCCAACCCCATGCTTACCCCCATGCAGGATGTCCTTTCGGTCGAGTTGAGCAATTATTTGATCAAATAGCAACCGTGCGGTGCCGGAGGCCGCGTGAAAACCCCGGGCTGCACCAAAAACCGGCAGCCCGTCAGTCGAAGCAGGCGGCAATCAGCGTGCGGGTAAACGCGGCCGTCATCGGCACCGGATTGCCTGCGGTCGAGGGGTCCTTGAGCGCGCCGGCCAGAAGGGCGTCGTGATCGGGGTGGGCGATGCCCAGCGCGGTCAGATTGTGCGGCAGACCCAGATCCGCGATCCGCTGGCGCACATGCGCGCGAAACCCGTCGAACCCGCCCGCGATCCCCAGATAGTCGGCCGCGCGCGCCAGCCGGTCAGCGATCGCCGGCTGGTTGGCGTCCAGCACCGGCACCATCACCGCCGCGTTGGTCGTGCCGTGATGGGTGCCATAAAGCGCGCCGACCGGATGGCTGATCGCGTGGATCGCGCCCAGCCCCTTTTGAAAGGCGACCGCCCCCATCATCGCCGCCGCCATCATCTGGCCGCGCGCCTCGAGATCGGCACCGTCGGCATGGGCGCGTGGCAGCGCCTCGTTGACCAGGCGCATGCCCTCCAGCGCGATGCCCTGGCTCATAGGGTGGAAATGCGGCGAGCAATAGGCCTCGAGGCAATGCGCGAACGCGTCCATTCCGGTGCCGGCGGTGATCGCCGGCGGCAGACCGATGGTCAGCTCAGGGTCGGAAATGACCACCGACGGCAACAGCCGCGGATGGAAGATGATCGTCTTTTCATGCGTCTCGACATTCGTCAGGACCGAGGCCCGCCCGACCTCGGAGCCGGTGCCCGCGGTGGTCGGCACCGCGACGATGGGCCGAATCGCGGCCGCGTCGGCGCGGGTCCACCAGTCGCCCACATCCGCGAAATCCCAGACCGGTCGCGTCTGCCCGGCCATGAAGGCGATCAGCTTGCCCAGATCCAGCCCGGACCCGCCGCCAAAGGCCACCACGCCGTCATGGTCCCCCGCGTGAAAGGCGGCGAGCCCGGCCTTCAGGTTGGCCTCGGTCGGGTTGGGATCGACCTCGGCGAACAAGGCGCGGCCCAGCCCCGCTTCCTCGAGGATCGCGGCCGCGCGCGCCGTGATCGCCAGCGTGGCCAGGCCGCGGTCGGTGACCAGCAGGGGCCGCCGGATGCCGGCCGCGGCACAGGCCTGGGGCAACTCTTGCAGGCGCCCCGCGCCGAACCGGATTGCGGTGGGATAGGACCAGGTGGCGCTGGGTGGCATGGGCAGCCCTTTCGTTGTCGGCGCCCCATGTCAGCACCTTTCCCCCCGCCGGGCAATGCCGGGCTTTCCCCTTGCCCCGCGCCGCCCCGCTTTCTATACCCCGGCCAAAGGCCTGAGAGGTCCGCCATGTCCTTTACCCAACGCCACCTGCTGGGCATCGAGCCCCTGCACCCGTCCGAGATCACCGCGATCCTCGATCTGGCCGATGATTACGTCACCCTCAACAGGTCGGGCGACAAGCACCGCGAGGTGCTGAAGGGCCTGACCCAGATCAACATGTTCTTCGAGAATTCGACGCGCACGCAGGCCAGTTTCGAACTGGCCGGCAAACGTCTGGGCGCGGATGTGATGAACATGGCGATGCAAACCTCGAGCGTGAAAAAGGGCGAGACGCTGATCGACACGGCGCTGACGCTGAACGCGATGCACCCCGATCTGCTGGTCGTCCGCCACCCCCATTCCGGCGCGGTCAATCTGCTGGCGGAAAAGGTCAACTGCGCCGTGCTGAACGCCGGGGACGGCAAGCACGAGCACCCGACCCAGGCGCTGCTGGACGCGCTGACAATCCGCCGCAAGAAGGGCCGCCTGCACCGCCTGACGGTGGCGATCTGCGGCGACATCGCCCACAGCCGGGTCGCGCGGTCGAACCTGATCCTGCTGGGCAAGATGGAAAACCGCGTGCGCCTGATCGGCCCCCCGACGCTGATGCCCGCCGGCGTGCAGGAGTTCGGCTGCGAGGTCTACGACGACATGCAAAAGGGCCTGCAAGGCGCCGATGTCGTCATGATGCTGCGGCTTCAGAAAGAGCGCATGGACGGCGGCTTCATCCCGTCCGAGAGGGAATACTATCACCGCTACGGCCTGGACGCGGAAAAGCTGGCCTTTGCCAGGGACGACGCCATCGTCATGCACCCGGGCCCCATGAACCGCGGGGTCGAGATCGACGGCACCATCGCCGACGATATCAACCGCTCGGTCATCCAGGAGCAGGTGGAAATGGGCGTCGCCGTGCGCATGGCGGCGATGGACCTGCTGGCGCGCAACCTCGCGCACCGGCACGCGACGCCGGCTTGACCCACCGCTGTCGGCTTGCCACCATCGTGCCGATTTTCAGGCGTGACTTGGCAGGAGGCATTGATGGCGACCACCCCGACAGGCTGGGAAGGCATTTTCGCGGACGGTGAGAGCGTGCTGTGGCAGGGGCGCCCACGCGGCGGCATCCTCTGGTCCGACCTGATCCGGTTCGAAAGCGTTTTCGGCCTGTTCTTTGGCGGTTTCGCGATTTTCTGGGTCTTTGGCGCCGCCACGATGGCGCGGATGACGCATTCCGGATCGTCGTTTGACCTGATCGGCAGCCTGTTCCCCCTGTTTGGCCTGCCGTTTGTCGCGGTTGGTCTTTACATGCTGGTGGGGCGGATCTTCTGGGATGCCTATGCGCGCCGACGCACCTGGTACACGCTCAGCAACCGCGCGGCCTATATCGCCACCGACACGCTGGGCAAGCGCAAGCTGCGCCGCATCGGGTTCGACGACATGGTGGCGCCCAGCCTCGACGACGGCACCCCCGGTTCGGTCTGGTTTGCCGAGGACATCCGCAATTACACCACGCGCCGCCGCTCCAGTTCGGGGATGACCATGGGCACCGCGCGCCGCCAATCCGTCCGCGTGCCGGTGGGGTTCCGCCAGATCGACGACGCGCGGCAGGTTTATCGGCTGATCGTCCAGCACCGCGACGCGGAAAGCTGACAAGCACGGCCTTTTTCCGGCGCCGTCTCTTGCCCCCCCCAGAGGCGCCCCTTACATCGGGCGCATGATGAACCCGCTCGCCCTGCTTACGCGGCCCTTTCGGCGCGCCCCCCGCGTGAATGTCGTCCGCATGCAAGGCATGATCGCCGCAGGCGGGCGTGGCCGGTTGTCGGACGCCGGTTGCGGCCCGCTGCTTGAGCGCGCCTTTCGCACCGGCCGGCCAAAGGCGGTGGCGTTGATCGTCAACTCGCCGGGTGGCTCGCCGGTGCAGTCGGCGCTGATCGGCGCCCGCATCCGCCGCCTGGCCGAGGAAACCGGCGTCCCGGTCCACGCCTTTGTCGAGGACGCCGCCGCCTCGGGCGGTTACTGGATCGCCAGCGCCGCCGACGACATCCATTGCGACCGCGCGTCGATCCTGGGATCGATCGGCGTGATCTCGGCCGGGTTCGGACTGAGCGGCGCGATCGAGAAGCTGGGGGTCGAACGGCGCGTGCATACCGCCGGGCAGTCGAAAAGCCAGCTCGACCCGTTCCGCCCGGAAACCCCCGAGGACGTCGCGCGGCTCGAGGCGCTGCTCGAACAGATGCACCGCGTGTTCATCGACCACGTGACCGACCGGCGCGGCGGCGCCCTGTCCACCGGGACCGATCTGTTCGACGGCCGCTTCTGGCTGGGGGACGAGGCCGTCCGGCTGGGCCTGGCCGACGGGATCGGCCACGCCACCCCGGTGCTGAAGGCCCGCTACGGCAAGCGGGTTCGCTTTCGCAGCTTTGGCACGCGCCGGCCGCTGTGGTCGCGGCTGGGCCTGTCGCTGGCCCAGGACGCCCTCGCCGGCGTCGAGGAAGCGGCGCTCTGGGCCCGGTTGGGATTGTGACATGATCCTGCGCGTCGTCGTCCTGTTCCTGATCTTCATCGCCGTGATGGCGATGATCCAGAAGGCGCTGCGACCCCGACGCCCGCGACGCCCCACGCTGGATCGCCTGCGTTGCCCGACCTGCAAGCGCGTGCACTTTTCCGACACTCCGGCGGGTTGTAGCCGTCCAGATTGCAGGTATCGCTGATGGTTTTCGACATTCTGATGATCCTGGGCGGGCTGGTCCTGCTGGTGCTGGCCGGCGACGCGCTGGTCAAGGGCGCGGTCAATCTCAGCCTCAGGCTGGGGGTCCCGGCGCTGATCGTCGGCTTGACCGTGGTGGCCTTCGGCACCTCGGCGCCCGAATTGCTGGTGTCCGTCCAGGCAACGCTCGACCACGCGCCCGCGCTGGCGCTGGGCAATGTCGTGGGTTCGAACATCGCCAACATCCTGGTGGTGCTGGGCGTGCCCGCGCTGATCACCGCGGTGCCCGTATCGCGCGAACTGATGCACGATTTCCTGGTGATGATGGCGGCGACGCTGCTGTTCGTGGTGATGGCCTATCTTGGCCCGATGACCTGGCCCCACGGGCTGGTGCTGCTGGCCGGCCTGGCGGCGATGTTGTGGAACTCCTACACCCGCGCCCGCGACCATCGCGCCAGTGAAACCGTCGAACTGGAGGGGGTCGAGGACGGGATCTCGGGCCTGCGCATCGCCCTGTATCTGGCGGGCGGGCTGATCGGCCTGCCGCTCGGCGCGAACCTGCTGGTCGAAGGCGCGGTCAACGTCGCCACCGCGCTGGGGGTCAGCGAGGCGGTGATCGGTCTGACCCTGGTGGCGATCGGCACGTCGTTGCCCGAACTGGCCACCACCACCGCCGCCGCGATCCGCCGTCAGGCCGGCGTGGCGATGGGGAACGTGATCGGGTCCAACATCTTCAACCTGCTGGGCATCATCGGCGTGACCACGCTGGTCGGACCGCTGCCGGTGCCCCAATCCATGCTGCATTTCGACATCTGGGTCATGGTGGCGACGGCGCTGCTGCTGGGCGGCTTCGTTCTGACCGGGCGCAGCATCGGCAAGACGGTTGGCGCCGGCCTGATCGCGCTTTATGTCCTTTACCTGTTGTGGCTGTTCTGAGGGGCACATGTCGGGCAAGGCACTGATCACCGGCGCGGGGCAACGGCTGGGCCGGGCCATGGCGCTGTATCTGGCGGGTCGCGGGCTGGATGTGGCGCTGCACTACGCCACCAGCGCCGAGGGCGCCGACAGCGCCGCCGCCGAGGCGCGCGCCCTGGGCGTCCGCGCCGTGTCCCTGCCCGCCGACCTGCTGGACGAGGACGCGACAACCGCCCTGATCCCCGCCGCGGCAAAGGCCCTGGGCGGGCCGCTGACGGTGCTGGTCAACAACGCCTCGATCTTTGAATACGACACCATCCACAGCGCCACCCGCTCCAGTTGGGACCGGCACATCGGCTCGAACCTGCGGGCGCCGTTCCTGCTGACCCAGCAGTTCGCCGCGCAATGCCCCAAAGGCGCGCGCGATGCCGCCGGCGAGCCTCTCGCCCGGGGGCTGATCGTGAACATGGTGGACCAGCGCGTGCTGAAACCCACGCCCGAGTTCATGACCTATTCGCTGGCCAAGGCCGCGCTCTGGTCGCTGACGCGCACCACCGCGCAGGCCCTGGCGCCCGACATCCGCGTCAATGCCATTGGCCCCGGCCCCACGCTGATCGGCGCACGCCAGAGCCCCCAGCATTTCGCCCGCCAACGCGCCAGCACGGTGCTGGAGCGGGGCGCGAACCTGTCCGACATCACGGCCGCGCTGGGGTATCTGCTGGACGCGCCGGCCGTCACCGGGCAGCTTTTGTGCGTCGATGGCGGACAGCATCTGGGCTGGCGCACACCCGATATCCTGGGTCCGGAATGACTCTTCATGCGAGCGCCCGCGACGGATTGTCCACCGCCGCGCGAACTGTCACGAAGACGTCATGAAAACCCTAAGAAATTCAGAGTGTTGCAAGTGGCTCGATTTTCTTTTCAGGCTTTTCAATGACTTGCATAACCGCCTATTTTTTGGGCAGCGCGGCGAAGCCCTCTGGAAACAAGGCGTTTTCGCACGTCCCACCAGCCTCTCCACAGAGTTATCCACAGATTCCGTGGAAAGCTTTGTCCTTGAACTCGGCACCGCTAAGGTGCAGCCACACCTGAGAATCATCGACAGTTTCGCACCATGACCGACACGCCGCCCCAGGCCCCGGACCCGCTGAGTGGCCACGCGCTGATCGCCGACTATGTGCGCCGTCTTGACGGCTCGCCCGGGGTCTACCGGATGCTCGATGCCGAGGCCCGCGTGCTCTATGTCGGCAAGGCGCGCAACCTCAAGGCACGGGTGTCGAACTACGCCCGCCCCTCGGGTCATTCGGCGCGGATCGCGCGGATGATCTCGGAAACGCGGTCGATGATGTTCCTGACCACCCGGACCGAGACCGAGGCCCTGCTGCTGGAGCAGAACCTCATCAAGCAGCTGAAGCCCATCTACAACGTGCTTCTGCGCGACGACAAAAGCTTTCCGAACATCCTGATTGCGAAAAATCACGCCTATCCCCAGATCCGCAAGCATCGCGGCAAGCGCAGCGAAAAAGGCAGCTATTTCGGTCCCTTCGCCAGCGGCTCTGCGGTGAACCGGACGCTGAACCAGTTGCAGAAAGTGTTCCTTTTGCGATCCTGCACGGATTCCGTGTTCCAGAACCGCAGTCGGCCCTGCCTGCTCTACCAGATCAAGCGATGCGCGGCGCCGTGCACCAATCTCGTCACGCCCGAGGCCTACGCCGATCTCGTCTCGGACGCCGAGCGGTTCCTCTCGGGCAAGACGACCCACATCCAGGCGGACCTCGCGCAGCAGATGCAGGACGCCTCGGACGCCATGGAATTCGAACGCGCCGCCGCCCTGCGCGACCGCATCCGCGCGCTGACCGCCGTGCAGCAGTCCCAGGGCATCAACCCAAAGGGCGTGGACGAGGCGGATGTCGTCGCATTGTATCTTGAAAAGGGGCAGGCCTGCGTTCAGGTCTTCTTCATCCGCGCACATCAAAGCTGGGGCAACAGCGATTTCTATCCGCGCACCGGCTCGGGCGCGGACGAGGCCGAGATCCTCGAAGCCTTCCTCGCGCAATTCTACGACGGCAAGCCGCCGCCCCGGCAGATCCTGCTGTCGCATCCGATCGAAAACGCGGACCTGATCCACGAACTGCTCAGCGCCCGCGCCGGGCGCAACGTGGACCTGCGCGTGCCTCAGCGGGGCGAAAAGGCCGAACTGGTCGAGAACGCGCTGCGCAACGCGCGCGAATCGCTGGGCCGCCGGATGTCGGAAAGCGCCGCTCAGTCGCGCCTGCTGGCTGGCCTGGCCGAGGCCTTCGGCCTCGACGAACCGCCCGCCCGGATCGAGATCTACGACAACTCGCACATCCAGGGCGCCCACGCCGTGGGCGCGATGGTGGTCGCAGGCGCCGACGGCTGGATGAAGAACCAGTATCGCAAGTTCACCATCAAGACCGCGCCGGGCGACGATTTCGGCATGATGCGCGAGGTCCTGACGCGGCGCTTCGACAAGCTGCTGAAAGAGGACCCCGCCCGCCAGACCGAGGCCTGGCCCGACCTGCTGCTGATCGACGGCGGCGCCGGGCAAATCACCGCTGTGACCGAGACGCTGGCCGAACTGGGCCTCGAGGACATCCCCGCGGTCGGCGTCGCCAAGGGCGTCGAACGCGACCTGGGGCGCGAGGAATTCCACCGCAAGGGCCAACGCCCCTTCGCACTCCGGCACAACGACCCGGTGCTCTACTTCATCCAGCGCCTGCGCGACGAGGCCCACCGCTTCGCCATCGGCACCCACCGCGCAGCCCGCGCCAAGGCCGCGACCCGCACCCCGCTCGATGAGATCCCGGGCGTCGGCGCGGCGCGAAAACGCGCGCTCCTGGCGCATTTCGGTTCGGCCAAGGCGGTGACCCGCGCGGGTCTGGGCGACCTCATGGCGGTGCCGGGAATCTCCGAACAGATGGCCCGCGCGATCCACGGCTTCTTCAACGAATCCTCCTGATCCCATCATCTTGTCCGAAATACGCACGGGGATTTTCAAGGGGGGCGTGCCCCCCTTGAAGCGGGGGGTTCGGGGGGCGGCAGCCCCCCGACGCCCGGCCTAAAACGCTGGACCTCGTGGCGCCCAGCCATTACCTCTTGCCCGGAACCGGAGACGCCCATGACCCAGCCGCCCATGACCCTCGTCCTCGCCGCGCCGCGCGGGTTCTGCGCCGGCGTGGACCGCGCGATCAAGATCGTCGAGATGGCGCTCGGCAAATGGGGGGCGCCGGTCTACGTCCGCCACGAGATCGTGCACAACAAGTTCGTCGTGGACAACCTGCGCGCCCAGGGCGCCGTCTTCGTCGAGGATCTGGACGAATGCCCCGCCGACCGGCCGGTGATTTTCTCGGCCCATGGCGTGCCGAAATCGGTGCCGCAGGCGGCGCGGGCGCGGGACATGACCTATGTCGATGCGACCTGCCCGCTGGTCTCCAAGGTCCATATCGAGGCCGAGCGCCACCACCAGAACGGCCTCCAGATGGTGATGATCGGCCACGCCGGCCATCCTGAGACCGTCGGCACCATGGGCCAGTTGCCCGAGGGCGAAGTGCTCCTGGTGGAAACCGTCGCCGATGTCGCCCTTCTGGCGCCGCGCGACCCCGCGAAACTGGCCTATATCACGCAGACCACCCTGTCGGTCGACGATACGGCCGGCATCGTCGCCGCCCTCGAATCCCGCTTTCCTGCCATCGTCGGCCCGCACAAGGAAGACATCTGTTACGCCACCACCAACCGCCAGGCGGCGGTCAAGGCGATCGCCGGCCGGGTGGATGCGCTGCTGGTGATCGGCGCCCCCAATTCGTCGAACTCCCGCCGCCTGGTCGAGGTCGGCCGCGCCGCCGGTTGCCCCTATTCGCAGCTCATCCAGCGCGCCGCGGATATCGACTGGCGGGCCCTTCAGGGCGCCCGCGCCGTCGGTCTGACCGCCGGCGCCTCGGCCCCCCAGGTCCTGGTGGACGAGGTCGTCGCCGCCTTTGCCGCCCGCTACGACCTGACACGCGAAACCGTCGAAACCGCGACCGAGGACATCGAATTCAAGGTCCCGCGCATCCTCAGGGTGCCGGCGTGACGCCCCTGTTCGCGCCGACCGCGCCTCGCCTCGGGCGCGCGCCCGCCGGCCGGCATCCCCGGGCCCGCGCATGAGCGACGACGAAACCCTGCGCGTCTACCAGGCCCGCGCAGAGGACTACGCCCGCCTGAACGGCGACAGCCAGGCGCTGGCGCGGTTCATGGCCAGCCTGCCGCCCGGCGCGCGTGTGCTCGATTGGGGCTGCGGCCCCGGCAATCAGGCCAAAATCCTGCTGCAACGCGGGTTCGACGTCGATCCGGTCGATGCCTCGGCCGCGATGATCGCCATCGCCCGCGACCGCAAGGGCCTGCCCGCACGCCTGGCCCGGTTCGACGACCCGCTGCCCGGCCCCTATCACGGCGCCTGGGTCAGTTTCAGCCTGCTGCACGCGCCCCGCGCCGACCTGCCCCGCCACTTGCGCGCGCTGCACGATGCCTTGGCCCCCAAAGGCGTGCTGTTCCTGGGCCTGAAGCTGGGCACCGGCGAGGGGCGCGATGCCCTGGGCCGGTTCTACACCTATTACACGCGCGCGGCGCTGCTGGCCCATCTGGCCGATGCCGGTTTCGCGCCTTTCGACATCGAGGAACGCACTGACGCCGGGCTTGCCGGCCGGCGCGAACCGGCACTCCTGATCCTCGCGAGGAAAATCCATGCCTGAACTCTTTGCCTGGACCGACGGCGCGTGCAGCGGCAACCCCGGCCCCGGCGGCTGGGGCGTGCTGATGCGCGCGATGGACGGCGCCACCCTGGTCAAGGAACGCGAACTTCAGGGCGGCGAGGCGCAGACCACCAACAACCGCATGGAATTGCTGGCCGCGATCAACGCGCTCGAGGCCCTGTCGCGCGCCACCGCGATCACCATCACCACCGATTCGGCCTATGTGAAGAACGGCGTGACGCAGTGGATCCACGGCTGGAAACGCAACGGCTGGAGGACCGCCGACAAGAAGCCGGTGAAGAACGCCGATCTGTGGCAACGGCTGGACGCGGCGCAAAAGGCCCATGCGGTCACCTGGAAATGGATCAAGGGCCACGCCGGCCACGCCGAAAACGAGCGCGCCGACGAACTGGCGCGCGCCGGCATGGCACCGTTCAAGCCATGAGCGTGCTGGCGGTCCTCGATTACCTGTCGGTCTTCATCTTTGCGCTGACCGGCGCGCTGGTGGCCAGCCGCGCCCAACTGGACCTGGTCGGGTTCCTGTTCATCGCCGCGCTGACGGCTGTCGGCGGCGGCACGGTGCGCGACGTGCTGCTCAACCGCGACGTGGTGTTCTGGGTGGCCAATCCCTGGTATCTGGCCACGGCCTCGGCCGCGGCGGTGCTTGTGTTCTTCACCGCGCATCTGCTGGAAAGCCGTCGTCGCGCCATCGACTGGCTGGACGCGGGTGCCCTCGCCGTCGCCGTGCCCGCAGGCGTCGGGGTGGCGATCGCACTGGGACACGGGCCGATGGTGGTCCTCATCATGGGCATGGTCACCGGCGCCTTTGGCGGCCTCCTGCGCGATGTCGTCTGCAACGAGGTGCCCCTGGTGCTGCGCCAGGGCGAACTCTACCTTTCGGCGGCCTTCGCCGGCGCGCTGGTCGCCCTCGCCACGCGCCTGGTCCTGGGACCGACGCCCTGGGCCCTGATCGCCTGCGCGGCGATCACCTTCCTGCTGCGCGCGGGCTCCATGACCTTTGGCTGGCGCCTTCCGGTCTACAAATCCCGCCCGCCCCGCCCTTGACAAGCGGCGCGGCGCCCACCACCTCGCATTCAACCCTGCGAATGCGAGAGATCCCATGCCCCAGAAACTCCGCCTGACCTGCCCCGACTGCGGTCAACTCAACCAGTTCCCCGCCGACAAGCTGGGCGCCGCGCCGAAATGCGCCGTCTGCGGCCACGCCCTCAATGCCGGCAAGGTCGCGTCGGTCGATTTCCGCACCCTGGAAAAGATGGCCCGCAACGACCAGGTGCCGCTTCTGGTGGATTTCTGGGCACCCTGGTGCGGCCCTTGCCGGGCCATGGCGCCCGAGTTCGAGAAAGCGGCCAGGTCCCTCGCGCCCCGCGTGCGGCTGGCCAAGATCGACACCCAGTCGAACCCGGACGCCACCGTGCGCTACAACATCCGCGGCATCCCGGCCTTCATCCTGTTCCATGAGGGCCGCGAACTCGCCCGCCTCTCGGGCGCCCGCCCGGCCGCCGATCTCATGCGCTTCGTCGAGGAAAAGCTCGCGCTCGTCGGCTGACCGCCGATTGTCCGATCCGGCGCCCCATCATCTTGTCGGAAATACGCACGGGGATTTTCAAGGGGTCCCGTGGACCCCTTGAAGCGGGGGGTTCGGGGGGCAGCCGCCCCCCGATGCCACCCGTGACCCGGGCTCAGCCCGGGCTCATGCCCCTGAGACGCTCGTTGCGCCGCCGCAGGATCTCCAGCGTCGCCAGCAACAGGATCGACAGCCCCACCATCAGCGTCGCCACCGCCAGGATCGTCGGCGAGATCTGCTCGCGCAGACCGATGAACATCTGCCAGGGCAGCGTCTGCTGGGCCGCCGAGCCGACGAAAATCACCACCACCACCTCATCGAACGAGGTGATGAAGGCAAACAGCGCACCCGAGATGACCCCGGGCAGGATCAGCGGCAACTGCACCTTCATGAAGGTGCGCACCGGCCCCGCCCCCATCGACGCCGAGGCCCGCGTCAGCGAGCGGTCGAAGCCCACCAGCGTTGCCGTCACGGTGATGATGACAAACGGGATACCCAGGATCGCATGGGCCAGCACAACGCCCCAATAGGTGCCCTGCAGACCGATCGCGCTGAAAAAGAAATACATCCCGGCGGCGGAAATGATCAGCGGCACGATCATCGGCGAGATCAGAACCGCCATGATGATCCGCTTGAACGGGACATGCGACTGGCTCAACCCGATCGCGGCCAGCGTCCCCAGCGACACCGACAGCAGCGTCGCCATCGGCGCGATGGTCAGCGAGTTCCGCGTCGCCATCTGCCAGTCGGGGTTGGTGAAGAAATCGATGTAGTGCTTCAGCGAGAAGCCATCCGGATCCAGGGACAGCATTTCCGGGGTGAAGGTGAAGAAATCCTGGGCGTTGAAGCTCAGCGGAATGATCACCAGGATCGGGAACATCAGGTAGAAGAACACCAGCCCGCAAATCACGCGAAAGGCGTAGTACCAGACCCGTTGCAGGGGCGACGCATAGGAAGGAAGTGCCATGATCCGTTACCCCAGCTTGACGTTGTCGATGCCGACCACGCGGTCATAGACCCAATAGAGCACCAGCACCGCGACCAGCAGGATCGTGCCCAGCGCACCAACCAACCCCCAGTTGCCCGAGACATACCACTGGTGCGCGATCCGGTTCGAGATGAACATGCCCGACGGCCCGCCCACCAGCTCCGGCGTGATGTAGTAGCCGACCGCCATGATGAACACCAGGATCGCCCCGGCGCCGATGCCCGGCACCGATTGCGGGAAATAGACCCGCCAGAAGGCCGTCCAGTCGTTCGCGCCCAGCGATTTCGCCGCGCGCACATAGCTGGGCGGCACGGTCTTCATCACCGAATAGAGCGGCAGCACCATGAAAGGCAGCAGGATATGGGTCATCGCGACAATGACACCGAACTTGTTGTTGATCATCGACAGCCGGCTGTCATCCGCGACCAGGCCCAGCCAGACCAGGAAATCGTTGATGACGCCCTGTTCCTGCAACAGGACCTTCCACGACGAGGTCCGCACCAGCAGCGAGGTCCAGAACGGCAACAGCACCATGATGAGCAGCAGGTTCGCATAGCGTTCCTTGACATTGGCCAGCAGGAAGGCGACGGGATAGCCCAGCAGCAGGGTCATGAAGCAGATCAGCGCGCTCATCCAGGCGGTGCGCCAGAACAGCATCATGTGGATCGACTGATTGTCGGGCAGCGCCTCGACATGGCCCGAGACCATCGTGTGGTCCACCGCCGCCAGGTAATAGCCGGCCGTGTATTCGGTCGAATAGGCCTTGAGCGCGCGCCAGGTGTGAAGGTCGCCCCAGTCGTGGTTGGCCGCGATCAATTGATCGCGAAAGGGCCCGTCGGTTTCGACGTTCCAGCCGCGCACGGCGCGCTGGGTCTGGCGCATCAGGGTGGTAAAGCCCGGCACCTCGAAATTCATGCGCCGCGCCAGTTGCATCGCGGTGCGCTCTTGCGCGGCGACCTGGACGTCCTGGACCACGGCCCGGAAGACGGCCTCGGGCGGCAGTTCGGTGCTGTCCACGTCCCACGATTGCAGCGCCGCGACGGTGTTGGGCATGATGTCGCCGACGATGTTGTTCTCGACCGAGCGGAACAGCATCGAGCCGATCGGCGCGATGAACCCCAGCAGGATGAACAGCAACAGTGGCGCGATCAGCAGCAGCGCGCGGATCTTCTGTCGCCTCAGCGCGCGGGCAAGGCGGCGCTTCAGGTCGCCGCCGGTCAGGTCGTCGTCGCTCGGATGGGGATCTGTCGCCGTGCTGGTCATCACTGGGGTCCTGTTGGGTCCCGGTCCCGCGCCGCATCGGGGCAGGACCGGGACGTCGTCGGGTGGACCGCCCCGTCACGCCGTCGTGGCGCGCGGGGCCGTCCGGTCGTTCAGGCGGGCGTTATTGCGCCAGCCAGGCCTGGAAGCGGGCGTCCAGTTCGTCGCGGTGATCCGCCCACCAGGTGTAGTTGAACAGGAACGCACCCGTCATGTTCGCCGGATCGGTCGGCATGTGCGGCGCCATCGGGATGCCCAGCGTGGCATGGTTGCCGACCAGCGGCGCCGAAGAGGCACGGGCCGGACCATACGAGATATACGCGGCCTGATCGGCCAGGCGCTGGGTGTCGGTCGCGAAATAGACGAAGTCCATCACGCGGGCCAGGTGATCCGCGGGCAGCCCCTCGGGGATGATCCAGCCGTCGAGGTCGAGCATCTGGTAACCCCAGGCCATGCCGATCGGCTGGTGCTGTTCGGCGATCGCGGCGAACAGGCGGCCGTTATAGGTCGAGCCCATGAAGACTTCGCCGTCGGCCAGCAGCTGGGGCGTTTCGGCACCGGCGGTCCACCAGACGGTGTCGGCCTTGATGGTGTCGAGATGCGCAAAGGCACGCTGGATGCCCTCTTCGGTTTCCAGCATCGCATAGACCTGATCCTGCGGAACACCGTCGCACAGCAGGGCCCATTCCATGTTCCCGATCGGGCGACGTTCCAGCGCGCGGCGGCCCGGATAGGTCGTGGTGTCGAACACCGCGCAGGCGTCGGTCGGCGGGGCCACGCCATCGGGAACCATGTCGGTGCGATAGCCGAAGGTCGTCGAGAAGGCGATCTGCGGGATGAAGCACTCGCTCACCATCGTATCGCCGAAATCGACCGAGGCGGGGGTGCCATCGGGCGCGGGCGCCAGTTGGGTGTCGGCGTCGATCGGCATCGCCAGACCCTCGTCGCACAGACGCATCGCGTCCGAGGCGACCACGTCCACCAGATCCCAGGTGACGTTGCCGGCTTCGCTCATGGCACGCAGGCGGGCCACGGCGTCGCCCGAGCTTTCGTCGGTGATGACGTTCAGCCCCGGATGCGCCGCCACATAGGGGTTGATGTAGGCGTTCACCTGCGAGGCCTGATAGGCGCCGCCCCAGGAGACGACGGTCATCTCGTTGGCCATCTCGTCGGCCGAGGCCGCACCGGCGGTCAGCGCGAGGACAGCCACGGCCCCTTTCAGAACGGTTTTCAGTTTCATGCTTAGCTCCCTAGTCGAACTGCCCGCTTGGTGTGGCGCACCGCCCTGCGGGCAGGGGCGGCGCGGATCTTGGAAATCGGGTCAGGCGTCCAGCGCCCGGCAATCCGCGGCATGCCAGCCGATGCGGATCTTCTGACCGGGGCTCATGCGGCCCTGGTCCTGGGCATTGCGATATTTCATGATGAAATCATCCTGCCCCGCAACCTTCAGGCGGATGCGGAACGTGTCGCCCATGTAAATGAATTCCTGCACCTCGGCCTCGATCAGATGGGCGTCGGGGGACAGGCGTTCGGGGTTCGATTCCACCCGCTCTGGGCGGATCGACACGCGCGTGCGCTCGCCGGCCCTGGTCACGTTGACAGGCTGCGCGTCAATCAGCGTGCCGTCGTCCAGGCGCACCGTGCAGCGATCGCCGCTGATCGTCTCGACCACGCCTTCCAGCTTGTTGTTCTCGCCGATGAACTGCGCGACAAAGCTGTTCTCGGGGCGCTCATACAGGTCCTCGGGCGGGGCGAGTTGCTGGATGCGCCCGTCGTTGAACACCGCGACGCGGTCCGACATGGTCAGCGCCTCGGTCTGGTCGTGGGTGACGTAGACCGTGGTGATCCCCAGGTTGTGGGCCAGATTGGTGATCTCGAACTGCATGTGCTCGCGCAGTTGCTTGTCCAGCGCGCCCAGCGGTTCGTCCATCAGCACCAGCTCGGGCTCGAACACCAGCGCGCGGGACAGGGCGACGCGCTGCTGCTGACCGCCCGACAGTTGCGCCGGACGACGGTTGCCGAACGCGCCCATCTGCACCATGTCCAGCGCACGCTTGATCTTCTGCTCGCGCTCCGACTTGCCGATGCCGCGGACTTCCAGCGGAAAGGACAGGTTCTCGGCGATCGTCATGTGCGGGAACAGCGCATAGTTCTGGAACACCATGCCGATGCCGCGCTTGTGCGGTGGAATGTTGTTGATCGGGCGGCCCGCGAGAAGGATCTCGCCGTGTGTCGCGGTCTCGAACCCGGCCAGCATCATCAGGCAGGTGGTCTTGCCCGATCCGGACGGCCCGAGCATCGTCAGGAACTCGCCCTTGGGCATACTGAGGTTCAGATCCTTGACGACAAGATTCTCGCCATCATAGGTCTTTTGCACGCGATCAAATACGACGAAGCCATCGGCCCGGGCGTCATTCACCGATCTTTCCCCCTGTTGGAAAGCCATGTTCTTTTCTTTGGGCCAGTAAAACCTCGGGCCTCGTTGAGTTCAAGCAGTTATCGGGGAGTGGACGCGCCGAGTCCGTCAAAGGCGACAATCGGCGCGTGTTTTGCGTCATTGGCGGGACAAACGGCCAAATTCGAGGCGCCCTGCGGTCAAACGTCCCGCGCAACGCCATGCGAAATCCGTGAACGGGCGCCCGGGGGCGTCAAATGCCAAAGGGAAAATGGTGCGGTCGAGAAGACTCGAACTTCCACGGGGGTTAGCCCACAGCGACCTCAACGCTGCGCGTCTACCAATTCCGCCACGACCGCACTGGATTGGTGGGGCTGCTCTTAGCGGGTTCCAAATCCGATGTGAAGAGGGAAAGCTGAGCCGCGCCCGCCTTTCTGCGCGCGCAGGCGCACCAGCACCGCCACCACCACCAGCGACAACGCGGCGATCACCGGCAGCGCCAGAAATGCGTGGTCCCCGAACAGCACCCGGTTCATGATCCGGCCGGGCCACAAGGTGAACACCGCCGCCGCCGACAGGCCCCCGACATAGAGGCCCTGCATGGTCTTGCGGTGGGCCGAGATGTTGCCCCGGATCGCCGCGCGCAGACCATAGGCCAGTGCGCACAGCGTCACCAGGGACAGCACGTGGATCGGCCCGAAGGGTCCGATCAGGGGCATCGAGTGGATCGCGAAACTGGACAGCGCGGTGGTCGCCATGGTCAGAATCCAGACCCGCCCGACGATCCGGTGCAGTCGGTCGCGGCGGCGACGCAGCAGCGCGACGGGCCCCAGGCCCAGGGCCAGAAGCGCGGTCAACGCATGAATCTGGATCACGGGCGGGGCGCTCAGCAGCGGGGACAGGTTTATCATTGGTCAGCCTCGTTGTATCAGGGGTCGATGTCCCTCTCCTGACGCCGGGCCCGGGCCCGGTCCAACGCGGATGCGTCAACAGCATGGGTTCCTTCGTGGGTGACAGCGACTTGCGCCTTGCGCTTCGTGAAACGCACCGGGTCTTTCGCCGACCCGGTGCCTGGCTGATGCTGGTGCTGGCGGTGGCGATTCTGACGATCTCGGGGCCGTTTGGCACTCTGGAGTCGCTGCGCCTGCCGGCCCGGCTGGCCTATTGGTCGGCGGTGGCTCTGTTCACGTCGATCAGCGGCTGGGGCGTGGCGCACTGGACAATCGGGCCGCTGCAAAGGCGCGGTCAGCCGCGCCTGATGCAATGGGCGCTGGCCAGCCTGGCGGTGGCCTTGGTGGTCATGGCCGAGGTCGGGGTGCTGAACGCCCTTGCCTTTGGCCAGGTGCCGTTCACCGCCCAGGGAGGGCTGTCGCTGGCGCTCTCGACCGTTCCGGTGGCGTTCCTGGTCACCGCGGCACTGATCTTCGCGCCGCGCCCCGCGCCCGTGGACAGCGGGGCCCCTGCCGCCCGACAGCCACATGCGCCCCGCCTTCTGGCGCGCCTGCCGCTGGACAAGCGCGGCGCGCTGGTGTCGCTGTCGGTGCAGGACCACTATGTCGAGATCGTCACCACCCGGGGCCGCGCCCTGGTCCTGATGCGCCTGGCCGATGCCATCGCCGAAACCGAGGGCTGCGCGGGTCGGCAGGTCCACCGCTCGCACTGGGTCGCGCTGGACCAGGTCGCACGCGCGCGCCGCGAGGGCGCGCGCGGTGTCCTGGAACTGTCCGACGGGCGCGAGATCCCCGTCAGCCGCACCTACCTGTCCCAGGCCAAGGCGGCCGGGCTGTTCTGAGCCCGGCCCGGTGCGGTCACTTGCCGGCGGGCATGGCCGGTTGCGGCGCGGTCGGCACAGCCCCCGGCGCCGGCCCCGCGACATGGTCCACCGCCGCCAGGATCAGCGCGTTGCGGGTCGCAGGCCCCGGCTGGAAGCTGACGGACATCGTCGCGGCACCCGGCCCGGGCACGCTGGCGCGGAACCACTCGGCCGCCAGGTCGGGGCGTTGCGGTGCGCCGATCCCCTGCATGAGGTGGTGCGCCGGAAGCTCGCCATAGGCGGTTTCACCCAGCGCGGTCAGGATCAGGGCCGAACCGATCGCCACCGGCAGGTTGTCCGTGGCATAGCCCGAGGACAGGCAGACCCGCGCCGTGTTCGCCAGATCCGGCGCCGTCATCCCCGAGGTCAGCGCGAATTGCGAGGCGCTGGCCAGCACCGCCGCCCGCGGTTGCATCCCCAGCGCACCGATGGCGCCCTGCATCGAACTGGCGATCCCCGCGCATTGCTGCGCCGCCATCTGCTGCGTCATGCCCGGGATCTGCGCCATCAGGGCCTCGCCCTCGGCAATCGCATAGCCGCGCGCCAGGCAGAACTGTTCGTTCAGGGCGAAACCGGCATCGGTCATCCGGCCAAGATCGGTATAGCCGCCGTTGCTCGAGGTGATCAGTGCGACGCGGTTGCAGTGCGACGCCAGCGACACCGCGGTTCCCGCGACCGCCCCGCCCTGCCCGGCAAAGAGGTTGGGCACCCCGGTGGCCGGAACCGCCGGCTGCGGCTGGGCCGGCGCGGCGACGCGGGTGTTCAGGCCCAGCATCTCGTCGCGCACCACAAGCAGCAGGCCCCGCCGCCCGTCGGGATGGCCCATGACCACCTGCGTCACGGCCGCGCCGCCCATTTCGTTGCGCTGATACGCCTGCAACAGGACGTCGCGCTGGAATCCGTCCAGGTCCCCGGTCGGGTTGAAGCCCATATAGGCCTGATATTGCGAGATGCCCGCGCGCGACTGGCGCCCCAGCACCCCGTCCGGAACCCCGACGTCGAAGCCGAAGGTGTTGAGCGCGGTCTGCACGGCGCGCGCTTCCTGCCGCGCGGCCGAGGGCACGGCGCGCGTGCTCGGGCCGGTGGTGCGCGCGGGTTGGCGCTGGTTGTTGTTCTGGATCGCGCCGACGATCACGCCGCCGATGATCCCGCCGGCGATGGCGTCGCCGATGTCGGCGCTGGCCTGCCCCACGCCCGAAGTGACGAGCGCGGCAGCCAGCGCGGTGGTGGTCAAGGATTTGCGGATCATGGTCTTTACCCCCTGAATGCGATCATACAATGCCCGATAGCCTACGCCGTGCCGCGATTCGCACAAGACTCTTGCGCGGTGCGCCCTGTGGCGACGGGCGCGGTCGATTGACTATGCCCTGTGTGTCGCTAGGGTGCGCCGCAACGTTCAATCGAGGCGCTGATGGACTGGTCGATCCTGCCCGGGCTGCAACCCTACCCCCAGACGCTGGCCGCCATGGAAGCCCGCGTTGCCGCCATCGCCGCCGGCACCGCCCCGGAAGCGGTCTGGCTGCTGGAACACCCGCCCCTCTACACCGCCGGCACCTCTGCCCGGCCCGAGGACCTGACCGACCCTGACCGCTTTCCGGTCTACACGGCCGGGCGCGGCGGGCAGTATACCTATCACGGCCCGGGTCAGCGCGTGGCCTATGTCATGCTGGACCTGAACCAGCGCGGACGCGACGTGCGCTGCTTCGTGCACAAACTGGAAGACTGGGTGATCCGCACACTGGCCGATTTCAACGTGACGGGCGAACGCCGCGCGGGGCGGGTGGGCGTCTGGGTGGTGCGACCGGACAAGGCGCCCAATCCCGATGGCACCCCGCGCGAAGACAAGATCGCCGCGATCGGCGTCAAGCTGCGCCGCTGGGTCAGCTTCCACGGGATCGCGATCAACGTGGAACCCGATCTGGGCGATTTCAGCGGCATCGTGCCCTGCGGCATTCGCGACCACGGCGTGACCAGCCTGGTGGACCTGGGCCTGCCGGTGACAATGCCCGACCTCGATGTCGCGCTGCGCCGCCAGTTCGACGCGGTGTTCGGGGCGACGTCCCCGGCGCGCGGCCCCTGAGCGGCCTGGGGTAAGGTGCGTGCTTGCACGCACCCTACGACGCGCGCAGAACCCGCCCCAGCCGCATCATCCCCTCCTCGATCATTGCGGCATCGGCGCAGGAAAAGCTCAGCCGCAAGGTGTTGCCGTTCGACCCGTCGGCAAAGAACGCACGCCCCGGCACGAAGGCGACGCGTTCGGTTTCCAGCGACCGCGCCAGCAGCGCGGCGCCGTCGGTCCCGCGGGGCAGGGTCAGCCAGACGAACATGCCCCCCTCGGGCCGGGACCAGCGCACGCCCTCGGGCATGTGGCGATCCAGAGCCGCCAGCATGGCGTCGCGCCGCGCGCGATAGACCGTGCGGATGCGCGCCGTGTGCGTGTCGAAGATCGTGCGGGCCACGTGCTCGGTCGCGATCTGGTTCAACGTGGGCGAGTGCAGGTCGGACGCCTGTTTCATCAACACCAACCGCCGGATCACCGGTTTCGCCGCGCAGATCCAGCCCACCCTCAGACCCGGTGCCAGCGTTTTCGAGAACGACCCGCAATAGAGCGTGCGACACGCTTCGATGCTGCCCTTGCGCGCGATCTCGAGCGCCAGGATCGCCGGCACCGGCGTGCCGTCGTAGCGCAGCACCTGATAGGCGCCGTCCTCGATCAGCGCCGCGTTCAACGCCTCGGCCCGATCGAGCGCCGCCTCGCGTTGCGCCAGCGTCAGGGTCTCGCCCGTGGGATTGGCGAAATCGGGGGTCAGATACAGCGCCTTGACCCGCCCGGCCGCCGCCGCGGCCGCATCCAGCGGCGCGCGGTTGTCCGACGGATCGAAGCGGTCGAAGCAAGGCTCATAGGCATTGAAGGCACCCAGAGCACCCAGATAGGTCGGCCAGCCCAGCAGCATCGTGTCGCCCGGGTCCAGCAGCAACTTGCCCAGATAATCAAGCGCCTGCTGCGACCCCGACGTGATGAGGATGTTGTCGGCGTCGCAGGGAACGCCCAGATCGGCCATGCGCCCGGCCAGCCAGTCGCGCAGGGGGCGATAGCCTTCGGACACCGAATACTGCAAGGCGACTCCGGCGGCGGGACCGCTCAGCGCCTCGGCCATCGCGGTGCGAAAGGCGTCTGCGGGGAAAAGCGCGGGGTCGGGGATGCCACCGGCAAAGGACAGCACCTCGGGGCGGTCCAGCAACTTGAGCAGTTCACGGATCTCGGACGCCTTCATCCGCCCGCCGCGCGTCGCCAACACCGCCTGCCAGTCCATCGAGTCGCCTCCTCCCCGCCCGTCCGGATCCAGAGAACGCCGAGTCGCGATATAAGTCAATGGTGCTGACCATTATGCCGGATCTCCCGATTCGCCGACACGCGGAGACGGGCCATCCGCCGCCAAAACCCTCTCGGCAATACCGTTTTCCACCGCTGCAAGCCCGGTGATTCGCGTCACCACCGGGATGCTCGGCCTTGACCTGCATCAAATTTTTCCCGCCTGCGACATCAGGGGCGTTGCCGCCGCGCCCGGGGCATTCTAGAACGGGGTCAGGGATCTGCCCGGTCGTCATCGCCCGGGCGGAAGTTACCGTGCAAAGAAAAAAGTTCGCAAGGGAACGGGAGCAACGAATGGCCAACGCAGCCGCTCACGGACACGAGGACACCCGCGGGTTCTTTACCCGCTGGTTCATGTCCACCAACCACAAGGACATCGGCGTCCTGTACCTCTTCACGGCGGGAATCGTCGGCTTCGTCGCGGTGGTCTTTACCGTCTACATGCGCATGGAGTTGATGGAACCGGGCGTGCAATACATGTGCGCCGAAGGCATGCGCCTGATCGCCAACGGCAATTGCGAGGCGCCCGACGGCCACCTGTGGAACGTCATCATCACCGCCCACGGCGTGCTCATGATGTTCTTCGTCATCATCCCGGCGCTGTTCGGCGGGTTCGGCAACTATTTCATGCCGCTGCACATCGGTGCGCCGGACATGGCCTTCCCGCGCCTGAACAACCTCAGCTACTGGCTCTATGTCGCGGGCACCTCGCTGGCCGTGGTGTCGCTGTTCGTCCCCGGTGGCGAAGGCGGGCGCGGTGCGGGCACCGGCTGGGTGCTTTATCCGCCGCTGTCCACCCATGAATCGGGCTACTCGATGGACTTCGCGATCTTCGCGGTGCACCTGTCGGGCGCCTCGTCGATCCTGGGCGCGATCAACATCATCACGACCTTCCTGAACATGCGCGCGCCGGGGATGACCCTGCACAAGGTGCCGCTGTTCGCCTGGTCGATCTTTGTCACCGCCTGGATGATCCTGCTGGCCCTGCCCGTCCTGGCCGGCGCCATCACCATGCTGCTGACCGACCGCAACTTCGGCACGACCTTCTTCGACCCGGCCGGCGGCGGCGACCCGATCCTGTATCAGCACATCCTGTGGTTCTTCGGCCACCCGGAAGTGTATATCATCATCGTCCCGGGCTTCGGCATCATCAGCCACGTCATCGCGACCTTCTCGCGCAAGCCGATCTTCGGCTACCTGCCGATGGTCTACGCGATGGTCGCCATCGCGGTGCTGGGCTTCGTGGTCTGGGCGCACCACATGTATACCGTCGGCATGTCGCTGACCCAGCAGACCTATTTCATGCTGGCGACGATGACGATCGCGGTGCCCACAGGGGTCAAGATCTTCTCGTGGATCGCGACCATGTGGCGCGGATCGATCAGCTTCGAGACGCCGATGCTGTGGGCCTTTGGCTTCCTGTTCCTGTTCACGGTGGGCGGTGTGACCGGCATCGTGCTGTCGCAGGCGCCGCTCGACCGCACCTATCACGACACCTATTACGTCGTGGCGCATTTCCACTATGTGATGTCGCTGGGGGCCGTGTTCGCGCTGTTCGCCGGGGTCTATTTCTGGCTCGGCAAGATGTCGGGCCGGCAATACCCGGAATGGGCGGGCAAGGTGCACTTCTTCACGATGTTCATCGGTGCCAACCTGACCTTCTTCCCGCAGCACTTCCTGGGCCGTCAGGGGATGCCGCGCCGCTACATCGACTATCCTGAGGCCTTTGCCTATTGGAACTGGTTCTCGTCGATCGGCGCCTTCCTGTCGTTCGCCTCGTTCGTGTTCTTCCTGGGGGTGCTCTATTACACGCTGCGCCACGGCAAGCGTGTGACCGAGAACAACTACTGGAACGAATACGCGGACACGCTGGAATGGACCCTGCCCTGCCCGCCGCCCGAACACACGTTCGAGCAGCTGCCCAAGCGTGAGGACTGGGACCACTCGCACGCCCACTGAGGCCTGAGAGACCCGAAAGGCCCCGGTGCGAACCGGGGCCTTTTGCATTGCAACGCCCGGAGCCAAGCCATGCCGCCCACCGCCCTCGTGCCGCCCGGAATGGAAACGGCAACCACCGCATTGGCGCTGTCCCCCGGCGTGCTGTCGCATGGCCATGTCTTCGTCACCGGCATGACCGGCAGCGATGCCTCGGGGGCGATGCCGGACACAGCCGAAGCGCAGTTCCATAACGCCTTTGACAAGATCGCCGCCGTGCTGGCCGAGGCCGGGCTGGATATGCGCGCCGTGGTCGAAATGACCAGCTACCACATCGGCCTGCGCCAGCATTTCGACCTGTTCAACGCCGTGCGCCGGCGCTATCTGGCCGATCCCTTCCCAGCCTGGACCGCGGTCGAAGTCGCCGGCCTGCGCCGTGAGGGCGCGCTGGTCGAAATCCGGGCCATTGCCGCAACGCCGGACACGCCATGCTGACGATCTGGGGGCGGACCGACAGTTCGAATGTGCAGGCGCTGATGTGGTGCGTGGCCGAGCTGGGCCTGCCCCACCGCCGCATCGACGCAGGCCACCGCTTTGGTGGCACCGACACACCCGAATTCCTGGCCATGAACCCAAATGGCACCGTGCCCGTGCTGCAAGACGGCGACGCCCCGCCGCTGTGGGAAACCGGCGCCATCCTGCGCTATCTGGCGGGGCGCTACGGACCCGAATCCTTCTGGCCCGCCGATCCCGTGGCGCGCGCCGACGTGGACCGCTGGGCGGAATGGGCCAAGATCAACATCGCGCTGGGGTTCACCGGCCCGGTGTTCTGGCCCGTCTGGCGCTTTCCCGAAAGCCGCGATCCGGTGGCGCTGGAGCGGGCGCTGTCGGCGCTGGACGCAAAGCTGCGAATCGCCGAGGACCGCCTGTCGCGCCACCCGTTCCTGGTGGGCGACACCCTGACGCTGGCAGATATCCAGTTCGGACACATCCTGTATCGCTATTTCACCATCGACATCGCCCGCCCCGCCTTGCCCGCCCTGGCATCCTATTGCGCGCGCTTGACCGAACGCCCGGCGTACCGTCAGCATGTCATGGTCTCGTTCGAGGCCCTGCGTGCCTGATGCCCTATGAACTGACCCTCGACGGCCCCGTTCGCGCCCGGCTGCGTGCCTGGCCCCACAACGCGCTGAATCCGCGCGGCTTTGCGATGGTCATCGGCATGACCGCCGCGACCTTGGCGATGCCGCTGATCGCCGTCCTCGGCTCTCCGGTGCTGTGGGGGCTGCTGCCTTTCGCGGCGGTCGTTCTGTGGGGACTGTGGTTCGCCATCGACCGCAACTGGCGCGATCGCCGCATCCTCGAGGACATGAGTCTGACCCGCGAGGGGGTGGTGCTGGTCCGCACCAACCCGCGCGGACCACAACAGGAATGGCGCGCCGATCCGCACTGGATCACGCTGACCCTGACGCCGCGCGGCGGCCCGGTCGAGCAGTATCTCACCCTGCGCGGCGGCGGACGCGAGGTCGAACTGGGCGCCTATCTGATGCCCGACGAACGCCAGCGACTGCACGCCGATCTGTCGGAGCTGCTGATCCGCCTGCGCAGCTATCAGGACCCGCTCAGGTGAGGCGCGCCTTGACCATCGGCCCGACGGCGCCGAAATCCATCTGCCCGGTGTAGCGCGCCTTCAGCGCATTCATCACCCGCCCCATGTCGCGTATCGACCCGGCCTCGAGCTCGGCCACCACGGAATCGATGGCGACCGCGACCTCGTCCTGGGACAGTTGGCGCGGCAGATAGGTCTCGATCACGCCGATCTCGGCCAGTTCGCGTTCGACCAGCTCTAGCCGGCCGCCTTCTTCATAGGCGCGGGCGCTTTCCTGGCGCTGCTTGACCATGCGCGACAGGGTGGCGGTGATTTCCTCGTCCGTCATCTCGCGGTCTTCGCCCTCGCCCCTGAGGGCGATATCGCGATCTTTGATCGCCGCGTTGATCAGCCGCAGCGTGGACAAGCGCAGCGTGTCCTTCGCTTTCATCGCGGTTTTCAGGTCCTCGGAAATCCGGGCGCGCAACGACATCGGGTCGGTCCTTGGCTGTTGAAACAGTCGCGCACCATACTCTTGCCCGGGGCCGAGGGCAACGCCGGAGGGACCACGCCCCCACCCCCGGATTTTCCCGTTCGATACCCTTGACAGTCCCCCGCGAATGCCTCACATAGCGCCGCGTGGGGGCTGTAGCTCAGATGGGAGAGCGCATCGTTCGCAATGATGAGGTCAGGGGTTCGATCCCCCTCAGCTCCACCACTTTTCCCGTAATCGACTGAAACCTCAGGATTACGCGGGCAATCAGACACTTGCATGGATTTTCCGGGCCTCGCCCGTGGCGCGGCAGCGGCGTGTGCGCGACTCTGCGCCAACGCGCCCGGGTGCCGAGGGCCCGGCCGGGCAGGGCCCTCGGGGTCAGCGCCTAGCGGATGCCGTTTGCGCGTTGCAGGGCGCGCACATAGCCGACGATCGCGCGCACGTCGGCCGTGGTCAGCCCCTCTTGCGGCGGCATGTCGCCAAAGCGCCAGTGATGCGCGCGCACGCCGGTCTGGACGGCCCGTTGAAAGGCCGCGTCGGCATGATGGCCGGGACGGAAGAAGGGATGCACCAGCGGCGGCCCCATTCCCTGACGGCCTGCGGCGTTCGGGCCGTGGCAGGCGGCGCAGACCGCGTCGAAGGCCGTGCGCCCGATCTGTTCCAGCGCCGAAAACCTGTCCGGCAGCCGGACCTCGACCATGGGATCGCCGGGTTGCGGCGCGGCGGGGCCGGCGGGGGCGCCCGACGCGCTTGCCGGGAGGGGCGCCGGGCGAGCGCCCAATAGGCGCCGCCGGCGGCGGCCAGGACCAGCGCCCCGGCCAGGAGAAAGCTCTTGGTGTTCATGTCTGACTCATGCGTTTGCGAGGCCGCCGAGCGGCCCACGGTTCAGGGACGGCGTGTCGGGCACGGGGCCCGCCTGCGGTCAGGACCGTGGGGGTCGGGGATCGGGCATCAGCGCCCGCTGCGCGACGACCGGCGCGTCGAACGGCCGGGGCGCCAGGCCGGGCGCGCGCCGCGCAAGGGGGCAGGTCTGCGGTTCGACCGCGACCGCGGCGCAACCGGACACCATGCCACACTGGACGCAGTCCGGCGCGCAACGGTCTGGCGCGCAATCGACCGGGCCCGCCGCCATCGCCATTGACGGCCCCGCGACATGGGCCATGCTCGCGTCCCCCCCGGCCCGGGGCAGGCCCAGCACGGCCAGCATCAGACATAGCACAATCGCAAGGGTTCGCACGGCAGGGCCCGTCGGTTCCGGTTCACGCGGCACGCGCGCGGGGCCCGGTCGGGCGCGGCGCGGGGTCAGCAATCCGGCCATAGCCCGGGCCGCGCCCCGGCCCAAGGGCGCGCGGGGGTCTCACCCGATTGTGACGCCGCGCCGCCCCGCCACCACCCGTTGCGACAGCGGTGTCGCAGGGGCGGCTTCGACGGTGGGCTTTACAATTTCGTAAGAAAGGGAAATGCGCAAAGAAACGGTTTTGCCTTCGCCCGAGGATGGCGTATCGACGCCCTGACCCCGTCCGCCGACCAACCCCGAGGACCCCTGCGTGCCGACACCGACGATCCGCGCGATGAAGCGATATGGCCCGATCCTGCTGGCGGGCGTGCTGTTCGCGATGGGGATCTCGGCGTTGGTGCATCTGCTGCGTCCGGTACGCCCCGCCGACATCCTGGCCCAGATCCACGCCATGCCCGGATCGGCACTGGCGGCGGCGCTGGCGGCAACCGCCGTGGGCTATGCGGCGCTGGTCTGCTACGACTGGTTCGGGCTGCGCTTCATCCGTCACCAACTGCCCGCCGGCGTCGTCGCCCTGGGCGGTTTCCTGGCATTCGCCTTTGGCAATACCATCGGCGTCAGCGCCATTTCGGGTGGCGCGGTGCGCTACCGGCTCTATTCCGCGGTCGGACTCAGCGCGCTCGAGGTGGCGGCGGTCTCGGCCTATGTGGCGGTGGCACTGGGCACCGGGCTGACCCTGGTCGGGTTGGCCGCGCTCGCCGTGCACCCCCACGCGGTCGCCAGCTACCTGCCCTATGCGGCGGCCACCATCCAGGCGATCGCCGGCGGCCTGCTGGCGGCCGCCGTCATCGCGATCGCCTATGCCTCGATCCGGCAACGCAACATCCGTCTGTTCCGCGTGACGCTGCACATGCCGCCGCCGCGCGACCTGGTCGGCCAGATCGTGGTCACGCTGATCGACATCGCCGCGGCCTCGTTTGCGTTGTGGGTGCTGCTGCCCGCCGGCAAGCCGGATTTCGCGACCTTCCTCGCGGTCTATTCGGCGGCGATCATGATCGGCGTGCTCAGCCATGTGCCGGGCGGCGTCGGCGTGTTCGAGACGGTCGTTCTGGGGGTCATGCCCGCCGCGGTGCCGGTGAGCGACGCGGCCGCCGCCCTGCTGCTGTTCCGGCTGATCTATTACCTGGTGCCGTTCGGTCTGGGCTTTCTGGTGGTCGCCTTGACCGAGGCGCGGGCGATCAGCCACCTGGCCCAGCGGTTGCTGCGCCGTCTGCCCGAACCCGTGCAACCGGTGCTGAGCGCGCTGCACGGGCTGGCGCCAACGCTGGTTGCCGTGGTCGCCTGTGGGTTCGGCCTGTATCTGGGCCTGGTGTCGCTGGTGCCCTCGATGCGATCGAACGCGATGGCCGACGGCGACCTGGTGGCGCTGATCCTGACCCGCGGCGGCGCGCTGGCGTCCGGTCTGTCGGGTCTGGCGCTGGTGGCGTTGTCCTTTGGCCTGGCGCAACGGCTGCGGGCGGCCTTTGTGGCCAGTATCGTGACGCTGCTGACCGGGGCGGGAATCGCGCTGGCCACCGGCTTTGACATCGAAAACGCGCTGATCCTGGCCGCGGGCGCGGTGGTCCTGTTGCCGTTCCGCAGTGCGTTCGATCAACCCTCGCGCCAAGGACGCCCGCCGAATGTTCCCGTCGATTGACCAGATCCTCCCCTCGCTTCAGGCGTTCGGAGTGTTCGGCTACTGGCTGATCGGGCTGGCCTCGGCGCTCGAGGCCTTCTTCCTGACCGGCGTCATCGTGCCCGGCACACTGATCGTCGATGCGGGCGGGCTGCTGGTGCAACAGGGGCTGATGGATTTCTTCGACCTGGCCTGGTTCGTCGCGCTGGGGTCGGTGCTGGGGTCCGAACTGAGCTACTGGACCGGACGGCTGGCGCTGCAACGCATTCCCGGGCGCGCCCGGATCGAGGGGTCGGCGGTGTTCCGCCGCGCCCAGGCCCTGTTCGAGCGGCGCGGCGGGCTGGCGCTGGTGTTGGGCCGCTTCCTGGGGCCGGTCGCGGGACTGGTGCCGCTGGCGGCCGCCATGGCGGGGATGGAGCGGCGTCGCTTCTTTCTGTGGAACCTGGCCGGCAGCGTGCCCTATGCCCTGGCCCATGTCGGCCTGGGCTATGCAATGGGGGACGCCGCCGGGCTGCTGGGCAACACGCTGGGACGGGCGGCCCTGGTCGGGGCCCTGGCGGTGGCGGTTCTGGCGGTGCTGTGGGTCCTGCTGTTCGCCGCGCTGCGGCTGCTTCCGCTGGCGGTCACCATCCTGGGCGTGGCCGGCCGCGCGCTGGCCGCGCGACCGCCCGTGGCCCGGTTGGTCGCCGCGCATCCGCGCACCACCGCATGGCTGGCGGCGCGGGTGAGCCGGCACGCGTTCACCGGCCTGCCGCTGACGCTGCTGGGCGCGCTCTTTCTCTATATCGCCGCGGTCTGGCTGGGCACGGTCGTCGATTTCCTGTCGGGCGATCCGATCCTTCAGGTCGATGCGCGGCTGGCGGCCTGGATTCACACCCTGCAAGCGTCGCAACCCGTGCGCGTCGCAACCGCCTTTACCGCGCTGGGCAGCGCCAAGGTCGTCGCCCCGCTCAGCCTGGCGATGCTGATCTGGCTGCTGCTGCGCCGACAGATCGCTCTGGCAGCGGGGCTGGCGATTTCGGTCGGGGGCAGCGCGGCGGCGATCGCGCTGCTGAAGCTGGTGTTCCAACGCCCGCGCTCGCCCTTGGGATACTACCTGGAAACATCGAACAGCTTTCCGTCGGGCCATGCCGGGTCCTCGATCGCGGCGTTCGGCATGATGGCCTTCGTTCTGTGGCGGCTGGGCCGGCTGCGTGCCGAAACCGCCCTGTTGGGCGCGGGCATGCTGGCGCTGGCGATCGGCGGCAGCCGGGTCTACCTGATCGAACACTATCTGTCCGACGTGCTCAGCGGCTGGCTGGTCGGCGCGCTGGCGCTGGTTTTGGGGATCGCCGTCAGCGAATGGATGGCTGAGAGGGTGCCGTCGCGGCCTGCCCTGCCCTTTGGCTGGCGCAGCCTCGCGGGCCATGCGGCGGTGGTGGCGCTGATCGGCCTGGCCGCGTTCGAGGGGTGGCGCTATGACCCGCCGCGCCACCCGGGCCTGACCCCCGTCGCCGACCGGCAGGTCGCCGGGATCGGTGACGCGCTGGCGACGCCCGGCCTGCCGCAACAGACGCTGTCGCTGCTGGGCACGCCGGTGCGGCCGCTGTCGGTCGCCGTGCTGGCCGCCGACGCGCCACACCTGAGCGCCGCCCTGGCGGTGCAGGGCTGGACCGCCGCGTCGGACCAGGGTCCCAGCGCGCTGATCGGCGCGCTGAACGCCGCGGTCGAAGCCGACGCCGACCCCTCGGTCGAGATCGCGCCGCACTTCTGGCAGGGAACGCCCGAGACGATGACGCTGGCGGCCCCGCCGACGGTTCCCGGAACGGCGGTGTTCGCGCGTTTCTGGCAGACCGCCTTTGTCACCGCCGACGGGCTGCGCCTGTTTTTGGGCAGCGTCGGCAGCGATGCCGTCCCCGAACCGGGCACACCCCAGGCCGGCGCTGCGCCCGGCGGGACCGACCCGGCCGTTGCCGCCCTGACCCGGGCCCTGGTCGCAGCCGGTGCGACCGACAGCGGGCGCGTGCCGATGGGCGCGCAGACGGTGCAGGCTCTGGTGCTGCGCGCGCCCTGACGGCCGCAAGGGGTTGTCTCGGGCCGCCACTATGTGAAACTGGGTCCCATGCCAATCGCCCAGGGAAACGCGCCGATGTCCGCCAAAAGCTACACCTACCAGTCCATCGCCCGCTCGGTGCTGGACCACGGCATCCAGACGATGTTCGGCCTGATGGGCGACGCGAACCTGTTCATGGTGGACCATTACGTCCGCCAGGGTGGCGGAACCTTTGTCCCCGTCGCCTATGAGGGCAGCGCGGTGCTGATGGCGCTGGCCTGGAGCCATGTCTCGGGTCAGGTCGGGGTTGCCACGGTCACCCATGGCCCGGCGCTGACGAATTGCGTCACCGCGTTGACCGAGGGCGCGCGCGGCCATATTCCCATGGTGCTGCTGGCCGGAGACACGCCGGTGATGGCGCCGCAGAACCTGCAAAACATCGACCAGCGCGAGGTGGTCAAGGTCACCGGCGCGGGGTTCGAGCAGATGCGGTCCCCCCAGACCGCAGCGCATGACGTCGCGCACGCCTTTTACCGCGCGCGGGTGGAAAAGCGCCCCATCGTGCTGAACATGCCCGCCGATTTCATGTGGCAGGAGCAGGCGCATACCCCCGTCACCTTTCCGGCCTTTGCCGCGCCGGCCTATGTCCCCGAGGGCGACGATCTGGACGCCGCCGTGGGCATGATTGCCTCGGCGCGCCGGCCGATCATCCTGGCCGGGGGCGGGGCGGCGGGCGCGCGCGCGGCGTTGATACGGCTGGCCGACCGGCTCGAGGCGCCGCTGGCGACCACGCTGAAGGCCAAGGGGCTGTTCAACGGCTACCCCTACAATCTGGACATCTTCGGCACGCTCAGCACGCCGGCCACCTATGACGCCATCGCGCAGGCCGATTGCGTGGTCTGCTTTGGCACATCGCTGCATCATTTCACCACCGACCGGGGCAAGCTGATGACCGGCAAGCGCGTGGTGCAGATCAACGACACCGCGACCGAGGTCAGCAAGAATTTCCACGCCGATGCCGCGCTGGTGGCGGATGCCGCGCTGACCGCCGACAACATCGTCTGGTGGCTGAACGAGGCCGAAATCCCGCCCTCGGGCTTCACGCGCGACCTGGACATGGCCGTGCTGACCCGCCACCCGCCGGGCCGCGCGGGCAAGGCAAAGCCGGGCTGCGTGGATTTCGTGCCCGCGCTGGAAAAGCTGGAGGCGGCGCTGCCCAGGACCCGCGTTCTGACCACCGACGGCGGGCGCTTCATGACCGAGGTCTGGTGCCGGATCTCGGCCCCCGACCCGCGCAATTTCATCGTCTCGGCGAATTTCGGCTCGATCGGATTGGGGCTGCAAGAGGCGATCGGCGCAGCGCTGGCAGCGCCCGACCGGCCGGTGGTTCTGTTCACCGGCGACGGCGGCTTCATGATGGGCGGCGTGAACGAATTCAACACGGCCGTGCGGCTGGGGCTGGACCTGATCGTCATCGTTTGCAACGACAGCGCCTATGGCGCCGAACACATCCAGTTCCTGGACCGCGCCATGGACCCGGGCCTGTCGCAATTCGACTGGCCCTCGTTCGCCGAGGTGGCGACGGCGCTTGGTGGCCAGGGGCTGCGCGTGGACAGCGACGCCACGCTCGACGCCGCGCTGGTGGCCATCGCCAGCCGCACCCGCCCGCTGTTGATCGAGCTGAAGCTCGACCCCGAAGACGTGCCCCGGATGCGGATCTGACGCGCGCTCACAACCGCGACACGGCCGCCGCCAGCACCAGTCCCAGCCGCCGGGCCTCGGGGCTGTCCGAGCGCGAGTTCAGCAAGACCGGCACGCTGGCGCCCAACACGATGCTGGCGGTGCGTGCGTTTGCGTGCAGCTTCCACGCCTTGACCGTGGCGTTTCCGGCCTCGATCGACGGGAACAGGATCAGGTCGGCGCGCCCCGCGACCGGGCACGCGGCGAACCCCTTGGCCCGGGCCGCGGACGGCGACAGCGCGACATCGTAGCCAAAGGGCCCGGCGACCAGCGCGCCGGGGGGCGGGTCGCGCGACAACGCCTGCGCATCGACCGTCGCCGGCTGCCCCGCGCTGACCTTTTCCGACGCGGCGATGGCCGCGACCCTGGCGGGCGACAGCCCCAGCGCGCGCAGCAGCGGCACCGCATTCGCGATCATCGCCCGTTTCTGCCCCAGGTCCGGCAGGGGCACGATGCCGTTGTCGGTGGCGCCGATCAGCCGACCCAGGCCCGGGATCTCGGCCAGCGTCAGGTTCGACAGCGTGGCCGAGGCCCGCAGCCCGGTCTCGCGGGCGACCACGGCGCGCAGATAGGCGGCGCTGTCCACCTGCCCCTTGACCAGCACATCCGCGCGCCCGGCGCGCACCTCGGCCACGGCGCGCGCGGCGGCCTCGGCGGCGGTGTCGGCCGGAATCAGGCGCAGGCGGTGGCGCCAGGCCTCGGGGATCGGGGTGTCGGCGGGACCCGTCAGAACGGCATCGGACACCAGGCCCGTGTCCAGCGCCGCGACCAGCGCCTGCAACACCCCGGCATCCCCGGCCCCGGCCACGGCGGGCCTGAGACCGGGCACGCCCGCCAGCGCCTGCTCGATCTCGGCAAAGGTGCGAATCACCATGGCAGGGCCTCGACATCGGGGGGCACGGGCCAGGTCAGCGCGGGCTCGTGCCCCGCCAGCACCCGCGCCGCGCCCTCGGCCAGGGCGCGGCTTTCGTGGCTGCCGGGAAACAGCGTGACGGGCGCCAGCGCCTGAACGCGGCGGGTCAGCGTGGCCGTCAGACGGGGCGATTGCGCCATGCCGCCCGTCAGCACGATCCCGTCGGGACGCCCGTCGAGCACCGCCACCATCGCGCCGATCGCCTTGGCGATCTGATAGGCCATGGCCTCCCACACCAGGCGGGCGGACGGGTCGCCTGCGTCGATCATCGATTCGACCCGGCGCATGTCCTTGGTGCCGAGATAGGCGTAAACCCCGCCCTGACCATACAGCCGCGCCGTCAGTTCGGCCTGCGAATAGGCGCCCGAATAACACAGGTCGATCAGCGCGAGGGGGGGCAGACCGCCCGCGCGCTCGGGCGAAAAGGGCGACGATTCCATGCGGTTCGTGCTGTCCACGATTCGCCCGTCCCGCAGCGCGGCGACCGAAATCCCCGCACCCAGATGCGCGACCACGGCATTCAGCGCCGCGAACGGCTTGCCCAGCCGATCCGCCAGCCGCCGCCCGCAGGCGCGGATATTGAGCGCGTGCACAAAGGAAAAGCGCGGGATCTCGGGGCAGCCCGACACCCGCGCGACGGGCGGCAGTTCATCGACCGACACGGGATCGACGATGAAGGCCGGGCAGCCCGCTTTGGCGGCGATCCGCTGCGCCAGCGGTGCCCCCAGGTTCGAGGCATGGTGATGCACCGGGCGGTGCAGCGCCATGTCCACCAGCGCGTCATCGACGGCAATGACCCCCGCCGGCACCGGCGTCAGCATCCCGCCGCGCCCCGCCACCGCCGCCAGCCGCGCGCCGCCGGGCACTGCCGCCACAAACCCCTCCAGTGCCGCCGCGCGGAACGGCAGTTGCGCGGCGATGGTGCGAAAACCCGCCATGACCGCTTCGTCATGGTCCAGCGTCTGTTCCAGCACCGGCACCACCGCCCCGCCCTGCGGCTGGAACAGGCCGATGCGGGTGGTGGTGGTGCCCGGGTTGATCGTCAGGATCAGGTGCTTGCCCATCGCCCTATCCCGCATAGCTATAGGCGGTTTTCACGGTCGTGTAGAATTCGACCGCGTGACGGCCTTGTTCGCGCGCGCCGTAAGAGCTGCCCTTGGTGCCGCCGAAGGGGACGTGGTAATCCACCCCCGCGGTGGGCAGGTTGACCATGACCATCCCCGCCCGCGCCCCGCGGCGAAAGGCGGTGGCGTGTTTCAGCGACCCCGTGCAGATCCCGGCGGACAGGCCGAACGCGGTGTCATTGGCAACGGCCAGAGCCTCGTCAAAGTCGCGCACGCGGATCACGGCGGCGCAGGGGCCAAAGATCTCGTCGCGCGAAACGCGCATCGCGTTGGTGGCGTTCACGAACAGCGCGGGGGCCTGAAAGAACCCCTCGGTCGCGCCGTTCAGGCGCCCGCCGCCGATGACGTCGCAGCCCTCGTCCGCGGCCAGCGCGACGTAATCGAGGTTCGACGCCAGTTGCGGGCCCGAGGCGACAGGACCGATCTGGCTGTCGGGCTCCAGCGCCGGCCCTACGCGCAGGGCCTGCATCTGCCGGCCCAGCGCCGCGACAAAAGCGTCGTGGATGCCGCCCTGCACGATCAGCCGCGACGAGGCCGTGCAGCGTTGCCCGGTGGACAGGAACGCCCCGTTCAGACAGGCGGCGACGGCCAGATCCAGGTCGGCGTCGTCAAGAACCACCATCGGGTTCTTGCCGCCCATCTCCAGTTGCACCTTGAGCAGCCGCGCGCCGGCCACGCGCGCGATGCGCCGCCCCGTCGCGACCGAGCCGGTGAACGAAATCCCGTCGATCCCCGGTTCCTCGATCAGCGCCTGGCCGACGATGGAGCCCGGCCCCATCACCAGATTGACCAGACCGGGCGGGCAGCCCGCGTCCTGGATCACCTGCACCAGCAAATGCACGGTGCCGGGCACCAGATCGGCCGGTTTCAACACCACCGCGTTGCCATAGGCCAGCGCGGGGGCCAGTTTCCAGGCCGGGATGGCAATGGGAAAGTTCCAGGGCGTGATCAGGCCGATGACGCCCAGAGGTTCGCGCGTCACCGTGACCTCGACCCCGGGGCGGACCGAGTCCACGGCATCGCCCGTCACGCGCAGCGCCTCGCCTGCGAAAAAGCGGAAGATCTGCGCGGCGCGGCGGGTTTCGGCCAGCGCCTCGGGCAGAATTTTTCCCTCTTCGCGGGCCAGCAGGGTCGCGAAAGCGGTTTCCCGAGCCTCGATGCCGCGCGCGATCCGCTCCAGCAGATCGGCGCGCGCCTGCGGCCCTGCGGCGGCCCACAGGGGTTGCGCGGCGCGCGCGGCGGCGACGGCGCGGGCCACATCCTGGGCCGAGCCCGCGGCATAAAGCCCGATCAGGTCCGCCAGGTCCGAGGGGTTGCGGTTCTCGACCGCGTGATCCCCCGCGACCCAGGCCCCGCCGATCAGGTTGAGACAGGTCTCCGGCATCGCTCAGGCCACCCGTTTCATCGTCGCCGCCTCGATCGCGGCTTCCAGGATGTCCAGCGCCTCATGCAGGTGCTCCATCGGGATCGTCAGCGGCGGCAGCAGGCGCAGCACGTTGTAGCGCGTGCCGCACGACAACAGGATCAGGCCGCGCGTCTCGGCTTCGGCGACAATGGCCTGGGTCAGGGCGGCGTCGGGCGCATTGGTGGTGCGGTCGGTGACCAGTTCCAGCGCGTTCATCGCGCCCAGCCCGCGCACATCGCCGATGCATTCCATCCCCTGCCGCGCCGCAATCTGGCTCAATCGCGCGCGGATCACCGCGCCGATCGTTTCGGCACGGGCGCACAGCCCCTCGTCTGCGATCACGTCCAGCACCGCATGCGAGGCCGCGACCGCCAGCGGGTTGCCCGCGTAGGTGCCACCCAACCCGCCCGCGCCGGGGGCATCGACCACCTCGGCGCGCCCGGTCACCGCCGACAGCGGAAAGCCGCCCGCCAGCCCCTTGGCCATGGTCACCAGATCGGGGGCGACGCCGGAATGGTCAAACCCGAACATGCGGCCGGTGCGCGCCATGCCGGCCTGCACCTCGTCCGCGATCAGCACGATGCCGTGACGGTCGCAGATCGCCCTGAGCGCGCGCAGGAAGCCCGCCGGGGCGATGTTGAACCCGCCCTCGCCCTGCACGGGTTCGATGATGATCGCGGCGATCCGCTCGGGATCCACCGAGGACGCGAACAGCCGGTCGAGATGCGCCAGCGCATCGGCTTCGGTCACGCCATGCAGGGCGTTCGGAAAGGGCGCGTGCAGAACCTCGGCCGGCATCGCGCCGAAGCCCTTCTTGTAGGGCGCGACCTTGCCGGTCAGGGCCATGCCCAGCAGCGTGCGGCCATGAAAGGCACCCGAAAAGGCGATGACGCCCGACCGCCCGGTATGGGCGCGTGCCATCTTGATCGCGTTTTCCACGGCCTCGGCGCCGGTGGTGACCAGCATCGTCTTCTTGGCGAAATCGCCGGGCGTGGCGGCGTTCAGACGTTCGGCCAGTCGGATATAACCCTCGTAGGGGGCGACGTGAAAACAGGTGTGGGTAAAGGCCTCGGCCTGCCTGGCGACGGCGGCCATCACGCGCGGATGACGGTGGCCGGTGTTGTTCACCGCGATGCCCGAGGCAAAGTCGAGATACCGCCGGCCCTGGTCGTCCCAGAGTTCGGCGTTCTCGGCGCGGGTGGCGTAGATGCGGCGCGTGGCGACCCCGCGCGCGACGGCGGCGGTCTGACGATGGGCGAGGGTCTCGGTCATGGGGGTCGGATCCTGGGAAAAAGGGAGGGGAAAGGGCGCACCCGGGAACGCAGGCCGGGCGCGCCGCAGGGCTTATTGCGCCAGCAGCACCGACAGCGGAACCGGCTGCGAGATCGTCCATTCATCGACGCGCGCGGGCGTGCCGTCAGAGATCTCGATGATCTGCATCAGCGCGGTGTTCTGGTGGTGCAGGTCGGGGGCAAAGCCGCGCGGGCCAAAGGCCGTGGGTTCGTCCCGCATCGCCTCGAGCTGGGCGGTGACGGCTGCGGCATCGACGGTGCCGGCGCGTTCGACGGCGCGCGCCCACAAGTCGATCAACACATAGCCCGGATAGGCATACTGGCTGGCCGGGCGGGCACCGGTGCGGGCCTCGTAGGCCTGGTTGAAGGCCTCGACCGCGGGGCGCGGGTCATCGCCATAGATCGAACCCTGCACCGGCAGCGCAAAGCCCGACAGGCCGGGCGTCGCATCGAGCCAGTAGGACCCATCGACGGCCGAGCCGTTCAGGATCAGCGAATGGATCCCGGCCGCGCGGATCTGGCGCACCGCCGCCGCCGCGCCCGGCATGACCGAACACAGCATGATGACATCGGGTTCCTGCGGCAGTTCGCGGATGCGGGTGATCTGGCTGGCGATCGAGGCATCCGAATTGACGAAGGTGTCGCGGCCCAACGTCTGCGCACCGTCGAGGCGCGACCACATCCAGTCAAAGCCGGTGCAAATGCCCTTGTTGTATTCGATGAACGTGTCTTCCAGCACATAGGCGGTGCGCGCGTTGCGGCGGGCGTGGGACCATTCGGCCATCGTCGCGCCCTGCACCGCGGCCAGCACCGAACTGGAAAAGCTGTTCGGACCCACGCCCTGGACGCCGGCCTTGATGTCCTCGGCGCACAGGAAGAAGCTGTTCAGCCCCTCGCCCTCGGCGACCAGTGCGGCGGGCGCGCCATAGTCATAGTCGCACGACACGACCATCATCTGCGCGCCGTCATCGAGCAGCGTCAGCCCGGCGCGCGCCGCCTCGGCGCGGTCGGTGCGGGTGTCCGCCGTGACGGTGCGGATCTGCTGGCCCAGCAAGCCGCCAGCGGCGTTGATCTCGTCGATGCGGATCTGGGCGGCGGTGGCCGCGGGGGTGTCGTAGGCCTCCATCCAGCCGGATTGGGCAATGGCAAAACCGATGGTGATATCGGCCTGTGCGGGGGCGGCCAGCGCGGTCAGCGCAAGGCCCAGGGCAAGGCGGTTCATGGGGTCTCCTCCCGGTTCTTGATGTTGGGTCTAGGTCTGCTTGCGCTCCCGCCCGGCGACCCGGCGGGCGGAAAGGGTGATTTCGCGCCCGGCCAGCAAGCCATCGGGGCGAAAGACCAGAACGAGGATCATCGCAGCGGCGATCAGGATCTCTTGCGAGCCCGGCGGCAGGGCAAACGACACCCCGGCGACGCTGACCCCGCCTTCGAGCCTGAGCAGCACTTCGCCCGCCAGCGTCACCGCCAGCACCCCGACCACCGCGCCCGACAGGCTGCCGATGCCGCCGACGACCAGCATCGCCAGCATCAGGAACGTCAGGCTCAGGTAGAACGCATCGGGGTTGATGACGCCGATCGCGTGCCCCGCCAGCGCGCCGCCCGCGCCGCAGAAGAATGCCGACAACGCATAGGCCAGCAGGCGGTGGCGATAGCGGTCGATACCGGACGCGGCGGCGGCCACCTCGTCCTCGCGGCTGGCCCTGAGCGCAAGGCCCGACGCCGATTGCGCATAGAGCGCCGCCACCAGGATCGCCGCCCCGGCCCAGCCCAGCGCGACCCAGGGCGTGACGTAGCGCGTCAGCCCGACCACGGACGAGGTGCCGCCGGTGACCGTGGTCCAGTTCGACCAGATCGCGTTCACCATCGCCAGAAAGGCAAAGGTGGCGATCGAGGCGGCGATACCCGACAGCCTGAGGATCGCCGCCCCGGTGAGCAGGGCCAGAACCGAGGCCGCCAGCCCGCCCGCGACGGCGGCCGGCAGCACCGGCCAATGGGCTTGGGCCAGCCATTCGGGCAGGCCCGGCAGCAGCAACCCCTTCATCGCCGGCCTGAGCGTCAACCAGGCCGAGGTATAGGCCCCGACGCAGGCGAAAGCCGCATGACCGAAGCTGATGACGCCCGAATTCCCGGCAAAGATCCAGAACCCCGCGACCAGCGCGACGCGGATCAGGGCCTCGGTCGCCATCCGTTGCGTCGCGCGGTCGCCCAGGACCATCACCGCGACCACCAGCAGCGCCAGCGCGGCGATCAGGATCAGGGGCGTCGTCGCGGCAGACAGGCGGCGCAGGCGGTGCATCGTGGTCATGGTCAGACCCTCGGTTTGGCGCCGGCGGGGGCAAACAGCCCCTGCGGACGGATCAGCAGGACAAGGATGACGAGCGCGTAGAGAAAGGCGTCGCGGAACGGCCGGGCCTCGGGCGGAAGGAAGGCTTGCAGCGCGGCCGAGACCGCGCCCAGCATGAGCCCCGCCGCGACGGCGCCCGTCAGGCTGCCCATGCCGCCCACCACCGTCGCGATGAAGGCGATCAGCATGATCGCGCCGCCCATGCGCACATCGGCGACGCCGGTCTGCGCGACCAGCACCAGCGCCACCACGGCCGCCAACGCCCCCGACAGCGCAAAGGCGCCGGCGATGACGCGGTTCGCGCGCACGCCCAGCAGGCGGGCCATGCCGAAATCCTCGGCGGCGGCGCGCATTTCCAGCCCCAGTCGGCTGCGTTTCAGCATCAGCGCCAGCGCGACCAGGATCACGGCCACAGCGCCGATGACGATGAGTTGCAGCAAGGGCACCTGCGCGCTGAGCACCGGCACCGGCGCGCCCAGCCCCGCCCAGAGGCTCAGCGCCTTGGGCCGCCCGCCATAGGTGACCAGCAGCAGGTTTTGCAGCAGCACACCCAGCGCGAAACTGGCCACCATCAGCGACACGGGCGAGGCATGGCGCAAGGGGCGGAACACAAGGGCCTCGGCGGCGACGGCCAGCCCCGCGCCCAGCGCCAGCACCACCGGGATCAGCAGGGGCGCGGGCAAGGCGCCGATGCCCAGCGTGGCGATGGCATCGGCAGAGGGCACGATCAGCGCAAAGACGGCGCAGGCGATGAACTGGCCATGGGCAAAGTTCACCAGCTTCATCACGCCGAAGATCAGCGCGATGCCCAGCGCGGCGATGGCATAGATCCCGCCCAGCGACAGGGCGTCGAACAGCAGTTGCAGGGTCATGCGGGGTCTCCGAAATAGGCCTCGGCCAGCAGGTCGTCGGCGGCAAAGGCTGCGGCATCGCCATCGGCCACGATCCGCCCGCCGCGCATCAGCAGCATCCGCCCACCCACGCGCGCGGCGCGGGTTGCGCTCTGTTCGACGATCAGCAGCGTCAGGCGGCGCAGGTCCTGCAACGCGCAGAGGCGCTCGTAGACCTCGTCCACCACCTTGGGCGCCAGCCCCAGCGAGGGTTCATCGACCAGCATCAGCGACGGGTTGGTCATCAGCGCGCGGCTGATCGCCAGCATCTGTTGCTGCCCCCCCGACAGCGCACCGGCCGGCGCATGGCGCCGCTCGGCCAGGATCGGAAAGGCGGCATAGACGGTCTCGAGATCCTCGGCCACGGCCTCGCGGTCGGGGCGGATGCCGGTGCCCACCAGCAGGTTCTCGCGCACGCTGAGCCCTGCGAAAATGCGCCGCCCCTCGGGCACCATCGACAGGCCGTGGCGCGCGATGTCCTCGGCGCCACGGCCCGAGACGATCTCGCCGTCGATCTCGACGCGGCCATGCGCCGTGCGCACCGCTCCCGCGATCGCCCCCAGCAGCGAGGATTTGCCGGCCCCGTTCGGCCCGGTCAGAAAGACGCGGGCGCCCTCGGACAGGGTGAAGCTGGCGCCGGTGACGGCGGTCAGCTTGCCATAGCGCACGGCTATGTCGAACACGCCGAGCTTGCTCATGCCGCCACCTCGGCCGTGCCCAGATAGGCGGCGCGCACCGCGCGGCTGGCCAGGATCGCCGCACGGTCGCCGTGTTCGATCACCTGGCCGCCATCCAGCACCACGACATCCGCGCAGACCGACAGCACCAATCCCACGTTGTGTTCGATGAGCAGGCAGCCGATGCCGCGCTCTGTCGCGATGCGGCGGATCAGCGCGGCCAGATCGGCGGCCTCGGGGTCCGACATGCCGGCGGCGGGTTCATCGAGCAGCAGGAACCGCGGGGCACCCATCAGCGCGCGGGCAATCGCCACGCGGCGTTCGTCGGTATAGGGCAGGCCCGCCGCGCCCCGGCTTTGCAGCGCGCGGATGCCCATCCAGTCCATCAGCGCCTCGGCCTCGTGTTCGGCGCGGGCGCGGCGCAATCCCAGCCCGACGCCGGTGCAGGCCAGATTGTCCAGGACATCCAGCCCCGCGAACAGCCGCCCGGCCTGAAAGGTGCGCGCCACGCCCGCGCGCCGCATCGCCGGCGCGGCCAGGCGCGAGACGTCGCGCCCGCCCAGCAGAACCCGGCCCGTCGAGGGGCGCTGGAACCCGGTCAGGGTGTTGACGCAGGTCGTCTTGCCCGCTCCGTTGGGGCCGATCAGACCCACCACCTGCCCCGGCGCGACGGTCAGGGACACGTCGTTCAGGGCCTGGAAGCCGCCAAAGGCGACCCCCACCCGGTCCAGCGCCAGCGCCATCTCAGGCGTCCTCGGTCAGCGCGGCGGCGGCCGCGAGGTCGGCTTCGGCACCCAGCGTCAGGACATAGACGCCGCTCGCGTCCAGATCCGCCGACCAGCCCGGTTCCAGAACGATGGTTGTCGTTACTTCCTGGATGACGGCGGGGCCCTCGATGCGGTCCCCCGCGCCCAGCGCCGCGCCATCGTAAACCGGCGTGTCCAGCGCCGCGCCCGAGGCGTCGAAGATCATCGGGCGATGACCCTTGAGCGCGCGCTCTGCCCCCTGCCCCGCCGGCAGATGCAGGCGCCCGGGCCGGTCCACGCGGCCGGTGATGGCGCTTTCGACATTGACCACCTCGACCGCCGAGTTCGGCTCGCAATAGGTGTAGAGGTCCTCGTGCCGGGCATGGAACGCGGCCTTGAGCTGGTCCAGCGAGGCCTCGGTGATGGCGAAGGGATCGACATCGACGGTGCATTCATGCACCTGCCCGACATAGCGCATGTCCAGACTGCGGCGGATGGCGATCCGGTCCTCGGCGAACCCGTCGCCCTTGAGATCCTCGCGACCGCGCGCCTCAAGGCGGTTGAACACCGCGTCCAGCCGCGCCGCCGTATCCGCGCCCTCGAGTCGCGCGGCGACCGGGGCCATGTGGTTGTATTTCACGTCCGAAATGATCTGCCCAAAGGCGCACAACCCCGAGGCCAGCTTGGAAATCAGCACCTTCCGGATGCCCATTTCCCGCGCCAGCGCCGTGATATGCGCCGCCGTCGCGCCGCCCGCGCAGTTCAGCACGAAGTCCCGCGGGTCATAGCCACGCTCGACCGAGACGCGGCGAATGGCGTTGACCATGTTGTTGTTGACGATGGTGAACATGCCATAGGCGGCCTGTTCGACGCTGATGCCCAAGGGCTCGGCCAGATGCCGGCGGATCGCGGTGCGGGCCTTGTCCACGCTCAGCGGCAACCGCCCGCCGACCAGCCCGTCGGGGTTCAGAAAGCCCAGAACCAGGTTCGCGTCGGTCGTTGTCGGCCGGTCGCCCCCCTGGTCGTAACAGGCCGGCCCCGGTTCGGACCCGGCCGACTGGGGGCCCATCTGCAACAGCCCCATCTCGTCGATCCAGCCGATCGAACCGCCCCCCGCGCCCAGCGTTTCGACCTGGATCATCGGGATGCCGATGCGGTAGCGCAGGAAGTCGATGTTCTTGGACACGTTCGCGCGCCCGTCGCGGGTCAGCGTGATGTCAAAAGACGTGCCGCCCATGTCAACGGTGATGATGTCGCGCAGGCCCCAGGGCTCGCCCAGATACAGCGCGGCCTGCGGCGCCGAGGCAGGACCCGAGTTGATCGCATAGACCGACTGGTCGGTCACGACCGACCCCAGCGCCAGCCCGCCGTTCGACTGGAAGTAACGCACCGGCTGGCGCGCCCCCAGACCCCGGAAATAGCCGTCCACGGCCTCGACATAGCGTTGCAGGATCGGCGCCAGATAGGCGTTGACGATCGCGGTCGAGGTGCGGGTGTATTCGCGCACCTGAGGGTATAGCTGGCTGCCGACGGTCAGGCGGACACCGGGCATCATCGCGCGCACGATCTCTGCGGCGCGCAGCTCGTGGTCGGGGTGCAGCACCGACCAGACAAAGCTGATGGCGACCGAATCCACACCCTCGCGCAGGAAATGGCGGCAGGCCTCGCGCACGTCGTCCTCGTTCAGGGGCGTGTGCACCCCCCCGGTCGAGATCACCCGCTCCCGCACGCCGCGCCGCAGATAGCGCGGCACCAGCATGGTCGCGGGCGGATAGTCGGGGTCGTAGCGATACCCGTCTTCCTTGTGCCCCAGGCGGATCTCGATGGAATCCTCGTGCCCGGCGGTGGCGATCAGGCCGGTTTTCGCGCCATTGTGCGTAATCAGCGCGTTCAGGCCGACCGTGGTGCCGTTGATGCACAAATCCGCGTTCGAGACGATCTCGGCAGCGGTGATGCCGGTCTCGTCCTCGATCAGCGCCAGGCCGTTGCGGATCGCCTGCGTCGGGTCCTGGGGCGTCGAGAGGACCTTGAAGATCCTCAGCGTGCCGTCGCGATCGGCGAGGATGAAATCGGTGAAGGTTCCGCCCGCGTCGATGCCGAGACGATACTGGTTCTGCATGGGATGCGTCCTTTCGGGTTGACCGGGGCCATCCCCGGGGGCGCACCCCCGGGCCGGGCCGGTCCGTTTGACTGGATTGGATCAGGCGCGCAGGGCGGCCGTTGCCTGGAGATCGACGTGCAGGCTGTCGCGGTCCGTGATGACCACGCCGTAATCCAGCCGCGCCCCGTCGAGACTGACCAGGCCGTTGCGCACGTCCTCGACCACGCGCTGCACGTCGCGCTCGAACGGGTTGCCATAGCCGCCACCGCCCGGGTTCTTGTTGGCCGCGCGTTCGCCGGGCTGGATCGTCTCGATCACGTTGTCGGTGATGATCTGCGTCTGACCGCCCCGCGTCACCTCGAGCCGTCCGACCTTTGGCTGGACCAGCGCCGATTGCGCGCCCGCCGCCCCCATCGCCGGGATCCGCCGCCCCTCGCCAAAGGTGACCAGCGTCATTGGCTTGTCCAGCGGCTCGACCTCCCACACGGTGCCCGAGCCGCCCCGGTATCGCCCGGCGCCGCCCGAATCCTGCATCAGGCCGTATTTGTGGATGATGATCGGATAGGAATGTTCCAGCATCTCGATATCGCCCGAGGTGAGCGCGCCGAAACAGCATTCCGGCCCGCAGGCGTGCCATCCGTCCTGGCTGGCCGTCGCCCCGGCCCCCGAGATGATCGAGGCCAGCACCATCGTCACGTATTCCTCGTTGTGGCGGGTGTCCCAGCCGGCGATGTTGCAGCCGTTCGCGTGGCCCCAACTGGCCGAGACCTTGGCCGGCGCCGCCTGTTCAAAGGCCAGCCGCACGGCATCGGTCAGCGTTTCCATCGGCGTCGTGGTGCAGTTCATGTGCGGCGCAGGGGATTGCGCGTTGCACAGCGTCCCCTTGGGCCCCATGTCGGTGCTGACGCAGCGATAGAGCCCCTCGTTGTAGGGCGGCGGCAGTTGCGCGAACATCATCAGGCCCAGATAGACGCCCGAATGACTGTTCCCTTCATAGCTGTTGATGAAATAGGGCACCTGAGGGGGGCTCTGGATCGCGATGTGACAGCCGTCGCCGGCGATCGTGACGGTTGCGGTGATCTCGAAATCGCCGAACCCGTGCCCCGCATCTTCGAGGATCGCGGTGCCCTGATAGGTGCCGTCGGGCACCTCGGCGATGAGCTTGCGCATATGCGCCTCGGCCATGTCCAGCAGTTCCGCGATGCAGTCCTGCACCACGTCCTTGCCATACCTGTCCATCAGCCGCGTCAGGGCCCGCGCGCCCACCTGACAGGCGCCGATCAGGGCGTTGAAGTCGCCCTCCTGATCGCGGCGCGCGCGCATGTTGGACAGCAGCAGGTTCATCACGTCCTTGCGCGGCGTGCCCCGATCCCACAGCTTGACCGGCGGAATGCGCAGCCCTTCGGCGTAGATCTCGGTCGCATTGGGGTTGTAGCCGGCGGGCACCGGGCCGCCTATGTCGGTCAGGTGGCCCTTGCACACCGTCCAGAACACCAGCTCGCCCCGATAGAAGACCGGGTAATACATGCAGGTGTCGATGATATGCGAGCCGCCCCAGGCCGGATCATTGTGCAAGATCAGGTCGCCCTCGTGGATGTCGCCCTCGAAATACCCCGCGACGGCCTTCATCGCCGGGATCAGCGAACCCAGGTGAATCGGGATGTCCTGGCCTTGCAGGATCATCTCGGGCGTGTGGTTGAACAGCGCGGTCGAATAGTCGTGCGCCAGGTTGAACACCGACGACCGCGCGGTCTGCTCCAGCGTCAGCGTCATCTCGCGTTGCGTCGTTTCCAGAACTCCCCGGACCACGGACAGCGTGATCGGGTCCACCTTGCGGTTGGCCATGTCGGTCTCCTTCCCCCGGGGCCGGGCCGGCAATCGCGGCTGCCCCCTCATCCGATCCGCCCAGAGTGCCGCGCGCCGGGCGCCCGGTCTTGCAGATGCGCGCGCCTTCGCTTGACGATCCGCGCGGACCCGCCGGCGGCCTTGTCGATCCGTGCACAACCCTTTGTCACAGCGCGCACAGGCAACCGCGGTGGGGCAAATCTTCTTGACCGGCCGGGCGAATCGCCGCTAGCCAAAAAGGCAAGGGCGCTTTGGGGAGAGGGCGCATGGAGATCATTCGGCACAGCACCGATCTGACACCCCCCGGCCAGCGCGCCGGGGCCTGGAGCCGCGCCATCGCCGAGACCTATTTTCCGCTGCATCTGAGCTATCGCGACCCGGCGGGTTTTGCGGGCCAGCTTGAACGGCGCACGCTGGGGCCCGTCTCGCTGTCGCGCCTGGCCAGCGAGGCGGCGCAATACGAACGCCGCCCCGACCACATCACCCACACCCGCGAAGAGGAATACCTGATTACCGTCCCGCGTCTGGGCCCGGTCGAGTTCCGCCAACTCGGCCGCGACGTGCGCTGTGACCCGGGCGGCTTCCTGGTCGAACGCGGGGACGAACCCTACCGTTTCTCCTATGGCGCCGGAAACGACCTGGCCGTGCTGAAGGTGCCCAAGCGCGCGCTGGCCGAGAAACTGCGCGACCCCGACCGTTTCTGCGCCCGGATCATCGACGCGCGGGGCGGTCTGCCCGGCCTGTTCACCGCGATGATGGATCAACTGCTGCGACTGCCCGCGACCGAACGCCAGGCCGCCGGCGTGCTGGGCCGACAGATCGTCGAGGTCCTGGCGCTGGCGCTGGACGAACGGCTGGGCGACGACGACAGCGTCAAGACAGCGGTGCGCGCCGGCCATCTGCGCCGCGCCGAACAGGTGATCCGCCAGTCGCTGTCCAGCCCCGCCCTGACGCCCGACGCGGTGGCCGACGCCTGCGGCATCTCGAAACGCTACCTGCACGAGCTGTTCAGCGACACGAACAAGACCGTCTCGCAGTTCATCCGCGAGGAACGCCTGATCGCCGCCCGCGACGCCATCGCCACGGCGCCCGCGCTGCAGCTGGCGGAAATCGCCTATCGCTACGGATTCTCCGATCAGGCGCAGTTCTCGCGGCTGTTCAAATCGCTGTTCGGCCTGACCCCGTCGGACTGGCGCAGGCGCCGCTGACGGACCGCGCCCGAAGGGCAAGAAAAGCCCTTGTTCTCCGCCAGAGGGAAACTTATACGGATCGGCGGAGACGTGGCCGAGTGGTCGAAGGCACACCCCTGCTAAGGGTGCAGACGGGGAACCGTCTCGAGGGTTCGAATCCCTTCGTCTCCGCCATCGCACATTGATTTTGTTGGATAATTTTCCAGATTCTCGGCCTCGCCCCACATCTAGGCCCACATATGAAAAACGCTTGGTCTTTCGCTCCGCTATGGATGGGCCTGCGCCGGTTTAGTGCCTGCAATCAGGTTCGGCAGTTCGGCACTAATGTTCGGCATGAGGATCAGGGCGCACTCCACCGTCTGACCTGTTGCCGTTAACTGAAGCTGCCCAGCTGGCACCGCCTGATTCCATGCGAAGTTCTGGTTAAGGAAGTTCAGGACGTCGCGCTTATAGTCGGTATCGGGGTTTTGAAGGTGATCGCCCTTGGTTTCCAAGACAACGATTCGCCCGCTTCCGGCTTGGCCACCCGTTGCGAAGATGAAGTCAGGATAGATGCGCCCGCGCTTCCAGCCCTGAAGTCCATAGTTCGCCTTGGCAACGTTCCGGTGCCACCATGTGACGGTTGCATCCCCATCCAGATGCACCGCCACGTGTTGTTCTTCCGTGTTCAACTCGTTCCTGAAGACCGGCGCAAAAAGGCTGCGCTGCAGTGCGCCGCCGTCTGTCCCTGTAAGATGAGGCGAACCGGCAGGTTCGGTCGATAGCAGGTGATCGGGCATCTTCCAGTTCCCGCCATCAAGACGAAGACGGAATTGGACGCGCCCTTGGGTAACGTCTGCACGGAACAGCGCCTCTGCGCGGGCGTCTCGTTCCGCGACTAGATCAAGCCGTAGGCTGTCGATGATAACGCCGGATGCCTCGCCCAGCTTTTTCGCATCGAAGCCCCGCGCGTCCAAGCCTGCAACCAGTTCGGCAACGATGGACCGCGCCACGAAGGGGTTGGGAACAAGGTCGGATATCACTCGCACCACATAGGACGGGTCGAAGCGCACCGCTTCCAAGGATGCCGCCAACACCTCGCCCCGGAAATACTCGTCTTCGCTGGCATCGGTATCCCCGGACAGACTTATCCCACAGCTTCTGTGACAGGTATGCCGAGCGCGGTGTAGCCGTTCAGGACGGCGATGCGGACCTGGAGTTCGGCAACCTGGCGGTCAAAGTCCCTCGCGCTCAGGCGTTGGCCCAGCAGTTTCAAACAGTGCATCTTTGTCTCGACGCGGCTTCGGCGGTGGTATCCGCTCCATCGTCGGCAGAGCGCCCGGCCGAGGTATTTCGATGCCCGCAGCGCCTCGTTTCGTGCGACCGCGCCGGCGGTGACGGTCTTCCACGGCTTGGCATTCTTGCGCGGTGGGATGACTGCGTGGGCGCCACGATCGGCGATCGCGTCGTGACACTTTCGAGTATCGTAGGCGCCATCTGCGGTGACGCTGCCGATCTCTTCGTCCATTGGTATCTGACTGAGCAGATCGGGCAGCACCGGGGCATCGCCGATGTGGCTCCCCGTGATCTCAATGGCGCGGATCTCCAGCGTTTCCTCGTCGATCCCGAGGTGGATCTTGCGCCAGACGCGTCGTTTGGGGCCGCCGTGCTTGCGGGCGTTCCACTCACCTTCGCCTTCGACCTTGATGCCTGTGCTGTCGATCAGCAGATGCAGCGGCCCCTTGGAGCCGCGGTAGGGGATGTTGACGGCCAGGGACTTCTGGCGGCGGCTCAGTGTGCTGAAGTCGGGCACTGTCCAGTTCAACCCGACCAAGCGTAACAGGCTTTCGACGAAACCGGTCGTTTGCCGCAACGCCATGCCGAACAGAACCTTCATTGAAAGGCATGTCTGGATGGCGGCATCGCTGTAGCTCTGCTGGCGGCCACGCCGACCTGTCGGGGCGGCCTCCCAGCTCATCTCGGGATCGAACCAGATCGTTAGCGAGCCTCGGCGCTTGAGCGCTTCATTGTAGGCTGGCCAGTTCCTAGTCCTGTAGGTCGGGGGTGTTGGTCTGCTCATGCTTCCCAGCTACCATGCTGGATTCACAAGATGAATCCCTCACAGGATTTATGCAACAGAGCCCAACAGAGCCGGTCTGATGCGCGGCAATCGCGGCAAGACGAGCCTCAAGCTCAAGCGTCGTAACGAGGACCCCATGCCGGAATACGACCGGCTGCCAGCCGAACTGCGCGCCTGGCTCGCCGCGGCGGTGCTACCCTGGCGGCCGCGCTCAGTGCGGCGCGCGTTCGATAAGGCGCTGGCCGAAACGGGGGATCGTGACTTTGCGCTGACCCGACTGACCGCACTGCAAGGCCGCCTCGTTGCACGGGATGCGGCGGCGGTCTGGGGGCCGGACCATCCCGCGGTGAGAGGCGAGCAGATATCGAAATAGATGCCCTTTTTCTTTCACTCTGGGCGAAATGACACAATTGCGTGACGAAACGATCGCGGATAAACCTTCTCCCATGGGAAGGTTGCGCCTCTTGATGTGGAATCGGGCCGTGTCGGTGCTTTGCGCACTGGCGCTGATGCTCGTTGCCTTCGGCCATCGCCCCGTCGAGACCGACCCGCGCCTGTCCGACCCGCAGATCGCCGCCTATCTCGCCCTCGGCGGGTCGCTCGCCGACCTCTGCACATCGGGCGACGACAGTCAGGATCACGCGGCCCATGCCGACTGCCCGGCCTGCACCATCGCAAAGAGCCTTGCGCTTGCCCCGGCATGTCTTGCCCCGACGGGTCTGGTGGCCTGGTCCAGCCACCGCGCCGCCTGGCCCGAAATCCTCGTCCTGACCGGTCACGGTCCGCGTGCGCCGCCAGCCCGGGGTCCCCCGTCCATCCAGTTGATCTGACCTCGCTTCGGTTCCGCACCGTGCGGGCCATGTCCGTCCGCCTGTGCGCGGACATCTGATCAATCTGGATGACCCTTACATGAAACACGTCCTTATCGCGGCTACGGCCGCCCTCGTCGCCGGTCCGGCGCTCGCCGACATGGCTGTCGAAATCCCCTTCACTGCCGAGATCGCGGGCGCGCCCTTTGCCTGCACCGAGAGCTACACCGGCCTCGGCAGCGCCGCGACCGAGGTGCAGTTCCTCGATTTCCGCCTGTTCGTCTCCTCGGCCAACCTGATCGCCGCCGACGGCAGCCGCGTGCCGGTCGCGCTCGACCAGGATGGCGCCTGGCAGATCGACAACATCGCCCTTCTGGACTTCGAGGACGGCACCGGGTCTTGCGCCAATGGCACGCCGCAGGTGAACACCACGCTGCGCGGCACCGTGCCGGAGGGCGAGTATCGCGGCCTCGAGTTCGAGGTCGGCGTTCCCTTCGACTGGAACCATGGCGATCCCACCACCGCGCCCGCGCCGCTGAACCTGACGGCGATGTTCTGGAACTGGCGCGGCGGCTACAAGTTCGTGAAGATCGAGTTTTCGCCGACCACGCCGTCCGGAATGTCCATGGCCGCCGAGGGCCACAGCGAGACCGCGACCCATGGGCAAGGGCCGCGCGGCTGGATGCTTCACCTCGGATCGACGCAATGCGCCGCGCCCGAGGCGACGACGCCGCCGTCCGAGGCCTGCGCCAACCCTAACCGCATCGCCGTTGCGCTGCCTGACTTCGTTCCGGGTGAGAGCACCGTGGTGATCGACCCGGCCGCCGTCGTGGCGGGCGCGGACCTGACGCAGAACACGCCCGAGACCAGCCCCGGCTGCATGTCCTTCCCCAACGATCCGGACTGCAACACGGTGTTGCCGCGGCTGGGGTTGGCGTTCAACACGTTCCCGGCCGAGGAGCAACTGCTCGTCTCGATGCGCTGACGGGGCGGTCATGCGTCCCTTTGCAAGCCTCGCGCGTGTCGCGGGGAGGGGGGCCTTCGTGGCTCCCCTCCTGATCCTTGGTGCGTCAGCGGTCCTTGCCGCCGTCTTCCTGCCGCGCGACGAGGTGCCGGCGGAAACGGTCGCCGCGCGCCCGGCGATCCTCGATGCCTTCCGCTGGCCCATGCCAGCCTGGATGCCGCCGCCGCCGGTGCCGGACGACATCACCATGACGCCAGACCTGGTCGATCTGGGGCGGCACCTGTTCTACGATGCCCGGCTGTCGGTCGATGGCCAGACCGCCTGCGCCTCTTGCCACCAGCAGGAGCTGGCCTTCAGCGATGGCCGCCCGGTCGGCGTCGGCGCGCATGGAACGATCGGCCACCGCAATTCCCCGACGCTGGCCAATGTGGGCTACATGCCGACGCTGACCTGGGCGAACCCGCATTTCACCACGCTGGAGTTTCAGTCACTGGTGCCTATGTTCGGCACAGAGCCGGTCGAGATGGGGATGGCGGGGCAGGAGGAGGCGCTCTTCGCGCGCCTCGCCGCCGATCCCTGGTACGCCGAGGCCTTTCCGGCGGCCTTCCCCGAGCGGCCCGCGCCCGATCTCTACACGATCACCCGCGCGCTCGGGGCTTTCCAGCGCACGCTCATCTCGTTGAACAGCCCCTATGATCGCGCGACCTACTATGGCGAAGCCGACGCCATGTCCGACGCTGCCCGCCGCGGGCAGGCGCTGTTCTTCGATCATCGCCTCGAATGCTACCACTGCCACACCGGCGCGCTGTTCTCGGATAATCTGCAGACCGCGCGCACCCCGTTCCCCGAGAACGCCTTTCACAACACGGGGCTCTACAACATCGGCGGGACGGGCGCTTATCCGGCGGGGGGCCTCGGCCTTTACGAATTCACCGGCGTTACGTCCGACATGGGCCGCTTCCGCACGCCCAGCTTGCGCAACGTGGCCGTCACCGCGCCCTACATGCACGACGGGTCGATCGCGACGCTGGAAGAGGTGATACGCCACTACGCGGCTGGCGGGCGGACCATCGCTGGTGGCCCCCACGCCGGTGCGGGCCACGAAAACCCGTATCGCGACAGCCTGATCATCGGTTTCGAGATTTCTGACGCCGAGATCGCCGACCTCACCGCCTTTCTCGAAAGCCTGACAGATCAGGACTTCCTGACCGATCCGGCCTTTGCGGACCCCTGGCCGGACGGGCACCCGGCCAATGCGAACAGGGTGATGCCCCTCAACTGAAACCAGGAAACCAACAGGAAACGCGCGACCATGAAACATAGTCTTGCCCTTGCAACCCTTGCCCTGACCCTGGCCATGGGCTCCCAGGCCCTGGCCCATGCCACTTTCGCCGAAGGCGAAGTCGTGCAGGGCGAAACCGCCCGTCTGACCCTGCGGGTGCCGCATGGTTGCGGCGACGAGGCGACGCTGAGGGTCCGCATCCAGATCCCCGAGGGCCTGATCGCCGCACAGCCCATGGTCAAGGCGGGCTGGGAGTTGGAGACCGTGACCGGGCCCTACGAGAACAGCTACGAGCTTTATGGACGCACGCTCACCGAAGGCGTGCGCGAGATCATCTGGTCGGGCGAATTGCCGGATGCCTTTTACGACGAGTTCGTGTTCCGCGCCCGCGTGACCGACCGACTGCCCGCGGGCGAGATGGTCTACATCCCCGCGATTCAGGAATGCGCCACCGGGGCCGAGCGCTGGATCGAGATCCCGGCGGCCGGGCAGGACAGCCATGATCTGGAAGACCCCGCCCCAGGCGTAATGGTGGTCGCCCCCGGCGAACACGGCCACGGGCATTGAGTTGCGTGCGGGCCGGTTTGCGGAGGCGTCCCTTCCCGGCCTGCATGTGAGCGCGCATCCGACAGTTCCCGTTTGTGGTGCGCCGACTTCCCGCCGGGTCCGGTTTTTCGGACTCGGCGGGCTTTTTGAGGATGATAGACCATGCAGAGGCTTCTCGTCGCCCTCATTTTTACGCTTCTGCCATTTCAGGCTGGGGCGCATGCGCAACTGCGCGCTTCTGCCCCCCCTGACGGGGCGGTCGTCGCTGAGGCCCCAACGTCGGTCACGCTGGAGTTCAACGAAGCTATCGCACCACTGGTCCTGCGTCATATCGGGCCGGACGGTATTGCAACTGACCTCGAAGGCATTGCCGAGAACGCCACCATCACTGTAACACCGCCAGCGGATCTTGCAGATGGCACGCATCTGCTGTCCTGGCGCGTCGTCTCGGACGATGGCCACCCGGTCGGCGGGACGCTGACGTTCCATGTCGGTGCCCCTTCCGCCACGCCGCCGACGCCAGCGGAACTTGCCGCGGGGGCTGCGCGCTTTGGCGCCGCCCTGCGCGCCGTGCTGACCGTGTCGCTGGTGGTCGCAGTCGGGGCTGCCGTCTTCGCCGCCTTCGTGGCCCCTGCACAGGCAGGACCGGCACTCGCCCGCATCGCCGTGTCCGCGGCTGGCGCGACGATCCCGGTGGGCGGTCTCCTGACCGGGGTTCAGGGTCTCGACATGCTGTCGCTCGCCCCCGCCGCGCTCCTCACGATGCAGCCGTGGCAAGCGGGGCTTTCAGCACCGATTGCCTTGACTGTCGTCCTTGCTGCCGGGGCGGCGTTCCTGGCCGCGCTTGCGCTGCGCACCGCCGGCACCTCCGTGCGAAAGGGGCTGGCGCTCGGCGCATGGGGGCTCGCGTCGCTCTCTTTCGCGGCCTCCGGCCATGCCGCCGTGGCGCCGCCGCGCGCGGTGGCGCTCCCCGCCGTCACCCTCCATGCCGCCGCGCTGATCTTCTGGATGGGATCGCTCGTGCCGCTCCTCCTCGCCCTGCGTGGACCTGAGCCAGACACCATCCTACGGCGATTCTCGTCGATCGCCGTTCCGACAGTCGCGCTTCTGATCCTGAGCGGGATGACCCTGACATGGCTGCAATCGGGCAGCCCGGCTGCGCTGCTGGGCTCGTCCTATGGCATCGTGCTTGGGGCGAAGCTGGCCCTCGTCGCTGGGCTCCTCGCCCTTGCCGCGCGGAACCGGCTTGTGCTGACGCCCGCGCTGGCCGCAGGCCAGACGACTGCCGCGCCACGCCTCAGCCACGCCATCCGGGGCGAGATCGTGCTCGGCCTCGCCATCCTCGTCCTTGCCTCCGGCTTCCGCCTCACGCCGCCGCCCCGCGCGCTGATCGAACCGGCCGAGCCGCTCTACGCCCACATCCATACCGCTGCCGCAATGGCCGACATCCGCCTGACCCCGGGCCGCGCTGGCCCTGTCGAGGTCATGCTCGGCTTCCAGACCGGCGATTTCGCCGAACTGGTCCCGCAAGAGGTCGAGGTCGTCTTCGCCCAGCCCGAAGCCGGGATCGAGCCGATCCGCCTGACCGCCCTGCAAGGCGGCGACGGGCTCTGGCATGCCGGCCCCGTGACCCTGCCGCGCCCGGGCGACTGGGACGTGACCCTGCGCCTTCTGATCACCGATTTCGAGCGCGTGACGCTGACCGACACCCTGACCCTTACCGACTGACGGGAGACCCTGATGAAACGCCTTGCCTTCGCCCTTGCTCTCCTGGCGCTCCCCGCCGCCGCCCACGAGGTGACCACCGGCAGCCTCGTGATCGACCACCCCTACGCGCTGGAAACGGTGACCACCGCCATGTCCGGCGCGGGCTACATGACCATCACCAACACCGGCAGCGATCCCGACCGCCTGCTGGAAGTGCGGGCCGATTTCCCCCGTGTGACGCTGCACGGCACGCAAACCGACGCGCAGGGCGTGACCCGGATGATTCCGGTCGAAGGCATCGAGATCGCGGCGGGCGAGACGGTGACGCTCGCACCCGGCGGCATGCACGTCATGTTCATGGGGCTCGACGGCGACCCCTTCGAGGAGGGCGAGCGCATCCCCGCCACGCTGGTCTTCGAACGCGCGGGCGAGATCGCGGTGGAATTCTGGGTCGAACCGCGCGACGGCGGCATGACAGGGCATGAGGGGCACGATCACGGCAGTCTCGAGCCTGCCGTCGATCCAGTGCAATCGGCCGCGGTCGAAGCCGCCCTGCGCGATGTTCTGGGTGCCGACACGGATCTTGGACCCGTTGCCATCGCTGGAAATGCCTCGGTCTTGTCATGGCGGGTCGCGGGCGTGGCTGGCCGGGCCTTTCTGCGCGAAGAGGCAGGCGAATGGTCCGTGATCCTCCTTTCGGGGGAAAGCCTGCGCTTTGCTGCGACGTTTCGGTCGCTTGGTCTGCCGCCACGCCGGGCGATTGACCTCGAACAAGCCGTCGCGGCAACCGAGGCGATCCTGACCGCGGAAGAAGGCGCCCGGTATGACGGTTTCGCCGGAACGCTTTTTCTCGGAGACGGCTGATGCCCGTCATTTCAAGCGGAGTCCGTCTGCACCAGCCAGAAACACGAGGTGTCGCGCCCGGCCAACGCCGCATGAATGACCTCGAACTCGCATTGCCCGGCAACGGTAACCCTCACCGCCTTCGGGCGGCAATCAACCTCTGGAGCTGATACCATGAAGACCATTCTACACGCGGCTGCCCTGCTCGCCGCCCTCACAGCCGCCCCGGCCCAGGCCCGGGAAATCACCGACGCCCTTGGCCGGACCGTCGATATCCCCGACACTGTCGATCGGGTGATCTGTTCGGGCCCCGGCTGCCTGCGTCTGCTCACCTATCTCGGCGCCACGGAGATGGTGGTCGGCGTCGACGAGATCGAAACCCGACCCAGTGCCGACGCGCCCCGCGCCTATGCGATCGCCCATCCCGAATTCCGCGACCTGCCACTCATCGGGCAGCATCGCGGGCGCGACAATCCCGAGCTGATCCTCGCGCTCGATCCGGCACCGCAGGTCATCATCAAGACCCTGTCCTCGATCGGTGTCGGGCATGACGATCTGTCGAACCAGACCGGCCTGCCGGTCGTCGCCGTTGACGTCGGCGATCTGGCCGGCGAGCGCGCCGCCTTCGACAGCGCGCTGCGCATCATGGGCGAGGTCGTCGGTCGCGAGGCCCGCGCCGAGGAGGTCATCGCCTTCATCGACGGCCAAATCGCCGAGATGGGCGACCGGGCTGCGCGCTCGAGCGTCGAGGCGCCGGGCGTCTTCATCGGCGGCGTCGCCTTTCAGGGCGCGCAGGGATTCAACAGCACCGAGCCGTTCTATCCGCCCTTTGACATGCTGGGCCTGACCAACCTCGCCCGCGACGGCGCACCGGGAACCGGCCGCCACAGCGTCGTGGCGCGCGAACAGATCGTGGCCTGGGATCCCCAGGTCCTGTTTCTTGATCTTGGCACGGTGCGCGGGCAGGATGTCGGCGGGCTTCACGAGTTGCGCACGGATGCCGCCTATCAGGGGCTGAGCGCGGTGACGCAGGGCAATCTGTGGGGCGTGCTGCCCAATACGCTCTATCACATCGAGGTCGGCTCGATCCTCGCCAATGCCTGGTTCATCGGCACCATCACCCGGCCCGACACGTTCCGCGATGTCGATCCGGTCGCAAGAGCGAACGAGATCGAGACCTTCCTTGTCGGCGCGCCGGTCTTCGATGCGTTCAATGCCGCCTATGACGGGCTGGTATTTCAGCGCGTGTCGGTCGAATGACGGACGCCGCCGCACATATAGGCGCGGGATACCGCGCCTATACCACCCGCAAGCTGGTGATCGTTGCGTTGATCGGGTTGGCGCTGGTCCCGGCGCTGATCGCCGCCTTGTCGCTGGGTCCCGCCGCAATTCCGGCAAATGAGGTCGCGCGCACGCTGATCGGGCTCGAGGTGCCGCGCCGGTCCGAGCTCATCGTCTGGAACATCCGGCTTCCGCAGGCGCTGGCGGCCATTGTCGCCGGGGCCGGGCTGGCGGTGGCGGGAGCGGCAATGCAGTCGATCCTGCGCAATCCGCTGGGCTCGCCCTTCACGCTGGGCATATCGCAGGCGGCGGCCTTTGGCGCGGCCTTCGCGGTGATGATCCTGGACACGGGCACACCGCAGGGCGCGAATGCTGCATCGGTGGCGATCCAGGACCCGACCACCACGACCGCCTCGGCGTTTGCCTTTGCCCTGCTTGCGGCAGCGATCATCACACTGGTCGCCCGCCTGCGCGGGTCCGCGCCCGAGGTGATGGTGCTGACCGGCGTGGCGCTTGGCGCGCTGTTCTCGGCCGGCACGGCCTTCCTGCAATTCTTCGCTGACGATATCCAACTGGCCGCCATCGTTTTCTGGACCTTTGGCGATACAGCGCGGGTGGACTGGTCCGAGTTGAGCATCCTTTCGGCGCTCACTGGAGTAGCCTGTCTCTATTTCCTCGCCCAGAGCTGGAATTACAACGCCATTGACGCCGGCGACGAAACCGCGCGCGGGCTGGGTGTGCGGGTCGACGGGCTGCGCATCTTCGGCATGGTCATGGCCTCGCTGCTGACCGCCGTTTCCATCGCCTTTCTGGGGATCATCGGCTTTGTCGGGCTGGTGGTGCCGCATATGATCCGCCGGGTGATCGGCGCCGATCACCGGTTCCTGATCCCGGCATCGATCTTTGGCGGCGGGCTCCTGTTGTTGCTGGCCGATACCGCGGCAAGACTGATCCTGTCGCCGCATGTGCTGCCGGTTTCGGTGCTGACGGCCTTCATGGGGGCACCGGTCTTCGTGTTTCTCATCCTCAGGGGGCGGCGCTGATGCTACATGTTTCCGAGATCGGTTTCGCCTACCGCAACCGGACGGTGCTTGAGCGCATCGGTTTCGAGCTGCGGCCGGGACGCATCCTCGTCATCCTCGGCCCCAATGGGGTGGGCAAGACTACGCTGATCCGGTGCCTGAACGCGATTCACAAGCCCTCTGCAGGTGCGGTGCTGCTCGAGGGCGAAGACCTGCTGCGGCTCTCGCCACCCCGCATGGCAAAGCGGGTGGGTTATGTCGCGCAACGCACGGAAACGGCGCGGCTGACGGTCTATGACGCGGTGCTGATGGGTCGCAAGCCGCATATGGGGCTGCGGGTCGCCCAGGCCGACCGCGACAAGACCGGAGCCGCCATCGCCCAGCTGGGGCTGGAACCGCTGGCGCTGCGCCATATCGACGAGCTTTCCGGCGGCGAGCTGCAGAAGGTCGCCATCGCGCGCGCGCTGGTGCAGGAACCGCGCCTGCTCTTGCTAGACGAACCGACCAGCGCGCTGGACCTGCGCAATCAGTTCGAGATCCTGACACTGCTGCGCGACGCGGTGCGCGAACGCGGCATGGCCACGGTGATGACGATGCACGATCTGAACACCGCACTGCGCTTTGCCGACGAGGTGCTGCTGATCAAGGGCGGGAACATCCTCGCCCATGTGCCGGCAGACGGGATAACCCCGGATCTGATCGAGGCCACCTATGGCCTGCCGGTCGCCATTCACCATCTCGACGGCGTGCCCGTCGTGGTTCCCCAATTCCGAAAGGACGCATCCCATGCCGCAGAGTGATGCCGCCGCTCTTTGGAGCGAACGCGCGCCCCGCTTTCCCAGCGGGCGAGACCCGGGCCACCGCGCCCGGATGCTGGCGCGTCTCACCCATGTCCCGCAAGCGGCTCTGCCCCGGACCGGGATGCGCTGCCTCGATGTTGGTGCGGGCACCGGTGTCTTTGCGCTCTATGCGTCCGATGAGGGCGCGGATGTCACCGCCACCGATGTTTCCGAGGGGATGCTGGCCCGTCTCTCGGCCAACGATCCCGAACGACGCGTGACGGCGGTCCGCGCCGATTGGAAAGACATCGACCCCGAAGCACACGGCTGGACCGGCGGTTTTGATCTGGTCCTGGCGCAGATGATGCCCGGTGTCCGAACGCCCGAGGATTTTCTCCGCATGGAGGCCTGTTCCCGTGGCTGGTGCGTCTATATCGGTTGGGGCCGCAAACGCCATGACCCCTGGCTCGACGCGGTGTTCGCCGCGCATGGCGCCTCGCTCCCTCTGCCGCCGGGGACGCCGAACGCGCTGGAGCAACTCGTTGCCATTGGGCGCATGGTAACGCCGGTCTGGATCAAAGAGACTTGGCATCCGCAACGCCCAATGGATGCCGCAGTTCCCGATGCGATATCTCATCTGCGGATGCACGGGATCGCGCCGGACTACGACCGCATTATGGCCATGGCACGTACACACGCACGCGGTGGCATCATACTGGAAGGCGCTACGAATGAGATCGGTGTGCTGGCTTGGCACACAGGCCCCTAAGGTCGATTTCATCTTGCCGGGCTCCACCACGGCCTTTAAAAAAATGCCGCCATGTCAAAGTGATGGGCCTTGCTTACATTTTGGCACCCCTCTCAGGGAAGGTCAAAAACGCCGAAGCCGACAGTTGATCGTCATCAAACCTGGGCTGGGGGTGTTCCAAGGCCTCCGTCTTGTCGATGCATTCAATCGTAGCGCCGCGGCCGTTTTTCTCTGCCAGTCGCGATTGAACCAAGTGACGACCTAAACCATCAGTTTCATCAATTAAAAAAATGGCTTAGAGGGTAGAGAAGGTTGGATATCAGGCCCATCCCCTCCGCCATCATCCCTGTTGCGAACACGGACAGGCGCCCATCGCGGCGCGGAAATAGTTGTGTTTTCAATGGGCTTTGCCTCCCCCATGCGAACCTGTGAGCCTACACGCCAAGCCCGTTTCGGGCTCTGAACGGCTCTCCGTCTCTGTTCGGGCGAACCTCGTCAAATTCGGTTCGATCGGATTTTTCCTCGTCTTTCCAATGTCCTGAGTTTCAGAACCGCCAAAACTTCAGGCCTTGCGTCCATCGCCTTCGAGGGGAACAGAGCCGCAACAGGCGAGAGGCGCAGTCGCTGGGTGCGCTGGCCGAATGGTGCGTAGCGGTGGCGGTGTCCGCCCGTGACGAGAACCGGAAAACCCCGACGACAAAAGGACTCGAACTCGTTAGCGTTACAAGGCGCGGGGCGGTGACCGACGGCACCTGCAAACCAGCCATCAGCATAGGGAACGATTTTCAGGAGAGTGCATGGGAACAGTCGATATCATCCCCGACATCCACGGGCAGATCGCCAAACTGCGGGGAGCGCTCGATGCCCTCGGATGGCGGCGGGGTCCGGCGGGCTGGATCCATCCCGACCCGGAGCGGACCATCGTCTTTCTGGGCGACTTCATCGACCGTGGACCAGAGAACCGGGCCGTCATTCACCTGGTGCGCGACCTGATCGACAGCGGCAAGGCCCGCGCGATCATGGGCAACCACGAGCTCAATGCCCTTCAATTCCACACGGCCCACCCCGAGACCGGCCAGCCCCTCCGCACGCATTCGGAGAAGAACCTGCGCCAGCACGCAAGCTTCCTGGCGGAGTTCCCCGTCGGTGCCGTCGAGACCCGCGAGGCGCTGGCGTGGATGCGCAGCCTCCCGCTGTTTCTGGAAGCTGAGGGATTCCGCGCCGTGCATGCCTGCTGGGTCGACCCCACGATCGACCGCGTGCGGGCGCTATCCGGGAACGGCGTTTTGTCCGAAGAGCAGTTGATCCGCGCGGCTGATCCTGCCGACGTGCTTTTCCACCATGCCGAGGAAATCACGAAGGGGCCCGAACACCGGCTTCCCGATGGGTTTGCATTCCGCGACAAAGACGGCACCCACCGGGATCACGTTCGGCTGCAATGGTGGAATGCAGGGGCCCGGACCTGGCGTGACATCGCTATCTCGGTTCCTGTTCCGGATGATCTGCCCGATGGACCACTACCGGGAACCCTGATGGCGCAGACCTATCCCGCCCACGAACGCCCCGTCTTCTTCGGTCACTACTGGCTCAGCGGCAATCCGGTCCTGCAGGCTCCGAACGCGCTGTGCCTCGACTATTCAGCCGGTAAGGATGGGCCGCTGGTCACATACGAACTGCACCCGGGTGAGACGTTGCTCTCCCCCGACCGGGTTTGGCTTCACGCGATCCCTGACTAACCCTTCGTCTCAATCGAACACCCGCTGCGGCTGCTCGTCCCACGGAATGGACGCCACGAAGCAGAGATCGTAGATGCTGATCGCCGAGGGCTCGCGGTGACCGCTTCGTCGCGCGCCGGTTTGCCGAACTTGCGGTGCAAGGTCACGGCCCACAGCGCCACGAAGGCGCGGTGACTCGACAGATGCTGATTGACCGGGTGTTGCTCGGCATAGATCCGATGACCGGGACGAGGATGGACGGCGAGCGAACCGGCAGACTTCACATCGTGCCAAGGACAGCTTCGCGGATCGCGTCGGAAGCTGATTGCGTCGCTGCGGAATCGTACATTCGCCGGACCGTAGAATTCCGCGATGCGAGAGACCTTGCCCGGACATTTGTTGGTGTCGAGCGGCCCCGGTTCGAGGTGATCTTGCCTATCGAAGAGGTCATGGGTCCAGACTTCGGGGCCTCGGTTGAAGGCATCCGGCGCCTTGGGAGCGTTCGGAACCCGCAGGGCATTCAACCCGTCGATTTCGCGAACGGGAGCGTCCACGCCACTTTTGAGTTGGTCCCGGGTGGTGAACCGCATCTCGGAACGCTGTTTCCTGTAGGGTCAGGACACATTGATTTCGGCGTCTCAGAATGATTCACCCCCTGAAAACCGAGCGGTGACATATCTGATCTCTTCTGGCTGAGCGACGCGCAGATGGCGCGTTTGGGCCCTGATTCCCCAAGTCCCTCGGAAAGCCTCGCGTCGACGACCGGCGTGTTCTGAGTGGGATAATCTTCATCAATCGCAATGGCTTGAGCCGGCGGGATGCGCCCAGGAATACGGCCCCACAAGACCCTCTGCAATCGCTGGCGGCGATGGCGGGGGCCGGTCCGTGGTCCGGCGCGGCGGTGCTGTCACAGCGCGTCGGTCTGCGTTCCCATGCGACCGCTGACACATGGCAGCCCGGCCGTCTGGCGACGGGCAGGCTTTTTCTGACGACGGCGGCGATGCCCGGTCCGTTCAGACCGCCAACCCGGCCGGGAAGATCGCCGCCGGAACGGGCGTCAGCGCCGCGCGGTGCGCGAATCCCCGGTTCCGGAAACGCGCGGGTCAGTCGCGCCCGCGGATGATCTTTCCGAAGCTGTCGTAAATCGCGCTGTTGGCAGCGATCAGGTTGCCCGATTCGACCGGATTCTCGCCGTCGCGGATGGGGCCGAAGAAGCCGCCCGCTTCCTTGACCAGCAGCACGCCCGCCGCCACGTCCCAGGCATTCAGCCCGCGTTCCCAGTAGCCGTCATAGCGCCCCGCAGCGACATAGGCGAGGTCCAGCGCCGCCGATCCCCAGCGCCGCACGCCGGCGCAGACGGGCATCAGCCGCGCCAGGTCCTGAAGCGTCGCGGGCAGCGCCGGACGCCCGCCAAAGGGCACGCCGGTGGCAAAGATGCATTCGATCATCGTGCGCCGCCCGGACACGCGCAGGCGGGTTTCGTTCATGAAGGCGCCCAGACCTTTTTCGGCGTAGAACATCTCGTCCTTGGCGGCGTCGAAGACGACCCCGGCGACGATCTCGCCCTTGTGCTCCAGCGCGACCGAGATCGCCCAGTGCGGCAGGCCGTGCAGGAAGTTCGTCGTGCCGTCCAGCGGATCGACGATCCAGCGTCGGGTGGGGTCTGTGCCCTCGGTCTCGCCGGTTTCCTCGCCCAGCCAACCATAGTTGGGGCGGCCCGCCAACAGCTCCTCTTTCAGGATCCGTTCGGCCTCGCGGTCGGCTTTCGACACGAAGTCGCCCGGCCCCTTGGCCGAAACCTGGAGGTTCTCGACCTCGCGGAAATCCTTGACCAGCGACCGGCCCGCTTTGCGGACGGCCTTGATCATGAGATTGAGATTGGCGCTTCCCTGCATACCGGCGGCTCCGTTCTGAACAGAAGGGCCATACGGGAAAGGCGGACGGAAGGAAAGGGGCCCTGTCCCGGTGGCGTCCCGGCGGCGTCCCGGAGGGTGGCCTGCGGCTGGGCGCTGGCCATCGGGGCCCCGGGCCTGCTACATCAGGGAAACACCCGCCGACAGGAGTCGCCATGCTGATCAGACGCCCGCAGGATACGGACCGCGCCGACTGGGAGCGCCTCTATGCCGGCTACGCCGCGTTCTACCAGGTCGAACAGACCGACGCGATGCGCGCGCGTGTCTGGGGCTGGATCCATGACCACGAACACGAGGTCGAGGCCTATGTCGCCCAGGACGATTCCGGCGCATTGGTGGGTTTCACCCATTTCCGTCCCTTTGCCCGGCCCCTGGCCGCTGCCGTGGGCGGGTTCCTGGACGACCTCTACGTCACGCCCGAGGCCCGGGGATCGGGTGCCGCGCGCGCCTTGATCGAGGCCGTCGCCGAGGAAGGCCGCGCGCGTGGTTGGTCCGTCATCCGCTGGATCACCGCCGAGGACAACGCCCGCGCGCGCGCGCTTTACGACAAGCTGGCCAGGGCGACGGCCTGGAAAACCTACGACATCACCCTGTAACCGGCACGGGGCGCCCTTGATTCCCCCGGGCCGACCCCTTAGAGACAGCACGATTCAGACAGGAGCCGTCCGATGCCCGCAGCTTCCGCGCAGCCGCGCCCGACCGCTTGCCTCGTTCTTGCCGACGGAACCATCTTTTACGGTCACGGCTTTGGCGCGACCGGCGAGACGGTGGCGGAACTGTGCTTCAACACCGCGATGACCGGCTATCAGGAGATCATGACCGATCCCTCGTATGCCGGGCAGATCGTCACCTTCACCTTTCCCCATGTCGGCAATGTCGGCGTCAATGCCGACGACGACGAGGCCCAGCAGGCTGTCGCCGAGGGCATGGTGGTGAAATGGGACCCGACCGAGCCCTCGAACTGGCGCGCCGCGGACGACCTGACGCATTGGCTGGCCCGGCAGGGACGCATCGGCGTCGGCGGGATCGACACCCGCCGCCTGACCCGCGCCATCCGGCAGCAGGGCGCGCCGCATGTCGCGCTGGCGCACGACCCCGAGGGGAACTTTGACCTGGATCGCCTGCTGGCGCGCGCGCGCGGCTGGAAGGGTTTGGTCGGGCTCGATCTGGCCAAGGACGTGACCTGCGCGCAAAGCTACCGCTGGAACGAAATGCGCTGGGCCTGGCCCGAGGGCTACAAGCCGCAGACCGCGCCGCGCCACAAGGTGGTCGCCATCGATTATGGCGCGAAGAAGAACATCCTGCGCTGCCTGGCCTCGTCGGGCTGCGACGTGACGGTGTTGCCGGCCTCGGCAACCGCGGACGAGGTGCTGGCGCTGAACCCCGACGGCGTGTTCCTGTCGAACGGCCCGGGCGACCCCGCCGCGACCGGCGAATACGCGGTGCCGATGATCAAGGGCGTTCTGGCCGCGGACTTGCCCGTGTTCGGCATCTGCCTGGGTCACCAGATGCTGGCGCTGGCGCTGGGGGCGCGCACGGTCAAGATGAACCACGGCCACCACGGCGCGAACCATCCGGTCAAGGACCGCGAGACCGGCAAGGTCGAGATCACCTCGATGAACCACGGCTTCACGGTGGACAGCCAGACCCTGCCCGCGGGCGTGCTGGAAACCCATGTCTCGCTGTTCGACGGATCGAACTGCGGCATCCGGCTGGCCGACAAACCCGTCTTCTCGGTGCAATACCATCCCGAGGCCAGCCCGGGCCCGCAAGACAGCTATTACCTGTTCGAACGCTTCGCCGCGGCGATGGACGCGCGCAAGGCCGCGGCCTGACCGATACCGGACACCGGGGCCCGACCCGGGCGGAGGCAGAGGCGTTAACCGCTTGTTAACGCCTGCCCCGCCATGCTGCCGCAAACTGGGGTGGGCGGCATGGGACAGGCAGAGAGTCGCGCGCGCGATCCGGACGGGGCGGTGCACGGCGCCGTCGCCGTCGCCGTGGCGGATTCGGCCGCGCCGCACCTTGCAAGCGTGCCGGCTGACCCGCCACCTGGGATCGCGCGCCCGCAACTGGGCGCGATCTTGCTGCGCAACGGGGCGATCCGCGCCGACGATCTGGTGCGGGCGCTGGAACTTCAGACCCGGCGCAAGGCGCATCTGGGTGACATCCTGCGCGCGCATGGCCTGGCGTCGGATCAGGCGGTCATGGCGGCCCTGGCGGAACAGTTCGGCACCAGCGTGATCGATCCGGCGCACTCGCGGCCCGACCCGCGACTGATCGACCGGCTGGGCCCGCGCCGCTGCCTGCAAATCGGCTGCCTGCCCTGGTCGCGCGCCGGCGCCTGCACCCTGGTCGCCTGCGCCCGCCCCGACCAGTTCCACCTGCACCGCGACGAGATCGAGGCCGCGCTCGGCCCGGTGGCGATGGCCGTGATCCCCGAACCCGACCTGCACGCGGCACTTCTGGGCTCGCGGCGCAGCGCCCTGCGCCTGATGGCCGAAACCTGCGTCGCGGCCGAGGAAAGCTGCCGCTTGTGGAACGGTCAGCGTTTCAGCCGCCTGGCCGCCGCCGCCGCGATCGCGATGCTGGCCGCGACCGTCGCCGCGCCGCTGGCCGCCTTCCTGGGCCTGTTCGGTCTGGTGCTGGTGTTCCTGGTCGCCGGCAACCTGCTGAAGATCGCCGCCGCCATCGCCAACAGCCGCCCACGCGCGGCCGCCGACAGCACCGTCCGCGGGCTGCGCAAGCCGGCGGTGTCGATCATGGTGCCGCTCTATCGCGAACCGGACATCGCGCCGCGCCTGGTGAAACGGCTGGGCGCGCTGACCTACCCGCGCGAGTTGCTGGACGTCATGCTGGTCTGCGAGGAAGACGACCACCTGACCCGCGACGCGCTGGCCGCCAACCGCCTGCCCCACTGGATGCGGGTCATTCCGGTGCCCGACAGCGCCCTGCGCACCAAGCCGCGCGCGCTGAACTATGCGCTCAACTTCGCCCGGGGCGAGGTTATCGGCGTCTACGACGCCGAGGACGCGCCCGCGCCCGACCAGTTGCACCGCGTTGTCGAACGCTTCGCCGCCGCCGGGCCGGACCTGGCGTGCATCCAGGGGGTGCTGGACTATTACAACCCCCGCACCAACTGGCTGAGCCGCTGTTTCACGATCGAATACGCCGCGTGGTTCCGCATGATCCTGCCCGGCCTGGCGCGTCTGGGCCTGGTGGTGCCGCTGGGCGGCACGACATTGTTCTTTCGCCGCGAAACGCTGGACCGGCTGGGCGGCTGGGACGCGCACAACGTGACCGAGGACGCCGATCTGGGCCTCCGCCTGGCGCGGCACGGCTATCGCACCGAACTGATGGACAGCGTCACGCTGGAAGAGGCGAACTGCCGCGTCTGGCCCTGGGTCAAGCAACGCTCGCGCTGGCTCAAGGGCTATGCGATGACCTACGCGGTGCACATGCGCGACCCGGGCCTGTTGTGGCGGCAACTGGGCGCATGGCGGTTCTGGGGGGTGCAGGTGCTGTTCCTGGGCACGCTGGTGCAGTTCCTTCTGGCCCCGATTCTGTGGAGCTTCTGGCTGATGCTGTTCGGGATGGGCCATCCGCTGACCGCCGCCCTGCCGCACGGCGCGCTGACCGGGGTGGCGGCGATGTTCCTGCTGTCCGAGGTCGCCGGGCTGGCGATCAACATCGCCGCGCTGAAAAGCCCCCACCACCGGTTCCTCAGGCCCTGGACGCTGAGCCTGCACCTGTATTTCCCGCTGGCCGCCGTCGCCGCCTGGAAGGGCTGCTGGGAAATGATCTCGAGCCCGTTCTACTGGGACAAGACGACCCACGGCATCCACGACACGGCCGCCACCACTGGGCCGGTGCGCGGCCCGGTGAGCGGTTCCTAGCGGCCCTGGCGCCGGCGGTCGCCCGATTCCAGCTTGAGCCGGGTCTCGAACGCCCGGCTGATATGGTCGCGCAACGCCTTGTCGGCGCCGTCGCCATCGCCCCGGGCAATCGCCTCGACCATCAGGTCGTGTTCGTCCAGAGCCGCCTGGCCGCGGCCCTCTGCCTCGAGCGAGGTGGTCGCCAGCAGGGCCATCGAGCGGTGCACCAGGTCCAGTTGCTGGATCAGGAACCGGTTGTGCGAGGCGAGGTGGATCTGCTTGTGGAACCGCTTGTTCGCCCGGCTCAGCGCCTTGGGGTCGTTCACCAGCTTGCGGTCGTCGGCCACCATGTCGCGCAAGACGCGCACCTCTTCGACCGAGGCGTGCTTGGCCGCGAGCCGGGCCGCCAACCCTTCGAGCTGGGCACGCACGACATAGAGCTCGGCCAACTGGTTGTGATCGAGCGACGCGACAATCAACGAGCGCCCGTCGCGGGTCAGCAGCGACTGCGTTTCCAACCGCTGCAACGCCTCGCGGATCGGCGTGCGGGACACTCCGAACCGTTCCGCCAGTTCCGATTCCACCAAACGGTCGCCGGGACGATAGGTGCCGTCGTCGATCGCGGCCAGGATCAACGTGTAGGCATCGAGCAGCGGCGGTCGAATGTCGGTCATGGGGTCCTCCAAGGGCGGGAAGACTAGAGGCGGGAGAGGCCTGTGAAAAGCCCTGATTCGCCGCCTGCGACCTTGCGTATCGGGGCGCGTCACGGTAGCCCTGCCCCATGCCCGCCGCTCGCTTCCTGCATGTCGATACCTGGGTGTTCGACCTGGACAACACGCTGTATTCCCCCAGCGTGCGCCTGTTCGACCAGATCGACCGCAAGATGACCGATTTCGTCATGCGCACCACCGGCGCCAATCGCGCCGAATCGGACCGCCTGCGACACGGCTACTGGCAGACCTATGGCACCACGCTGGCCGGGCTGATGGCCCATCACGGCGTGGACCCGGTTCCCTATCTGGTCGAGGTTCACGACATCGATTTTTCGGTGCTGGAGCCCGACCCCGCGCTGCGCGCGGCGATCGGCCGGCTCAAGGGGCGGCGGATCGTCTATACCAACGGCTCGGCCCCTTATGCCCGTCGGGTGATCGCGGCGCGCGGCCTCGACGGGCTGTTCGACGCGGTCTACGGGGTCGAGGACGCCGACTATCACCCCAAGCCCCAGGCCGAGGCCTTTGCGCGCGTCTTTGCCAAGGACGGGCTGACGCCGGCGCGCGCCGCCATGTTCGAGGACGACCCGCGCAACCTGCGCATTCCCCACGCGCTGGGCATGCGCACCGTCCTGGTCACGCCCGAGGCCCAGCACCACGCCCATGTGCACCACCACACCGACGATCTGGCAGACTTTCTGAGCCGGCTCTAGGCGCGGGGTCGGGGTGGCAACGAAGGGGGGTGGGGGGGCGGTTTCGCCCTCGGCCGACAGCATTCCATGCTGTAGCCCTCGGGCGACCGGGTGCGGCGCTGACGCGCCGCGCGAAGGCCCGCGATGACGGGTCACGACGCCGCACCCTCCGCGACCCCTTGCCACACTGCGGCAACGCGCCCGATAGGCACGGCGCCGCCCAAAGACATATCCGGTGAAAACCTTTAACCCGGAGTTATCAATGGCCAGTGCCGACATCGCCCTCGCCCGCCGTCCCGCCGTCTATCGCCTGCCGATCCTGGGCGCGATCGCCCGCGAATGGGCCGAAGGCGACGCCGACTTTCCGCTCTACCTGATCCTGGCGCTGGTCTCGGTCTGGGGGCTGGCGATCGTCACCTGGGGGTTGCCGGCCTTGTATCTGCCGGCGGTCGTCGCCTCGCCGCTGATGATCGTCGTGCTGGTGGCGATCAGTCGCGGCTGAGTTGCCTCGCCTCGGCCGCCGCGATGCGCTAAGACGGGCGCAAAGCGGCGGAGGCGATGATGCGACAAAGGGTCGATGTGCTGGTCTCGGGCGGCGGCGTCGCGGGACTGGCGGCGGCGGCGGCATTCGGCGCGGCGGGCTATTCGGTGCTGTGCGTCGATCCCGCGCCGCCTGTCACCTCGGGCGAGGCCCCGGGCGCGGACCTGCGCACCACCGCATTCCTGCAACCCTCGATCCCGGTTCTGAGCGCCGCGGGCCTGTGGCAACGGCTGGAACCCCACGCGATGCCCTTGCAGGTGATGCGCATCGTCGATGCCGGCGGCGCCGAGCCCGTGGCCCGCATCACGCATGATTTTGATGCCGCCGACGTGTCCGCGCAACCCTTTGGCTGGAACCTGCCGAACTGGCTGCTGCGGCGCGAGTTCGTCGCCCGGCTGGCCGAGCTGCCCAACGTCGATTTCCGCCCCGGCACCGCCTTTCGTGGGCTTCTCACCCGCGAGACCGAGGCGCTGGTCACGCTGTCCGATGGCGAACGGCTGTCGGCGCGGCTGGTCGTCGGCGCGGATGGGCGCCACTCGCCGGTGCGCAAGGCCCTGGGCATCGATGTGACGACCACGCGCTACGGACAAAAGGCGCTGGCCTTTGCCGTCACCCACCCCGACCCGCACAACAACGTCTCGACCGAGATCCACCGGTCGGGCGGGCCCTTCACGCTGGTGCCCCTGCCCGATCACCAGGGCATGCCGTGCTCGGCCGTGGTGTGGATGGAAACCGGCCCCGAGATAGAACGCCTGCGCGCCCTGCCCCGCGCCGCTTTCGAAGCGGCCATGAACGCGCGCTCGTGCGGCCTGTTCGGGTGGCTGGAACAGGCCAGCCCGCTCACCGTCTGGCCGATCATCACCCAGTTGGCCGACCGCTTCAACGGCCAGCGCACCGTCCTGATGGCCGAGGCCGCGCATGTCGTGCCGCCGATCGGCGCGCAGGGGTTGAACATGAGCCTCGGCGACCTGAGCGCGCTGATGGACCTGGCGGATCCGGCGACGCTGGGCGAGGCCGGCCCGCTGAACGCCTATCACCGGCGGCGCTGGACCGAGGCCCGGATGCGACTGGCGGGGGTTGATCTGCTGAACCGCGCGTCGATGATCCGGTCGCGCCCGCTCAGGGACCTGCGGGCGGGGGCGCTGCACGCGCTCTATTCGCTGTCGCCCGTGCGCCGCGGGCTGATGCAACTGGGTATCGGCATGCGCTGAGGGCCGGCGGCCTCGCGCGGCGCTTCAGCGCCGCGCCGGGTCGCCCGAGGGCTGCGGCATGGAATGCCGCCGGCCGAGGGCGAAACCCACCCTTGCAGCCCACCCTCACAGACGGTCGCGCGGCACCGGCACCAGGCCAAGCTGCTGCGCCGCGTCCAGCGACAGAATGGCACTGTCCAGCCCGCGCGGCGCCTGGTAACGGCGCACCGCCGCGGCGGTTTCGGCGTCCATCACCCCGGTGACCGCGCCACCATGCAACCCCCGCGCCGCCAGCGCGCGCTGCAACGAGGCGATGGTATCGGGGCCCATCTGGTCGGGGCAGGGAACCGCGAACAGCCGGTCCTCGGCCGGGTGCAGCACGCGCGTGCGCGGCTGGCGCTCGCCCGTGGGGCCCACCGCGACCAGGTCGGTCGCGGTGCGGGCGGGCACGCGGTCGGTCGCCCAGCAGGCCGCGCCCTCGACGGGCGACAGCGAAGCGGGCGCGGCCTCGTCGCGGCGCACCTCGGGTTCGGGCGGGTTCACCTGGCAGGCGGCCAGGCCGGTGGCCAGCACGCAGGACAACAGAACGGGGGCGATTCGGCGCATCATGGGAACAGGTCCGATTCGGCGGATTGTTTCGGGTCTCGACCCAGTCTATCCCCCGAAAACGGGGCAAATTCCGGGCAGCACCGTGGCGCGCGCGGCACCTTTTGGCGGCCGCCTGTCTCTGGTCAAAAGCCGCGGCTTGCCCTATGTCGGACACGACAGAACCGCTGACAGACCCTGACGAGGCACCCATGGTCAAGATCACCTATATCGAGTTCGACGGCACCCAACATGTCGTCGACGTCGCCCCCGGACTGACCGTCATGGAGGGCGCGCGCGACAATGGCGTCAAAGGGATCGAGGCCGATTGCGGCGGCGCCTGCGCCTGCTCGACCTGCCATGTCTATGTCGATGCCGCCTGGATCGACCGGCTGCCGGCCAGGGACCCGATGGAAGAGGACATGCTGGACTTCGCCTATCAGCCCGACCCGCGCCTGTCGCGCCTGACCTGCCAGCTCAAGGTCACGCCCGAACTCGAGGGGCTGGTCGTGCGGATGCCCGAACGGCAGATCTGACCGATGGCCGTCCCCGTGCGCAGGCAGGTGCAGATCTGGGGGGCCGTCGCGGCGGTGCTGGTGCTGCTGCTGTGGTTCCTGGGGGACGTGGTGCTGCCCTTCGTGCTGGGCGCGGCGGTGGCCTATTTCCTGGACCCCGTCGCCGACGCGCTGGAACGGCTGGGCCTGGGGCGCACGACGGCCACGGTGCTGATCTCGCTGGTGGCGGTGTCGCTGTTCCTGCTGGCGACCCTGCTTCTGGTTCCGTTGCTGGCGCAGCAGACCCAATCGCTGATCGCCGCGCTGCCGCGGCTGACGGAAACCCTGACGACGATCCTGACCGAACGCTTCCCCTCGCTGGTCGATGCCGATTCGACGCTGCGGCAGTCCCTGCGCGGCCTGGGCGAAGCCCTGCAATCGCGCGCGGGCGAGCTGGCGAACGCGGTCCTCGGCTCGGCGCTGTCGGTCATCAACCTGGCGATGCTCGTCGTCGTGGTCCCGGTGGTCGCGTTCTACATGCTGCTCGACTGGGATCACATGATCGCGCGGATCGATGCGATGCTCCCGCGCGAACACGCCGCCGGCATTCGCGCGCTGGCCCGCGACATCGACCGGACCGTCGCCGCCTTCGTGCGCGGCATGGGCACGGTCTGCCTGGTGATGGCGGTCTATTACTCGGGTGGCCTGATGCTGGTGGGCCTGCAATTCGGACTGGTGATCGGGCTGATTGCCGGACTGATCACCTTCATCCCCTATGTCGGCGCGCTGATGGGTGGCGTGCTGGCGCTGGGCATGGGACTGGTGCAGTTCTGGGGCGACTGGTTTTCGCTGGCGATGGTCGCGGCGGTCTTTGCCCTGGGCCAGTTCCTGGAAGGCAACGTGATGACCCCGCGCCTGGTCGGCCGGTCTGTCGGCTTGCACCCGGTCTGGCTGATCTTCGCGCTCAGCGTCTTTGGCGCGCTGTTCGGCTTCGTCGGGATGCTGGTTGCGGTACCCGTCGCGGCGGCGATCGGTGTCCTGGCGCGCCACGCGGCCGCGGTTTACCTGGGCTCGTCCCTTTATACCGGCCCCGAGGGAGAGGCCGATGACGACCCCACCGCGCGCTGAACAACTGCCGCTGGACCTGCCCGCCGATCCGGCCATGGGCCGCGCCGACTTCCTTCAGGCCCCGTCGAACGCGCTGGCGCTGGCCACGATCGAGGCCCCGGGCGGCCTGCCGCGCGGCATCGCGGTGCTGAGCGGCCCGGGCGGCAGCGGCAAGACCCATCTCGCCCGGATCTGGGCCAGCCGCGAGGGCGCGCGCTGGCAGCCCGCGGACCGCCTGGCGCGGGACCTGCCCGGGCTGCTGGCCACCGATGGCCCCCTGGCCCTGGCCCTGGACGACGCCGACCGCCTGGCCGGCGATCGCGCCGGCGAAGAGGCGCTGTTCCATCTGCTCAACCATCTGCGCGGCCGCGGGCAGATCCTGCTGACGGCGACGCATCCGGTGCGCGACTGGGGGCTGGCCTTGCCCGACCTGGTCTCGCGGCTGACCGCGGCCACGCATCTGACCCTGGCCGAACCCGACGAGGCACTGCTCGGCGCGGTTCTGGTCAAACTGTTCGCCGACCGCCAGCTCAGGGTCGATCCGGCGCTGATCGCTTACCTGCTGGGCCGCATGGAACGCTCGCTCGGGGCCGCCCGGCGGCTGGTCGCCGACCTCGACGCGCGCTCGATGGCGCGCAAACGTCCCGTCACCCGCGATCTGGCGCGGGACCTGCTTGCCCAGCCCCTCGACAGCGACGGTCCGGACACGGCATAATGAAACCGTCGCAATTGCTTGGTAACGCCCCCCGAATGAGCACCGCAGACTTCCTTCACGGCCCGTTTCCTGACCCCATCGACCCGCCCCCGGGTTTCGATCCCGCCTCGCCGGGCCGGTTCTTCAACCGCGAACTGTCGTGGGTGGCCTTCAACTGGCGGGTGCTGGACGAGGCGTCGAACCCGCGCGTGCCGTTGCTGGAACGGGTGCGGTTCCTGTCGATCTCGGCCACGAACCTGGATGAATTCTACACCGTCCGCGTGGCCGGTCTGCGCGAATTGCACCGGGCGGGGAACACCACCCCTTCGATCGACGGGCTGACCGCGCAGCAGCAGCTCGCGCAGATCGACGAGGACGCCCGCGCCCTGTTGCAGACCCAGCAAGAGGCCTTTCGCGTGTTGCGCGCCCTGCTGGAGAACGAACGCATCACATTGCTGGACCGCGCCGCGCTCAGCCCCGAGGACCGCGCCTTTCTGGACGACTATTTCCTGTCCAACGTGTTCCCGATGCTGTCGCCGCTGGCCATCGACCCGGCGCACCCGTTTCCCTTCATTCCGAACGCGGGCCACTGCCTGGCGCTTCAGATCGAACGCCGCGCGGACGGATTGCGCCGCAACGCGCTGCTGCCCGTGCCGCAACAGATCGACCGCTTCATCCGCCTGCCCGCCGACAACGGCGCGCTGCGCTTCCTGCCGCTCGAGGAACTGCTGCTGGACCAGGTGCAGGCGCTGTTCCCCGGCTATGCGGTGCGCAATTCCTGCGCGTTCCGGGTGCTGCGCGATTCCGACATGGAGGTCGAGGAAGAGGCCGAGGACCTGGTGCGCGAATTCGAAGTCGCCCTGAAGCGCCGGCGCCGCGGCGAAGTGGTGCGCCTGACGATGACGGCCGGCGCGGAGCCCGCGCTGAAATCCCTCATCATGGATGAATTGTGCGTGGCCCCCGAGGAAATCGTCGATCTGGACGGTCTGCTGGGCATGGCCGACCTGAAGGAACTGGTGGTGGATGCACGGCGCGACCTGCAATGGCCGCCCTTTACCCCGCGGGTGCCCGAGCGGGTGCAGGATCACGACGGCGACATGTTCTCGGCGATCCGCCAGAAGGACATGCTGCTGCACCACCCCTACGAGACATTCGACATGGTGGTGCGGTTCCTGGAACAGGCGGCGCGCGACCCGAACGTGCTGGCGATCAAGCAGACGCTCTATCGCACGTCGCGCGACAGTCCGATCGTTACCGCCCTGTGCGAAGCCGCCGAGGCGGGCAAATCCGTCACCGCCTTTGTCGAACTGAAAGCGCGCTTTGACGAAGCCGCCAACATCCGCCAGTCCCGCCGGCTGGAACGCGCCGGCGCGCATGTCGTCTACGGGTTCATCCACTACAAGACGCACGCCAAGATTTCCGCCGTGGTGCGACGCGAGGGGGACAAGCTGGTCACCTATACCCATTGGGGCACCGGCAACTACCACCCGATCACCGCGCGCATCTACACCGACCTCAGCCTGTTCACCTGCGAACCGGCGCTGGGGCGCGATGCGGCGCGGGTGTTCAACTACCTGTCCGGCTACGCGCAACCGGCACAGCTGGAGAACCTGGCGATCTCGCCGCTGACGCTGAAGGATCGCCTGCTGGAACTGATCGCGCGCGAGGCCGACCACGCCCGCGCCGGACGCCCCGCGCAGATCTGGGCCAAGATGAACTCGCTCATCGACCCCGACGTGATCGACGCGCTCTATGCCGCCTCGCAGGCCGGGGTGCGGATCAGCCTGGTGATCCGGGGCATCTGCGGGCTCAGGCCGGGAATCCGCGGCTTTTCCGAAAATATCCGGGTGAAATCCATCGTTGGCCGATTCCTGGAACATTCGCGCATCGTCTGCTTCGGCTCGGGGCACGGGTTGCCGGGCGAACAGGCACGGGTGTTCATCTCGTCCGCCGACTGGATGGGGCGCAACCTGATGCGCCGCGTGGAAACCCTGGTCGAGATCCAGAACCGCACGGTCAAGGCGCAGATCGTGCAGCAGGTCATGGCCGCGAACCTCTATGACGAAGCGCAGAGCTGGGTGCTGGACAGCGCCGGGCGCTACTTGCGCGCGACGCCGGACCCGGACACGCCCGACGACCGGCCGATGTTCAGTTGCCACCGCTTCTTCATGGAAAATCCCTCGCTCTCGGGGCGGGGGTCGGCGGGGGCGCAGGACGTTCCCGCGTTGGCCCATGCGCCCGATTGAGGCGCACCATGACGCAGGGGCAGGTGTCCGCGCGCGGTTGACGCCGCGGCGCGGCGCTGCCTACATGCTGTAACGCCCCCCCCGCCAAGGATTCGAGGACGGCCGTGACAACCACCGACACCGCAACCCCGCCCCCCGCTGAAACGCCGGTTCGCGGCCATGTCGGGGAACCGATCACCGACGACGAGGCGGTGCGCGGGCTCGAACGCGTGGGCGTGATCGACGTGGGCTCGAACTCGGTCCGGATGGTGGTTTTCGACGGCGCCGCCCGCTCGCCGGCCTATTTCTTCAACGAAAAGATCCTGTGCGGACTGGGCCGGGGACTGGCCGAAACCAACCGCCTGCACCCCGAGGGGCGCAGCCGCGCGCTGGCCGCGATCACGCGCTTTGCCCTGCTGGCCGCCGAGATGCACCTGACCAGCCTGACCATGGTCGCCACCGCGGCGGTGCGCGAGGCCATCGACGGCGAGGCCTTCAAGGCCGAGGTCGAGGCCGCGACGGGCCTCGAGATGGACATCATCCCGGGCAGCGAGGAAGCGCGGCTGTCGGCGCAGGGCGTGCTGCTGGGCTGGCCCGGCGCGCGAGGGCTGGTCTGCGACATCGGCGGATCGTCGATGGAACTGGCGGAGATCGGCGACAACACCGTCGGGCGGCGCGTCAGCACCACGCTGGGCCCGTTCCGGCTGCAACAGATCAAGGGCGGCAAAAAGGGCCTGAAGGCCCATATCGCCGCGACCTTGAAGCAGGTCGCGACCGAGGTCGGCACCGGGCACAAGGCGCTCTATCTGGTCGGCGGGTCGTGGCGCGCCCTGGCACGGCTGGACATGGCGCGGCGCGGCTATCCCCTGACCGTGCTGCACGAATACGAGATGACACCCAAGTCGATCCGCAAGACGATCGACTGGCTGGCGACGCAGGACCTGCGCAAGCTGCGCGAACAGACCGGCATTTCGCCCGAGCGCATCGCGCTGGTGCCGCTGGCGACCGTGGTTCTGCGCCAATTGCTGAACGTCTTTCGGCCGCGCGAAATCTTCATTTCCAGCTATGGCATCCGCGAGGGCATCCTGTTCGAACAGATGCCCGAGGACCTGCGCGCCCGCGACCCGCTGATCGAGGCCTGCCGCCACCTCGAGGGGGCCTCGGCGCGGGTGCCCGGCTTTGGTCGGCGGCTGTTCGAGTTCCTGCAACCCCTCTATCGCCACGCGCCGCCCGAACGGATGCGCCTGATCAAGGCCGCCTGCCTGCTGCACGATGTGAACTGGCGCGCGCACCCCGACTATCGGTCCGAAAGTTGCTTTGACACGGCAACGCGGGCCAATCTGGGCGGGCTCGACCACAAGGGACGGGTCTATCTGGGGCTGGCGCTGATGAACCGCTACAAGTCGCCCGGCGCCGACAGCCGGCTGACCCCGGTTCTGAAACTGCTCAACGACGAGGAAATCCGCCACGCGATCATGCTGGGCCGTGCGATGCGCTTTGGCGCGATGTTCTCGCTGGGTCGGCCCGATCACGCCGGCGAGTTGCGCTATTTCCCCAAGAAAAAGGTGCTGGAACTGGTCCTGCGCCCGGCCAGCCGCCCGTTGTTCGGCGAGGTGGCCGAACAGCGTTTTCAGTCGCTGGCCAAGACGCTGGGCGTGACCACGGTGTTGCGCGTCGGGCGCGCTCAGAGCTCGAAAGGATCGGTCGCCGCCGACGAGCCGGCATCCGGCTGATCGCTGTCGGGGCGCCCGGCATCGGGGGCGGCCGAATCCTGCGGGCGGCGGCGGCGAATCAGGATGTCGCCATTGGGCAGAACCTCGGGCGCGTGCCAGCCCGTCAGGTCCCCCATCAGCCGGCCCAGGTCGCGAAACCAGGGGTCCACCGCGCCCAGCAAGTCCCCCATCATGTCGCTCATGCGCCCGGGCACATCCGCGCGGGCGCCCTGCCCGGCCATCAGCGCCAGCGCCAGCGCGACGGCAATCGCCGCGCCCCTCATGCCGCGTGCCTCTGGCGCACTTCTTCCCAGGCGTTGTTCAACGCCTTGAGCCGCTCCTCGGCCAAGGCGACGGCCTCGTCGGGAACGCCCCGCGCGCGCAGCGAATCCGGGTGGGATTCGCGCACCATCCGCCGCCACGCGCTGCGCGCCTGGTCCAGCGTCGCATCGTGCGGCAATTCCAGCAGTTCGAAGGGGTCGGGCCGCTCGCCCGGCACGACGCGGGCCTTGATCGCGCGGAAACAAGCCTCCTCCAGGCCGAAAATCCCGGACACCTGCTGCAAGAACGCCTCTTCGGCGGGGTGAAGGCTGCCGTCGGCCATGGCGACGTGAAACAGCCCTTCGACCAGATCCTTCAGCACCGGATCACGCGGCGGAAACAGCGCGGCGATCTTGCGCGCATAGGCGTCGAACCCGGCCACGTCCTGGCGCGCCAGATTGAACACCCGCGCCGCGTGCGGCTCGTCGCCCGGCGGGATGGTAAAGACGGCGCGGAACATCGCCACCTCATCACGGGTCACGGTGCCATCCGCCTTGGCCAGCTTGGCGCCCAAGGCGATCACGCCGATGGTAAAGGCGACCGACCGTTCGGGGCGGACGCGCAGACGGTCGAACACCGCGCTGAGCGGTTCGCCCGCGCGCAGGGCCTCGACGGCATCGGTGATCCGGGTCCAGAGCGACATGGCCCCATCTTATCCGCGCGCCCGGGTTTTGCCCATCCGCCGGTCAGAGAATTTTCTGCATCAGCACCAGATCGTGCCAGCGCCCCAGCTTCCAGCCGACCTGCGGCATCCGGCCGACGATCTCGAAGCCGATGGCGGCATGAAAGGCGATGCCGTCGGGATTCGACCCACTGACCCCGCCCACCAGGACGTGATGGCCAGCGACCCGCGCGTGATCCTCGAGCGCGGCCATCAGTGCGCGGCCCAGTCCCCGGCCACGGCCCTCCGGCGCCAGCAGGATCGTGTGCTCTTGCGACCGGGCATAGCCCAGCCCGCCGCGAAACTGCGCATAGGTCGCAAATCCGAGGATCCGGTCGGCCCCTTCGGCGACCAGGAAACAGGCCCGTCCCGTGATTGTCGCGGCGACCTCGTCGTCGGTCTTTTCCTGCGGATTGAAGGTGATGACGGTGTCGCGGATGATCGGATTCCAGATCGCCGCGACGCCCGGGGCATCGCCGGGATGCGCGGGCCGGATCATTCCAGCACCCGCCGCCCGTGCGGGGTGAGGACCTCGGCCACGATCCCGGGGGGGCCGGTCTCGATGCGCAGGCGCGAATCCCGGCAGAGTCCCGCCAGCGCCCCGCGCAGCGCCTCGGCCTCGGGATGCAGCAGGGTCAGCACGCTCAACCGCAGGCCCTGGTCGGGCAGCCGCGTGGCGGGATGCGCGACCCCTGCCCCCCATTCGATCAGCGCGGGCGCGACCCCGTCAAAGGGCAACACGCCGGTGTCGGGCACCGCCATGCGCCAGGTCAGCGCGTCCCGGCGGAACAGCATCGGCGTGCCCGTCCCCGCCGGCGCCCGGCTCAGCGCCGCCTCGAGCGCGTCGTCGCGCAGGATCCAGGCGCGTGGACGCGGGGCGCCCCGGAACCCGTCCAGCGCGAACCAGCGCGGACGACCGGGTGGCGGGGCTTCGGGATCGATGGCGATGACCTCCAGATAGGTGCCCGGCCCCATGCCGATCAGCCGGTTGTGCGTGCCCATCGCCGCGTGCCGCCCTCCGGGCTGCAACGGCAGGCCCAGCGCCGCCTCCATCGCGGCGACACCCTCATCGAGGGACGCGGCGGCGACCGCCAGATGATCGAACACCGCGGTCATAGCCAGACCCCCAAAGCCCACAGCGCCGCCACCGGCGTGGGATAGAAACTCGCCGCGAACCCCAGCCCCCTGAGAGGGGGCGACTGGTGATAGCCCAGCCAGAAAAGCACCCGCATGACGGCGAAATTCAGTCCCAGCACGGGCAACAGCGCCCATCCCAGAACCCAACCGGCAAAGGGCCAGAGCGCCAGCGCCAGCACCAATTGCTCGGTCGTGTTGGTCAGGACCCGCTGGTCGATCTCGGGCCCCGATCCGGGCACGAAGGGCGCGCCGTCGATGATCGCGTCGTCAAAGAACCGCCGCTGCGCCAGACGCCCGATCATGACCGCCATGACCAGGCCGGCGGGCACGAACCCCAGCACCAGCGCGGAAACCGGATCGGGCGCGCCGACCCGCGGTGCCAACCAGACCAACGCCAGCGACCAGACCAACGCCAGCGCCATCGACGCCGCGATGATGGCCCGTTTCGTCCCCATGCCATGCCCTCCCCGTCTCTTTGTGCCCGAAATATCCTCGGGGGATCCAAGGGGGTGGAAAACCCCCTTGGGCGGGGGGTGGGGGGGCGGCAGCCCCCCCCCCCCCGTCATTCAACCGCGCGCGTCGCGGATCAGCCGCAGGATATCCCGCGCGGCCTCGGGGATATTGGTCCCCGGACCAAAGATCGCCTTCACGCCCCTGGACTTCAGGAACGCATAATCCTGCTGCGGTATCACCCCGCCGCAGATCACCAGGATATCCCCCGCACCGGCGGCTTCCAGGGCCTCGATCAGTTTCGGCGCCAGCGTCTTGTGCCCGGCCGCCTGGGACGAGATGCCGACCACGTGCACGTCGTTGTCGATCGCGTCCTGCGCCGCTTCCTCAGGGGTCTGGAACAAGGGGCCCACATCGACGTCGAAACCGATGTCGGCAAAGGCGGTGGCGATCACCTTGGCGCCCCGGTCGTGACCGTCCTGGCCCATCTTCACCACCAGCATCCGCGGGCGTCGGCCCTCGGCCTCGGCAAAGGCCTCGACGTCTTTCTGGATCGCGGCAAAGGCGTCGTCGCCCTCGTAGGCCGCGCCATACACGCCGGCCAGCGTCTTCACCTCGGCCCGGTGACGGCCGAACACCTTTTCCATCGCCATGCTGATCTCCCCCACGCTGGCCCGCGCGCGCGCGGCCTCGACCGCGGCCTCCAGCAGGTTGCCGCCCTCTTTCGCGCGCCGTTCGAGTTCGGCCAGCGCCGCGGTGCAGCCAGCCTCGTCGCGCGCGGCGCGGGTCCGTTCCAGGCGCGCGATCTGCGCCTCGCGCACCTTGACATTGTCGATATCCAGGATGTCGATCGGGTCTTCCTTGGCCAGCCGATACTTGTTGACGCCGACGATCACCTCTTCGCCCCGGTCGATCATTGCCTGACGTTTGGCCGCCGATTCCTCGATCCTGAGCTTGGGCATCCCCGAGGCGACAGCCTTGGTCATGCCTCCCAGTTCTTCAACTTCCTCGATCAGTTTCCAGGCCGCTTCCGCCAGGTCGGCTGTCAGTTTCTCGACATAATAGGACCCCGCCAGCGGATCGACGACCCTGGTCACGCCGGTCTCTTCCTGCAAGATCAGCTGCGTGTTTCGGGCGATGCGGGCACTGAATTCGGTGGGCAGGGCGATCGCCTCGTCCAGCGCGTTGGTGTGCAGCGACTGCGTGCCGCCCAGCGCCGCCGCCAGCGCCTCGTAGGCGGTGCGCACGACGTTGTTGTAGGGGTCCTGTTCCTGCAAGCTGACGCCCGAGGTCTGGCAATGCGTGCGCAGCATCAGCGAGCCCGGCTTCTTGGGCGCGAATTCCGACATGATGCGGTGCCACAACAGGCGCGCGGCGCGCAGTTTGGCGGCCTCCATGAAGAAATTCATGCCGATCGCGAAAAAGAAGCTGAGCCGCCCGGCGAAGGCATCGACATCCATGCCGCGCGCCAGAGCCGCGCGGACGTATTCGCGCCCGTCGGCCAGGGTAAAGGCCAGCTCCTGCACCAGGTTCGCGCCCGCTTCCTGCATGTGATAGCCCGAGATCGAGATCGAGTTGAACTTGGGCATTTCGGCCGCGGTGTATTCGATGATGTCCGCGATGATCCGCATCGAGGGCTCAGGCGGATAGACATAGGTGTTGCGGACCATGAACTCCTTGAGGATGTCGTTCTGGATCGTGCCCGACAGCAGCTTGCGGTCCACGCCCTGTTCCTCGCCCGTGACGATGAAATTCGCCAGGATCGGGATCACCGCGCCGTTCATCGTCATGCTGACGCTGACCTTGTCCAGCGGGATGCCGTCGAACAGGATTTTCATGTCCTCGACGCTGTCGATGGCCACGCCCGCCTTGCCGACATCGCCGACGACGCGGGGGTGGTCACTGTCATAGCCCCGGTGCGTCGCCAGATCGAAGGCGACCGACACGCCCTGCTGCCCCGCCGCCAGCGCCTTGCGGTAAAAGGCGTTCGATTCCTCGGCGGTGGAAAATCCCGCATATTGCCGGATCGTCCAGGGCCGGCCGGCATACATGGTTGCGCGCGGGCCCCGGGTAAAGGGCGCGACCCCGGGCATCGAATCCAGATGCGTCAGCCCCTCGGTATCGGCGCGGGTATAGAGCGGCTTGACCGCAATCCCTTCCAGCGTGTGCCAGGTCAGGCTGTCGGGGTCCTGGCCCTTCAGTTCCTTCTGCGCCAGGCCTTTCCAGGTTTCGTATGCGTCGTCGCGGGACATGCTGCCCTCCTTCATCTCTCAGGCCCGGGCCATGGGCGACCGGGGCGAAATCCTTGGGGTTGCGGGTGTTTTTCCGGCGGTCGTGCCTATATGCACTGGACAAGGAGGCCCGCCCGCCATGTTGAAGACGCTGCTCATCGCCGCCCTGGTTCTGGCCCAGCCCGCCTGGGCCCAGGACGACCGCCCCGAGGGGCTGCGCATCCTCGATGCCGCCGGGATCGAGCCCGACAGCTTCCTGTGGCAATACCGGATCGTCGCCGTGCTGGCGGATTCGCCGCTGGACCCGGCCTTTGCCCGCCAGATGCGCGAGATCGAGGACCACCCCGACGACCTGTTCACCCGCGACGTGCTGGTGCTGATCGACAGCGACCGGACCTCGGGCAGCGCCCTGCGCCAAAGGCTGCGCCCGCACGGGTTCATGCTGGCCATCATCGGCAAGGACGGCGAGATCAAGCAACGCCGCCCCGCGCCCCGAACCGTCCGCGAAATCGGCGAAATCATCGACCGTTTCCCCCTGCGGCGGCAGGAATTGCTGGACCGGCTGCCGGCGGGGCGGTAGAGAAATCGTTCATGGATTCCCGTTAACATGGCGGCAGAGACTGGGCCTATGTGTTGCCAAATGGCAACGGTTTCCGTAAGGTAATACTGACGATGCGAAAAAGGCAGTGCCGGACGCCGTCCGCCGCCTAAGCTCATCGGTAGCGGATACAGGAGTGATGATGAAACAAAAACGTTCAAAACCGCACTCTATCGAGGGCCGCCGGGGGCCACGCTTCGGCTACTGAATTCCTCCAGTTCCAGCCGCAGACGGGCCTTCCGTTCGGCAATGAAATCTTCAAAATGGTTGATACAGTCGGCCCGCATTGCGTCGGAACTGCCGAGTGAGGCGTTCAGGGCCGCAACCGCCTTTTCCGCCAGTTCGCAGGTCGTTCGCCGGATATCGAGATAGTCACAATACGCCGTTAGACGCCTGGGTCCGGGCAGCTCGATAAAAGCCTTGGTTTGCAGGTCTTCCGCCATAAGCCTGACGTCGGACAGGTTCGCGTAGAATTGAACCACGCGGTCGGTGACATCCTTTGGCAGCAGGTAGATGTCTCCGACCAAGGCTTCAAAGATGACCGGCGCGCTGATCCGGGGAACAAAGGGCACGTAGCGGCTGCCCGATCTTTCGCCGTCCGAAATCCGCTTGGCCAACTGTCGCTTCGCCTCTTCCGTGTCGTCATCGTCGAGCAGGCTTTGATAGACATAGAGTTCGGCGCGCAACGTCTCCTGAAGATCTTCGCTTTTCTCGCCTTCCTCGGTCGCCGCGCTGATTTCGCGCAGGACGAAACTGGCGACCCAGCCCAAAGCCAGGACGCCGCCCCCCACCACGGCCGCCAGGCCCTTGTTCACCAGGTCCCCGAAACCGACCGAGTAGAGAAGGATGGCCAGCGAGGCCAGAACCGCCACGAAGAAGGTGCAGCCCAGCAGGATGACGGCGCGGCGCTTCAACTCACTCGAACTCCATGATCACGTCATCCACCGCCAGCGATCCGCCGACGGCGGCGTTGATGAGCTTGATGACGCCCTTCTTCTCGGCGCGCAGGATGTTTTCCATCTTCATCGCCTCGACCGTGCACAGCGCCTGGCCTTCGAAAACCTCGTCGCCCACCGCGACCGAGAGCTTCACCATCAGGCCCGGCATCGGGCAGAGCAGCAGTTTCGACGTGTCGGGCGGCAGTTTCTCGGGCATGAGGCGCGCGAGTTCGGCCTGACGGGGTGTGCGGACATGCACCTTCAGATCCGCGCCGCGCACCCGCAGACGGTAACCGCCCGTCGCGCGCCCGACCTTCAGCACCAGCGGCTCGCCGTCGATCATCAACCGCGCCAGCGGCTGGCCCGGGGTCCAGTCGCTTTCCACGCGCAGCGCCGCGCCATCGGCAAAGGCCACGGTCGCGCCGCCTCTGTCGGCCCGGATCGCCACCGGGTAATCGACGCCCTGCAAGGCGACGACCCAGTCGTCACCGACCTTGCGTTCGTGGTTGTCCATCCGGCCCGAGATGCGCGCGCGCCGGATTTCCGCCACGCGGTTCATCGCCGCCGCCGCCGCCGCGACGCGCTTCAGCATCGGCTCGGGCAGGGCGACGCCGTTGAACCCGTCGGGAAATTCCTCGGCGATGAAGGCGGTGGTGATGGCGCCCGAGACAAAGCGCGGGTGGTCCATCACCGCCGAACAGAACGGCAGGTTGTGACCGATGCCCTCGACCTCGAATGTGTCCAGTGCCAGGCGCATTTCCTCGATCGCGGCGGCGCGGTCCTGCCCCCAGGTGCACAGCTTGGCGATCATCGGGTCGTAATACATGCTGATCTCGCCGCCCTCGTAGACGCCGGTATCGTTGCGCACCAGGCCGCCGCGCGGGGTCGGCCCTTCGACCGGGGGCCGATAGCGCGTCAACCGCCCGATCGACGGCAGGAAGTTGCGATAGGGGTCCTCGGCATACAGACGGCTTTCGATGGCCCAACCGTTGATCGTCAGATCCTCTTGCCTGAAGGGCAAGGGTTCGCCGTTGGCGACGCGGATCATCTGCTCGACCAGATCGACGCCGGTAATCAGCTCGGTGACGGGGTGCTCCACCTGGAGCCGGGTGTTCATCTCGAGGAAATAGAAATTCCGCTCGCCATCGACGATGAATTCGACGGTGCCCGCGCTGGTATAGCCGACCGCCTTGGCCAGGGCGCAGGCCTGTTCGCCCATCGCCTTGCGCGTCTCGGCGTCCAGGAAGGGCGAGGGCGCTTCCTCGATGACCTTCTGGTTGCGGCGCTGGATCGAGCATTCGCGCTCGTGCAGGTAGACGCAATTGCCGTGCTTGTCGGCCAGCACCTGGATTTCGATGTGACGCGGTTGGGTCACGAATTTCTCGATGAAGATACGGTCGTCACCGAAACTGTTCGCGGCCTCGTTCCTGGACGATTCGAACCCTTCGCGCGCTTCCTGCGCGTTCCAGGCGATGCGCATCCCCTTGCCGCCGCCACCGGCGCTGGCCTTGATCATCACGGGATAGCCGATCTGATCCGAAATGGTCACCGCCTCTTCGGCGTCGGCGATCAGGCCCATGTAGCCGGGCACCGTGCTGACACCGGCCTCCTGCGCGATCTTCTTCGAGGTGATCTTGTCGCCCATCGCCTCGATCGCGGGGCTGGGCGGGCCGACAAAGATCACGCCCTCTTTTTCCAGCGCCTCGGCGAACTTCCTGTTTTCGGACAGGAAGCCATAGCCCGGATGCACGGCCTCGGCGCCGGTCTGGCGGATCGCGTCCATCACCTTGTCGATCACGATATAGGACTGGTTCGCCGGCGACGGCCCGATATGCACCGCCTCGTCGGCCATCGTCACATGCAGCGCATTGCGGTCCGCGTCCGAATACAGCGCCACGGTGGCGATACCCATCTTGCGCGCGGATTTGATGACCCGGCAGGCGATCTCGCCACGGTTGGCGATCAGGATCTTCTTGAACATGCTCACTCCCCTGCCCCGGCCGGGGCCTCAAAATTCAATGCATCCAAGGCGTTGACAGCCCCGAGGCTCATTCGTCCCAGCCCTCGTCCTCGTCTTCGGACCAGGCGTCGGCGCTGTCGGCCGCATCGGTGTCGTCGAAGACTTCTGGAAAGCTGACACGGGCGGCCGCCACGTCGATGCGCAGCAGGGCGTCATAGCTTTTCGGATCGAAGGGGTCCTCGGCGGGAACGACCTCGCGGCCGAACAGCCAGGACAGGCGCCCGGCGTCCAGGTTGCCACGCTCGAAGGGTTCGTCGCCAAAATGCGCCCACAGCGCGGCCATGAAGCCGGCGTCGGCGCGACGGTCAGCGGCGCGGCGATCCTTGAATCGCTTGCGCTCGATCAGGGGAGAGGCCCCCTCTTTCACATTGGCGCGCCGGATGGTGAACTGGAAATCGGTGCCGGGCAGACGCCCGGGAAAGCCGCGGTGCTTCAGCATGGGGCACCCCCCAGGACGCGCACACGCAGACAGGCGGGCGGGACCGTGGCCAGCCCCGCCCGGCGCGCTACGCCAGACGGCGGAACGTCAGCGGTATTTCGGGGTGACCGGCTCCACATAGATCGGCTGCGGCGCAGGCTCGACCATGGTGAATTCTTCCTGGCGTCGCTGGTTGCAACCCGCCAGGACCGACAGGCCGAAAACACCGGCCATAACGGCGAGGGTGGTCTTGGACATTGAAAACTCCTGCTCTCTTCGCTCCCCGGTCGCCATGGACTTGCCTGACGCCGGATGCTCTTATTCGCACATGCCGAACTGGCAGTGCTGCAGGGGACCATATCCCATTTCAAGGGTCTGTGCCAGTTTTTCCGTTCAATCATGGGGGCTTGCAAGGCGTTCTGTGGCGGCAGAGCACCAGGGCCCGCCGCGCTTGGGGTCAAAAACTCAACATCTTGCGATATCATGGCCACCGCCCTCAGATGCTGGGGCACGCACCCCGCCGGTTACAGCGGAATGTTGTCGTGCTTTTTCCAGGGGTTCGTCAGCTTCTTGTTGCGCAGGCTGGCAAACGCGCGGGTCACCCGGCGGCGGGTCGAATGGGGCATGATGACCTCGTCGACAAAGCCCTTTTCGGCCGCCACAAAGGGGTTGGCAAAGCGCCCTTCGTAATCCTTGGTCCGCGCCGCGATCTTGTCCTTGTCGCCCAGCTCGCCGCGATAGAGGATCTCGACCGCACCCTTGGCACCCATCACCGCGATTTCGGCCGTCGGCCAGGCATAGTTGAAATCGCCGCGCAGATGCTTGGAGGCCATCACGTCATAGGCGCCGCCATAGGCCTTGCGGGTGATGACCGTCACTTTCGGCACCGTCGCCTCGCCATAGGCGAACAGCAGTTTCGCGCCGTGCTTGATGACGCCGCCGTATTCCTGGCTGGTCCCGGGCAGGAAGCCGGGCACGTCCACCAGGGTCAGGATCGGGATCTCGAAGGCATCGCAGAACCGCACGAACCGCGCCGCCTTGCGGCTCGAGTCGATGTCCAGGCAGCCGGCCAGAACCATGGGCTGGTTGGCCACGACCCCGACGGACTGCCCCTCGAGCCGGATGAACCCGGTGATGATATTCTTCGCGTAATCCGCCTGAATCTCGAAGAAATCCGCTTCGTCCGCCAGTTTGAAGATCAGTTCCTTCATGTCGTAGGGCGTGTTCGGATTGTCCGGGATCAGCGTGTCCAGGCTGTTCTCGACGCGCAGCGGATCGTCGAAGAAGGGCCGCACCGGCGGTTTCTCGCGGTTGTTCAGCGGCAGAAAATCGACCAGGCGGCGGACCTCGATCAGGGCCTCGACGTCATTCTCGAACGCGCCATCCGCGACCGAGCTTTTCCTGGTGTGCGTGCTGGCCCCGCCCAGTTCCTCGGCGGTGACAATCTCGTTGGTGACGGTTTTCACAACGTCGGGGCCGGTCACGAACATATAGGACGAATCGCGCACCATGAAGATGAAGTCGGTCATCGCCGGCGAATAGACCGCGCCGCCCGCGCAGGGCCCCATGATGACGGAAATCTGCGGCACCACCCCTGAGGCCATGATGTTGCGCTGGAACACGTCCGCATACCCTGCCAACGAGGCGACACCTTCCTGGATGCGGGCCCCGCCGGAATCATTCAGCCCGATCACCGGCGCCCCGTTCTGCACGGCCATGTCCATGATCTTGCAGATCTTTTGTGCGTGGGTTTCGGACAGCGACCCGCCGAAGACGGTAAAATCCTGGCTGAAGACATAGACCATCCGGCCGTTCACCGTGCCCCAGCCCGTGACCACGCCGTCACCCGCGGGGCGGTCCTGTTCCATGCCGAAATCGGTGCAGCGGTGGGCGACGAACATGTCGAATTCCTCGAACGACCCTTCGTCGAGCAAGAGTTCGATCCGTTCGCGCGCCGTCAGCTTGCCCTTGGCGTGCTGCGCGTCGATGCGGCGCTGACCGCCCCCCTGGCGCGCGGTCTGGCGACGGGTTTCCAGCTCTTGCAGAATGTCCTTCATCGGCCCCTCCTCGGATTTCGGCGCAATCTACGGGCCGGCGCGCGCAAGGGGAAGCAAAATCGAGAAAATTTGCAAAGAACCTAGCAAAGATCAAATGCGAATTGCAAATCCGCTAATGCAGCCCCGTTTCCGACCGTGCACGCAAGGCGTATAGCGCGCGAAACCCCCGCGCGTGAGGCCCCCATGCCCATTGCCCTGCAAACCGTTCTGCTGCTCGTCGCCTCGAACCTGTTCATGACCGTCGCCTGGTATGGTCACCTCAGGTTCAAGTCCGCGCCCCTGTTGGCGGTCATCCTGATCAGCTGGGGGATCGCGCTGTTCGAATACATGTTGCAGGTGCCCGCGAACCGGATCGGCCACGGCACCTTTAGCGCGGCGCAGTTGAAAACCCTCCAGGAGGTCATCACCCTGGCAGTTTTCGCGCTGTTTTCGACCGTCTATCTGCGCGAACCGCTTGGCTGGAACCACGCCGCGGGATTTGCCCTGATCGCCCTGGGGGCCAGCCTGATTTTCCACCGCCCCGGCTGAGGCGGCTGGACAGTTTCCGGGCCGCTCACTACACTTGTGAAATGAACATGACAGAACCCCGGTTTCTTGACCGAAAATCCCCGCCACATCTGGTCACGCTGATCCTGCTTTCAGGGGTTTCGGCGCTGTCGATGAACATCTTCCTGCCCTCGTTGCCGAACATGACCGCCTATTTCCAGACGGATTACCGGCTGATGCAGCTGTCGATTTCGGTCTATCTGGCATTCAGCGCGGTGCTGCAAATGGTGATCGGGCCGCTGTCCGACCGCTTTGGACGGCGCAACATCCTCGTTGCCTCGCTGGTGGTGTTCAACCTGGCGACGCTGGGCACGTTGCTGGCACCCGATGTCACGACCTTCCTGGCCTTTCGCATGTTGCAGGCCGCCGTCGCCACCGCCATGGCCCTGAGCCGCGCCATCGTGCGCGATATGGTGGACGAGGCGCGCGCGGCCTCGATGATCGCCTATGTCACGCTGGGCATGTCGATCGTGCCGATGCTGGGGCCGATCATCGGCGGCAAGCTGGACGAGGTCTTTGGCTGGCACGCCAGTTTCGGGTTGATGCTGATCCTCGGTTTGCTGGTGTTGTGGCTCGTCTGGGCGGACCTGGGCGAAACGGTCGTGCGCCGGCCGTCGAGCTTTCGCAAGCAACTGGCCGACTATCCGGAACTGCTGACCTCGCCGCGCTTCTGGGGCTATGTGCTCAGCACGGCCTTCGCCTCTGGGGTGTTCTTTGCCTATCTGGGTGGCGCGCCCTTCGTCGGGTCCGAACTCTATGGCCTGACGCCGGCGGAACTGGGGTTCTATTTCGGCGTCACCGGGTTGGGTTACGGCGCGGGCAACTACCTGTCGGGCCGCTTTTCGGTCCGCATGGGCGTGATCCGGATGATTGTCACGGGCAACATGGTGATGGTCGCGGGCATGGTGTTGCAGGTGCTGGCGGTGGCGACGGGCTGGGGCGGGGCGCTGGGGTTCTTTCTGCCCTTCCTGCTGATCGGCACGGGCAACGGGCTGGTGCTGCCCAATTCCAACGCCGGCATGTTGTCGGTGCGCCCGCAACTGGCGGGCACGGCCTCGGGGCTGGGTGGGGCGATCATGATCGGCGGCGGCGCGGCGCTGTCGGCGCTGGCGGGCAGCTGGTTGACGCTGGAAACCGGCGCCTGGCCGCTGCTGATCGTGATGGGGGCCTCGTTGCTGGGGTCGATCCTGTCGATCCTGCTGGTGATCCGTCGCAACAAGCAACTGGGCCTTTGACGCGACCGCTTTGCAAAGCTAGCTTTGGCACATTGCAAAGCACGAGGGCGCGATGGCGGTGCAGAAACTCTATGCCGGGGCGAAGCTGCGCGAGATTCGCGTGCGCCTGCACCTGACGCAAAAGGAATTCGCGGCGCGGCTGGGGGTTTCGTTGCCCTATCTGAACCAGATGGAGAACAACAACCGGCCGGTCAGCACGGCCGTTGTCCTGGCCCTGGCGCGCGAGTTCGGCACCGATGTGACCGAACTCAGCACCGGCGACAGCGAGCGGATGGTTTCCGACCTGCGCGAGGCACTGGCCGACCCGATCTTTCCCGAGCCCGGCCCCAGCGCCGCCGATCTGCGGCTGGTGGCCTCGAACGCGCCGGGGGTGGCGCGTGCGCTGCTGGCGCTGCACCGGGCCTATAGCCAGACGCACGAGCGCCTCGCCTCGCTGGACGAGGCCCTGGGACGCGAGGACCGGATGCTGCGCCCCTCGCCCTGGGAGGAGGTGCGCGACTTCTTCCATTACTGCGACAACTATATCGACGCCGTGGATCGCGCCGCCGAACGCTTTGCCCAGGGCACCGGCACGATCGAGGACAAGGCCATCGCCCTGCTGGAGCGCCGTGGTGTCGGCGTGCGCTATTCCGACGAGGCAACGCTGCGGCGCTACGATCCCCGCAACCGCATTCTCACACTGTCCACCCATGCCGCGCTGGCGACACGGCGCTTCCAGATGCTGCACCAGATCGCCCTGCTGACCCAGGACGACCTGCTGGAGGCCACGCTGGATCTGGCGCGTTTTCAGTCCGACGAGGCCCGCGCAATCGCCAAGATCGGCCTGGCGAATTATTTCGCGGGCGCCGCGCTGTTACCCTACCGCGCCTTTCTGGCCAGCGCCCAGGAAACGCGGCACGATCTGGAAATGCTGGCCGACCGCTTTGGCGCCTCGATCGAGCAGGTGGCGCATCGGCTGTCCACCCTGCAACGGCCCGGCGCCAAGGGCGTGCCCTTTTTCTTTGTGCGGGTCGATCAGGCCGGCACGATCACCAAGCGCCACTCGGCCACGCGACTGCAATTCGCGCGGTATGGCGGCGCCTGCCCGCTGTGGAACGTGCACCAGGCCTTTGAAACGCCGGGCCGGTTCCTGCGCCAGTTGGCGGAAACGCCGGATGGGGTGCGCTATTTCTGCCTGGCGCGCGATGTCTCGAAACCGGGCGGTTCGTTCCGCGCCCCGGTGCGCCGCTACGCCATCGGTCTGGGATGCGAGATCCGCCATGCCGAATCGCTGACCTATGCCGACGACATGGACCTGACCAACCCGCAGGCGTTCGAGCCGATCGGCATTTCCTGCCGAATCTGCGCGCGGCCGGATTGCCACCAGCGATCCGTTCCGCCGCTGGAGCAGGAGCTGCGGATCGACCCCGACCAGCGCGGCGTCCTGCCCTATGCCATCGCGCGGCCGTCCTCGGACACCCCGTGACCCAGCCGGGCAAACAAAAACGGGCCGCTTCCGCGGCCCGCCACTCTTACGCCATCACTGGTTAATTTCGCGCACTCACGACGCCGCGCGCAGCATGTGAGCAATCTGGTCCTTCAGCGCCAGGCGCTTCTTGCGCAGGTCGGCCATGTGATCGTCCGCCATCGGCTCGACATTGGTCTCGCCCCGATGGATGTCCTTGTTGACGTCGTGATAGTCGTCGAACATCTTCGCGAAATGAGGATCGCTCTGCTTGAGCGCGTGCATCTTGTCGATCTCGGCCGGGAATTCTTCGGCGAGTTCGTGGGGGGTGTGCGACATCGGGATCTCCGTCTTGCTGATGACCCAAGTCTAGCGGCCGTGTCGCGCTGCGCATTTGATCTGGATCAGAAGTTCAATAACAAATGCACAATATACGCCCGAGCCCGACTCGCGGCGGTCAGCCGTCCTCGCCCAGGCGCTGGCGAAAGGCGCGGGGCGAGGTGCCTGTCGCCCGGGTGAAGACCCGGGTGAAATAGGCCGGGTCCTCGAACCCCAGGGCGTAGGCGATGCGCGAAATGGGCAAGTTCGTATAGACCAGATTGCGCCGCGCCTCGCGAATCAAGCGGTCCTCGATCAGGCCCGAGGCCGGTTTTCCCGTCGCCTTGCGCGTGACCCGCGACAGGTGGGGGGCGCTGACCGCCAGCGCGCGCGCGTAGTCCGCAACGCTCCAATGGTCCAGCAGGTGCAGGTCCAGCAGGCGCTCGAACCGGCTCAGCAGGTCGGGGGTGGCGCGCGGATCGGCGACCGCGCCGTGATCGACCATTGCCCGCGCCACCTGGGCCAGCAACAGCCCTGCCAGCGACCGCAGGCTTTGCGCGCGGCCAAAATCGCGGCCAGAGAACGCGGTTGCGATCTGCGTCAGGGTCAGCACCGTGCCCCCCTCGGCCGGCAGCACGGCGGCCTGCGCCAGCACGTCCCGCAGCCCTTCGGCGGGCCGCAGGGACTGGTCCAGCATCTCGGCCGAGAAGGTCACGACCAGCCCCCGCGTGCCCGGAACAAAGGTGAAGCCGTGCACCACGCCGATGGCGACATTGACCAGCGTCATCGGCGGCAAGGCGTGGCGCCGCCCTTCAAGGCTGAGCACCCCGCCCCCGTCCTGCAACAAAAGGACCTGATGCAACCGCGCGTGCCGGTGCACCCCCAGTTCCCAATCGTGCAACCGCGAGCGGGTCTCGATCGTTTCGCAATGGACGACATCGGGCAGATCGTCGGCTTCACCGAACAGGTTGTAGTTGGGAATCGTGGGCGAGGCAGCGCGCGTCATGTTCGAATCGTACAAGAATTGCGCAACCGGGTCCATTCCCCATTGCCCGCGACAGGGGCACTCTGCGCCCGCATTCAGGAGGAGACACGCATGAAAACCCAAGTCTGCATCATCGGTGGCGGCCCCTCGGGGCTGATGCTCAGCCAGCTTCTGCACCTCAAGGGCATCGACACGATCGTGCTGGAAAAGCACAGTCGGGAATACGTGCTGGGCCGGATCCGCGCGGGCGTGCTGGAGCACGGCTTTGCCGAACTCATGCGCGAGGCCCAGTGCGGCGAGCGCATGGACCGCGAGGGCGAGATCCACGACGGGTTCGAGATCTCGGACAACGGGGCGCTGACGCGGGTCGATCTGCACAAGTATTCCGGCGGATCGTCAGTCGTGGTCTATGGCCAGACGGAACTGACGCGCGATCTCTATGACGCGCGCGACCGGATGAAGGGCACGGTCATCCACAACGTCGAAGACGTGGCCCTGCACGACCTGAACACCACCACCCCGCCCTATGTCACCTATCGCGACGGCGACGAGATCGTGCGCATCGACTGCGATTTCGTGATCGGCGCGGACGGGTTCCACGGCCCCTCGCGCAAGGCGATCCCCAAGGACGTGCTGACGGAATACGAAAAGGTCTATCCCTTCGGGTGGCTGGGCGTGCTGAGCCGCACCAAGCCGGTGAACCCCGAGTTGATCTATGCAAAGCACGACCGCGGCTTTGCGCTGTGTTCGCTGCGCAGCCAGGTGCTGAGCCGCTATTACATCCAGGTGCCGTTGTCGGACACGGTCGAGGACTGGTCGGACGCGGACTTCTGGGACGAGTTGAAGAAGCGCCTGCCGGCCGAGGTGGCGGAACGGCTGGAAACCGGCCCGTCGATCGAGAAATCCATCGCGCCGCTGCGCAGTTTCGTAGCCGAGCCGATGCGCTGGGGGAACCTGTTCCTGGCGGGTGACGCCGCGCATATCGTGCCGCCGACGGGCGCGCGCGGGCTTAACTCGGCCGCGTCGGACATCTATTACCTGTATCACGCGATGGTGGATCACTATCTGAAGGGCGACGACACCGGGTTGGACCAGTATTCGCAAAAGGCGCTGGCCCGGGTCTGGAAGGCGCAGCGGTTCAGCTGGTGGATGACGACCATGCTGCACACCTTCCCCGACAGCATCGCCTATGACCGGAAGCTTCAGGACACCGACCTGGCCTATCTGTTCAGTTCCGAGGCGGCGCTGTCGTCGCTGGCCGAGAACTACGTCGGCCTGCCGTTCTGACCGCAGGCGGCGGGGGGCTGCTCGCCCCCCGCACCCCCTCGCCAAAGGGGGTTTTCCACCCCCTTTGGATACCCCCGAGGATATTTCCGGCACAAAGAAGGCCAGGGCGTCAGGTCAGAGCAGCAGCGACAGCCCCTGCCAGACCAGCCGTGCCGAAAGCAGCAGCAGGACCGCGTTCAGAGCCTGGCGGAAGCGCGCGTCGCTCAGGCGGTTCAGAACCTGTTTGCCGGTCCAGGTGCCCGCGAGCCCGCACAGGATCAGAGCCGCGATCAACCCCGCCCAGGGCGCATAGGCAAAGCCCAGGACGCCGAAGGCCAGCGCCTTGAGCAGGTGTTGTCCGCTCAACAGCACCGCCGTGGTGGCCACATGCGCGTGGCGGCCCAGGTCGAGCGATTTCACATAGGTGTTCACGAAGGGCCCCGAGGCGCCGAAGGCCATGCTCAGCACACTGGTCAGGGTACCGGTCAGCAGCGGCCAGTCGCGCATCCAGGCCGGCGGCTTCGACAGCACCGTCCAGATCAGGAACAGGCCGACCCCGATCAGCACCACCGCCGGCGGGATCGCCGGCACGACCGAGGCACCCAGCCCGATCCCCAGCACGATCCCGACCGCGAACCACAGCGCCGGCCCCCATTGGATATGGCGCGCCATCATCGCCGTGCGCCCGGCGTTCGAGCCGAACTGCACCACCCCGTGCACCGGCACCAGCGCCGCAGGCGGCAGCAGGCTGGCCATCACCGCCAGCATCAGCCCGCCGCCGCCGATGCCGAAGGAAATGGTGATGAAGGACGAGGCAAAGCTCACCGCCATCAGCGACAGCGCCACGAGGGGCGCGACATCGGGGGGCAGAAGGTCGGTCATGGCGGGGATCGGATTCGGGCTGGGATCAGGGCGGGAAGGCGCCGGGATGCTGGAAGCAAAGCCGGATTTATGCAAGGGCCGACGCGTGCCCCCCACCCCCTCGCCCCCGGTTGCGCCGCGTGCTAGGCAGGGCGCAATGCGGAGGCCCCGATGATCCAGATCCTGCTGACCACCCTGCCGATCTATCTGATGATCCTGGTCGGCTATGCGGCGATCCGCTGGCGCTATCTCGACACCGCGCATATCGGGGCGCTCAGCCAGTTCGCCTTGAAGATCTGCCTGCCCGCGCTGATCGTCTTTGCCATCGCCCTGCCCCATGGCGACACCGGCCTCGATCCGGCGTTCTTCGCGGCCTATCTTCTGGGGTCGGTCGCGACCCTGGGGCTGGGCTATGCCGGGATGCGCCTGTTCTTGCGGCAGCCGGCGGCGGATGCCTGGATCTTTGCCTTTGGCATGTCCAATTCGAACAGCGGGTTCCTGGGCTTTCCGATTGCCAGCCTGTTGTTCGGCGCTGACGGCGCGGTGGTCTTTGCCATGACCATGACCATCGAGAACACGGTCATCATTCCCATGGCCACGATGCTGGCCGGTGCGGCGCAGCACAAGGGGGCCACGCTGGGCGGGCTGGCGCGCGCGGCCGGAGCGCGGATGATCCGCAACCCGCTGCTGATCGCGGTGGCCGCGTCGCTGCTGTGGCGGGCGACCGGCCTGTCCCTGACCGCGCCGGTCGAGCGGGCGGTGACGACGCTGGCGATGGCGGCCTCGCCCGTGGCGTTGTTCGTGATCGGCGGCACGGTGGCGCGGATGTCGGTGGGCGGGCACTGGCGGCGGACCTCGGGGATCGCGCTGGGCAAGCTGGTGCTGCATCCGTTGCTGGTGGCGGCGGCGCTCTATGCCATTCCCGGCGTGCCGCCCGCGCTGATCCCGGTGGGCATCCTGTTCGCCGCCGTGCCGATGCTGACGGTCTATCCGATCCTGGCCGCCCCGTTCGGGCTGGAGGCCGTCACCTCGACCGCGCTGATCGTGACGACCGCGTTGTCGGTGGTCACCGTCACCGCCGCGCTGGGGCTGATGCACGCGCTTTGAGGGCCGGCGCAACAATAGCTTTTTTCAATGCAAGCCGGTGCATTTCTATTGGCCTGCGGGGCGCGGGCGAATGTATACATTGCCCAGATCGAGGGAGGGCCCGCGCCTGCGTGCGGCGGTTCGCGACACCTCGGCAAACGGGAGAATACCACCATGCACAAGGACTACGAGGATATCCCCGGGACCTTTGTCTTCGACGCCGACCGGTCCCGCGAAGGCTATCACCTGAACCAGTTCTGCATCTCGCTGAGACTGCAAAAGAACCGCGATGCGTTCAACGCCGATGAAGAGGCCTATCTGGACGGCTTCCCGATGACCGCCGAACAGCGCGATGCCGTGCGCAAGCGCGACTGGAACCGGCTGCTCGAACTGGGCGGGAACGTCTATTACACGTCCAAGCTGGCGGCGAACGACGGCATCAACTTCCAGAACCTGGCCGGGCTTATGACCGGCATGGGAGTCGAGGCCTACCGCGAGATGATGCTGAACGGCGGCCGCCCGATCGAGGGCAACCGCTACAAATCCGAATGGGAGGACAAGTAATGGCACGCATCGTCGCAGGAGTGGGCGTCTCGCATGTCCCCGCCATCGGTGTCGCGATGGATACGCACATCACCGACCAGCCCTATTGGCAGCCCGTGTTCAAAGGGTTCGAATTCAGCCGCGAATGGATGGCCGAACACAAGCCCGACGTGATCTTCCTGGTCTACAACGACCATTGCACGGCCTTTGACGCCTCGTGCATCCCGACCTTTGCCCTGGGCGCGGCGGCGACCTTTACCCCGGCGGACGAAGGCTATGGCCCGCGCCCGGTGCCGGTGGTGCGCAACCACCAGAAGATGGCCTCGCATATCGCGCAGTCGCTGATCCTGGATGAATTCGACATCACCATCATGAACGAGATGGAAGTGGACCACGGCCTGACCGTGCCGCTGTCGGTGATGTATGGCGACAAGACGCCTCAGGACGACTGGGGCGTGCAGGTGATCCCGCTGGCGGTGAATGTGGTGCAATACCCCGCCCCCACCGGCAACCGTTGCTACAACCTGGGCAAGGCCGTGCGCCGCGCGGTCGAAAGCTACCCCGAGGATCTGAAGGTCATGGTCTTCGGCACCGGCGGGCTGAGCCATCAGTTGCAATACAAGCGCGCGGGTCTCATCAACAAGGAATGGGATCAGCAATTCCTCGATCGCCTGACCGAGGACCCGGTTGGCCTGTCCAGGATGCCGCATGTGGAATACCTGCGCGAGGGCGGCTCGGAAGGGATCGAGATGGTCATGTGGCACGTCATGCGCGGCGCGCTGGACGAGGACGTGGTCGAGGTTCACCGCCACTATCATGTCCCCGCGTCGAACACCGCCGTGGGTCACATCATCTTGGAAAACAAATCGTATCACGACAGCCGCGCCAAGCTGGCGGCCGAGTAAACGGAGGGAACCATGCGAATTTGCGTTGCGGGCGCCTATGGCGCCTTCGGCATCAAGCACCTCGATGCGCTGAAGGCGATCGAGGGGGTCACTGTCACCTCGGTGATGGGGCCGACCCGCGCCAAGATCGACGCCCTGGCCGCCGAACGCGGCATCGGCCATGCCGCCACGGACCTGGCCGAATGCCTGGCCCGTGACGACGTGGACGCGGTGATCCTGGCGACCCCGACGCAACTGCATGCCGCGCAGGCGATCCAGTGCATGGAGGCCGGGAAACCCGTTCTGATCGAGATCCCGATGGCCGACAGCCTGGAGGAAAGCGAAGCGATCTGCCGCGTTCAGGAACAAACCGGCGTGCTGGCGATGGCCGGCCAGGTGCGGCGTTACAACCCGTCGCATCAGTGGATCCACAACAAGATCAAGGCGGGCGAGCTGAAGATCCTGCAAATGGACGTGCAGACCTATTTCTTCCGCCGCACGAACATGAACGCCAAGGGCGAGCCCCGGTCCTGGACCGACCACCTGCTCTGGCACCACGCCTGCCACACGGTCGATCTGTTCCAGTATCAGACCGGCGAGGTGGTCAGCCAGTGCTATGGGCTGGAAGGGCCGCACCACCCCGAGCTGGGCATCGCCATGGACATGTCGATCGGCATGAAGACGCCCTCGGGCGCGATCTGCACGCTGTCGCTGTCGTTCAACAACGATGGCCCGCTGGGCACGTTCTTCCGCTACATCTGCGACAAGGGCACCTATATCGCCCGGTATGACGACCTGTTCGATGGCTATGACAAGCCGGTGGACCTGACGGGCGTCGCGGTGTCGAACAACGGTATCGAGCTGATCGACCGCGAGTTCATCGCCGCGATGCGCGAGGGCCGTCAGCCCAACGGGTCGGTGCATCAGGTGCTGGACGCGATGCGCACGCTGGACCGGATCGAACAAAGCTTCACCTGAGGCCGTTCACCTGTTAAGGAAAGGCGCCGCCCGGCCGGGTGGCGCCTTTTCCGTTGCCGCCGGAGCGCCCCTTTTTGGATCAGTCCCGACGTTACGCCTCGCCTTTTGCGCTTCTGCCCGTGATCGGCATCCCGGTCTTTCTGGCCGTCGCGAACCAGACCATGATCTCGATCGCGCTGCCCGATATCGGCGCCGATCTGGGCCAGATCCGGCGGTTGCCGTGGCTGGTGATGGGCTACATGCTGGCGCTGACCGTGGCCGGGCCGATCTATGGCGTGCTGGGCGATGTGTGGGGCCGCGCGCGCATGATGCAGGTGGCGCTGGCGGTCTACATCCTGGGCTCGGTGCTCTGCGCGGCGTCGGGTTCGATCGAATTCCTGGCCGCCGGCCGGCTGGTGCAGGGGCTGGGCGGCGGCGGGCTGATGGCGCTGAGCCAGGCTTTGATCGCCGACTTGGTCGCGCCGCGCGACCGGGGCCGCGCGCAGGGCAACAACGCCGCGATCAGCGTGCTGGCCTCGACCCTGGGGCCCCTGGTCGGGGGCGTGACGGTCGCGACTCTGGGGTGGCGCGGCATCTTCCTGACCACGGTGCCCCTGGCCTTGCTGGCCATGGTGGTGCTGGCCCGCCATCCCGTGCCGCACCATCCTGCGGCCGAGGGGCGCAAACGGTTCGACCTGGGCGGGTTCCTGGCGCTGCTGGTGCTGGCCTTCGGGCTGACCGCCGCCATCGAATTGGCCGGCGACAGCCAGACGCGGCTTTGGGCCGGGCTGGGCGCGGCGAGCGCGATCGCCGCCATCGCCGCCCTGGTCCGGCTGGAGCCGCGCGCCGCCAACCCGGTCTTTCCGCCGGCGCTGTTCTCCGTGCGGGCGATCAACCGGGCCTCGATCATGGTGTTCTTCCACGGCGCGGCGCTGGTCTCGCTGGTCACCACGATCCCGCTGTTCCATGCCATCCTGCGCACCGATGGCGCCCTGGCGACCGCCACCGCCATGCTGGCGCTAACCGTGGGGTTCGGGATCGCCGGCTTCATCACCGGCAACCTGGTGACGATGACCGGCCGCACCACGCTGTTCCCCTCGCTGGCCCTGCCGGTCACGGCCATGATGGTGCTGTTCCTGGCCTTTCGCGGCGCCGGGCTGGAGCGCGGCCCGCTGATCGCCTGCTATCTGGTCACCGGCCTGTCGCTGGGCACGGTCATGTCGGTGATGAACACCATCGTCCAGCAGGCCGCCCCGCAGGCCGTGCTGGGCCGCGCCGCCGGGTCGGTCACCTTCTTCCGGTCGATCGGCGCCTCGGTCGGGACGGCGATCACCTCGCTTGTGCTGTTCCTCGTCGCCCCGGACGGCACCGACGCAGGGGCGATCCTGGTCGGTGGCGCGGGTGCCGATCCCGCGTCCCACGCAGCCTGGCACGCCGCATTCCAGGCCACCTTTGTCACCATCGCCGCATTCATCGCCATCGAATGGTTCATGGGCGTTGTGAACCCCGCGCGACGGGTGGAGTAACGCCGATGCGACCCAGACCCTGGATTTGCATGTTGCGCTGAGACATGGGGGGCGTAGAAAAGGGCGAGTTTGAGGACCCTTGTCGAGAGCCGTTATGACCAGACGCATTTCCAAAGCCGTGTTCCCCGTCGCCGGACTGGGAACCCGCTTCCTTCCGGCGACCAAGGCGATGCCGAAGGAACTGCTGCCCATCATCGACAAGCCCATCATTCAATACGCGGTGGAGGAGGCTATCGCCGCCGGGATCACCGACCTGGTCTTTGTCACCGGCCGGCCGAAACGCGCGATCGGCGATCATTTCGACGCCAACCTGGAGCTGGAGTTTCAGCTTGCGCAAAAGGGCAAGCACGCCGAACGCGACATGGTGCGCAACATCATCCCGCAGGGCGTGAACTGCATTTTCGTGCGCCAGCCCGAACCCAAGGGGCTGGGTGACGCGGTGCTGTGCGCGGCGCCCGCGGTCGGCAACGAACCCTTTGTCGTGCTTCTGGCCGACGACCTGATGATGGGCAACACGCTGCCCACCGCCGAAATGGTCAACGCCTATGCCGAGGCGCCGTCCAACTACCTCTGCGTGACCGAGGTCGAGGACGAGAACGTGCACAAATACGGCATCGTCCGCCCCGGCCCGGCCGGCCCCGACGGTCGCGTCACCGTTGCCGGCCTGATCGAAAAGCCGTCCCTGTCCGAGGCCCCCTCGCGCCTGGCCTCGATGGGGCGCTATGTCTTCGACCCCGAGATCTTTCCCATCCTGCGCGGATTGAAGCCCGGTGCCGGCGGAGAGATCCAGCTGGCCGACGCCATCGACGTTCTGGCCGCGCAGGGCCGTGTCAAGGCGATGGGAATGAGCGCCCGGCGCTACGATTGCGGGTCCAAGTTCGGCTATCTCACGGCCATCGTGGACCACGCGCTGGCGCATGAGGAATTCCGCGACCGGTTCCTTGTGCTGATGCGCGATCGCCTGGCGGCGCAACCAGGGCGGGACACGGCATGAGCGGCAGCAAGGGCACCGTTCTGGTAACCGGCGGGGCGGGCTATATCGGGTCCCACGCGTGCAAGGCCCTGGCCGATGCGGGCTATGTTCCGGTGACCTTCGACAATCTTTCGACCGGCTGGGCGCAGGCGGTCAAATACGGCCCCCTGGTGCAGGGCGACCTGACCGACCGGACGGCGCTGGACGCGGCCTTTGCCGCGCATTCGCCCGTGGCGGTGATGCATTTCGCGGCCTTCAGCCAGGTTGGCGAGGCCATGGCGAACCCCGGTAAATACTGGCGCAACAATGTCATGGGGTCACTGACCCTGATCGAGGCCGCGGTCGCGGCGGGCTGTCTGGACCTGGTCTTCTCATCGACCTGCGCCACCTATGGCGAACAGGATGGCGTCGTGCTGGACGAATCCTCGCGCCAGATGCCGATCAACGCCTATGGTTCGTCCAAGCGCGCGGTCGAGGAAATCCTGCGGGACTTCGGCGCCGCTTCGGGTCTGCGACACGTCATCTTTCGCTATTTCAACGTTGCCGGCGCCGACCCCGAGGGCGAGATCGGCGAATGCCACCGCCCCGAGACGCATCTCATCCCGGTGATGCTGGAAGCGATCGACGGGCAGCGCCCCGAACTGGTCATCCACGGCACCGACTATGCGACGCCGGACGGCACCTGCATCCGCGACTATGTGCATGTGGCGGACCTGGCGCAGGCGCATGTGCTGGGGCTGGAATGGCTGCTGGCGGGCAAGGGCAACCGGGTGTTCAACCTGGGCACCGGCGCGGGGTTCACCGTCAAGGAAGTGATCGGCCACGCCCGTGCGGCGACCGGCCACAAGGTGCCGCACCGCTTTGGCCCGCGCCGCGGCGGCGATGCGGCCTGCCTGGTGTCGGGTTCGAAACGCGCGCTGGACGAACTGGGCTGGCAGCCGATGCGCTCGTCGCTGAAGCTGATGATCGCCGACGCCTGGCGATGGCACAAGACCGGCGGGTATTCGGGATGAACACGGGGGGGGGCGCGGCCCGACGGCCGCGCCCCCTTTTTCGGCCTTCGGCGCCCTCAGGCCAGGTCGAATCGGTCGGCGTTCATGACCTTGGTCCAGGCGGCCACGAAATCGTTGACGAACTTGGCCGCGTTGTCGTCCTGGGCGTAGAGCTCGGCATAGGCCCTGAGGATCGCGTTCGAGCCGAACACCAGGTCCACCCGCGTGGCCGTCCACTTGACCTTGCCCGTCCTTCGGTCGCGGATCTCGTAATGGCCATCCGCCTTGTGCCAGGAATTGGCCATGTCGGTCAGGTTGACGAAGAAGTCGGTCGTCAGCGCCCCCGCCCGGTCGGTGAACACGCCATGCGCGGTGCCGCCGTGGTTCGTGCCCATGGCCCGCATCCCGCCGACCAGCACCGTCATCTCGGCCGCCGTCAGCCCCATCAACTGGGTGCGGTCCAAAAGCAGCTCCTCGGGGCTGACCACATAGTCCTTCTTCTGCCAGTTGCGATAGCCGTCGGCCACGGGTTCCAGCACCTCGAACGAGGCCGCATCGGTCTGTTCCGCGCTGGCATCCCCCCGCCCCGGGGTAAAGGGCACGCTCACGGCATGGCCGGCCGCCCTGGCCGCCTGTTCCACCCCGACGCTACCCGCCAGCACGATGACATCGGCCAGCGAGGCCCCGGCCGCCTTTGCGATCGGCTCCAGCACAGCCAGAACGCGGGCCAGACGGGCGGGTTCGTTGCCCTCCCAGTCCTTTTGCGGCGCCAGGCGGATGCGCGCACCGTTGGCGCCGCCCCGCATGTCCGACCCGCGATAGGTGCGCGCCGAATCCCAGGCGGTCGCCACCATGTCGGACAGGCTGAGCCCCGCGGCCGCGATCTTTGCCTTGACCGCTGCCACGTCCCAGCCGGTCGGCCCGGCGGGGATCGGGTCTTGCCAGATCAGATCCTCGGCCGGCACATCGGGACCGATGTAGCGCGCCCTCGGCCCCATGTCGCGGTGCGTCAGCTTGAACCAGGCGCGGGCAAAGGTGTCGTTGAAATACGCGGGATCGGCCATGAATTTCTGGCAGATCGCGTTGTAGACCGGATCGACCTTCATCGCCATGTCGGCGTCGGTCATGATCGGGTTGTGACGCTTGGACGGGTCCGAGGCATCCTGCGGCTTGTCCTCGTCCCTGATCGACACGGGTTCCCACTGCCAGGCACCGGCGGGCGATTTGCGCAGCTCCCACTCGTGGCCAAAGAGCATGTCGAAATAGCCCATGTCGAACACGGTCGGATGGGTGGTCCAGGCCCCTTCGATCCCCGAGGTCATGGCCCGGCTCGCCTTGCCCTGCTGGTCGGGGTTGGCCCAGCCGAGGCCCTGCTCGGTCACGTCCGCCCCCTCGGGTTCCGCGCCCAGCTTCGACGCGTCGCCATTGCCGTGCGCCTTGCCGACGGTGTGGCCGCCGATGGTCAGCGCGGCGGTTTCCTCGTCGTTCATCGCCATGCGGGCGAAGGTCTCGCGCACCTGGGCGGCGGTTTTCATCGGATCGGGCTGGCCGTTCACCCCTTCCGGGTTCACGTAGATCAGACCCATCTGCACCGCGGCCAGCGGGTTTTCCATGGTGTCCGGCCTGGACACGTCGTCATAGCGATTGTCCGAGGGGGCCAGCCATTCCTTTTCGGCGCCCCAGTAGACATCGGTCTCAGGGTGCCAGATGTCGGGACGGCCAAAGCCGAAGCCGAAGGTCTTCAGCCCCATGTCCTCGTAGGCGACGGTGCCGGCCAACACCAACAGGTCCGCCCACGAGATCTTGTTGCCGTATTTCTTTTTCAGCGGCCACAGCAGGCGGCGGGCCTTGTCGAGGCTGGCGTTGTCCGGCCACGAGTTGAGCGGTGCGAACCGCTGGTTGCCGGTGCCGGCGCCGCCCCGGCCATCGGCCAGGCGATAGGTGCCGGCCGCGTGCCACGACAGGCGGATCATCAGGCCGCCATAGTGGCCCCAGTCCGCCGGCCACCAGTCCTGGCTGTCCTTCAACAGCGCCTTCAGATCGGCCTTGAGCCCCGCGAAATCCAGCGTCTTGACGGCCTCGCGATAGTCGAAGCCGGGCCCCATCGGGTCGGTCTTGGTGTCGTGTTGATGCAAGATGTCCAGGTTCAACCCATTGGGCCACCAGTCCGTCACGCTCTTGCCGCTGGCGGTGTTCCCGCCATGCATCACCGGGCATTTCCCGCCGTGGTTGCCGTCCATCGCTCTCTCCGATTCTGGTTGAGTCCGCTGGGGCCTTGCCCCCCTGTCAGGCAACCCTAACAAAGGAAATTGATTAGCATAAGTTGTATTTCCTGATTGGCATGATAAGTTGTTCTTATGATAAATCTGACCCTGCGCCAGTTCCGCTATTTCGAGGCCCTCGCCCGGCATGGTCATTTCGGACGCGCGGCGGATGCCTGCGCCATTTCGCAACCCGCCTTGTCGATGCAGATCAAGGAGTTGGAGGAAAGCCTGGGCATCCCCCTGTTCGAGCGTGGTGCGCGGCAGGTGCGGCTGACCAGCTTCGGCGAGGAGGTGGCGCGCCGCGTCCGCCCCATTCTGCAATCGGTCGAGGAACTGGGCGATCTCGCGCGGGCGTCGGGTGATCGGCTGAGTGGACGCTTCCGGCTGGGCGTGATTCCGACCATCGCACCCTATCTGCTTCCACGCGTCATCGCCCGGCTGGCCGACACGCACGCCGACCTGGACCTGCACATCCGCGAGACGGTGACACCCAAGCTGCTGAGCGAATTGCACGAGGGGCGTCTGGACACTGCCATCGTCGCGCTGCCCGTCTCGGAGCCCGGGCTGACCGAAGTTGCGCTCTTCTCCGAGGAGTTCGTGCTGGTGCGCCCCGCCAAGGACGCCGAACTGCCCGTTCCCAGCCCCGAAAAGCTGCGCGAGATGCGCCTCTTGCTGCTCGAGGAGGGACATTGTTTCCGCGACCAGGCGCTGTCCTATTGCAACATGACGATGGCCAGCCCGCGCGAGTTGCTGGATGGTTCGTCGCTGTCCACGCTGGTGCAGATGGTCGGGGCCGGGATCGGGGTCACGCTGATTCCGGAAATGGCGCTTCCAGTCGAGACCCGCTCGGCCGAGGTGTCGATCGCGCGCTTTGCCGATCCGCGCCCGTCGCGCCGCATCGGCATGGTCTGGCGCAATGCCAGCCCGCTGGCCGGCCATCTCGACGCCATCGCGGACGCCGTGCGTCAGGCGGCGGCAGGGTGACCCCGGCGGCGCCTGGCACCGCCGGGGTCGGTCGATTGGATCAGTCGCGGTTGCTGCCCAGCATCTCGTAGGCCGCCGGGTCCGCGGACCGCAGACGCGCCGCGGCCAGGTAGCCGATGATCGCGCCCACCGGGATCAGCGACGGCAGGATCCAGCCCAGGCTGCCGCCCGTGGTGCCGGTCAGGTCACCGAAGTTCATGAAGATGTAGACGAACAACGCCGCCATGATCACCGCCGAAAGCAGCGGCAGGATCACCCGCGCCAGCACGCTGGCCTGGGCCTCGGGCGTCTTGCGGAAATAGGCCATCACCGCGAGCGAGGTGACGGTCATCATACCCAGCACCCCCAGCGTGCCGATCTGGCTGATCCAGGTGAACATGTGCTGGATCGGGTCCAGCCCCAGACCGGCAAAGATCGCCAGAACGATCAGCGCGCCGATCGTCTGCGTGACCGAACCGATGTGCGGGCTCTGGTGCGCATCATGCGTGCGACCAAAGGCCGACGGCAGCAACCCGTCGCGACCGGCGACATAGGTATAGCGCGCGATGTAGTTGTGGAACGCGCTGAGTGCCGCGAACAGGCTGGAGACCAGCAAGACGCCCGCGATCGCCGGAATCGGGCCGCCGACATACATGTCGGCCAGCATGAAGAAATAGTCCGTCGGATCGGGCAGGCCGCCCACCGTGTCCGTCAGGTTCGCCGCGCCGACGCCCGCCACCATCAGCCAGGTGGTAAAGACAAAGAACAGCCCGATCATGAACACCGCCAGATAGGTCGCGCGCGGAATGGTGCGTTCGGGATCGCGCGCTTCCTCGGCATAGATCGTCGTCGCCTCGAAGCCGATGAACGACCCCAGGCAGAACAGCACCGCCGCGGTCAACGAGCCCGAGAAGAAGGCATCCATGTCGAAGATGTTGACCGCCAGACCGCCGGCGTCGGCGGCCCCGCCGGCCCCGAGGATGCCGAAGTCCACCACGAAGACCACCAGATACTCGAGCGCCACCAGAACGATCATCACCTTGGCCGACAGATCGACCTGGCGATAGCCCAGGAAGCCCACCAGCAGGACGGCGATCAGGCTCCAGCCCCACCACGGCAGAACGATACCGAAGCTGCCGAATACGCCGGCGGCGATGCCGCCCAGCAGGCCGACCAGACCGAACTGCATCGCGTTGTAGGCGACCAGCGCGGTGAACGAGACCGCCCCGCCCCAGGTGCCGCCCAGCCCGCGCGCGGCATAGGCATAAAACGCGCCGGCGTTGCGCACATAGCGCGCCATCGCCACATAGCCGACCGCAAAGGCCAGCATGATCAGCGTCATGAGAACAAAGGTCAGCGGGATGCCTGCGCCATTCCCCAGCAGGAACGCCAGCGGCATCGCGCCGGCAACACCCGTCAGGGGCGCTGCCGCCGAGATCACCATGAAGGTGACCGCGATCAGGCCCAGCGAGTTGCGCCGCAACTCGTTCGGGCTGCCCCCGGTTACGATGGTTTCCGTCATAGATCCTCTCCACGTTGTTGCGGGCCCGGTTCCGTCCGGTGCCCCTTTGGTGCCGCGGGTGCGTCCCTTGCACGTCGCGGTATGGGTGGTCAGTCGCCGTTCAGATGCACCGCGCGGCGATAGGCGCGCTGCCCGTAAAGCAGCGCCTTGGGGTCCTCGGACAGGCGCACGGCCATGACCCGGCCGACCATGATGTGATGCGTCTCCCACAGCATCGCGGTGGCCAGGCGGCATTCGAACACCGCCGTCGCCCCGGCCAGACGCGGTTGGCCAAGGGGCCCGGAATCCCACTGGGCATGATCGAAACGGGCCGCCTGATCCGTGCCGCCGCGCCCGGCGAACAGATCGGCCAGGTCCTGCTGCCCCTCGTGCAGCAGGTTGGCGCAGAAGCTGCGGTTCTTCAAGATCGCCGTGGCGGCGGGCGACAGGTGGTGAATGCACGCCAGCATCGACGGGTGATCGCCATCCGCCGAGACCGAGGTCAGCGACGAGATTGTCACCCCGCAGCGCCCGCCCGGCCCGTCGGTCGTCGCCACCGCGACAAAGGTCGCGGCGCGGCTCATCCCCTCGAGAAAGCGGTTGCGCAGGTCCTGATCCATACCCTCACCCCAGATCGAAGAAGCGTTCCAGTTCCACGTCTGGCACCTTGCGCCGGAATTCGTCGTGCTGGAAGGCCCGCGTTGCGCTGAACGTCTCGACAAAACGCTCGCCCAGCCAGTCGCGGGCCAGCGCCGAGCCGCGCAGACGCTCGACCGCCTCGGGCATGGACCGGGCGAAATCGCGGGGCGCCGCCTGCGCATAGCCGTTGCCCCGGATCTCGGGGTCGGGTTCCAGCCGTTCGAGAATGCCGGCAACCCCGGCAGCCAGTGTCGCGGCGGTAATCAGATAGGGATTCGCATCCGCCCCCGCCATGCGGTTCTCGACCCTGAGAGAGCCCGAGTCGTGCCCGACGACGCGCAAGCAGGTGGTGCGGTTCTCGTATCCCCAGGTCAGGCCGGGCGGGGCAAAGGTGCCGGGCGCAAAGCGGCGATACGCGTTGACGGTCGGCTGGAACACCAGTGTCATGTCGCCCAGATAGGCCTGAAGCCCGCCAATGAAGTGGCGAAACGTCTGGGACATGCCGTGTTCGCCCGCCGGGTCGTGGAACAACGTGTTGCCCGACAGATCCTTGAGCGAGATGTGCAGATGGATGGACTGGCTGTCAGCCTGTTCGTTCCAGCGCGGCATGAAGGTCACGGACCGCCCCTGCCTGAGCGCCAGCGCCCGGATGAAGTTCTTCAACAGCACCAGTTGATCGGCCGGATCCGTGCCACCGTTGGCGCCGATGCAGGCCTCCATGAAGCCGCCGCCGATTTCCTCGTGCATCTTGGTCAGGTCGATGCGCAGGGGCTCGGCCATCGCCGCGATGGCCTCGTACCATTCGCTCTGCACCACCTGATACAGCACCAGGTCGTGGCTGGCGTGCGGCGTCGCGGTCTTGAGGTTGCGATACCCCTTGGCGCGGGCGCTTTCGGCGGTCTCGTCGAACAGGGTGTATTCCAGCTCCATCCCGTATTTCGGCGCGAACCCGGCGTCGGCGGCGCGGGCCAGAACCGATTTCAGGATCGCGCGCGGGCACAGTTTCGCGGTCTCGCCGCCATAGTTCGACAGCACCAGCAGGTCGTGGCCCGGCTTGGCCCAGGGCACGTGGCGCAGGCTGTCGGGATCGACGATCAGCGGGTCGTCGTGGAAATCGGCCATCGCGCCGTCGGTGACGCCGGGCATTTCCAGCATCTGGTCCGTGGGGTCCAGCGCCAGTTGTGCCGGCGCCATGCCCATGCCGTTGCGGGCGATCCCCTTCAGCGCCCCCGCCGATACCATCTGACCGCGCAACAGTCCGTTGGTATCCGTCATCGCCACCGTCGCGAAGCGGCTGGCGGGATCGGCGAGAAAGTCGTCAAGCGTCATGCGTCACCTGTGGTTGATTGCGCGCGGACCAGCGCGTCGAACGTGGCGAGATCGGCCTCGGGCCGGGTGGAATAGGCCCGCAGAAAGACGCGGATGCCATGATGGATGTAGCGTGCCAGTTCGGCGCGCGCGGGCGCGGCGTCCGGCATGTAGAGCGCACGGGTCCGGGGCGCGGACAGCACCAGGCCCCAGAGATCCTCGGCCGCGAGTTCGGTGTCGTCGAAATCGAGCCGCCCGTCGGCCCGGCGTGCGTCCAGATAGGCCATGATGCCGCGCAGAACGTGGTCGGGCCCCGCCGACTGATAGGCGCGGCCGATCTCGGGGAAGCGCTGCACCTCGCCGATGATGAGCCGGGCCAGGGACAGCAGATCGGGACGCATCACCGTGTCGGCATAGTCCCAGGCAAAGCGCAGCAGGTCCTCGACCATGCTGGAGTGGGGCGAATGTTCGAACACGTCGAGCATCTCGTCGCGCTTGCCCAGCATCATCGCGGAGAAGAGCGCCTCTTTCGATTTGAAATACTGGTAGAGCGTGGGTTTGGACAGCCCGGCTTCGAGCGCCACCGCATCCATGGTCGCGCCCGAATAGCCCGCCTCGGAGAACACCTTGAGCGCCGCGCCCAGGATCGCCCGGCGCCGGGCCAGACGGTTCTGCTGACTGCGCGACATCTGGTTCATGCGGGCATCCTGCGCAGGAAGTCCAGCAGGTGCCGGCTGTAGGCTGCGGGCTGTTCGACGTTGCAGACATGCCCCGCGTTCGCCACCACCTCGAATCGCACGTCGGGGCGGGGTGCCGCGTCCCAGATACGGCCCGCCACGCCGCGGATCTCGGCCGGGGGGGCCAGGCGGTCGTATTCGCCCGTCATCATCAGAACGGGCATCGTCAGACGCGCGAAATCGAATTTTTCCAGCGGGTTGGTAAAGCAGACCAGCGCATCGCGATAGGTCGCGGCCGGGATCGCGGCCATCGAGTCGAACAGCGTTTGCCGCAGGGCGTCGGTGGCGTCGGGGCCGGCCAGAACCTTGACCACGGCCGGCGCGAAATCGGCGGGCACCTGACCGGCGTCCATCGGCACCTCGCGGCTGACGCGGAAGGCCTCGCGCTCGTCGGGGCCGGCCTCGGACATGCCGGTGCAGCCGCCCGACAGCACCAGACCGGCCAGCAGTTCCGGGTGGCGCATGGCAAACGAGGTGGCGATCCAGCTGCCATAGCTGAGCCCCACCAGAACCAGCCGGTCCGCACCGAGCCGTTCGCGCAAGCGCAGGATGTCGGCGCAATAGTCATCGACCGTCGATTGCTGCGAGCCCAGCGAGCTGTCGCCGTAACCGCGCAGATCGAGCGCGGCGCAGCGCATCACACGGCCCGCGACGGCAAGCTGCGCGTCCCAGTTCCCGCGTGCACCACCGATCCCGTGCAGGAAGATGGCCAGCGTGGCGCCGCCCGTATCCGGCGTCACCGTGACGCCCAGGCGCGGCAGGTCGTCAAAGATCATCGGCGTCAGTGGCACGGGCGCGGGCAAGGGCGCCGCCGCCGGACGCGCCGCCTGGGCCGCGGCCTGGCCCAAGGCCTCGATCCCCACGGAAAAGACCGCCCTGGTGCCCTCGCAGATCGGCCCCAGCCGGGCGGCCGGGGCGCTGACCGTGGCCGTCCATTGCACGACGCAACCGCCGTCCGTAGGCGTGACGCTGATCCGCGCGTCATAGGCTTCCGCGCCCGCGATCCCTTGCAGATGGGTATAGCCCAGAACGCGGTCGGAATCGCTGAAATAGGTGCGTTGTTCGCGGTAGACCGTGTCTTCGCCGGTTACCGTAAAGGCCCGCACCAGGGCGCCGCCCGGGCCGGTTTCGGCCCGGATCGACGTCATCGCCGGGTGCCACGCCCCGCAGAAATCGCGGGCGACGGCCCAGACGGCATCCGCGGATGCCGTCAGCTTGCCGTGAACCTGAACCCGGTCGCGCGGCATGATCAGCGCAGCGCCTTGATCGAGCCGCTCTCGCCCCGCCACAGCGAGGTCCGCGCGCCGTCGAGATCACCGGGCGCATTGTCCAGTTCGTCCATCTCGTAAAGCGCCAGAACGCCGATATAGTCCTCCATGATCTCCGAGGTATAGGGCAGCATCAGCGCACCGCAGCGGGCGTCGCGATACATCCGTTCCAGCGGCAGCGAGCGCAGCATGGACTGGCCGCCGCAGGTGCGGATCGCCAGCGCGGCGATTTCCTGCACGCCCTCCATGATGTTGTATTGCGCGGCATACATGCGCATGACCTCGCCCTTGGTGGGAAAGCCCTTGGCCTCGGAGAACGCCTGCCACCACAGGGCCCGCATGTTCGCCAGACGGGCATACATCTTGCTGACCGCGACGCGCTTGGTGGCATACATGCGCCGGTCGATGGGCGGCTGGCCCGGGACCTGCCCCTTCAGGTATTGCACCGTGAAATCATAGGCGCCTTGCGCGACCCCCATGTAGGTGGGCGACAGCGTGGCCATCATGTGCGGCCAATGCGCCAGCGTCTTGCCGAAAATGCCGGGCGGCATCAGCATGTCGTCCTCGGTCACGAAGACATCCTTGAGGATCAGATCGCGCGAGTTGGTGCCGCGCATCCCCAGAGGGTCCCAGTCGCCCTTGACCGAAAGGCCGGGCGCGTCCTTGTGCACGACGAACAGCATCGTGTCCTCGTGGCGCGGCTCCTGGCCTTCGAACACCTCGGTGCAGACGATGGTATAATAGTCGCAATATCCGGCGAGGCTGGCGAATTTCTTGAAACCGTTGATCCGCCAACCGCCTTCGACCTTGCGGCACTGGGTCTGGTTGGGCTTGGACGTCCAGTTCTGCCCGCCCTCGGAGATCGGCTGCGAAAAGATCGCGCGTTCGGCCATGGCGCGGCGGAACTGGCGCTCGCGCAGGGGGGCAAAGGCGGCCTTTTCCTCGGCCGTCAGGTTCGGCATGTCGAACATGAAGCGCGACCACGCCATGGACGAGTTGTGCATGTTGAAGGTCAGCGCGGTCGCCCCGCAGTATTTGCCGATCTCGGCGCCGACCATGGCGTATTCCCACATGGAAAAGCCCCAGCCGCCGAATTCCTCGGGGATGCACAGGCCCAGGAAGCCCTCGGCCGCCAGATCCTTGTAATTCTCGACCGGAAAGCTCGCGTCGTCGTCGATCCCCTTGGCGCGGGGGGCGAATTTCTCGCGCCCCAACTGGTTTACGCGGCGCAGCACCTCGGCCACCTGCGGACGAATGCGGCTGAGGTCATAGTAGTCGGCAATATCGCTCATGATTTTCTCGTATTCTGGGGGGATCAGAGGGCCAGTTCGCCCTGGAGCACGCCGTCGCGAACGACGACCTTGCCATCCAGGGCGATGGTGCAATTGCGCATCGGAAGATCGAAATGGCCCAGCGTGTAACGCCCGGCATACTGGTTCGCGCCGGTGGACCACAGAAAGCTGCCGGCCAGCGCGCGGAATTCGACAGCCTGCATGTCGCGCTTGTCATACATCGCGGCCGAGACCCATTTCGCGCCGTGGTTCATCCCCCAGCCGACATGCGACAGGCCATAGGCGTTGCGGTCGTCCCAGGCCTCGAGGTATTCACGAAAGTGCAGCGCGTCGATACCGTCGCCCTTGATGGCGGTGACGAAATCGTTCTCGATCGTGCAGTCGATCTGGCTGGTCAGATAGGTCTTGAACGTCAGGTTCATGTCGCCCACGCCCATCACGATCCGGCCGTTCACCGAATTCTTGCCGGGGAACGCCAGGCACAGGCCGCCTGGCCAATGGGCGACGGCGCCCGGCGTCGTGCCGAAGCCCGCCGTGCCGCCGCAGGGCGCGCCGCGCAGGTCCACCGTCAGGTCGGTGCCCAGCGCCGAGGTGACGCGCATCTCGTTTGCCTCGCGCAGCATCTGGATGCCGATGTTCAGCTTGACCGCATCCTCAGCCTTGGGCTCGGTGCGTTCCAGGATCTCGGGGTGTTCGTTGGTGATGACCAGCAGGCGGGTCTGGCCGGCGTCCTCGATCTCGGGCCATTCGGGGGCATGGATCAGCCCCTCGACCGTGCAATCGACGATCACCTCGACCCGCTTCAGGGCCTCGATCACCGCGCGGTTGCCCTGGATCGCCCACGAGGTGCCGGTCGATTTGACCGGCACCGGGGCCGATTGCGGCGGCGTGGGCATCTGGATCATGCAGAATTCGGCGCCCAGATCGTAAGCCGCCAGTTCCGACAGATGCACCAGAACCGGGCGCGACTGGGTTTCCGAGATGATGGCGATCCTGGTGCCACGGCCGATTCCGTTCAGCGCGAAAACGCGGCGAAAGGCGGCAAGCCATTTACCTTCGATGCGTTCTTGAAGCATCGGACCCTCTTTCCTGTTGACGATTCGCGTTCGCACGAATTTCTTAACTCTGCAGTTAAGGTTTTCGTTCAGACCGGATTCTGTCAAGAAAATTTTCGCAAATTTTTGAATGATCCGAAAATTGTCAGAAAAACGGGCAGTTAGAGGGCGCCTCAGGGCGCCCCCAAAGGTCAGACCTTGCCCTCGGCCTTCAGGCCCGCCCAGGTCGGGCGGTCCAGCTTGAACGTGTCATGGCTGCGGATGTAGTCGCTGCCATAGGACCGTGCGACCAGATCCAGCGCGTCGGTATCGACCCAGGCGCGATCCGGGTCCAGCAGGTAGCGGTCCTCGATATGCACGGCCAGAACGCGGCCGATGACCACCGTCTGGCACGGGCCCGTCACCACCGACGACAGCGTCCGGCATTCGAAGGCGACCGGGCTTTCGGCGATGCGCGGCGGGGCGATGTGCTGGCTGGGCAGTGTCGCCAACCCCGCCAGCGCCAGTTCGTCCACCCCCCGGGGGGCATCGGCGGCGGTCAGGTTCATCGCCTCGACCAGCCGCTCGGGCACCAGATTGACCACGAATTCGCCGGTCTCCAGGATATTCGCGGCGCTGTCCTTGAACCCCCTCTCGGGGTCGGCCAACAGGCCCAGCGCCACCGTCGGCGGGGCCGACCCCATCACGTTGAAGAAGCTGTAGGGCGCCGCGTTCACGCCCTGCGCGCCCCGGGTGACGACCCAGGCGATGGGCCTGGGCACCACGGTCGCCGCCAGCAGCTTGTAGGCGATGGGCGTCGGCACCTGATCCAGATCGTAGCGCATCCGTCAGGCCGGGGTCACGTTGACGACCGGGTGGCGAATCGACCCGATCCCCTCGACCGTTGCCACCACCACGTCGCCGGGCCACAGCCATTCCTGCGGCTTGCGGCCGGCGCCCACGCCCTCGGGCGTGCCGGTGGCAATGATGTCGCCGGGTTCCAGCGTGATGACGCGGCTGATGTCGGCGATCAGTTCATCGACCTTGAACAGCATCTTGGCGGTGTTGGATCGCTGCTTCTCGACGCCGTTCACCGTCAGCCACAGGTCCAGGTCCTGCGGGTTCGGGATATCGTCGGCGGTGACGATGCAGGGGCCAAAGGGCGCGAACCCGTCCATCCCCTTGGACACGATCCACTGCCCGGCCCGGCGGTTGTCGCGCGCCGAGACGTCGATCATCACCGAATAGCCAAAGACGTAGCCCAGCGCCTCGGTGCGGCTGACGCGGCGGGCGGTGGTGCCGATGATCGCCGCCAGCTCGACCTCCCAGTCCAGTTGCTGGGTGATCTCGGCGTCGTGCGGGATCGGCTGGCCCGGCCCGATCACCGCGGTCGGCGGCTTCGAGAAGATCACCGGCTGCTTGGGCAGATCGGCCGCGGTGTCCAGCGCCTGCGCGCTTTCGGCGACATGGTCCAGATAGTTCAACCCGATGCCAAAGATGTTCTTTCGCGGCCGCGGGATCGGCGCCAGCAGGGTCACGTTGGACAGCGCGGTCGCGCAGCCCACGGGAATGTCGGCGCCCACTTCATCGAGACAGGCGCGCAGCGCGGACAGGCCGGGGCGGCCGGCGTCGATCAGGCCCAACATGGTGTCGGGCAGGTCCTCGCCGCAGGCCAGGCCCAGGTCGGCCACATCGACGCACAGGTCGTCCACGATCACACCCAGACGGGCACCCGCCTCGACGCCCAGGCGATAGGTTACAAGTTTCATGAAGGACTCCTTGATAAAGTGTCAGGCCGTCGCTGCCGGATCGGGCAGGCCCAGCCAAAGCGAACCGCCGTCAAAGCCACCCTTGACGAGCAGGTTCTTGCGGTGGATTTCCGGAAACTGCGCGCTCCAGTCGCGATACCGGTCGTTGGTCACGACCACCGCATTCGCGTCGCGCGCGGCGGTCAGGATGAAGGGATCGGCGGGCTCGCCCCTGGGCACGACCATCACCCGGTCCCTGGCCACCCCCAGCCGGGCGCTGAAATCGCTGTCGCGGCCGTAGCGGCCGAACAGCAGGTGCCCGGCGTTGGCGTCAAAGACCACGCAGCAATCGTAGCCGGCGGCGGTCATCACGCGCAGCACCTCGCGCACGGGATCGAGGCGCGGCGTGCCGTCCTGCCAATAGAGGATGTTCGAGCCGTCCAGAACCGCCCAGCGCCGGGCGGACCTCTGCCGCGCCCGGCGCCAGAGGACCACCACCATCACGGCGACCAGCACCGGCCCGGCGAGCAACGCCAGGTCCGCCAGGTCGGCGTGTGTCAGATCGAAGGGCATGGACAGTCGAAACCCCGGCTCAGGCCACCACGGGCTGATGCCCCCCGTTATCGCCGAAGGCTTCCTCGCGGTATAGCCCCAGCGAACGCATCACCGGCAGGTCGTTCAGGCAGAACAGGCAGGCGTCCTCGGTGTCCGAGGCATTCGCATGTTCGTGCCAGGCCCACGACGGCACGCAGAAGATGTCGCGTTCCTGCCAGTCGAAGCGTTGGCCGTTGATGATCGAATGCCCCCGCCCTTTCGAGACGTGGTAGAGATAGCTGCCGGTATGGCGGTGCGCGCGGGTCCGTTCGCCCGGCCGCAGCATCTGCATCGAGGCGCCCATGGTCTTCATCACGGGCCCGTTGCTGGCGGGGTTCACATACTCCATCAGCACGCCGTCAAAGGGGCTGCCGTCGGTGCATTCCGCGTAGCGGCCCAGCGCCTCATAGGTCGGCGCCCATTCGTATTTGAACATCGGGCTATAGCCCTTGCTCCAGTTGCCGCCGTTCGGGGTGAGGCCCGGATTGCCCCAGGTCTTGGTCATGTCGTCCACGGCATAGGTCACGGCCTGGCTGAGGTCCGGGTGGACCTCGTAGAAATTCGCCTCGAGCGCGTTGACCAGCGGGATGTCCAGCCCGTCCTGCCAGATGCAGGGGGTGCCCGAGGATTCGACCGCATGTTCGTGCCAGGTGCCGTTCGGCGTCAGCACGAAATCATTGGCGCCCAGCGTCATCTTGTGGCCATCGACCACGGTATAGGCACCCGAACCTTCCATGATGAAGCGGACCGCGCTGGCCGAATGGCGGTGCGCCGAGGCCCGCTCGCCCGGATGCATGACCTGAAGCCCGGCATAGATCCAGCCGACCGCCGCTGCGACATCGGTGCGCCCCGGGTTGTTCAGATAGATCACCCGGCGCCCGGCCTTTTCCGGCGTCACCAGATCGACCGAGCGCAGCACATGGGACCGCAAGTCGCGGTAGCGCCACAGCACCGGGACCGAATCGGATTTCGGCTCCCACGGTTCGATCTTGTTCGCGACGGTCCACAGGGCGCCGGCGTTATAGGTGTCCAGTTCGTCGTAATAGGCCAGAAGTTCCGGCGTATCCTCGACATTGGCGCGGCCCGCGACATCTTCGCGGTAGTTCTCTCTCGGCTTGGCCATGATGCCCCCTCCGGTTCGATGGTGCGTCCAGTCTGACCCAGGATCGTTTCGACAACAATAATAATCTTCGAAAATATTCGGATTGCAGCACTGCGGGGCATTGCCTAGGATCGAACCAGGAAAGGACCCCAGCCATGACCCTCGCGGAAAAAGCCTATCACGGGTTGCGCCACGACATCGTTCGCGGCGCCTTTGCCCCCGGCAGCCCCCTGCGGTTGGCCGATCTGGCGGAACGCTACGGCATGGGGTTCTCGCCCCTGCGCGAGGCGCTGAACCGGCTGGGTGCGGAACGTCTGGTCACCTCGGAAACGCTGCGCGGGTTCCGCGTGGCGCCGCTGTCGCTGGCGGAATTCGAGGACGCGCTGGCCACACGCCTGCTGATCGAGACCGAGGCCCTGCGCCTGTCGATCGCCCGGGGCGGCGACGATTGGGCGGCGGCGATCGTGGCCGCCCTCTATGCGCTGAAACTGCAAGCCGACCGCAGCGGCCCCGACGCCGACCTTTGGGAACTGGAAGCGCGTCACCACGCCTTTCACCGCGCCCTGCTGGCGGCCTGCGGGTCGGACTGGATGCTCGATTTCTTCGAGCGGCTCTATCATGCGACCGAACGCTACCGGCTTCCGGTTCTGCTGGCCTCGACCGGGCCGCGCACTCGCGACATCGAGGCCGAGCACAAGGCCCTGGCCGACGCCACGCTGGCGCGCACGCCCGAACAGGCCGTCGCCTTGCTGCGCGACCACTATCTGCGCACCGCCGACACGATCCGCGCGACCCTGGCCACGGCCGCACCGACCCCCGACAAGCGCCGCCGCGCCTGACCCTCAGCCCAGGCGCGCGCGCAGGAAGCGGGTCATCGCGTCATAGACCTGCGCCTCCTCGGGGATATCGGCAAAGGCGTGCCACATCCCCTCATAGACCCTGAGCTCGCTTTCGCGGCCCAGATCC